>CANIAP010000004.1 GCA_947465765.1 bacterium | reverse complement strand
GAGCCTTTCAAGACCTTGAATTACACACCATTGAGCTGGGGAAATTTGAGCGTGAGATGGGTGAGGTGCGTACGACGTTGGAGCGATGGGCGGCCTTTTTGACGAAAGCCTATACGCTAAAAGAGAGCCAGTCTTCCGAAGCGATGCAGGATCCCGAGGTCCAGAAGGCGATGCATGTGCTGGAAACATTGAGTTTGGATGACGACGAGCGCGTTGTTTACGATGGCCAGTTGCGGTGGCTGCGAGACGAAGACGCAGGGTTGGAAAAGTCTTTTTATGAAGGCAAGATAGAGGGGCATCTAGAAGGTAAATTAGAAGGTAAGCTAGAAGGCTTGTTGGAAGGGGAACTGAAAGGGGAACGGAAAGGGAAACTGAAAGGCTTGTTAGAAGGCAAACTGGAAATTGCCAGAGAAATGGCTACGGCTGGGATAGACCCAGAGCTGATCCGTCGCATGACGGGGTTGGCCGACTGGTAACCGTTCAAACGGGTATGGGGGGCCGCATACTCCAAAAAGTAGCGGTTCTACGGGTCCACTTTTTAGCCCAACTCAATTTAACCCATTCAAATCCCCTGAAATTTTTTTGCCTTTTTTTTCGATAATTAGAGTGTGATCTATCGTTTAAAAACTGCTGGCGAAAATAGTTCTAAGTATGACAGTGTGGAGCGTATTTAACCCTTTTCTAAAATCGATACTGGGAGGCACAAATGATCAATCGAATACCCGTCAGTTTTCTTTTTTCTAGACTACGAAACCCAACTTCCTTGCCAAAGGCCTGGGGTGTTCGTCAGATGAGTAAAGTAGTTTCCTATGCTGGTAAGCCGATTACGAATGCAGATCCGGCGCCGCCTACCGATAAGATATCTATCATATTAAATGGAGATTCGGGTGCGGGTGGGGCGGCCTGTCAGGCCGATTCGTTCGAGTATCTGAACCCGCGGCTAACTAAGATTAGTGCGGGTTATCATGTCCAATTTCAAATACATCATTTAGGGAATGCCTATGACGCGCCGTTTGGATCCAAGACGCGGTCACAAATACTCGGGCATACAAAGGCCTTGATTCGGGAAGGTACCCACACTTATGGGGCGAGCCGTGTGGCCATTGCCTGTAATACGGCGAGTACGACTGATGGCCCCGATTTGCGTGATTGGATTGAAAAAAATGTACCGGGGACGGAAGTCTTTTCAATTATTAAGCCGACCGCGAAGGAGTTGTATTCCAAAGGAAGCTATTTTTCGGGACGGCGAGAAGGCAACGAAAAGCATATTGCGGTTTTGTCGACTTTAGCTACGGCGAAGAGTGGCTTGTACCCCTTAGAACTTGCGGGATTACATTGTGAAAAATGGGGAGCGCATTGTATTACGGTAGTGAAATCAAATATCGATGTCCCCGAATCTCCTAGGGTATTCGAGGGTCAGATGCCTATACCGAGAAATAGCCCGGAAGAGGCAAGATTACTCAAACAAGTGGCCGACAATTCAAGCCGATACCCTGTTTTGGTCGTTCATACCTATGCACCGCCAGACTGGGTCAGTCTTCTTGAAGGAAAAACGCCTGGAAAAACGGACGCTGACTTAACCCAAGAAGTGATGGGCGATATGGCGAAATTTTTTAAACAAATAGGGGCTGACTTGCCCAAAGTCCATGTACTTGGACTGTGTTGTACCCATTACCCACTCGTGAAGGATCAGATCAAATTGGCATTTTCAGCACGTGAAAATCAAAAATATGGAGTGAAAGTGACGTTGACGGAAACTATGGAAATCGTTTCTCAGGGAAAGATTGTTGCGGAACAATTACTTCTCCCTAGTATTCAAAGCGCTTTGGAACGGGGGGACTTTCCTCGACGAGAGCAAATGGCTTGGAATCAACAAATAAAGTTAATGTCATGGACAACCGGCTACAAGAATGACCCCAGCTCGATTCAATCCCTGCGTGTTGTGAAGAGTTTATTTGAAAAATGTGGGGGGGAATTAGCTCAAACCCGCTGTGAAATTGTATCGCCGTATTCAACAGTAAAGTAAATATAGTATATTGCCTTATCATTAACAATTGTAAATCATTACCCGTTAGGAAGTTTTAAAAAATGGTTCGAATATCCACTGGTTTATTGGTCTTGTCTCGATCCCCCGTTGGCTCCATTCGGATGAGGGGCGCTTCCAGTACCGTGGGGAAGGGCTTTTGTTCGATGGCGTCGGGCTTGCCGCCGGTTGCTCCCCCTATAAAATCGAAGGATGTAGGCTACCGAATTGGGTTTGCTGGGAATGGCGGAGGGGCGGCATTATTGATGATGCGGGTGGCCCAAAAACTCAATGACTCCTTACTGGATCTTTCGGTCAGCCATCGGGTTCGATTTTCATTTCATCATTTAGGTAATGCGGCCAATGCGCATGAGGCCCTTCCGACAAAAACGCTCCAATCGTTGACCAAGGGGCTGTTGCTCCACCTGGGGAAGCAAAAAGTATGTGATGTCATTGTGCTGGGGAACGCATCTTCGGTCGCGTTTGATGGGCCCATGCGGCAGTGGGCGACTCACACGTTGCCTGGAAAGCATGTGGTGACCATTGTGAAACCCACGGCGGACCGTTTCTATTCCAGCGCCCAATTTATGTTTGTCGAAGGTCGACTTGAAAAACGGATCGGGATTCTGGGCACGCAGACGACGATTGCGAGTCACCAGTATCCGGCAGCTCTGGCAAAACGCCATGCGAAGGAATTGGGTGTTTCGGGGGACCAAAGCGTTACGGTCGTGGTTAATACGGATGCCCGGTTTCCAGGGACTAAGGTATATCTCGGGGGTCTGCCGATCGTACTGGGGTCCGCGAATGAACAAAAAATATTGAAATCGTTGGCCAATCCAGAAAATGTGACGCCCGTGCTCTATGTTCATATATACAGTCCAAAAAATTGGGATGTATTGGTTGAAAATCGAGAAGGGGGGCATTCTACACCGGCCGATCGTAAGGTCGTAATTCGGGCTAATATCGAAGAATTTTTGAGCCAATCGTCGCGGGTGGAAATCGAGAGAATGTCGCTGATGGGATTGGCTTGTACTGAATATCCGCTATTGAAATCTGAAATTATCGATATTTTGCGTGATATGAAGTTGGAAGGGATTAACGTGATGGGACAGACCTCGATTGCCGAATCGACGATTCTTCCGCTTATTAAGCAAGATGTCACATTTCGTATCGAGGAGCGTGACGTGCCCCTCCCGTTAAATGATGTTCAGATCCGTATGTCGTCGTGCACCACGGTCAGGCGCGGGTCTGTGGGTCCCAATATGTTCTTAATAGGCCAGGAACTGTGCGCCGAACTTAATCCGCATATGGCGAAGCAGATCCAATTCTCAACGATACGCCCCATTCCAACCGTGAAAAAATGAGAATCGGGAGTGGGGCGGTTTTAATTCCGTTAATGAGGGCATTAAAGACAGGTCATCAATTGCATGAGAGGAAACATCCAGTGAACCAACATCATAAACGAGTGAGTGCTTATTCGCCTTTAGGGCCCAATTTTTTAAGCCCATTGAGTTTTAATGGTGCGCGCCCCCTCACCAAACCAGTCCCCGTGGTTCCAGAAGATAAGCGGGACGTTTATGACGCCTTTTTGGCGAGTCATGATACGGAAAAAGGGGCGGCACAAAAATATGGAGTGACGTTCCCTCGAGGCGTTGCGATTGTGCCGACGGCAGTTAGCGGCGGTGGCGATATCATGTGCGCCGTAAAGTTGGCCGTCGAATTACGGAATCGTGGGGTGACTCCCGTGTCGGTGATTGTAAAACAGGGCATGTTCAAAGGCCTAAATACGGGCGTCATCGACAAGATTAGGCGGTCCGATATTGCAGCTGGAATTACTATTCTTGAATTGGAAGAGCTCCCTCATGATTTTGTTGTGCCAGATATGATTCTGGCAGGGCCCGGCGCTAATCAATCCAGCGCGTCCGGGATTGCTCAAGAATTCCACGCAAGATTGACGGGCAAAAAAGGATACTTTGATGACGCGAAGGCCACCCAGTTTTGGGCCGAACAAAATATAAAATATCTTCAATTGGAAGAGCCTGGGTTTATTGAGGGACAGTATAAATTTAATGTAGATCCCCGTCGGCAGACCGAGATGAGTGCCACCAGTTATGGGTTGGGATTGCCCGTGGCGCCGGGGCTGGCCCGACCGATTGACGGCCCCTTTTCACAGGCCTCCGACCGGTTATTAGGGCTTAAAAATGAGTGGCTTAAATCTGAGATTTTGGGAGAGTCGCCAGAGTCAGCGGTGTCGACGTACGGGAATACCCGGATTCTCAGTATGATTTACCATCATATTGATACCGTCTTTGAACGGTCGTTATATATTTTGGCTTCAGCCGCGTCGGAGGATGGTCGTGATATCGATATTGTGGCCAAGGTATGGGACCCGTCCAAACCGATTCAAACGCAGGTGGCACGGACGCTAATTACATATTTTGAACCTCGAAATCCGGGCATTCCGGCGATGCTCAACGCGGGGCTGCTGGCGGAATTGGGTGTGGGTAAAGTCGTTATGGTACGCCCGGATAAAACGGAGGCGTTCGTGGTCTCTGAGCATGGGAAAACGATTCGAATTATCGATCCGTTCCCGTTGGCGGCAGATGATATGGAGGTGCTCCGCGATGCCGCGATTCCGATTCAAGGATGTTCGGGATTGATGTCCGTTTCAAGAAATATCGAACTCAATAAAATTCCGTTGATCGAGGTCTTGCCTGACAATCGTCATTTTTTTAAACAGCTACTCCCTATTGCCAAGCAAATTGATCCGACGAATACGGGGCTCGCACTGTATTTTGAATTATCGGAATCACTGATTCAGACAGCGCCATTTAGTGAGGTAAAAATTTTTGATGGGGACCAACAATTGTACGTGATGCCGTCGACGCCACTAGGAGATATCGATCGATCGGAGACCGTGATCAGTTCTCGGGGTAAAACGATCAAAAAATATATGGAAATGCGTGGATCGCGAGATGAAGTGCGTGTTAATTCCACCGCCGAGTTTCGAAAAATGGGCGAATTGCTGCGGAGTCCAGACTTTCATCGGCAAGTGACTGAATTTAATCGATTTATTGCAGATGAGTGTTCGTTATACGACCGGCTGACCGACAAAATTGCGTATACGCTGAAACCTCTGTCGAGCGGGTGCGCGATCAGTTAACTCCCCCAAATCACCCAAATAAACCGGGGGATTGTTTTGAGTAGCCTCAAAATGCGTTGGGGTTGCAGCGTCAGTCGCCACAGCCATTCGATACCCAGTGTTTGCATCCATTTGGGGGACCGTTTGACGGTGCCTGCCAATATGTCGATGACGCCCCCCACACCGATAAATACGCCGTGGGATACCGACTTTTTTAATTCTGAAATGACGATGTCTTGTCGGGGGGAGCCCATGCCCACCAGGATGATATCCGGGCGGCATTGACCGAGTGTTTCGGCGATGTGGGGTAAATCGATTAATGGGAAAAATCCGTCCCGATGGCCCGCGATGATTGCGTTGGGATAATGGGTTTGAATGTGGTTTACGGCGGCATTAACCACGTCCATTGTACTTCCCATCAAAAAAAATCGGAGGGATTGGATTTTGAGCAGTTCGGGGGTGAGGTCCGATCCCGTGCGCCGGGGGCTAGGGTTGATTCCGAGTAACCGTTGGCCGAGTACAATCCCGATTCCATCAGCGGTGATCCATCGCGCCGAATGAATGGCGGTGTTTAGGGTGGGATGGGTCACCGAATCCACCCAGATTTCGGGGTTGAGGGTTACCAAATGGGCCGGGGGGTTGGCGGGATTTTGGACGTAATCTTGAATTTCTTGAACCAAGTCGGCATACGATCCCGAAAATAGGGGCAGATTTCGGAGTGAATGGGTCATGTGTCTCTGGTTTTGACGGCGGTATATCCGCAGCCTGGCAAAAATGTGGGGCGTCCAAAATATCGGGCTTGAGGGTAGTTGCGGCAGATATAGGGCCGTCGGGCGTAGATTCCACATTGCCCATTGGGCTGAACGTAATTGCATCGGAACACTTGGATTTGACGGTCAGATTCTTCTTGGACGAGGCTAAAATTGTACACGAGTTCGTAATAGCTACGGGATAACTTTCTTAAAGTGGGCAATCGCCAAAATCCTTTTGAGAGGTGAATCGCGATATTGTGACAGCAGACCCCTCGTTTTTTACAGGTGCCTTGTATTTGGTATTCCGTTGGAAATAGTTTAGATGCAAAGGTACTTAGCTGTCCGTCCAGATCGCGGAGTTGTCTTAAACCCCATCGGAGCCATTGTTTAGGGAGAGAGAGGCGCGGTTCCATTGGGACAGATCATACCTGATCGGCGGCTTCAGGAAAAAGCCGTTCCAAAACGGTCCCTCGTTTAATTCCTTGTATTAACTTTTATTATTGGGATTATCAGATAAAAGTAACTTTTAATTTCAAAAAATAAAGCGGTTTCTGATATACTCCGCCTACTTATGAAACGGGAAACAGTCATCGTCGCAGCACTACTTTGTTTATTTGGGATCAGTGCGGTGTCGGTATTGTGGTCAGGGGCCCGTCACTCGGATCACATGGCCGGACCGCTCTGGAAAACCCCCGCTATTGGACTGATCGAAATTTCGGGGCCCATTGATGCGGGGAATGGCGGTGTATTTGCACCGGGCGGGTTAAATTCGATTTTGGATCAAATTCATACCCACCGTGATGACGATCGGGTGAAAGCGTTGATTATTCGAATCAATAGTCCGGGTGGAACCGTGGGGGCGTCTCAAGAAATTTACCAGGAAATCAAACGATTTAAGGCCAAAACCCATAAACCCGTTATTGTGTCAGTGTCCGACCTTGGCGCTTCTGGGGCGTACTGGGTGGCATTGGCGGGGGATGTAATCGTTGCCAATCCGGGGAGTATGGTCGGGAGTGTCGGGGTTATTATGTCGGGCCTTGATTTCCAACAGGTGCCTCACCGTTATGGGATTGGTATGCGGACCGTCAAAAGCGGAAAATATAAAGATATGTTTAATAGCTGGCGGCCCGTCACCACGGAAGAAAAAGCCCTGATGCAGTCCATGTTGGACGATGTTCATTCTCAATTCATTTCGGTTCTTATTTTAGAGCGGGGGATTCCCACTGCGTCGGCGGTGGAGATGGCGCAGGGGCAAGTGTTTAGCGGTCGGCAAGCGATGGATCTTGGGTTGATTGACGAACTGGGCGGGCTGTCGGATGCCATTGATATTGCCAGGCGTAAAGCGAAACTAGGGGAGGATGCCGACATTATTCAGAAATCGGAATCATCGATGCAAGAGTTGTTGCAGCAATACATTGGGTCTGAAGTGCGATCCTTGGTGCCTGACTTTCAATCGGTTTCTACCCCAAAAATCCAATAATGTTATCGATCATTTATCGATATATTACCGATCCGTATTCGACCATCGCGCGAGACTTTGCGCCGGTGGATTCGGCCGCCTTAGTGGTGTTTTTGGCGGCGGTCTCGACGGCGACTCAGGGGCACCTGGGGTTCGGAACAATAGGGGCAGCCCCGGTATGGGGCGTGCTGTTCTATTTTGTCGCGGCGGTGTTGGTATGGGCCATTCAAACCGCCTTCATTGAATTTATCGCTCAATTATTTGGGCATACCACGCCCCGGCTCGTTCTGTTTTCTTGGCTTGGGATGGCTCAGTTACCCTTAGCGGCGACGCTCCCGTTACTCACTATATCCCTCACCGTTCACCGGGTGGCGCCGTTGATAGGCATGGTGGTGGGAGTCTGCCAGTTGGCCTGGTTTGTTCTGCAAATTATGACGCTTAAAAAACTGTATTCGGTGACCTGGGTGCGGGCGACTTTGCTTTATTTGGCGCCATTGTTGGCGGTGGTTGCGGCCATTTTATTTTTAGCAATCTCGGTGGGAATGATGTCATGGTGATGCCTCCGTTTAGAGTCGGAATGGGTTATGACGCCCATCGATTAGTCGTCGGTCGGGACTTGGTTCTTGGCGGGGTAACGATCCCTCATTCCACCGGGTTATTGGGCCACAGTGATGCGGATGTTTTGGTCCACGTGATGATTGATGCGTTGATTGGCGCGGCCAATTTAGGGTCAATCGGTCTTTTATTCCCCGATTCGGATCCTCAGTATCAGGGCGTTGCCAGTGTCCGCCTTTTGGAAACTGTAATGGGGCGGGTTCGGGCGATGGGCTATGAATTGGGAAACGTCGATGGGGTGGTGGTCGCGCAAAATCCAAAAATTATGCCCTACCGCGACGCGATGATCACTACTGTGGCGGGCGCGTTGGGGGTAGATATAGGCCAGGTGTCAATCAAAGCGACAACGACCGAATCCCTCGGGTTTGAAGGCCGCGAAGAGGGCATTTCCGCTCACGCAGTCGCTATTATTTATCGCGTATGACAGTGCTTGAAATTACCAGTAACGCCAATCCAAAGTTCAAATGGCTTAAAGGGATTGTGCAAAATACAGCCCTCCGGAAGGCATCTGGATACTTTGTGGTGGAAGGCCGATCGTTGGTGATGCAGACGTTGCGTGACCGGCAGGAGTCGGTGGAAGCCGTCATAATTACCGACGAGATTGACGGATTTGAGGACTGGCCACGATGGATGCTATCCCGTGGGCTGTTTAAAGAAATTTCGCGGTTGGCCCATGCGGAGCCCGTGATGGCGTTGGTTTTTCGACCCGATGTCCCGTCGTTGGCTGCCCTTGGGGGGTTTCAGCGCGCGGTGGTATTGGACCACCTTCAAAGCCCATCGAACGTGGGGGCGATCGTTCGAAACGCGGTGGCTTTTGGGGCGGATTTTGTCATGCTGTCCGCAGAATCCTGCGATCCGTTTCACCCCGAGGCGATTCGGGCGATGGCGGGAAATTGGTACCAGATTCCCCTATTTATTGGAGACGTAACGGAGGCCGTCAGATTGTGGAATACCGCCCAGTGGCTGGTTTTGGATAGCCATGGAACCCAAATGTTTAACGACGTACCGCTCGGGGTACCTACTGTGGTGGTCATTGGCTCCGAGGGCCAAGGGATCATCACGCCTGCACTTCAGCACTTGGGGCGAGAGAGTCGGGTGGTGATTCCGATGCGGTCTGGAATTGAATCATTGAATGCTGCGGTGTCCTCTGGGATCATGTTGCAATATTTGATGCAAGATAATCGAAAGGAGTAATACCCATGGGATTAGGAATTTCACCGGTTGATGGTGGCGCATTTATTTCTCAGTCTGAGCAGTCAAAGCCCGTTAGTACTCAGGATATGATTGCGAAATTTAATGACGGCTCAAAGGTCATTGATACCGAAGTGCAGGCCATGAGCAAACAAATGCTCGGACTTAAAGATAAAACGGACGGGCCGAATGCGCAGCGGACCGACAAAGGGGATCGGGTAGCTGAGGCCTATGCGCCTAAGGTAACGGAAGAAATGTCGGCGGAGCTGTCGAAAGAACAGGTGGTCGATCGCACTCGCCGGAAAAAGAGTAAATGGGAAACCAAGATGGACGATCTCTCTCGCCTAGAAGGAGAACTCGGTTTTGAGCAATTAGAAGGGGAAGAAAAATCTATTTTCTCTCAATTTTTCGACAATATGGCACGGATACGGACCCTTCGTGCTAAGTTGAAGCAGCTCGAGCACAAAGAAGACTTGTTGGAAGAAGAAAAGCGCCACCAAAAACTCGAAGAACAGAATGAAGAACGACGGAAACGCCTGCAGGAAATGCAGGGTGAAAAACCCGTCGATCAGGCTCAATAGTTAGGAAATACCTGGAATGACACCTCCCCCAAAAAAGCGGCAACTGAGTCCTGCGCAAGCCCGCCAGATGGCTCCAGCCGTCAAGAAATTTAATTCCATCGCACAGATCTTCATTCGGTTACTCACGGACAAAATTGAGGCGAAAGAGCGGGCATTATCCCACGTCTCTGTCATGGTTAATTCGGGGTATAAAGCGGAACGTCGGAACTCCATTAGTATCACGACGATTGATATTAATCGGACGACGATTAGCAAAAAGGGCGGATACGTTTACAATCAATCGATGCAATGGGAAGACCAACTGCGCAAGCAAAAACGCGGGAAAATTATTTAGTTTTTCCTTGCCTAATCATTTCCCCACACAAAACCGCGAAAAAATCCCATCCAACACGGTTTCATTGAATGTATCCCCCGTCAATTCCCCCAATTTCATCACCGCATGCCGTAAATCAAACGCAAAAAGGTCATCGTTCGGTGCGACGTCCATTCCCTCAATCAATCCATTCAAATGCTCCAAAACAACGGTTAGGCAGCTCTGTTGGCGGATGTTGCATATCAAGTCGAGATTGATCGAATCGAGCTGGTCAATAAAGGCGGTCGCTAAGAATTCTTTGAATTCGGTGATCCCTGTTCCCCGCTTGGCGGAAAGAGACAATTGCGCGACTTTGGCCGGCAGCGCCCCGGGGTCAATCTTTTGTTTTTTATCCGACTTATTTAGCACAATTACCTTATGTTTTTTGCGGTTCACTATCGTGGCAATGGCCTGATCCTCCGCCGTAAGAGGCTGAGTGTGATCGATGACCCAAATGATAAGATCGGCACTTTTGATCAATGATTTGACTCGTTTTACTCCCAATAATTCAATTGGGTCATGGGTCTCCCGAATTCCGGCCGTATCAATAAATTCAAAAATAACGCCCCCCAGCTCAACACGGACTTCAATAAAATCCCGAGTTGTCCCAGGAATCGCCGACACAATGGCCCGGGGTTCACCCGCAAGCTGATTCATGAGTGACGACTTTCCTGCGTTAGGCCGTCCAACGATCACGCATTTAATTCCAGAAGTAATCCATCGGCCAAAATCTTTAAGTTGGAGGGTATGTTGAATTGTTTGGCGCATCGCGATTAACGTGGATTTGACCTCGTTCCGGTCAATGGCGTCCACTTCGTCAGGGAAATCAATGGAGCCTTCGACTTGCTCCAGAATTCCCATCAGCGGGCGGCGTAGCCCTTCGATTTGCCGAAACAATCCCCCCTGTAAATGATTGAGAGCGACGGCATGGGCTCGGTCATTGGTGGAGTGGATAATATCGATGACTGATTCGGCTTTTGTGAGGTCCAGTTTCCCGGCGATAAATGCCCGACGGGTAAATTCTCCGGGGTCGGCGGGCCGGGCGCCTTGCGCAATCAGTTCACTGAGCAGTGTTTTTAAAATATGGACTGAGCCATGAAGTTGAAACTCAACCGTGTCTTCCCCTGTGTACGATTTAGGCCCTTTAAAAAAGGCGATACATCCGTCGTCGATTACGTTTCGGGTCACTGGAGATCGGATCTCCGCATAAAGAATATGGTTGGGTTTTAGTCGTAGCTTGGATCCTAAAAATCGAAGCGCGATGGCCCTTGCATCCGGTCCAGATAAACGAATGACTCCGATCCCTCCGATTCCCAGAGGGGTCGCAATCGCGGTGATCGTATCACCGAGGGACATTCGTGGACTTGGGACCTCGCTTTTCTACCACAATGTGCCGATAGGTTCCATTTCCGGCACTAAACGTTCGAATTCGATTATCGTTCTCAAAAATGAGGTGAACCAACCGCCGTTCCGCCGCGTTCATCGGACGTAAACTGACCCGGGAATTTTTGGTAATGACGGTATTTAAGGCCTTTTCAGCTTGGGTTCGAATTTGCTCTTCCCGGCGTCGTTTATAGTCTTCCGTATTGATCGATACCCGAACGTTGGCTCCAAATTTTTTGAAAATAATGGCCCTAATAATGGTTTGAAGGGCATCCAATGTCATCCCGTCTTTGCCGATGAGTCGCGAGGAGTCGGTTGCCGTCAGCACCTCAAGGCAGAGTTCGTCGTTGCCTTGATCTGTGATCACCGGGGTTCCGCCAAAACTAAGGTCTAAAATTTCTTGGAGTTTTTGCAGTCCAAATTCCGCGATGTGATCGGGAACCGGTTCTCCGGTGACGGGAGGGACTGCCGATGTTGATCGCGCAACGGTGCCTACGGGAGCCAGTGGTGACGGGCCCTGTGGGGCGGAGGTTGTTGATTCAGTTGGTTTTTTGGAGTCTGAGATCAGGTTCTTGAAGAAGCTGAGGATTCCACGATTTTCGCCCATAACGATCCCTTTCCTAGTCCGATTTTTTGGAGGTGCGTACGGTTACGGTAATGGCATCGTCGGGTTGAGGGACACGTCTCATCATCATGTACTGCTGAATATTAGAAAATATTTGCTGAGATGCCCAGTAGATTAATACACCTGCCGGCATTTTGATCGAAATGATTCCCATTACAATCGGCATAAACATAAAGATTGCGGCCTGATTGGGGTCCATGGGCATCATTTTTTGAGATAGGTAGGTTGCGACTGCGATGACCACCGGAAGAATAAACCAAGGATCGGGAGCTGCCAGGTTGGTAATCCATACCGGGAACAGCCCTGGATTAATCCCAGGTTGCGCCAAGATGGCTTTGAACGCAGCGCCATTAATGGTCTGGAAGATCCCAAAGAAAAAGGGGAGTTGGATGAGAAGGGGTAAACAACCCCCTAACGGGTTGGCCTTATTGTCTCTCCAAACGCGAAGAATTTCTTTTTGTAGTTTTTCGGGCTGGTCCTTGAACTCCTCTTGAATGCGCTTGATTTCAGGTTGGATTTTCTGGGTCACCTTCATCGACGCGAATTGCTTTTTGGTCAGAGGAAAAAACGCGGTCTTAATGGCAAGGGTTAATAAGACGATGGCCAATCCATAATTGGGGTAAATGGAATGGTACGAAAAGTCAAGGAACGGCAACATGATATGGTCGGCTAAAAACTTAAAAATTCCCATTTAATTATCTCCTACAGGGTCGATTCCTCCCGGATGGAAGGGGTGGCATTTCAGGACACGACGGGTTGACTTCAAAAGACCATGACCGACACCGAACTGTTGAACTGCTTCAATCGCGTAGTGAGAACAGCTGGGATAAAATCGACATCGTGGCCCGATAAGTCGGGAGAGTGTGAGTTGATATCCTCTGATTAGCATGATGACGAGGCTCTTGATTATGTGTGCCCCTTCTTTTTCTGGAGTCGCTCTATTAAGTCCATGAACTGAACCTTCGCGTTGGCGAATGATTGGGTATTCAACGACCCTTTGGCAATAATCACCATATCGCTGGGGGTCGAGGGGGCATTGGGAGACAGTCGATATATTTCCCGAAGTCGACGCTTGGCCAGATTGCGTTTGACGGCGTTTCCGATTTTCTTTGGAGCAACAAAGGCCACCTTGGGGTGGCCGCTGTAGGGTGAACAAAATTGAATTCGAATATTAGATCCTTCGATTCGGTTCCCCCAAGAAAAAATGTGCTCAAACTGGCGCTTCAAAGTAATACGGGACGATTTGAGGAGACTAGAAAGATCGGTCACTAAACGCCGATCTTGTGACGTCCCTTACGACGACGCGCATTAATGACACGTCTTCCTCCGACGGTTTTCATTCGTACTAAAAAACCATGGGTTCGATGGCGTTTACGTTGGTTAGGTTGAAACGTACGTTTCATAGTGGGTCCCTCGTGAATTCAATAATTAAGGGCGAATAGCGTACCAAATAAAATCGCGTTATGCCAGCCCTGATTGTGCCGGCGGCCCCAACTACTGAATAGGCCCACAACGTGATACCTTTGCTGTCAAATGTTAGTGTCTCCATGCGATCAATTACGAACACGACTTCCGCTGGTGAGTTCGGTGCTCGATACGATATCCGGTCTTGAGGGAATTCCGGTCATTGTCGGCGGGGCGGTTCGTGATTGGATTATGGGGGTTCCTTACGATGACGTTGATGTAGAGATTTTTAATATCGATTCGGTTGAACATCTTCAGTTTTTATTGAAGCCATTGGGGCGTCTTGAGTTAGTAGGGCGGGTTTTTGGGGTGTGCCGCTACAAAAGTCCAGATGGAACCGTTGATTTTACGATGCCTCGCCGCGAGCACAAAATTCGGGAAGGACACGCCGGGTTTGATGTCGATTTAGACCCTACTTTGAGCTTTAGGGAGGCCGCGATCCGGCGTGACTTTACGATGAACGCAATCGGACTCGACTGGCTGAAAAATGAAGTTTTGGATCCCTATAATGGCGTCGCTGATATTCGAGCAAAGCGGATTCGTCACGTGGGCCCTCAGTTTGCCGAAGATCCTTTGCGGGTACTTCGGGTGGTTCAATTTTCAGCCCGACTTGATTTTGCGGTACATTCAGACACCGTTGCATTATGCCGGACCATATCGTTGGACGCATTGTCTTCGGCACGAATTTTAGAAGAATTTACTAAATTATTTACAAAAGCGAAGACGCCGTCGATCGGATTGGCGTTGTTAGAGCCATTGGGGGTTTTGGCACAGTGGCCAGAATTGCGGCACTACCATTCGTCATCCGAATTGTGGGCCCAAGGGTGTGCCGCCGTGGATCAGATGGCCCGGCGGCTTAAACCCGGTCGAAGTATTGGCTTGATGGTGGCGGCGTGGCTGTACCATAGCCAATTTGTTGCAAGCGGTGCGCCGGTCGCCATTACTTTTTTAAATCGGATTATGGAGTCCAAGCGCCAAAAAAAAGGGGTATTGAATTTGA
This sequence comes from bacterium, assembly GCA_947465765.1. Taxonomy (GTDB): domain Bacteria; phylum Margulisbacteria; class Marinamargulisbacteria; order SXXA01; family SXXA01; genus CAIPHK01. The sequence continues at coordinate 95,401 of CANIAP010000004.1, read as the reverse complement.
TAACGGCGACCAAGGGCTTGATGTCGGAGGGTAAAAAAATGCCCGACGATTCCCAATTGCGAGAGGCGTCAACGGTGACCCAGCTGAGGCATGTTGTGGGATTGTTGTCGGCGTTATACCCCAATAATCCCCAAATAGTTAGGTATGTTCACGCCCGCTCGATGGAATTGGGTATTTTGGATCGTCCGCCGGAACCGTTGGTATCAGGAAGAGACTTGATGGGACAGGGAATTCCAGAGGGAGCCCATTTGGGAGAGATGTTGGCTGATTTTTATTCGGCCCAATTGGCGGGGAAAATTACATCGAAAACGACGGCGCTTAGAATCGCCCATGATTTATGGTTTGGAGATCAAGACGAGGAGTGATCGGGGGTTATAGCCCCAACATTTTTCGAATGTCGTCGCTCACCTGTTTGCCATAGAGCCTCGCCATTTCAAGGGGAGATTGGAGTGCGGCATGGGGGACACCTGGGCAGCTGGTTTTGTGGCGCTTTAACAATTTAAATACGATGGTGCCGGAGACCCAGTTATACCGATGAATGTAGTCTTTTTCGCTAGGGGTAAAATCTCCGTGGGCATAATACGTGACCGTCATCGGGATGCGGTGATCGCGGGCGATATCGTGGAAATAGGGGAGCCACTCCACCATCAGCGGGGTCATTGATGCGTTGAGGGAGACCCGAATTCGATTGCGACGGAGGTCTTTGATGATTCCAGACACCCGATCGAAACCATCGGTCCCCGTGATGGCTCTATATTCGATACGATCCGGTGCCGGGAGGTAGAGGGCGACTTCGTTAATCCATGGATAAATTTCATGCCAATGGTCAACAGGGACCATCCCGTGGGTCCATAGTCGCGTATAAATTCCGGCGGATTTTAATAGATGAAGTAGGGGGATGATGTCCGTTCCTATGAGGGGTTCACCGCCGATGATGTTGTAGAGGCGGGTTCTCGGATATAGGTCAAAAAAAGTGCCGTTTGCGATCATTGGGCCGATATGGGAGGGAACAAATGTGTCTTCCGGTAGCGGGTGGGTTTTCCATAGTTTGCAATGGGAACATCGAAGTGTGCAGGAGGAATGAAGTAATAGCGTGTGTTGGGACACAATGTCCCGCCAGTTAGAGTGCATTGGCGATCAGTTGTAACGGATGCAATGCGGGGGTGCCCGTGCATCGGGCGACTTGGTGGCGGCATGAAAATCCAGTGACTGCCACGGGGATGTCTTTTTTGAATGTTGGACGCCAACTTAAGTCGAAAATAGCTTTGGATTGGCCCGCATGTTCGGTTTCATGCCCGAAGGTGCCGGCCATCCCGCAACATCCAACGTCGCCTAATGTTGCGGCGAATCCAACATGACTCAGTACGTTGATCCATGCGGATTGAGTGGCCCGATGACCGCTGCGTTCCATGCAATGGCTGAGTAATCGGATCGGCGCCCGATGGATGCCATGGGGTAGCTTTTGGTGATGGGTTTCTAGAAATTGGGCGATGGGAACCACCAGGGGAAGTAGGTTGGTTATTTCTCGGTATTCATCGGCGAACATACTGGAGATACTCGGTTCGATGATGACAATGGGGGTCGGCGAGAGGGCGTTGAGGCGATCGATCAATCGAGTGGCTTGGGTTCGAAATTGTCGTTGATATCCCTTGATATAAGCCGGTTTTCCGGTGGCATTCATTGGGAAAAATTGGGGGAAATAGCCCATTTTTTCTAATACTTTTGCGGCGGCAACGGCAACCTCTGGGGCATAGTTCCAGGTAAATGCATCCACTGCGATGACGATGTCAGGTGTTCGATGGCGTTGTTTTTTCAATGGCGTCGATAATTTAGGTAAGTCGGTCAACCCAATAAAGGGGAGGTGTGTTGCGATTTGGCTGATCCAGCGGAGCGGGAGGATTTTTCCTGAAATCATACTGAATGTTTCGACATGGGCGATGAGGATATCTCGGAGGGGGCGTCGATGGGTGGTGTGGTAGTGATCTAGAAACTCTGACTTGAGTTTGGGGATATTGACGTGAACGGGACACTCCGAGGTGCACGCCTTACAGGACAAGCATCCGTCCATGGCGGCATGGACCTCCTCTGCGAATGCGTCGGTTTTCCCCTGCCGAAGCCATTCCTTGTAAATCATCGCCCGCCCCTTGGGACTTTGAATCCGATCTCCGGTGGCTAAATAGGATGGGCACATCAGTGCCGATGGCATCACGGTAAAACAGGCGCCGTTGCCGTTGCAGGCCATCATTTCAGGAAATTGATCTTGAACATCTCGGGGAATTTCACGGTCTAAATGCGCCCTTAGCGGGGATTCAATTCCTTTTGTCGATGACGTGATTTCAAGCGGAGGGACGAGTTTCCCCGGATTAAGTTGGTTGTGAGGATCCAGTTTGGTTTTGATTTCTTGCATTCGTCGGACCAGGATCGGGCCAAAGACGTCATGAATGTATTCACTTCGAAATCCCTTACCGTGTTCTCCCCAAATCACCCCGCCGTAACTCATAACCAAGTGATGGACTTCGTCACTGATAATTCGGATAAGCCGTTCATGCTCGGGATCTTGGAGGTCAAGCGCGGGTCGGACGTGAACGCACCCGACGTCCGCGTGACCATACATCGCATAGCGGAGGTGGTGCCGGTCTAATAGTGCTCGAAAGTCTCGGATATAGTCGGAGAGATACTGGGGTGGCACGACGGTGTCTTCCACAAATGGAACTGGTTTGGCGCGTCCGGGGGTATTGGCCAACAGTCCGACGGCTTTTTTTCGGAGTGTCCACCATTGTGTGGCTTCGGTGGCTGATTCGGCGAGTCGAATCGACAATGGGGGGAATGCCTCAGATAAAAGTGCGCTGGGGTCGGTGAGTTCAATGAGATTTAAGGCCCCGACTTCCGGGTGAACCCATTCAGCGAGTGGTGTAAAGCAGATGTCGGTTCTGGCGACGTCAATGATGGCACGGTCGATGGTTTCGATGGCGACCGGGTCGTAGATCAATAGGTCTTGGGCGGCGGCAACGGCTTCCGTAATGGTTGTGTATTGGATGATGACCAATCGCGTGGCGTTGGGTTTGGGCAATACTCTCAGTTTGGCTTCGGCAAGTATGACCAACGTGCCTTCGGATCCCGCAATAATCGGAATAGGATTGATGCCATCCCGGGTCGCATGGTCGAGGTTGTAACCCGACAAAAATCGGGGCATTTTTGGGAATCGGGCGTCGATTTCGGTACGATGGGTGACTGAAATATCTTGAAGCAACGCATCGATCGGGGAGGGGTGATCCTTGGCCAATTGTAGTCGTTCGCCACCGACTGTGACGGCGGATAATTCCATAATATGTTGGCTGGTTTTTCCATAAATTCGAGAGCCTTTTCCACTGGCGTCGGTACTAATCATTCCCCCGATAGTCGCCCGATTACTAGGCGCAACATTGGGAACAAACACCAAGTCGAAAGGGGAGAGTGCGGCGTTAAGTGAGTCCAAGACCACCCCGGGTTGGACCCGGACCCACTGCTCTTTGGAGTTGATTTCAATAATCTGATTCATATACCGGGAGGTGTCTAAAATGATCCCCGTATTCAGAGATTGCCCATTGGTCCCTGTGCCGCCGCCCCTTGGGGAAATCGTGATATTCCGAAATTCGGATTGGCTTAAAAGCTGGCCAACGGTTATTAGATCCTGGGTTGATTTTGGAAAAATAACCGCATCGGGAATCAGTTGATAAATGCTGTTGTCGGTGGACCAGACGATTCTGGCGGCCCAATCGCTACGGATATCGCCCGAAAACGCAGTATGCCGAAGCGCGTTCAGAAATGGAGTGGAATCCACATCGGTCATTTGGGTGGAGGCGGGTCCTCTGCGAGGGCTTCTTTGATCATAATTGCAAATCCAAAAAAGATTCCCAAGAAGACGCAGATCATCACGACATGCTTGTTGTGAGGGTAATAGTGACGGATCCCAAATCCCAGGAGAGTGAACATCAATATGGTACCGGCGAGTCCGGCGATAATTCGGCTGGCTTGGCGATAGACTTTGGTAAAATTGGCGTCGTCGGGGTTCATGGGGCGTTATTCTCCGATGGAAACTGCGACGGCATTCCATTGCTTGCCGAGGTGGGCATAATAGCGACAGGCTATCTCGGCGGCAAGTGCGGTTTGGCCGGCTCCATTTCCGCTCTTTATTGTTCGTAAACCTGTGGAATTTTTTGTATACTGTCCCTGCTTTAATTCCCATCAGAAAACTTGCCATGACTACACTACCTGTTGTTACCTATCCCGATCCCCGATTACGCCTCCCGACAGAGACTGTGTGGGAGTTTGATGAGGCCCTTATTTTGATGATTATGGATATGCTGGATACCATGCACAATGACCGTGGCGTGGGATTGGCAGCGCCGCAAGTTGGGGTGCTCAAAAAGGTGATTGTGGTGGCCTATAAGCGTCGACAATTTGCGTTGGTGAATCCTGAGATTGTCTTTGCTGCGGGAAATGAATTGGGGGAAGAGGGTTGTTTGAGCATCCCCAAAACACGCTTGATGGTACCCCGTGCGACTCGGATTGAAGTGGCGGCCCAAACGCCGAATGGAAAAAAAATTCGCCTGAAAGAGCGCGGATATATTGCTCGAATTTTGCAACATGAGATTGATCATTTAAACGGTATTTTAATTATTGATAACGGGACCCCGATTCCCGACGACGATCGGGACTAAAGTGAAGGACAATCCAATGAACCCATCAGTGAGCGCGCCCTATACGATTCAGCCGGTGTCCCTGACGACCGCGCAAAATGGCCATTATGAAATTGGGGGCATTGATGTGTCTCAGCTCATCCAAAATCACGGATCGCCTCTGTATGTGATGGATGAACAGACGATCCGTGCGAATTGTCGCGCATACACAGACCCATTAAAACAAATTTATCCCAATCACCTGGTCGTATTTGCGGCCAAAGCCTGCATGACCGTCGGGCTGCTCAATATCTTGGGGGAAGAAGGACTGGGCGTCGATGTGGTATCTGCGGGCGAGTTATACACGGCGCTAAAGAGCAATTTACCGGTTCCGAACATTTTGTTTCACGGCAATAATAAGTCGATCGAAGAGCTCGAAATGGCACTTCGCCAGTCGATTCGGATTGTTGTGGACAATGAGCAAGAGCTCGACAACATCGTTATGCTGACGGAAAAGTGGGGACTTCGGGCTCGGATTATGTTGCGCACGAAACCCGAAATCGAAGCGCATACCCATGATTACATTAAAACGGGTCAGATTGATTCTAAGTTCGGGATCGAGAGAGCTGCGCTGATGCCATTGGTTCGGAAAGTGAAAGACAACCCAAAAATTCATATTTTGGGGTTGCATAGCCATATTGGGTCTCAGATTTTTGATATTGAGCCGTATGTCGATTTAGCTGCGATTATGGCCGAGCATACCCTCCGATTGAGTGCCGAATTGGGACGGCCGATTGAAGAATTGAATTTAGGCGGAGGAATTGGGATCAAGTATACCCATTCTGACGACCCTCCGTTGATCAGCGACGTTATTACGGCGATGACTCAACGATTGGTTAAGGAATTTGAATCGCGTCACTTGCGGCTCCCCAAATTGATTATGGAACCCGGCCGGTCCATTGTCGGTAATGCAGGGGTCACCTTGTATACGGTGGGCGCGATTAAAGATATCCCCGGAGTCAAAACCTATTTATTTGTGGATGGCGGGATGTCGGATAACATTCGTCCGATGTTGTATCAGGCGGAATACACCTACGACATCGCGACTAAGGCGACTCAGCCGGGGACCAAGACCTACGCTGTGGCCGGTAAATTTTGTGAGTCTGGGGATGTCCTGACCCATAGCGTGACATTGCCTGAAGCCGAAGTCGGTGATGTCGTCATCGTATTTGATACCGGGGCCTATAATTATGCGATGTCATCCAATTACAATCGGGCGCCCCGTCCCGCGATGGTAGTCGTCAAAAGTGGCCAGTCCCGGGTGTGGGTTGAGCGAGAGACCTTGGATGATTTGATTCGAAACGACCGCTATTAGATGCAGTTACTCGAATCCCTACTGCCCAGTTTATCGACCTATAGTTGGATTGCCATTGCCGTTGATTTTCTGATCGTCTACACGATGGTGTACCGGATGATGGTGTGGATTATGGATACCCACGTTGAAAGTTTGGTGCGCGGATTATTGGTTATTCTCGTCGTGTATGTCGGGAGTCACGTGTTGGGCTTGGCGACTCTGAATTGGCTGCTTGAAAAATTTGCGACGATTTTGGTGGTCTTGGTGATTGTTATTTTCCAGCCGGAACTGCGGCGATTTTTAGAGCGAATTGGATCGGGGAAATTATTCTCCCCATTTGTGTTGGAGGGGAGCTCTCAGGGAATTGCGGTGATCAAACATATCCTTCGGTCGGTGGAATTGTTGTCGAAGGAGAAAGTGGGCGCCTTGATCGTAATAGAAACCGGGGCCAACTTAAGCGAATATATCCGATCTGGAATTGAGGTCAATGCGACCATTTCGACGGAATTATTGGCGGCCTTGTTTTGGTCCAAATCACCGACTCACGATGGCGCGGTTATCATTCGGGATCAAGAAATTGCGGCGGCAGGATGTTTGTTGCCTCTGAGCGATTCGACGATTCAGGATCGGCGGTTGGGGACTCGGCATCGCGCGGCACTGGGGATGTCTGAAATATCGGATGCTGTCGTGATTGTCGTGTCGGAGGAAACGGGGACCATTTCGTTGGCTGAAGGGGGAAGCTTGACCCGGTATTTAACCCGAGAAGCTCTGGAAGCCCGATTGTTTGATTTGTATCGGGAAGAACAACCCGGAGCCTCCAGTCTGTTTGATTTTTTACCGTGGTTCGGAAAACGACCCTCATGAAATTCTCACGCTTATTACCATTGGATATTGTAAAAAAGAAACAGACGCATTCTCCGATTTCGGCGGTGACAGCTTACGATGTTCTCTCCGCCCAACTTGCGGATGATGCCCATATCGATATTTTGTTGGTTGGGGATTCCTGTGGCAATGTGGTGGCGGGCTACTCAACGACCTTGCCGGTAACGATGGATCAGATTGTTTATCATAGCCAAGCGGTGGTTCGGGGCAGTCGGCGCGCGTTGGTTGTGGCAGATATGCCGTTTATGAGCTACCAGAAATCGATCGCCCAAGCACGGAAAAACGCGGGGCGACTGGTTAAAGAAGCGGGCGTAGCCGCCGTAAAACTTGAAATTCTCCCGTCACAGATTGATACGCTTCGGGCGATCGTTGATATGGGGATTCCCGTCATGGCCCATATCGGATTTACACCTCAAACGATGTTTCAATTGGGCGGATATAAGGTCCAAGGTAAAACAGATGTCGATGCGACCGCGCTTGTGGAGCTTGCTGAAAAAGTGGCGCAGGCCGGGGCCTTTTCGGTGGTATTAGAAATGGTTCCTCCCGCAGTGGCTAGTCGGATTCGAGCGGCGGTGTCGATTCCTACAATAGGGATTGGTGCGGGCCCCGATTGTGACGGGCAGATATTGGTATTTCATGATTTGGTGGGATTGACCGAAAGTTCCCCTAAATTCGTAAAACGATACGCCGATCTTCGGACCGTCATTACCGGCGCATTAACTCGGTATCGCCAAGATATCGAAACGGGTCAATTTCCAGGTCCGGAGAACAGTTACTAATGGAACTCCTCATTTACGACACCCTTACCCGCCAAAAGCGACGATTTGATCCGTTGGTACCGGGACAGGTTTCCTTTTATACCTGTGGCGTTACGGTGTATGACTATTGTCATATTGGCCATGCACGGGTCTATGTCACGACCGATACGATGCGTCGGGTCCTTACTGCGGCAGGATATTCGGTTCGGTATGTTCAAAACTTTACAGATATTGATGACAAGATTATTCAGCGCTCAGCGGACGCCGGAATTGAATATCACACGCTAACTCAGCGCTTTGTTGATGCCTATATGGAGGATATGGGGCAGTTGGGTGTGGCGGTTGCGGATTGTTATCCTCGCGCGACGGAGTATCTCCCTCACATGATCGAAATGATTGAATCCTTGGTGGCGTCGGGCCATGCCTACGTGGCGGATACCGGGGATGTTTGGTATTCCGTCGATTCCTTTGAGGGGTATGGGCGGTTGTCCCGGAAAAAAAGAGATGATCTCATTGCCGGGGTTCGGGCCGACCTTATGGATGGAAAACGGCATTCAAGCGATTTTGTGTTGTGGAAGTCTGCGAAACCGGGCGAACCCACCTGGGAGAGTCCTTGGGGACCCGGCCGGCCGGGGTGGCACATCGAATGTTCGGCGATGGCTCGCCAGGAACTCGGGGAAACCATCGATATTCACGCCGGGGGCGAGGACTTGATTTTTCCTCACCACGAAAATGAGATTTGCCAGTCGGAAGCCGTGACCCACAAACCCTTCGTTCGATACTGGGTCCATAATGGATTTGTCACAATCGACAACGAAAAAATGTCGAAATCGGTGGGTAACTTTTTTACCATTCGGGATGTCCTATCCCAAGTAAGCGGACAGGCCCTTCGATTTTTTTTATTGAGATCCCATTATCGCACCCCGCTTCATTATTCCCTTGATGGAGTGAAAGAGGCCAAGGTTGCCTTAGATAAGCTGGTCAATACGGTCAACATCCACCGGGATCATCCCGAGGCGTTTGGCGTGGCCTTGAATTCGATTGAGGCGTTAAAAACTCGATTTTGGCAGGCGATCAGTGATGATTTTAATTTTTCTGAAGCGATTGGGGTCTTATTTGATTTAAGCCGTCTGATTAATACGTCAGAAGTATCGTCGGGTGCGTTGGGGGCATTGATGGGAATTCTGGGGTTGGAATCAACGGTAATAGAGGAAAGTATCCCCCAGGAAGCGGTGGAAATGATGAGTATCCGTTGGGGCGCCAAACAGAATCGCGATTTTGCAACGGCGGATCGGGTACGGATTGAATTGTTGGAACGCTTTCATATCCTGGTGGAAGATACCAAGACCGATTATCGATGGAAAAAAGTAACCTAAGTGGCCTTTAGTAACCATTTAAGTCGTAAAAAAAAGGCTACCGGCGCTTAACGAAAAGTCCCCATAACGTTGGGGGAAGGTCATCAAACATCTCTGCAATTTTAGGGGTAACCGTAAGCAGGGTAATGCCGATAATCACTGGCAATCCGATTGACGGTAAGGTTCCCGCTGACATTGCGCTGTACGCGGTGATAGCGACCGATAAGACGATTGCTAAATGCGGCAGATTCAGAAGCAATGAGGTCAGTCCGAAGGCCCCCAAAAACAAAAGCATCAGTGGGGGAGACATCGCCAAAAAGACGCCAATAAGCACCCAGAATGGGGTGGGGTGATCGTCCGAAAAAATGGTCCAACTGTGGCCGACGATAACCACCGCTAACGTGGTGGCTTGTGCCCAATCTGGCATTCCATAACCACTCGCAATGGTCCACGCGAGCCATCCTTTAAATACCGACAACACAATGACCCATCCGGATACTATCGGGGACCAGCCTCGGATTGCCTTTGATCGGGGTTTATCGAGAGTGGAATCTAATTCCTGAAGTGAACCGGCGATCCAAGGTAACAGCCGATTGAGTGGTACAGAGGCGCCCACAAAGAGCGCCACCCAAATCAGCCAAATGGTTCCTTGTGGCACTGCCTAGTGTTTGTCGAGTTCGAATGCGTGATGGAGCAGTCGGAGCGCGCGGCGTGCATCTTTTTGGTCAATGGCACACGATATTTTGATTTCTGATGTTGAAATTAGCTTGATATTGATTGAATTTTCGGCCAAAACCCGAAACATCTTTGCGGCGATTCCTGGCTTTGAAATCATTCCGACGCCGACAATGGATACTTTCGCAATGGACTCATCAAACTTGACGGCTTTTGCGCCGAGGTCTCGGGCCACTTCTTGCGAAATAAGCGTGGCCGCCTTGAGGTCATTTTGGTGGACGGTAAATGTGATGTCATTCACCTGATCTTCTTCAGCGCTCTGGATGATCATGTCGACGTTAATCGATGATTCCGCCAGTCGGGTAAATACCTGTCCGGCAACTCCGGGACGATCCTGTAGTTTCTGAATGGTGATCAAGGCTTCTTCTTCGTTAAGTGTGGCTCCGGTGACGGGACGATTCACTTCCATTTGACTGTCCTCCTTTACTATTGTGCCTGTGTCGGGCTTGAACGATGATCGCACATGAATTTGAACACGATTTTCTTTCGCGCACTCCACCGAACGGGGGTGAAGTACTTTGGCTCCGAGAGAGGCGAGTTCCAGCATCTCGTCATAGGAGATCTCTTCCAATTTGCAAGCTTCAGGAACAATTCTGGGGTCGGTGGTGTAAACCCCATCGACGTCGGTATAGATTTCGCAGACGGGTGCGCCCAATGTTGCGGCAAGGACTACTGCGGAAGTATCTGAGCCGCCGCGTCCGATGGTCGTTACATCGTTAAGATCGTTGATCCCTTGAAAACCGGTGACAACGACGACCTTACCCGCATCCAGTTCTGACATGATTCGGGAGGGGTCCACTTTTGTGATTTTGGCTTTAGAGTAAAGGTTCTCAGTATAGATCCCAGCTTGGGGACCCGTGAGAGAAACCGCGGGAACGCCCTGCGCTTCGATCGCCATTGCAACCAAGGCGGCGGCAATATTCTCGCCCGTTGATATCAGTGCGTCATATTCACGCGGCGATGGATGGTCAGACACTTCTCTGGCCAATTTGATGAGATCGTCGGTGGTGTCTCCCATTGCCGATACAACGACGACGATATCCTGATGTTTTAGCTTTGATTCGATAACGCGACTGGCGACGGCCCGAATCCGTTCGGTAGAGCCTAGAGAACTGCCACCAAATTTTTGAACAAGTACGGTCATAGTTGCCTCAGTCGTTGATGAAATTTCGGGTACACTATCCCGTACCTATTTAGGCCTTGTCAAATGCCAGCCGGGCGTCGCTGAACCCCGCTGTTATTTGGGTTAAACAATGGCCAATAAAATCTTTAAATAATGGATGGGCTCGGTAAGGACGTGACTTAAACTCTGGGTGAAATTGGCAGGCGACGAACCAGGGATGAGTTTGTAGCTCGATGACCTCTATGAGGGTATTCCCAGGAGACGTCCCCGAAAATATCATGCCGTTGGCTTCAAACGCGTCCCGGTAAATATTGTTAAATTCGTATCGGTGACGGTGCCGTTCGGACGCCTCATTGCTTTGATAGGCGTCGTACAGTTTGGTGCCCGATTTAATGATGCATGGGTAGGCGCCCAGGCGCATGGTGCCGCCTTTTTTTCGGACGGCGCGCTGATCGGGCAGAAAATCGATAACGGGGTAAGGGGTTGCGTCATTGAACTCGGTGCTATGGGCATTGGCCATATGAAGTACATTTCGGGCAAATTCGATGGCCGCGATGTGCATTCCCAGACAGAGTCCGAGGTAAGGAATTTTTCGTTCACGAGCGTATTGGGCGGCGACGATCATGCCTTCAATTCCCCGATCTCCGAATCCGCCGGGAACCAGGATGCCGTCCGCATCGGACAATACGAATTTCGGATCTTCGGTTTGCAGGGTTTCGGCTTCAACCCAAATAAGTTGGATTTGGGCGGTATTGGCGGCGGCCGCATGTTTGAGTGATTCGACGACGCTCAAATAGGCGTCTGAAAGGGAGGTGTATTTTCCGACGATCGCAATTTTGATCACGGGAAGGTTTTTTTGATGAATGGTTTTGACGTAGCTGTGCCATAAATCCAAGTTTTTAGGCCGTTGGGGCATTGATAATTTTTCTAACACAATTTCATCAAGTGCTTCGTTTTCCATGTTCATTGGGACGTCGTAGATGCTTTCTGCGTCTAGACAGGCAATCACGGCTTCGGCGGAGACGTCACAAAATAGAGAGATTTTTTCCTTGATTTCGCGTTTAAGTTCATACTGGGATCTGCAGACGATCACGTCGGCGTGAATTCCAATTTCGCGAAGGTCTTTGACGCTGTGTTGGGTGGGCTTGGTTTTAAATTCGCCACTGGGTTCCATATAGGGAACGAGAGTCACGTGGATATGGACGCTTCGGCCTCGATTTTCAAACTCGAACTGACGGACGGCTTCGAGGAATGGGAGGCTTTCGATGTCGCCAACGGTTCCGCCGATTTCCGTAATAACAAAATCCACTGGGTGGGTTTCGAGGGTTTGGGTGATGCGATGCTTAATTTCATTGGTGATATGCGGAATGATTTGGACGGTATTACCGAGGTAGTCGCCATTTCGTTCTTTGTTGAGAACATCCCAAAAAATCATGCCGGAAGTGACGTTGTTAACCCGGGATAAACTTTCGTCGATAAACCGTTCGTAATGCCCCAAATCGAGGTCGGTTTCGCAGCCGTCGTCGGTGACAAATACTTCGCCGTGTTGATAGGGACTCATCGTTCCGGGATCAAGATTGAGGTAAGGGTCAAATTTTTGAATAGCGACAGTATATCCCTGGCTTTTCAAAAGAACTCCGAGAGAGGCCGCCACGATACCCTTCCCCAAACTCGACACGACGCCGCCAGTAACAAAAATAAAACGGGGTTGATGGTGGGTCATGGGTGTTCCTTGCAAAGGGGTTAATAGTGGGTGAGTTGGGTCGGGTACAGAGTAGCAAAAATTGGTCAGGGCCCCAAGGGCGGACCTCCTATTTTTTATCGACTAAATAAGTAGTATACGCTCAAAGTTTCCGATTTTTGCGAATTTTATATTCAAATTTCTTAAAAGCCCGAGTCGATTGTTGCGAATGGTCATATCTAAGTCCATCACTAGAATTTTGTCGAAATAGCGGGGCATGATTTCGGCGACCGGAATCAGTTGATCGAGGTCAACGATCTCGATTTCTAAAAATGGAAGCAATGGGCTAATAATTTCATGTTCTTCCGAGGTTAGTAGTGTCGGATTGAAGTCGGTCGTTGCGGCAGTGCCCAGGCGTTTAATACGGATCGCGGTTTCGACAATCACTTTAAATTCTGGTGTGGATTTATTGGCTTCGAGTTGGGTTAAGAATGTCAGAATATTATCAATGGTTGGGGTGGCGGACTCTAAAACGCAAAGGACTAAGTCATTCATTGCACCGTCGGTTTCCAATACATACTTAAGGCGGTCCGTCATGAAATCGATGCATTTTGTTTGGTTTGGATTGTCGGGTTTATCGAGCGCGGAATATCCAATACGAACCAAGTCAGACAGCGATATTGTCAGCCTCAGGTCTCTGGCGGCTCGGACGACGGCCAATGCGGCACGGCGGACGCCCCAAGGATCTTGGGAACCGGTTGGGACGAGCCCGTTGGCGAAGCAACTCACGACCGTATCGAGGCGATCGGCCATCGCGACGGCGGTACTGACCGCATTTTCTGTGTTTATTTCGGGCTTATACACTGAGGAGATCGCATCGGCTACAGCTGCGGATTCGCCACTTTTTTGAGCATAAATCCCGCCCATGACACCTTGGAGTGTGGGCATTTCCAATACCATTTGGCTGACCAAGTCTGCTTTGCAAAGCGCCGCTCCACGAGTGACGGAGTGGGTATCTTTGCAATCGATTAATGTGGCTATTTCTTTTGCAATGACCATGATTCGTTGGGTTTTGTCCCAGACGGATCCGAGACCTTTTTGGTAAACGATGGATTTCAGTTTATCTAAATTGGCGGCCAATGGACTTTTGAGATCTTCTTCCCAGAAATATCTGACGTCTTCCAACCGGGCACGAATAACCGAATGATTGCCGTGGAGGATGGTGGCTTTATTTGCGTCTGAAACAGAATCTGCGATGACAATGTATCGGGATGTCAATTTGCCTTCTTGAATCACGGGGAAATATTTTTGGTTTTTTTGAATACACTCGATGATGGCTTCTTGCGGGAGGTTCATGTAGATCGGATCAATCTCTCCGACGAGTGCGATTGGATATTCGGTGAGGAAGGTAACTTCTTCGACCAGATCGGCACCCCATTCGCCATTGGGGCCCATGATGATTTGGAGTTGGGAGACGATGTAATCATGGCGTTCTGTATGAGTCACGGTGACGGAGGACTGTCGTAATGTATCGATGTAGTCTTTGGCTGTGGGGACGGCCAATGGGTCTTGTATTCCTAAAAATCGATGCCCCCGAGTGGTGGTGCCTGAATGGATATCAAATAGTTGAACAGGGATGTGGGTTGAATCGAGTAAGCTCAAAATCCAATGAATGGGTCGAATAAACGGACCGATTCCAATCCCCCATGTCATGGCGATGGGTAGAGAGATGCCCAAACTAACCTCCGTCGCAATTTTGCCTAAAATCTCAATGGTGTTTTGTGCAGGGAGATCGATATATCCGACAATGTTTTCTTTGCCACCTTCGGTTTCGATGGCGTAGGTAGTGAGGTTGTTTTTCTTTAGAAACCCGTTACCAGCGGGGGTCAACGATCCGTCGGGACCAATAGCGATGCTGGTAATCGGGCCACGGATTCGGGTTCGATCAGGGCGAGATGCCAGTGCTATTTCGTCTATGATCGTCGTTAGTCTGCGATACGTTCCCGTTGTTTCGACCGAGGTAAAATCAATTCGGTGAGTGCCCAAAGCCGTTTCCCAACGGGTTTTAAGATCGGATAAAATTCCGGGCATAAATCGTGCAGGGACTTCTTCTAGCCCGATTTCGAGGAGATAGGTGGTCATGATTGCCCTTCCTCCGGCGCCAAATACCGTTCCGCGCAGGCCTTTGCCAATTTTCGAATTCTCAGGATATACGTCATTCGTTCTGTGACTGAGATTGCACCACGGGCATCCAGAAGATTAAACGTGTGGGAGCATTTTAAACAGTAGTCATAAGCCGGAGAAACCAGATTTTTTGTGATCAAATCCCGACATTCGGCTTCGTAGGTGTCGAACATCGCAAACAACCGTTCGACGGAGGCATGGGTAAAATTGTGGTGACAGTATTCAATTTCGGATCTTTTGTAGATGTCGCCATAAGTCACGGTTCCGGTTCGGCTTTCCTGCCAGATGAGATCATAGACGTTGGATTTTTGTTGGATGAACATGGCCAGCCGCTCAAGTCCGTAGGTGACTTCCACGGATATCGGGGAGAGGTCGATTCCGCCGCATTGTTGAAAATAGGTAAATTGGGTGACTTCCATTCCATCCAGCCAGACTTCCCAGCCCACGCCCCATGCGCCGAGGGTGGGACTTTCCCAGTTATCCTCAACGAACCGGATGTCATGGTCGTGGCGGGAAATCCCGAGGGCTTCCAGGCTGGCAATGTAGAGATCTTGGACCTCTAATGGGGACGGTTTGAGAATAACCTGGAATTGAAAATAATGTTGAAGTCGATTGGGGTTTTCGGCGTAACGGCCGTCCGTTGGGCGGCGTGAAGGCTCCACATACGCGACGTTCCACGGGGCAGGGCCTAACACCCGTAAAAACGTATGGGGGCTCATGGTCCCGGCCCCTTTTTCGGTGTCATACGGCTGCAAAATGAGGCAGCCGTTGTCGCTCCAAAATTGCTGGAGGGTCAGAATAATTTCTTGAAATGATTTAGCCATGGGGGTCTAAGTATATAGTCCCCAAAACAAATCAACCACCCGAGGTTTTATCTCAAATTTTTGTTGGGGAGAGTTAATGGACGGTAATTAAGTGGAGAGCGGTATTAATGTCGCTAAACTCAGTTGGGCGATCAAGGAGGCCCATCTTCCCATCGGGTAGGAATTCCCCCGTCTGTGTTACCTGAATTGGCGCGTGAGTATCTTGATCATAGGAGACCGCAAATAGCCCCTTGTCGTTGCGAACCTCCCAATTTCCAATACGACCTCCGCTATACTCTCCTTGTGCCCACACATCGTCGGAATTCTTGATCATGAGAGGGCCGATGAACCCTATTGGGATGGTGGCCTCTGTTCCGAACATGGCAACACGCCCACGGTCTACAACGTCTGGAACATAATTGTCTGCGAGACCGTGAGTATCTTGGTAGTTCGCACATAATCCCCTAACTTCGCGATTACTTATTCCAAAATCCACTCCACTACCTTTGATGGATGCGATTAGACAATCATTGGATCCTGCCCCTCTATAATCCCCTTCTCTGGCGGTGCCCGGTAGCGCTGTCCCAGGTAACACTGGGGCACCTGAGTTTGGGGTGAATGTTTTGAAATGACCATTCATAATATTTTGGACGAACACTGCGTTGGCTGGGGTTTCCGCACGTCCCTCAGGGTAGGCAATCACTTCTACATTGTTGGCCCCCATGCGCCCACGGGGTTCTGCGCGAACGACCACAATTGGGCGTCCAATCAAGTTCGCCAGAGGTTGCAGCTCATGATCGCCTAACATCGCGGTGGTTCTGATCCCTTGGAGGTACAGGTCTTTTGCGGACGCCTCGGCAGATAGCTGCGATGCTTTTGGTATTGTAATTTCGGGGGCCGGCGCTTCTTGTGCGGCAATCGCGGTTATAATTTGATCGATTGGCGCCTGTGAGATACTAGATCTTTTAAGCTCGGCATAGAGCGTGGGCTCAAATTTAATACCCGCTGCATTTCCAAAAATAGCCTGCTTTTGATCTGCGGGTAACTTTGCGCTGACTTGGCTTCCCAGGTAGGGATAGTCGTTATAGTATTTTTTAACATCTGCTACGAAGGTGGCTTTTTCATCCGCACCTAAGCTTGAATAAAGAGTTTGAATCAATTGTGAATGGGCGGCTACTTTGATGGAATAGTCTGTGTATGGAAGAGCTGAAAGAGTCCGTAATGCAACCATGGCATCGCTGGAAGATGTTATTGGGGCTGAATTCACCCGTTGTATAGCTTGATCAACGGAGTTAATTTTTGTGGACGGGGTGGAACCGGAATTTGGTTGGGGTCGTAAATTTTGTGGGCTTGAGGGGAACATCTGGGGAACCTCCGTGATTTAATCTTGCTTTAGCTCGTTGGAGCAATCCCTTAGTCCGCTGTAATAAATGCGGCATAAGAGTGTGAGTTGGTTCTTAGCTCTGTTGCGGCCGATGCGCGGAGGCTTTGTGCTGTTTCCTTAGCGCCTGCTTGACGGTTTAATCCGTAGGCAACGGAGTCATAAAAACAATCGCCGACAATTTTCATTGCTTCGACCGTTCTACCGTGGTCAACGACCGCTTGGTAGTGGCCTCCGCTGTAAGACACGCCCACGTGGTTGTTGGATGGGGTTGCGGATTCGATGATGCTGGTTTTTTGGGTTCGCGTGTCGAATACTATAATGTTGATTTTTTTTGCGTTAGCCGTGGCTTGTATCGCAACATGATCGGCCCATTCGTGGGTGGTTTGAATCAGGGTTGCAAGGTTCTCAACAGGAGTGACTGCCCGGTGAACATGGGCTGCTTTTGCTTGAGTCACGACGGGTGTTACCGATGGTTCCTTGGGGTCGGCTTTAATAATTTTTCGGGTTTGATCTGGCACGGTTGCCGCTGCAATCGGGGCGGATATTATTTTAAGCAACGCCAAGGCTTCAGGCATTTCGATTGGTGTGACGAGGGTGGGGTCAAACTTGACCTGTTGTTCTGCGCCCAATAGCAAACTTCGCTGTTGGGGATTAAGGCGAGTCGTAACAGCGCTCCCGATGTATGAGTTCGCGCTGTAATGATTAGAAATATTTCGTTGAATGACTTGTCTGTCGGTCGGGGACATTGTGTTCATCGCGCCGGTAAGTTGATTCAAAAGCGCAAGGTGAGAATTCACTCGGTCGCCCATGGAATTTCCGGAGACACGATTTAATTGGCCAATAATGGATTGGGGGGTCACTGATGGTGCAAGGGATGTTTGTTGCAGAGCCGACTTGGTAGGAAAGTGGGATTGAGTTGAGAGCGGGCTTGGTGCGTATAACATTTGGGGAACCTCCGTGATTTAATCTTGCTTTAGTGGGTTATCGGAAATTTACGGTAAAAAATTTCAGCTATTTTTTGGAGGGGTTTGCATACAGAGGGTAGAGCAAATAAATCGTAATAAATCCCAGGAATAATTCACCAACGTTCCACTGAATCCATTGGCCGGCGCCCAGATACGCAGCGATAGACAATAAGAAGCATGCTAGGGCAGGGACTTTGAGACGTTTTAACAGGGGGTGTTCCAATGCTTTATGGTTGTGGGGGTAGGGAATGGTGGAAATCATTAATCCGCTGATCATTAAGCTGATCGGCATAAGCAACGTGGGTGAATGGAGGTAAATAGAGGTGATCGCAATGACAACAACTGCGGCACCTGTCGGGGAAGGGAGTCCTTCAAAGAATGGGGAATGACCGGTTTTGTTAAATCGCCGAAGTCTAAAATGGACGGCGGCATAGTGGGCCAACGCAATGACCAATGCGCCAATTGAGAGTGTGGCGGGATTAGATTGTGCCAGCGCAAAGTAGAGCATCACGGCGGGGGCGATCCCAAAACTGACATAATCTGCTCTGGAATCCATGCTTGCGCCGAACCGTGAGTGAACATCTAGTTTTCGAGCCAGTTGGCCGTCAAACGCATCCATATAAATGCCCAATAATACCAATCCCGCAGCGATTCGAAGTTGGTTTTGAGTGGCGCAATAGGTGGCGACAATGCCGCACACCAAATTCAGCAGTGTCAGCGTGTTGGGTAAAACGATTAACATTTTACGTTTTGCGACAGTCGCGTCACCCTTGGATTTTTCGAGGGTGCGTTGCCAAAAAAACCGCCAAAGATAGTCGATGAACGAACCAACCGTTACGAGGACGGTTAGCCAAATGAGTCCTTGAACAAACCAATGGGGCCAACTAAATACCCATTGGCGAAGCCATTCAATGGGCATGAGCAATGTGGGAACCTTTTGTAACGCCGGAACCGGGATTCGTCCGAATAAGATACCGCAGACCGGCAGGGTAATCGCGGTTTTGAGTTTGCCTGAAAAATTGGCGGCAACGCTTTGGCCGTGTTTTGCTGCGACCACCCGAAGCCCCATCACTGCAAATTCTCTCGCAAAAATGATAAAAACAGGGAAAAAATGAATCACCTGCATCTGCAACAGGGGTAAAAAAACCAGGACCAATA
The DNA here is from genome assembly GCA_947465765.1 of bacterium. GTDB lineage: Bacteria > Margulisbacteria > Marinamargulisbacteria > SXXA01 > SXXA01 > CAIPHK01. The sequence goes on along the minus strand of CANIAP010000004.1, from coordinate 76,361 downwards.
TTTTATCTGCGAGGGGGTCTAATACTTTGCCAAGGTCGCTAACCAATCCAAATCGACGGGCAATCCACCCATCAAGATAGTCGGTAAATCCGGCCACACTAAATAAAATGACCGCCCATATAATAGCCACATTCGAATGAAATGGGACCAATAAAAAAATACAAATGACGGCGACGATTCGGGAGAGTGTAATGAAGTTGGGAATGTTGCGTGCGGAAAACATGGGTCGGATTATAGGCATTATGCCTCACTGTGTATATATCGGGGTCGGTTAGAGGATAAGTGTAAATCCCAACGTTTCTGGAATCTTGGAAATTAAATGGTCGGTGATGCGCGATGTGTCGTCGATTGTGCCCCCTAACCCTGACGATAAATAAGGGCGGACTTCGGTGCCTAGATGCTCAAAATAGGGATGATTTGAGACGACGTGAATAATCCCCTGAATGAGTATGCTGGATCTTGATTTTCGGAGGGCCATTGCCGCGACTTTTTCGCCGTTGAATCGCAATTCATAGGGGTTGTGGTAGCTGGTGCAGAATAATCGATTTTGAAGATATTGAGGGCACTCTGTGTCGGGCGATGTGGGGTAGCCCGCGCTGTTGAGCCCTTCCCGGATCCACTGCCCAACCGTTGCAAGTTTTGATTTGAGGGGCCGAGGGAGCGCGACATCATCCATTGGTGCGACAATCGAAAATACAATTGATCCTGGGCTATGGAATAAGATGCCGCCGCCGGTCGGGCGGTGACCGGTATCAATGTTCCAGGTTAGTGCCGGACCGGGGCGGCGTTCGGGGTAGGTGATCCCGGCTGCAGGCCATGTGTATATTCGGATGGTGGGGGGAGATGCTTGCCCTGCGGTGGCTGCATCGTGATCCATATTTTCTTGGGCAGTAGGTAGGGCAATTCGGGTGATGATGGTCATGAGTCGGTGCGGATGATTCGGGGATTTAGGCCTAGGCAGTCGATAATCATCGATGGCGTACCTGTCATTGGTAGCGTGACTGGCACGGTGAAGTCACAGGAGTCGACGATTCGGGAGTCCCATTCATTAGGCGTCGATGGCACCGGGTCGCCGTGGCGATTTGCACTGGTTGAGATCAGTGGTTCTCCAACCGCATTGATGAGATCTGTGACCCATGGTGCTGCTGAAAATCGGATCGCGACGCCCTCGGCACTGCCGGTCAAAATGGACGGGAGGGTGGCTAGCTTCGGCAAAACAAGGGTAACCGGTCCGGGCCAATGGATTTGGATTTGCTGCCTTTGGCCCGAGGTTAGAGACGGACACAGTGTCGTGAGGTGATCCTCATGTCCGATGACGACGAGGAGTGGGCGATCGATAGGTCGCCGCTTAATATCGAACATACGTTGAATAACGGCGGGTGTGATTCGGCCGACGAGGCCCCATACGGTATCGAATGGGATGAGCCCAATTTCATTTTTTTTAATTCGATCTGCCGCATCTTGGATCCAGTCTTGCGATCCCAAATCAAGGGTCAACATCGCGATGATGAAATGCGCACCGCATGCTCGGGGATTGATCCTGAAATCAGCGCCGATCGATCATCGATCCCAACGAGGGAGACCAGCTCAGCGTTGAGTTGGCGTCCGATACGGCCGGTATTTTGGCAAGACACGCACCCTACTCCGCATGGGCAATATCGAGGAGTGAGCGATTGAGAAACAATGCCTTGAATCGACTGGCTGAGCCAGAATGGATCTAGAGAAAATTGGGCCATCCGTTGGATCGTTAATTCGATGCTGGCGGTGTGCAAGGTTGAGAGAACGAGGTGCCCCGTATACGCGGCTTCTAGCGCAGTCTGAGCGGTTTCTCGATCACGGATTTCTCCGATCATGATGACATCCGGATCTTGTCTCAAGACGGCACGGAGGCCCGTTGAAAAGGTGTGGGCGGACCCCGATTTGACGGGGCTTTGGCGGGCCCCGGGTAGCGGGTATTCAATGGGATCTTCCAGTGTGACGACACATCGATCGCCGATATTGAGAATCTCCGAAATTATTGCGTAAAGCGTCGTTGTTTTTCCGGACCCGGTTGCCCCTGTGACGAGGATTAATCCAGATTGAAGGTGAGCCCATTGGCGTATATGGGATTCAAAGTCAGTCGAAAGCCCTAACTCATTTAATCGACGCAAACCCGCCGTACGATTTAGGATACGAATTGCACAGTCTTCTCCGTGACTCGTGGGCAGCGTGCTGATGCGCAGATCAATAGCCGGAGCGAATTCGATGTGCCCATCCTGAGGAATTGTGGTTGAAGCGATATCCATCCCCGCCCGTAATTTAAGGGTGGAAATAAGACTCGAGTAGTCTTGTTGGCCAACCATAATGGGTTGAGTCAGCGCGCCATGAACACGGAATCGGGTGTAGCCCCCTGTGCCGGACGAATAACAGTGAACATCTGTAGCGTTCGCATCGAGCGCCGCTTCGACTACTGATTCGATTGATGTGTACGTCAAGGGGCGGTTATTCGGAGAAAAGCACCTTTTTGAGGACGTCAATTTCCTCTAGGGCTTTTCCTGTTCCCAAGGCAACGCATTCGAGTGGATTTTTAGCGATATGCACGTGAATGGAGGTTTCTTGGTAAATATGTCGATCCAGTCCGCGAAGTAACGCCCCGCCGCCGGCCAGGGTGATTCCTAAATCCATGATATCCGATGAGAGCTCAGGAGGTGTTTTTTCAAGGGTCATCTTAATTCCATCGACGATCGTCCGAATCGGCTCTCGAAGGGCTTCTCGAATTTCTTGGCTGGTGATAGTGAGTGTTTTGGGAAGGCCTGAAACAAGGTCGCGACCCCGAATTTCCATTGTCTTTTCTTCGTCCATTGGATAGGCAGACCCCAATGTAATTTTGATTTCTTCTGAGGTGCGTTCCCCGATCAACAGCCGATAATTTTCTCGACAATGGGCAATGATGGCTTCGTCCATCTCATCTCCAGCGATACGAATTGACTTGGATACCACAATTCCGCCTAATGAGATGACGGCTACTTCAGTCGTTCCGCCACCAATATCAACGATCATCGATCCTGTGGGTTCAGATACCGGTAGGTCAGCACCGATTGCCGCAGCCATAGGTTCTTCGATTAGGTAGGCTTCTCTTGCTCCAGCGTTATAGGTCGCGTCGAGAACCGCCCGTTTTTCTACGCCCGTAATTCCAGAAGGAACACCAACGATGATACGTGGTTTGTTGAAGATCCGATTAGGAAGGGCTTTTTTAATGAAATACCTAAGCATGGTTTCGGTGACATCGAAGTCAGCGATAACTCCGTCCCGCAATGGACGGACCGCGATGACATTTCCGGGAGTTCTGCCAATCATTTTTTTCGCCTCGTCGCCAACGGCAAGAACCATGTTTTTCTGAGTATCAATCGCAACAACAGAGGGTTCTTGAATCATGACTCCAAAGCCCTGGGAAAATACGAGGGTATTGGCAGTACCAAGATCGATACCTAGGTCACTATGAAAGTTTGAAAGAATTCGAGATAAAAATCCCATGTTGAACACCTGGTTTTGGTTGGTTTAGCAAAAAGCCATATTGAACACTACCGGACTTCATGGCGTCAATGCGAGCGGATAAATATCGCCCACCTACACTTCCTTTTTTATTTGGCGGGCCCGCTTGGAAACTCTCCGAACCTCGGGGTGTTTGTCGTTGTGATTATTGCGATTCTTGGATTGTTTGAGTAGTCATAGATTATCGTTGGTTCCATATTTAGCTGTTTTCCAATGCGCTGAATCGACATGGTCTGATCGTATCCAATTTCCAAAAATAGGGGCCAGCGATACTGAGCGGCCAGATGAATTAACTTTCGATGAAATCGAAGACCGGTGGCCCCGCCGTCCAGTGCCCGCTTGGGATCATTTTGCTGAACGGATAGGTCGAGTGTTGGGAGCACTGACGTGGGGATATAGGGAGGGTTACTGACGAGTATCACTTGCTTTTTTTCTTTTGCGAGTGATTCCCATCGTACTTTTTCCTTGAAAAAGTCCCCCTCTAAAAATTGACAATTTGTAATCCCAAGTTGGGATTGATTGCGTTGTGCCAGAGTAACGGCCCGACGACTAATGTCCCAACCAATGATGGTTGCGGTGGGTCGATGGTGCGCTAATGATAATCCGATCGCACCACTTCCAATGCCCAATTCGAGTATCGTCATTGGACGTGTGCCAACTCTTTCGTGGGTCCAATCCAGGACCGTCTCAACGAGTTGTTCCGTTTCCGGTCGTGGCAATAGAACGCCACGTCGCACTGCGAGGGAAAGTCCATAAAATTGAGTCTTGCCTGTCAATAACTGTACCGGTGTTCCGGTGACGCGCTGTTCAGCGAGAGCGATGGTCCGCGCCCACTCTCGGGGCGATATGGTCAGGGTAGGCTGTGACAACATGTAACGGCGATCAATTTTGCACCCAAACGAAATTAACTCATCCACATCGAGCATCGATGCCGTGGGATCTAACCGGATTTTTTCCCAAACTGCCTTCCGAAGCGTTCTCAATACCAATGGGGTAGTCAGAGGTGGGACATTACCCATTCGCCAGTTTGGCTAACCGATCCGCAGCAATCAGTCCGTCCAAAATCTCATCCATTTTGCCGTCCAAAAAGTCGCTCAGACTGTGAATGGACAGATTGATTCGATGATCAGTGACCCTGTTTTGCGGGTAATTGTACGTTCGAATTTTTTCAGATCGATCCCCACTGCCGACTTGGCCTTTGCGGAGGTTAGCCTGAATGGCTTGTTGTTCTTGGAGTTGCCGTTCGTAGAGTCGGGTTCTAAGCATTCGAAGTGCTTTGTCTTTATTTTGAAATTGAGATCGCTCGTCCTGACAGACAACGACGGTATTGGTTGGGAGATGCGTGATCCGAATGGCTGAGCTGGTTTTGTTGACGTGCTGGCCTCCAGCGCCACTCGCCCGAAATGTGTCGATGCGGAGGTCCTTGGTTTCTATTTTTACGTCGACGTCTTCTGCTTCTGGCAAAATCGCCACAGTGGCCGCTGAAGTGTGGACTCGACCGGATGTCTCGGTATCTGGCACTCGTTGTACTCTGTGGGTACCGCTCTCGTATTTTAGGCGGCTAAAAACGCCCCTTCCCCCGATAGAAAATACAATCTCCTTCAGGCCACCGATGCCGGTACTGTTTTCAGATAAAATCTCCACTTTCCAGCCTTGCCGATCCGCATATCGGGAGTACATTCGATATAAGTCTGCTGCAAATAGGGCGGCTTCTTCCCCTCCGGTCCCAGATCGAAGTTCAACCATTGCATTTTTTTGATCATCCGGGTCCGTAGGGACGAGGAATAATTGGAGTTGAACCGTCAATTCCGCTAATTGATCTGAAATGGCCCCTACTTCAAGCTTTGCCATTTCTTTATAGTCGGGATCTTTAAGGAGGTCCTTCGCTTGGTCCAATTCAGCCTGTAGTCGTCGATATTCGGTATAGACAGCCACAGGCGCGGAAAGGTCTGAGTGTTTTTTGAGTAAATCCTGGTATATTTCGCGGTTCGCGATAACCTCTGGATCACTGATCCGGCGCTCGATGTCCTTGTATTTTTCTTCAATTTCGACAAATCGATCGAGCATGTCCGGAGTGAATTCGAACTATTTCATGTTGTAGCGTTTTTTGAACTTTTCGATACGACCTTCAGTGTCTAGAACTCGACTTTCCCCAGTGAAGAAAGGGTGGCAATTAGCACAAATGTCTACCCGAATTGAGTCCATAGTAGAGCCTGAAAGGTATTCAGCTCCACACGCGCAGGAAATTATGGTCTCCTTGTAAGTAAAGGTCTTAGGGGCGGATGCCTTTTGTTTTTTTGTCTTTTGAGCCTGAGCTGCCGGTTGATTCATGAAATGTACCTCATAATGAGCCAAAATATTGAACGCGCAATCGTATCAATTCCTTACTATAATTTCAATGTTGCTGCAGCCGGAGGTGTTCCCCCAGTGGTATTTGGGGTTGCATTCGCCTGCTTAATCATTGCCTCAACGTGCATAATCTCTCCCGCAATGATCCCTGCGCGATGAGGGTCGCCTGCGGTTTTAAGTGCTTGTTCGACGGTCTTCATCACGACGAGGTGCCCTTTTGCGGATGTCATGGCTTTATCAAATTCCGCATTTTTGGACGCGATGTTGCCTTGGGCGCCTAATAGTTTCCCCAACTCGATATGAGCCAATGGGATATCGGCTTGTTGGGCCAATTCGCCTTTAAGGACCGCTCGTTTTAATTCGAGGAGCTGATTCTTACTGTCTCCCATTGTTTTATACAGTTTTGCAGAAAAATAATGAGGTCGAGGATCGTATGTATTGATGGATTCTTGTGCTTGATAGGCACCTAACGCGCCGCTGTCTTCCCCCGTGACCTTATAGTAATACGCACGGATATAAGGGTTCCGGATATCTAATTTGGATTGACTAATGGTGCCACGAATATAGTTGGCGATTGCATTTTGTTGCTTCAGCTGAAGTAGTTTTGTTTTTTCGGATTCATAATTGATATTGGCTGGTTTATTGGTTGTTTTTTTCTCTAATACTTTAATAATTTGGAACCCAAATGGGGTTCGGATCGGGTGGGATATCTCTCCTGTGTCGAGGGCGTACATCACGGTTTCAAATTCAGGGACGGTACTTCCATACTCAATCCATCCGAGGTTCCCCCCATTATCTTTGGATTGAAGGTCTTGGGAATGGGCCTTAGCTAAAGAGCCAAAATCGGCGCCTTTTTGAAGTTGAAAAAATAGATCTTCAGCTTTTTTTTTGCCGACTTCTTCAGCGGTTTTGTCGCCAGGAGTCACACGAATAAGGATTTGTTGTACATTTACCCGTACGTAATGATTGTTGACATCTTGGTTAGTAACTTTGGCGCTGTTTTGTAGGTAATTCGAAAATAATTGTACTTTTACATCGTTTTCTATATTTTCCTTGAAGGTGTCCCAAGGATAATTGGCTTCTTTTAGCTTGTCTTTCAGTTGCGACTCATCTTTCAAATCATATTGAACCAAAACGCCCTGCATCGCTGCATCGAGGTCTGCATTTCTGGGCTTAACGCCTGCCGCTTTAGCGGCATCTAGCAGAATTGTGGATTGCAACGCCTGCTCAAATGCAGTGTATTGTAACAATTCAATAAAATCGGGATCTTGTTTTTGGTCGCTACCAATTCGGTACCTGACGATATATTGGTTTAAAATTTCGTTGTATTTGGTTGTGGAAATAACGGTATCCCCGACGGTTGCAATTATATCTTCAGGATTAATTCGATTGGTTTTGGAGGTGTTCCCTCCTAAAAATAGGGTGCCTGCAAACAATGTGAGGACCATGGATCCGACGACAACAGCGGAAATAACTCCCGCTTTTTTCCTTAAAAATACCAGCATCTTAGGACTCCTTAGTAGTTGTTTTTTACAGTTCGGGAAACGGATAAATAGGCGCCAAAAATACCCAAGGAAGTTCCCACTAACAATATTCCCAAGTAGATTAAATTTAGCGTCATGTGATCATATACAAGGGGGAAGAATGGGATGTTTTCTTGGAATCGCATTACAAAAAACGAGTACCCAAAAACAAGGAATACAATTGCAAAAACACCGCCGATAATTCCAATTAATAGGCCTTCGATAATAAACGGCCATCGGATAAAGGATATCGTGGCCCCGACCAGTTGCATGATCGTAATTTCGTCTTGGCGGGCAATGACGGTTAGACGAATCGTATTTACGATTATCAGTAGAGTCGCAAACGTTAATAAACTTACTAAGATAATGCCTGCGATTCGAGTGTATCTGGAAAAAGCAGTAATTCGATCGGCAATTGCGCCCATGTCACCTACATCTTCAACGGCTTCAAACCCTTTTAGGTGAGTGGCGATACTGGTTATTTTGGCGCTATCACTCAATCCGATTCGGAACGCGTTGGGTAGGGGATTGTCAGACACCAGGGTACTGAGTTCTATTTTAGGGTAATTTTTCTTGAATTCTGCCCAAGCGGCTGCTTTTTCAATGAATTCGACTTTGCGAACCGCTGGCATTGCCTCAAATCGCAGCTTGAGCGCGTCGATTTCGTCTTGTTTTGTACTGTCCTTAAGATAAACCCGAATTTCGAGTTTCGATGAAAAGTAGTTGGTTAGGTTTGAAATGTTCGCTGATATCAGTAAGAATATCCCGAATACAATCAACGACACAGTGATCGTCGCGATTGATATGATCATCATAATTCCAGATCTCCGGATACTGATGAGGGCTTCCGATGTGAAGAATAAAAAATCTCGAATCATGGGTTGTATAGTCCGAGTTGTTCATCACGAATAATGCGGCCGTTTTCGACAGCGACTACTCGTTTTCGTATGTCATCGACGATCGCTTTGTTATGGGTTGCAACGATAACGGTCGTCTGACGGGCATTGATTTTACTCAGTAACTGCATAATTTCCCATGAGGTGTCCGGATCCAAGCTGCCCGTGGGCTCATCCGCCAAGAGCACTGGCGGGTTGTTCACGATGGCCCTTGCAATGCAAATCCGCTGCTGTTCCCCTCCCGACAGCTCAGAGGGGTAATTGTGCATTTTTTGTTGAAGCCCGACCAGCTCGAGAACTTGGGCAACCTGGCGTCGAATGCGGAAGCGGCTAAAATGCATAACGCGAAGTGCAAAAGCGACATTTTCATAGACCGTGCGTCGAGGCAATAATTTGTAGTCCTGAAAAATGACCCCAATACTTCGTCGTAGGTAGGGCACTTGTTTTGGGGCCAAACCGCTGAGCGATATGTTGTCGATGTAAATGTCACCGGATGTTGGCGTTTCCGCCTTGTAGAGCATGTTGAGTAGTGTCGATTTCCCCGCACCTGACTGACCGACAAGGTACACAAATTCATTCCGGCTGATGTGAAGGTCAATACCGTCGAGTGCGACAAATCCATTGGGGTATACTTTTCGAACGTTTTTGACCCGAATCATTTATTTTTACGACACTCCTAAACGATTCAAAATGGCGGGTACTGTAAATCCAAAATGTTGGGCCAGATCTTTGGCTGGCGCACTGAGGCCAAATCGGTCGATCGAAATCGCAATGCCTTCGCGGCCGATATACTTGTGCCAGCCGAACGAACTTTGCGCTTCGATCGATACTGTCTGCGCCGCGTTACCCAGTACTTCATTTTGATACTCTTTTGATTGCGCATCGAATACTTCAAATGAAGGGAGCGAAATTACCCGGCAATTGTGACCTTTGGCAGTAAGTGCAGCGGCACAACCCACCGCAAGGGATAATTCCGATCCAGTGGCGATCAGTGAATAGTCCAATGGGCCATCGGATTCTCTTATCACGATATAGCCGCCTTTGAGTGCGCCATCGATCGATGTCGTCAACGTATCGTTAATCCCTTGTCGAGTGAGAACTAACGCTGTGGGGGAGTTTGCGCTTAGCGCCGCGATCCATGCGGCCTTGGTTTCGTTCGTGTCAGCCGGTCGAAAAACAGTCAACGTGGGCATTGCCCGTAATGCGGCCAAATGTTCAACTGGTTGGTGGGTCGGGCCATCTTCACCGAGTAGGAAGCTATCATGCGTGAACTGATAGATGACCGGCAATCGCATCAATGCCGCCAGTCGTACTGCATTTTTCATATAATCGGAAAATACGAGAAAGGTACCACAGAAGGGTCTTAATCCTTCTAATGCCAGCCCTGAGGACGCTGCGGCCATCGCAAATTCCCGCACCCCGTATTTAATGTTTCTGGCACCGTAATTGTCAGCCGATAATATCCCGCCGGTTTTCATCAATGTGCTATCGGAACAGGATAAGTCGGCAGATCCACCGATGACTGACGGACAGTGATCATGGATCACTTGGAGTAGCGCTTGGGATATGGCGCGTGTCGCGAGTCCAGGCTTAACCTCAGTGATTCGTATTGTATTGAGGGTTTCCTCGGACATCGTGTTTTGGAGGTGGTTAGAGGATTCTGGCGGACGATTTGTTTGGATTTTTATCCGATTTGAAAAAAAAGTTTTTACCTCATCTGGTACAAAGAACAGCGCATCAGACGGAAGTCCCAAAGCGGATTTGGTCGCACTACTTTCTTCTTTGCCAAAGGCTTTTCCGTGCGCTTCACTAGATCCTTGATAGGTAGGGCTTCCTTTTCCAATGGTAGTTTTGGCAATAATGAGGCTCGGTTTTTCGGTTTGGGAGCGTGCGGATTCTAATGCTTGTTCGATTTGGTCAATATTATGGCCATCAATAAGGGTAACGTTCCATCCGTAGGCGCGATATCGTGCACCGACATCTTCTGTGAAACATTCGGTTGTTGGGCCATCAAGGCAAATATCGTTGGAGTCGTATATGAGGATTAGGTTATCTAATTTTAGGTGACCTGCCAGGGAGGACGCTTCACTACAAATGCCCTCCATCATGCAGCCATCCCCCGCGAGGGCCACGACTTGATGCGCACTGGGGGAATGGAGGCGTGCACCAAGATGTTTTGCGGCTAATGCCATTCCGACTGCGGTGGCGACTCCTTGTCCTAGTGGTCCAGTGGTGGTTTCAACCCCGGGGGTTTCACGGCATTCCGGATGCCCTGGTGTAATGGAATGGAGTGTTCGGAATGCCTTGAGATCATCGAGGTTAACCTCGAATCCGGCGATATGGAGGCTGGCGTAGAGTCCCATAGAGCCATGCCCAGCGGATAGAATGAATCGGTCTCTACCGGCCCATTTTGGATTTAAAGGATTGTGGTTTAAGAAACGTCCGTAGAGGACAGCGAAGATTTCAGCACAGCCTAATGGAAGTCCAGGGTGTCCGGAATTGCATGCGTCAATTGCATCTAATGCCAATCCACGAATTGTGTTGGCAACGACGGTCAATGGGGTTGTTGATACTGTTTGCATGAATCACCTGGGGGAAGAAGTGGTGTGAAGAGCCTTGTTGCGGTCGGTCCAATGAATAATGTCGTTCACCAAAATAAATACCATTAAAGCCATCAGTAAGGCAAAACCCGTATTGGTGACGAGGGTCTCCCATTTTCGATTTAACGGCTTTCCTCGGACCACTTCGATCGCTAAAAATGCCAGGTGGCCACCATCTAATGCCGGTAAAGGAAATAAATTAAATACGCCAAGGCTAATGCTAATCATTGCAATAAATTTTAAGAAACTATCGAATCCTTGGTGATATCCGAAGGAGGCCATTTGAACGATTCCGACTACGCCGGCCATTTCTTTGGGTTTTACGCCACCTGTTGCCATCATTTTGACACTGTAAAATACCATCTCGACACTGGCCATTGTTGTTTTTAGTCCCCATTTCACCGCGTTAATTGGGCCAAAATGGGTCGGCGTATCCGACAGCTTGAACATTACGCCAATAACCCGTCGATGATTCTGTTGGATTGGGGCAATATGAACGTCGAGAATATCTCCCCCTCGTTTAATTTGGATCCCCACTTGGCCTGGGGGCAATTTCTGAAGTTCGTCCATAAAGCGGGCGCCATTATTGTTTATCTGGAGGTTGTTGAGGCTAACGATTTGGTCGCCGGGTCGAATATCTACACCGGATGCAGGCGTGTTGGTGACGACGGAATCAATGACAGTTGAGGGTAAATGAACCCCAAAACCAGTGTAGATCACAACGAATATAATGAACCCCAAAAGTATATTAAATACGGATCCTGCGCTAATTGTAACAAACCTGGGGAATGGTTTTTTGGAGTAAAGATCTTGATCTGTTGAAACGTGGGCGTTTTCGGGAGCATCGTCCATTCCGGCCAATTTAACAAATCCCCCAATCGGTAGTAGTCGGATTGTATATTCGGTTTCGCCCCATTTGCGCCCAATTAATTTCGGACCCATTCCAATGGCAAACTCGTATACCCCAATTTTAGCCCATTTTGCGGCGATCAGATGGCCTAATTCGTGGATAAAAATAACGATACTGAGCGCGAAAATAGTAATAATAAAACTCATTGCTGTAATCCTTTTTTTGCATTGTTCCAAAGCGTGTCTAATTGTGTTAGTGATAGGGTTTGTACTGGGTGGCCTTGTGCGGACGCTGACTTCTCCATTTCCTTAAATCGATTCCTGAATTTCTTGTTAGTGGATTGCAGCGCGTCTTCGCAGTCAATTCCTAGTTTTCTCCCGACATTGATTATAGAAAACAGCAGATCCCCAAATTCGGAATGAATGGCCGGGAGGTTTCCGTCGTTAATTGCGGTTGTGAGCTCCGCCAGTTCTTCAGCAATCTTATCTGTAGCGCCCTGAGTATCCGGGAAATCAAACCCAACCCGGGCGGTTTTGTTTTGGAGTTTCTGTGCCTGCATCGTGGCGGGAAGGTGTTTAGGGATAGAATCAAGAAGTCCCTTTTGGGATGATTTGGATTCCTCTATCTTGATCGCTTCCCAATTATGAACGACGTCATCTGATGATTCCACGGATACGTTGCCGAATACGTGAGGATGTCGACGAATCATTTTGTCTGATATCCCTCGAATTGTCGCATCTAACGTAAATAGGCATTGGTCTTCCGCCATCAAGGACAACATGACGACATGGAGAAGTACGTCTCCAATTTCTTCGCTTAAATTGGACGCGTTTTCGGTAGTCATCGCGTCCACTAATTCGTAGGCCTCTTCAATAATGTAGGGCGCCAAAGAGGCAAATGTTTGTTCCCGATCCCACGGGCAACCATCTGGGCCACGGAGAGTCGTTACGATCTGAACAAATTCAGTAAAAGCGTCGGAGGCCGACATCTCTAAATTGGATTTCGGCGGAAGAAATTTTCTCTATCCTCGTTTTCGAGCCCCTTTTCCAGCGGGGATTTTTCTCCAGATTCAATCAATACGTTGGAAGGTGTAAATAAAAAAATATTATCCCCAATTTTCATCATGTGCCCATTGATGGCGTAAGCGGTGCCACATACAAAATCAATGAGCCGTTTCCCTGAATTGGCGTCGAGGTGCCGTAAATTGATGATGACGGGCTTACCCTCTCTGAGATAAGTCGCAATGTTGAGGGAATCTTCGTAGATTCGAGGTTCTTCAACCTTGATCTCTGAGGGGCCAGACCCCCTTCCCGTGTTAGACGGCGGGGAGGTTTTGATAGTGCGGTGGGGCGCTGGAACGGATACGGATTCACTTCTGTTCCCAGATTCGAATTCATCATCTTCTGAAAATCCAAAAAAATCTTTTAGTTTACTACCGAATGACATTGGGGCCTCCTATCGTCCGTAAAGGACACTGCCGATACGAATTATTGTGGCCCCTTCCTGAATTGCAACTTGATAGTCCTGACTCATTCCCATGCTGAGATGAATCAATTCGGGGTAAAGCGGTTGCAATTCACAGAAGAGGCGATGAGCGGATTTGAAAAAAGGCCGTACTTCCTCGGAATTCGGGGAAAACGGAGTGACGGCCATTATACCGATGATTTTAATATTTGGAAACGCAAACAAATGAGGGTGTCTGATACGTACATCGGGAATGGAGTACCCCGATTTGGAGGGCTCATCGCCGGTATTGATTTGCAGCATAACGTCGATCGATCGGCCTTGTGCATGGCATTCGTTTTGAACTTCCGTGAAGAGGGCGTCTCGGTCCATTGATTGGATACAGGAGAACAACGTGAGGGCCCGTTTAACCTTGTTGCGTTGAAGTGTGCCAATAAAATGGGCGGCAAATGAGGGGAGTGGGTGTGCGGCAAGTTCGTGTAACCGGTGCTCGGCATCGGAAATGCGGTTTTCCCCAATAAGGGTTGCGCCCGCAAGGATCAGTCCGGCGGCGTCTTCGGCGGTTCCGTATTTAGTGGCGGCGAGGATCGATATGGGGCGGGATTTGTCCTGCGTATAGCGGTTCACCTTCGCCGTTAAGGCCGTCCATCGTGCACTCTGTACGTCAATAATATCTTTTGAAATTGGATGCATCTTGAGGGATGGATTGTAGCGTATAAAAATTCGGATGCAAGTTTTTATAAAGGTTCTACGATACAGGGCCTGTTAGAGCGTGGTGTTCCAAGCCCGCACAGACTATCCAGGGAGGCCAAGCTTCGGCTTTGGGGGAAATCAATGAAATTGTTTCAAGGTTTCAATTTCAATAGATTGTGGAAGAAACAGCTAGTAGTTGCGCTGGCCATTTTTGGCTTGGTGACCGTGGTGGCGTTTTTTGCAACCCCTGCATTCGGGGCTATTACCGTGGAGTCGGTTGCTTATAATTCACTTCTTTATCTTAATGGAGATTTTTCCGGTGCGGGGTCAAGTGCGGCGTCTGATTTGAAAGGTGGCGCGAATCAAATTGCGGTCTTGGGGGTGAGTTTTAAGAATACTGTGCAGTCGGATTTGGCGGGCAAAGTAGTGGTGGATGCCCAGTTGCAAGAAGAGGCTGGGGTGGTTGCCGAAGTTGTCGGAAAGCCCTTGTTTTACCCAAATCCTGCCCGCCAAGCGGAGAGTCCAAAGCTCTCATATGTGCTTTCGAAAAATATGGATGTTGAGATTCGTGTTTACGACATGTTGGCAAACATGATTCTAAAGACCCAGTTTTCCGCAGGGAGTCAAGGGGGCAAGTCAGGGGTGAATTGGTTGATGTTTTCCAATAATTCATTTGATCAGTTTCAGTTGTCGGCCGGGGTTTACTTTGTGCTCATCATGCATGAAGGCAAGGTAATGGGTAAGGGAAAGGTGGCGATTATTCCATGAAAACTTTCTTCGGATTATGGGTTGTGGTTTGCGTCATGATGGTGAGCGGTTCTGTGTTTGCGGATGCGGACTATTTTATGGGGACTGAAATCGGATCTTCTGCCCGTGGTATTCGGGTTGGCGGGATTGAGGGTTTTTCTTCTAATGGGGACAGCGTATTTGAGAATCCCGCGGCGTTGTTTCGTATTCAATCGTCATCTCTCTCATTATTTTCTACTAATTTGATGGGAGAGGTTCCTTACACCAACGGCGCGGTGGGGATGTCGACTGCCATGGGGAGTTTTGGAATTGGGTTTAATACGGTGGGCGTTGCAGATATTCCAAGGGCGCGCCTTGTTAATGCGGGGTCAACTTTGGAGCGGTTGGTGGAGGATGGCTCGTTTTCTTTAACAAAGTCAGTGTATAAAATTGGATATTCTATTTCGCAATCCGAGCGGATTCATCTGGGGGTTGCGGCCACTTATTATAGTACAGTCATTGATTCCGTGACGGGGACAGGCGTTAATTTTGATGCGGGGGTGTTGTACGACGCTGATGGTGTCGGGGTTTCGTTATTGCTTAGGAATGTTGCGACAGGTTTAAAGGTTCAATACTCCAATGGGATGACTGAAAATTTGCCGCTAGAGACGATAGTCGGTACCCGGTTTGCGATTGGCGATGTGGATGTGATGGGGCAAATTAAGATTCTAGGGAGCTCAAAGAGGCTGGCTAAAAGCGCTGCCCTCATTTATACTCCGTCCTTCATTCCATTTATCCGTGTGTCAGGGGGCTACAAGGAGTTTCCTGTTTTGAGCGCAATTAGGGGTAAAGTTTCGATGGGGCTTGGAATTGATGTTTTCGGAAATCAATTTGATTATGCGTATGAACATAGTGATCATCCCGAGTATAGTGGTATCCACTATTTTTCCCTTGCGCTTAATTTTTGATCATTTGTTGAGTGAGGAGTCAGATGCATCCACTTATTGCGTACGTTAAATCGCGATTTAATACGCGTCGGATTCATTTAAGTTCTTGTATTCTGGCAATCGCGTTATGTTTTAGCGGCTTTGTTGGTGCGGCTCCGGTACAGTTTTCAGACTATTTTGTGTCACACGGGCGTCTTCTGGAGGGGGCGTTTATTGTGACGGCCAGCTTAATTGTTCCTACTAGCAATACGGTCGTTTGGACGTATTCGCCGACTTCTTCTGTAAAATTTTCGGGAGGACAGTTTGCGATTGAGATCCCATCGGCGGTGATCCCATCATCGGTGTTTTCAAACGCGCCATTGATTCTTCAGATTGCTGCTGCCGGGGATGTCGCGACATTTCCCATTTCAGCGACTCCGTTTTCCATTCATACCGACATCGCGAGTTATGCTAAAAAGGTGGAAGGTAATTCAATAAAGGGAACGTTTAAAGGTCCTTTTATCATCAATGGATCTCTGAATGTAACTTCAAAAAATGCGCTTTATGTTCAGAGTACCACTGGCCGGGTGGGGATTTTGAATCAGGCGCCTTTATTTCCCCTAGATGTGGATGGATATATTAACGCAACTCAATTTACTGCGGCCGGCGTGGATATTCGCGATCGGCTACCGTGGCGGGTATCTCCGGGAAGTCCCAATAATATTTACACGGTGTACCCTGCGGTGGCGGTGGGGTCTGATTTTTCGGTATTCGCGCTTAATGTTTCAACGACATTGAATGCATATGGGTTTTTACTAAATGGCCGAAAATTATCGGCATCCCAAGATTGGTTGAAAAGTTCTGCTAGTACGGCCAATATTTATTTGAATCGGTCGGGTCGCGTTGGTATCGGTACTGCGGTTCCTGCGGAAGCACTGGAAATTCGAGGCGGTGTTCGGATCGATATCACAGATAAAACGGTTCCAGGAACGATTCGATTCGCGTCTGTTGAATCAGGCAAAGATTTTCAGGGGTATACAGATATTGGGGGCGAGTCTGGAATCACGACTCGGAATTGGGTGTCATTGACTGGCTTTAAATCCGACGGCCGTCCGGGTCGATTGGCTGTGTTTATGCCGCAAGGGATTCGGCCAGGAGTGGCCAATGCGGCGCCCATTTTTTATACAAAGGAAAGTGGATTTTTGGGCGTTGGGGGGCCAGCAAAAACGCTCCTAGAAATTTCGGGGCCGACGGCGGTCGTCGCGCCGTATTTTAATGTGGTATCGACGCTAAATCAGCCTCTGTTTAGTATTGTTGGTTCCGGGGATATCGGAGTGTGGACCAATGCGCCGTCGTCCCGGCTCTCTGTGGGCGGTGTTATGAACGCCCAGGATTTGTATGTGAATGGAACTCCGATTCGGCTGAGTATCTCCAAGGGAACATTTTGGTTACGTAATAACGTCAACGATTTGTATTATTTGTATGGTAACGTTGGGCTTGGGCGGCCGGATCCGATGACGCTTCTTGATATTGCTGCTCCGAACCGAGATGCGGATGAGCCAACTAAAAATCCAGCGGTTACCTTTACGTCCCGCTTGGGGCTTTCGGGGCAATCCAGTTATACGTTAGGGATTAGCGCTAAAGATGACGAAGTTTTTCGGGTGGAACGAGGAACCTCTATAGGGAGTGCGACCCCATTGTTTGTCGCGTTTGATGACCGATTTGGTGTGGGGCTTCGTAATCCAAAAGCAAATTTACATGTTCAAGGTGATTCTGGATTGATTTTGTCGGGGGCGGTTGAGTCCGGTGTGACGGTTGACGTTGCCGGGGCGGGGACGAGGCTGACGTTTCATCCCGGAGAAGCGGCGTTTCGTGCAGGGAGTATTACGGTCGACTCCCCTATGGGTGGGGCGGAATGGAATGACTCTAATATTGGGCTCTATTCCGTTGCGATGGGACTTAACCCCTTTGCGGGCGGAAATTTTTCTGCTGTTATCGGAGGTGATCGTAACCAGGCCTCTGGCGCCTATTCAACGATTATCGGTGGGCAGCTTAATAAGGCGCAGGGAGACTTTTCTTTGGCCATGGGGCGGGGGGCGTTAGCGCTTCATCATGGGGTATGGGTCTGGGCGGATGGGAGCTCACCGCTGGGTTTTTCGTCCGTTACAGAGAACCAAGTCTTGATTCGAGCGACCAAGGGCGTCGGGATTGGAACCTCGTCCACATTTTGGGAGTTTGGTAGTGAGATACGGTACTCGGCGTTAACCGTTGCCGGCCTTCGTATTACCCCCACATCGATTTTAGGGTATTCCGGTGTGGGTACGAATAGTGACTATTTCTATTCTGCGAATTGGGACTCGATTGATTGGTCCGCTTCTGTGAGGGTTTTTAATGACTTGGTTGCTGCAGGGTATATCGATTCATCGGGTATACTTTCCTCGAAATTTAGACCCGGTATTCCTCTTGTTTTTGCCTCTGGGGCGTCGTCGTCGGGGTTTGAGCTGGCGATTCGGAAGATGCTGGAATCGACTTATTATTCACTAATATTTAATTTTATTGGGGATCGATCGTATTTTGCCGTGAGTAATGCCGGTGGCGTTGGGATTGGAATGCAACCGTCTCGGTCTATAGGGTTGTTAGTGTCTAGAAATATGTCGGTAAATTCGCCTGCCGGTTCTGCGATTCTTGCGATGCAATCTCGGGTGACGAGTGATCTGTTGGCGGTATATTTTAATCGTTCAAAACTAGCGTCTCCATCAATGATGGTGAGTGCATCCTCGAATATTGGTATCGGTCGGTTTCCAGACCTTGCGGCGCGTGGCGCAACCAATTCTCAGTTGGTAGGCACCCCTCCAAGCGTGGCGTGGTTTCTAGATGTAGAAGGCAAAATTTATACCAACGTATTTAGTTTTCCAGATGGACAAACCTTGCCGACTCGTAATTCGCCCGAAGTGTGGCAATGGGAGCGAACCACGCCCAACATTTTTTTTCCTTCTGCAAATGTCCTTTCTGATGGTCGGATAGCGGCAGTAGGCAACGTCGGCGTGGGAACAACGTCCCCTAATTTCACATTGGAGCTGTCTAATAGAAGCAGCCTATTATCCCCAGGTGGTCCCTTTATTAGTCCCGTACTGACATATGATCTTAATAATATTGACCTATTTAGTATTGGGGTGTCTCGGTTTGATACGGATGTCCTAAGGATATTTCCGGGTGGGGAGTCATCGATTTCCTCAATTCCGCCACTATCTATTTACAATCGGTACGTTGGTATTCGGACTACTCGTCCCCGTGCTGAGTTAGAGAACTCAGGAAAAACGGCTATTTCTGGGCAGGTTCGGATTAAAGGATTTGAGTCAGCACCTACACATACGGTTGGCGTAAGCAAAATGAGTGCTGGGGCGTTGGCCGTTCGGGGATCGATATATGGATGGCCAAGTCTAGATAGAGGCAATGGACGAACCGATATTTACTGGAACACTGTCGTTGGAGATGCCAGCAGTTTTGTAGGCATTGGGCAGACGGTTCCTGAATATGCGTTGGATGTGGCGGGGACCATTAACGTCGTGGCTGGCGGGGGTAATTCGTTTATTATTTCGGATGAATTTAGATTAGAAAATGGGTTGACGGAGTACTATCATTATTTGAGGGATTCGGTTGCGCAGAGTGACATTAAGCTTTATGTCGACCGAAATGATCTCGTAATGGACGATTCATTGGGGCAAACTATCAATATTTCGAAAGTGTTAACTTCAGGGAGTGGCCCGAAGGGGTTTCTTGCTGAGTGGGCGATTGGGGCATCTAATACGCTGACTATTTTGGCAGAAGCCCCTCTGCTTTGGGTCTCCCCGGTTGGGGCTGTTGCCGGTTATTTGGTGGTTACTGCACCGGTTGCATTGGGCGCCAAAATCTCAGCTTCGACTTACACGGTGAGTCATAATTGGAGTGTGATGCCCTTGGATGGATCTCGGGCACTGGGAGTGGTGTCTCACGGAACTTACGATGAAGATATTTCTCGGTCAGGCGCATTTAATTCTGTTGGAATATACGGTGTTATCGACCGATGGCCCAACGGCGCACAAGATTGGAACGATAATGTAGGCCCAACAGATCGGCCGTTCGTAATCAAGGGTCAGGACATTGTTCTTCGTAATTCTAGGGTTGGATCTCAGTCGACTTTATTTACTAAAAATGGGACAGCCTATGGGCTCTCTGTTGATGTTTCTAATGTGACGGTTCAGGACGTCGGCGACAGAGGATATCGGTTTCCTGCGATTTTTATGGCGGGAGCAGGGGCCGGTGTAGGGATAGGTGCGACTCCAAGTGTAGAACTTGAGGTTCGAGGCACGGTTATATCTAATTTTTTTAAAATATCTAACGGATTAATAATCAGCACCATTAATGTGGAGAATAATGGGATGTCGATTTATTCGCCGAATCGTGTGGGAATTGGCCTCTCTAATCCCTCCGTGCCGCTTGAAGTAGTCGGTTCCATTTCAAGTGTTGGTGCCCGTTCATCCCGAGGGGTCATTGCGCAGTTTTTGAATACTACCTCCGGCGGGCTCGTTGTAACGAATACTGGATTGGTGGGCGTCGGTTTGTCGACACCCGTTGCCTTGTTTGATTTGTATCGCCAATTTGGGGATCCTATTGTGGGACCTTATTCTTTTTATAACGTTGAAATTATATCGACTGGCAATAACGGACCTGTGGTGGTTCCGGTAACTGGGGTTGGAATTACGTTGAATGCGGTGAATTCTGGCTCCACAACCTTTGGTAATCGACTGGGGTCAGACACCGTTGCGGCAAAAGGCTATGGTATTAGATTGAATTTAACGGGGTTGGCGTTGACTCCTACCGGAACTGCAGTCGGTATTGATGTCAAAGTATCTGACTCGAGGTCATCTCGCAATGCGACTGTATTTATCGGGGGAAACGTCGGAATTGGTGTTTCCAACCCTACTTCGCCGTTAGAGGTTAAGGGAACGATCTTTGGTACAGATGCACCTTCAGCCAACTTCTTGCAGCAGATTAACGTGGCTTCGTTTAATCGATTGATTGTTCCCAGGGGCTTATTGGTTTTAAATGATGTTATCGCTGCTGCGATGGTTGTAACGAATGATGTGCGGTTGGATAACCTCATCGCATTAAATGCCATTGAGTTGGGGACGACTACGCTAAATGTATCTGGTGAGGCGATACTTAATACAGTCTCGGTGAATATGATTAAAAGTGTGGATATGGTGTCCATTGGCATTTCTACTATCAATACGGCGACGTTTAATACGCTCGGAGTAGGACAATTGGGCGGGAGCAATCCATTGGGTGTGGTGGGCGGGATGATTGTTGGGGCGGTGACGGTAAATCGGGCCGTCTATACAGGTCTTTTGGTAGTGAATACCTCTAATCTCGTTGTGGGGGGCAATGGGCGTGTTGGGGTTAATGTTTCAAATCCGCTGACCCCTTTGCAGGTAATGTTCGACGGCCAGGATCCCAACCCTGGCAATAGGTTTGACGCCAGTTTATTCCAGACTTGGAATGGCGTCGTTGCACAAAATCCATCATCGGTTGCCGGGGTTGGGGTGGGGGTATTATTGGTTCCTGATACATCACTTGGAGAAAACATCGGATCTGGTGTTGTCGCGTTGGGGGATGTTGATGTTTCCGGTGGTATGGAGCGAGAGCGGTCTCATCATCTTTTGTTTATCACGGATCCTGACACTGGATTGCCAATGGAGCGGATGCGGCTGACGAGTAACGGGGATCTTGGGATAGGGACCTCGATTCCGGATGGCCGATTAGCTATAAATGGCGGGCTACTGGTTTCAGGTCGGGTATCCGCAAATGCGCTATTGACCTCGAGTGTCGTGGGTACGTCTGTTGCTTTTGAAGTGACGACCAACGTTCAGCCTACAATGAGTCTTTCCGGGATTGCGATCTTGCGGCAGTTATCAATGAAACCCATCGCGGCATTTAACGTGACGTCCGGTAATTTTTCATTATTTTCTAACGCGTCAGGCAATATTAATTTGGCGACGTTTCAAGATGGTTCCAGTTTGGTCGCTAATTTCGGCAGGAGGGAAGTGGTACCAAGTCCGTCGATTCCTTTTTTTAGTGAAAAAAATGTGTTGAATGGGACGTTGTTTGCAAAATGGGATTCGATAGTGGGTGCCGGAACCCAAAATGTATTGTCCATGGGGCAGACTGGTGCGTTTGGATTTGTTCCAGGTACACAGATGTTTCAGGTGGTATCCGGGGTGTCTAGTACTACTCCTCAAAGCTCGGTGTCTGCAGAAGGCGTCTCTGTTGAACTAGGGGCTCGTACTACTGGGTCGTCGACGACGTTTGTGGGTATCGATGTATTGATGGTTTCAACTTCAGGTGTGTCAGCTCAGGATGTTGTAGTCGGCGTATCGGTGGGGGTGTCGTCGGACTTGAAAACATTGACTTATTCCCCCTCAGGGCAAGTGATTACCGGACGCAAGATGGCGGCGGTGTTTACTGCGGGCGCTTCCAGCTCAAATGTTCTTATTGTAGCGACAAGTAGTTCGCTGGCCTCTCTTCCAAATGTTGGCGACATGTATATTTTGAACAAAGAAAGACAGGCGGCTCTTCGGGTTACTATTCTCGATTCAGATGGCGCTACTTATAATGAGCTAATCGTGAGTAGAAATGGGGACGTGGGTATTAATTCGGAATCGCCTGTAGCCCCACTTTCTATTGAGCCTCGACCTGGAGACCGAAGAGTTAGTGTGATGTCGGCGCAACTCTTGCCACTTTTTGATATCGATCCGGCGGATAATGTGGGAATAGGGACATCTAAGCCGAGTGTCAAACTTCAAGTTGTGGGGACTCTAAATGCAGCAATCGCTAGTATTAACGGTCTTCTGACATCGGATACCATCGGAATCACGACCTCCAATTTGTTTGTTGTTCTATCCAATGGATACGTAGGTATGGGGACATCAGTTCCTGTTGCTCAGCATCATTTGAAAAAATCATTTAATTTGCCGTCGGATTTGACGGCCCCTTATTCTTTAATGTCGTCACGTTTCGAAACAGCTTTGGGTGATTTTGGGGGTGACGTGCCGTTGGATTCAATCGGACTTCAAATTGTCGTTACATCGAATTCGGGGGGAAATTTTGGTCAGGCTGGAACGCCAGTTAAGGTGTCTGGATTGAATATTGATTTGTCTGGACTTAATCTCCATTCAAATTCTGTGTTGTATGGAGTGAAGGTTGCTGTCGCCACCTCAAACAACCAGATGAAGTCCGCTCTATTTATGGGAGGCGGAGTCGGGATTGGGATATCGAGTCCACAGGCGGCGTTGGAAGTGGGCGGAACACTGGGTGGTGGGAACGTCATCTTAACGACACCAATTGACTGGTCGATCGGAGAAGTAACGGCAAATCGAATGTTTGTGAGTGGCGATGGTGTAATGGACGTGCTGGAGAATAGAGGTCTCGTTACCGTAAATACGTTGGTGATTAGCGCCGATTTGGTAAATAGTATTCCGGGGAGTTTAATGTATCCGATCATAACGGTGGGTGATTTGTCGTCGGTGGTAGCGACGTTTAACCGATTGGTGATTCCGACGTTTAATGCGGATATGAATTTGTGGAGTGGGGGGACCGCTAACGCGTTAATCGTGAGCGGATCCGCGGTTGTGAACGCTGTAACGATCAACGGCGCAGTGACCGTTAATACGATTAGTGTGTCGGGTCAGCTCAATATTGTCGGCGCTGTAACCACGAATCGACGTGTGGTGAGTAGTGGTGCGTGGGCTGCGAAAACGTTGGGTTTAAAACCGACCGCGGCGCCGAGTGCGACCCCGACAATGGACTCATTTTTGTATGTCGATAGTGCAAGTCAAAACAATTTAATATATGTAAACAGAGTGGCGAGCGTTACGGCTAATATTAGTAATACATTGGTCGGTTCAGGGAATCGGATGGGGTATTTTAATACGTCGAGACAATTGTCTTCGGATGCGTATATGGATGTGACGGTTAACAACACTATTGGGATGCTGAGAGTGGGTAGTACAGCTTCATCACTGGAAAGAGTGAGCGGATCGGCGATATTAAAGACAATGACACAAATCCCGACGATATCCGCGAGTGGAACGACAGTATATGCAGTAGATCTTGAAGTAGGCGCAAGAAGTGCAAGTAATGCGACAACGATTAATGCAATGTCAGTGAAAATGGGAAATAGCCTGGATAAATTGAGTACGAGTGCCGGCGATATCGCCGCGGGCGTGATCGTTGAGTTTGCTGGCGTATCAAGCAGTGTAACGAATCGATTTGGAGAAAAAATAACGGGAAGTATGATACCTGCGGTGTTTATGAGCGGAAAACAGACGAGTGGGAACGTGGTGATCGTAACGAGTCCGAATATCCCGATCAGAGGTTTGGCGGATTTGTATATCGCGACGGTAGTGACGGTAAACGGACGCGGCGACTTTGTTGTACAAAGTACGGTCAATAGTGTGCTTAGGGATTTGTTGATTGTGTCGAACAACGGATCGGTGGGAGTGGGCAGTTCGGTAAATATGGGGACGTCCCGGTTGGTAGTGAACGGGATAGATGGCACAACGGATACATTAGGAATCTACAATAGTGGCGGGGCTGGGATAATAGTCGGCCCTAATCGAGGGGTAGTCATTGGGGGAACGACGGCGCCAAGTAGCGGGTTGTGGGTAAATGGACAAGGAAAAGCGACCACGTTGAAAGCAACGGGTGGAATTGTTCCAAAGACAATCGATATTAGTGGAAGTAATGGGGGCTTGGTGGTTACGGCCGAAGGTAATGTCGGAATTGGAACGACGGCGCCTGCTGCGCAATTAGAATTGAGCCGATCGTTTTTGAGGCCAGGTAATTTAACTGCGGCGTTTACGATGGAAACCGTGAGTATAAACACGACGGGGTCGGTAACAGGAAATATAACGGCCGTGGAATTTGTTGCTACATCGGCAGCGTTGGCGACCTTTGGGGGTACCGGAGCGAGTGTCGCGGCGGTGGGGATGAATGTGGATGGAAGCGGATTGGCGTTGGGGTCCAATGGGGTATTGACTGGGATCTATATATCTCCGACGACGAATGTCAGTGCCAACTCTCTGATTTTGAATGGGGGAAACGTCGGGATTGGGACGACCTTACCGACGTCCGTGCTAGATATTTCCGGCGCCTTGGCGGGTAATAATTTATGGGTGGCTAGTGCGGATTTTGATCTTGATGGAGTGACGGTAAATGGTTTGGTTGCCTCCGGATCGGTCAAGGGCGTGAGTATTAATGGGTTGTTATTTGTTGATAATATAGCGGCTGGGCCAGAGATTAACGTTTCCAATACCCTTCAGTTCAGGTCGGGTAATGGGGTAACGATTAATCTGCAAGTTCTGGCTCCAGCAGCAACGTTGAATGTGACGTCCGATTTGATCGCAACTCTGGTTACTGCGAATCGGATTGCAATTGGCAGTGCGACTGTGAATAGCTCTTATTCGTTGGCGGTGTCGGGTAATGGGCTTGTGACGATTGGGGGGAATTTGTGGGTTGATGGTTCAATTTCTACCAATAATCAGGTTTCAACCAATGAATTACATTCTGACCTTGTTTTGGTAATGCCCACGGTTAGGTTCACGGCTCCGACGGTGAACGTGACCGGGAATATGACCGCGTCGACACTGCTGATTGCATCGGCAAGCATTGGGGCGTTTAAGTCTGGGTATGGCGTCCTTTCGGTAGCGAAAACGGCCTCTTTTGACTTGCTGTACGTCTACAATGGGGGCCCAACCGTGTCTCTCAATATCACGCGGGCGATGTCCGGCACGGGGAATGTTTTTCCGTATTACGGTTCGGACTCGCAGCTGACGTCATCTCCAAATGGATTAAATTGGACGGTTAACGGGTTGGTTAGGGTCGTGTCAGTCAACGCAATTGCCACCTCGTATAATCCGTCGAGTGGTGTAGGCCAACGTGTTTTGACGGTGTCCTCCAACATAGGAACTACCAACGGGTCTTTCACTGGGGAACTCATTAAAATGGACTTTGGTGCTCGGACTAATGGCTCAACGGATGATTTTGGAGGGATGTCGATTGTGTTTCCATCAGGCAATGTCGCCAGGGTACAGGCGGGTGTAGAAGATATCGCCGTTGGGCTTCGGGTGGATTTGACAAAAATATATGCAAAAAACTCAACAGAGTTACCCCTTGGGTCGGATTTCTCAATTCTCGGTCAAAAGGCGGCGGCTATATTCTTAGTCGATAACGCGGGAGATTCTACAGGGAACGTCGGGATATTTTTGAAGGACTTTGGGAGTAGTTACGTCACCGCTAATCCAAACGCGGTGCTCCATGTATCCGATCTGTATAGTGGTACCGCCCATTCTCTGGGTCAAAACCCAAACTCGCAAGCGGCGGGTAACTTTGCTCCTCGAGATAAATCTAAATCGGTTAAGTTTGCCGTTGGTGGTTCGAGCTCGATATCGGATGTGTTGGTAGTGGGCACGTCTGACGCAAGAGTGTCTATTGGAACGCCACCGGCCAGTGCGGCGTTGCACGTTAAAGCGTTAGCGAGTTCGGCGGGTGGGATTTTAGATATTAAAGACAGTTCAAACCGTAATATTATGTCGATATCCAGTCAAAATAGGGTAGGGATTGGTACGGACGTTCCGTCAGCCACGCTCCATATACTCGGCGATGGATCAAGTTTTGCAATGCAGATCACTTCGGATAACGCGGCCCTTGGCGTTGATTCTAAATTCCTTGTGGATTCGGCGGGGCGAGTGGGTATTCGGACGATTTCACCCGTGTACGCGTTAGACGTCTCGTTTAATCCGCCTGTCGCGTCACCGACCTTCCCATTTCTGGTGGCCAGCGTTAATAATGTATTGATTGTCTCTAGAAATGGCGAGGCAGGTGTATACGGCACGACAACGAATGCGGGATTCTTCGCGAGGGTTGCGTTGAGGGCGGGAACTGGTAGCGTCACCATTCCAGGTACCCTTACACCGACATTGTACAACGCTACGGCTGCGACGTTTTCACCAGGAATTTTAGCGGTGACCGAAAATAGGTATCTATTTGTGGGTGTCACCACGAATGGCCAGTCGGCCGACAGTGTTTTGAGTTGGCTCAACGTTCCGACGTCCTCTGTCTCGTTTATCGAAAATGGCGTGGTTGACATGCAGCTTTATCAAAATAGGGTATCGATCGGAACGGTTACTTCAGATGCGTTACTGACCATCTCGGGAAGTACGGATCCGATTCTGAAAGTGGTGAGTGGGCCCTCCTATTTTATCGTGAATTCTGCTGGGGTGGGTATCGGCACCTCTAATTCTACTCTTGCTCTTGTCGTGAGCGGCAATGCTCGGATATCCTCATCCAACGGGAATTATGGCAGTTTGGTTGCAGCGTCGGTAAGTACCAATCAGTTGGTTGCGACGGATAACGACACGACTGCGAGGCGTCCGGTGCTCACGTTGACTCAGACTGCGCCTGGAAGTGTATCCGCGACCAAGGCGAAGCTTCAGCGGAATTATTTAACGATTGACGCCGATTTCCCCCTTAACGTTATTGGGATGTCGTTGGGCGTCACCTCTTCGGCGGGTGGGACTGTCGGTGCTCCTGGTATTAAACGTTATGTGGTTGGGGTGAACGTCGATGTAGCTTCGATGAATATATTCGATCCGATTACGCCCGGCGGGTCCAAAGGAGGCTTGAAATATCCCGCGCTATTTACCGGTGGACAAGTTGCAATTGGGTCCACGGACGATGCAAAATCTGCAACCGCTGCGGCACTGCTGATACAGGCGATGGATTATCGTGGGGTAACGACGAACGTGGCGTCTGCGGATGTCATTCGGTTTGTCGCTCGGTATGCGAACCCATCTACCTCGTCTAATAGGGTAGCACTTGCCATGAGTACCCCCTCAGTTCTCGCATTCAAAGAGTATACAAGGCCCGGGTACGAGTTGAGAGTGGATTATGGTAATGGGGTCGCCACAAAAACGTATGGGATAGTGATGTTGGAGGTAAGCGCCAATACGTCGGCTAAGACTAGCACAAGTGGCATGGTCGTTGTCGGTGCCTACTACAATGGGGTGGCTACGAGTTCGGTGCTTGTGAATGACGCCTTGTATGTCAGTGGGGATGTTCGCTTGGGGGTTATTACCAATTCAGTGTTTGCCGGAACCGAAGGATGGGGTTCTCGGGTGTATTTGTCGGGTGGACCTACGTTTGTGAGTACTATCGACAGTGATAATAAAGATCCGATGTATATTGGGCGGTACAACATCTACGGTGACACAGGGTCTGGTGGCTGGAGCGAATTGCGTATGGCGGTTGGGGAAGGGAATACTGCGGAGCCCAATGCACGATTGTTGGTGGGTTATACTCAACCAAGCGTAACCCAAGGAGGCATTACGGCGAATTTCTCAGTTGCAGTGACTGGCTATATTGCGCCTGAAAATCTACGGACCCAGCTGGCGGATGATCCATTTGCTATTCAAGCGGGTAAAGTGACTTATACCCTTCAAGGCGGGGTGGGTATTGGTACTGCGAATCCTGAGGCGGCGTTACATGTAGTGTCGACAAGTAATCCGTCAGGAACAGCTCATGCCACAGGTAACCACACCGTACTGGTGACCGTCACGGGCAACGCAATCAGCCATCCTCTTTACGGTGTGGCGGTAAGAAATCTCGGAAATTCGACTAACTCTAATTTTGTATCCTTTATCGCCAACAATAAGGATCGGTTCGGTAATCCCGCCTATCCTACCTACGATCCGGAGGTCATTGGTTCGATTGAAGGAGATGGGTCCGGTGGGGTTCAGTTCACCTCCCCTGAGGCGGATTACGCCGAGTATGTGGATAAGCTTGTTGCCTCGGATTCGTTTCAACCTGGGGATGTTGTCAGTGTAGATACTGGGAAGGTGTCCTTTCAAACGAGCGGTCGGCATAAGTTGTTGGTGATTAGTTCTGCGCCGGTCGTAGCCGGGAACTGGCAGGCGGATCGTCTAGACCAAATGGCACTGACTTCGTTTATGGGCCAAGTCCCTGTCAAGGTCATTGGCCCCGTAAATGCCGGTGATTATTTGGTTCCATCCGGGCGGTCGGATGGGACTGCGATGGCGATATCGTCGGTCAATGCAGCGCTTCCTGATTCCATAATTGGGCAGGCGTGGGAGTCGTCTCGGTCAGCGGATGTTAAAAAAGTGAAGGCCTTGATCGGGTTCCCCTTCAGACAACGGATGGCGGCACAACAGATGGCGACTCTGGGGACAATTAAGGTGTCGGTCGCAGGCTACCGTGAAGAAACCTCTGAGTTAGAAAAAGACTTGATGGCAAAGGTCAAGGCCAGGGCGAATAAAATTGCCGTATTAAAATTGAAAATGGCAGGGTCTCTCAAATAGAGACCGTCACTTCAGTTGGGCTCCCTTTTGTTGCGACAACCTGAGTCTCTAACGAAATCGGATATTCCCTCTTGGTTGATGAGGGCGCGTCGTGAGAGACCCGGAAGGGTCTGGCACAATTGTGCCTTAAGGGAGGCCTGATTTTGGATCGCTGCGGCAACCGCTATCGAGAGGCTGGGTGGCGGATTAGTGTGGCGGAGATCCATAACGGGTTGGCCTAATTCTTGGGCAATTGCGATGACCTTATCGTCGTACGCAATCGCTAAAAAGGGGATCCCGTTTAACGCCGCCCAGACGCACGCATGGTATCGCATTGCGATGACTAATTCGGGGACTCCTGAGGCGAGGTCGGCTTTGGGGAATTGGGTGTTAATGGCAATGATGGAAGGGGCTGTTTTTGTTGTGGTGTCAAACAAGTATTGGATCGCCAGATCATCTTGAGGGGCCTCAAAAGAAAGTCCAATGATGGGATAGCTGGAATGGTTTATAAAGTGTTGAAGGGGGGCCCAATTGAGCGGCTGATTGGGGTGCCGGACCGATAGTGCAACATAGGGCCGGTGCCCGGGATGTAAGGTCGCCGTCCGAAAAGCAAACGCAAGGTCTGCAGTTAACGTTCCCGCCGTGGGGGTAAGCATTTTTCGGAGCTCTGCTAGCGATTCATGGTCACGGCATCCGATCCAATGGCATCGAGCCAGGGCTAGTTTGATCAAGTAGCCACTTATTTTTCGTTTGGGCTTACTGATTCCTTGTCCTAATAGAAAGACTGGGCGGCGTAGGCTGGCCGCCAACATGACGATACTCACGTAGTACAAGAGGCTTTGGATTGATGTTTGGTCTTGAAATATTCCGCCCCCACCAAAAATAACCGCATCGGCGTTCCATACGGCACGAATTACCTGGTACGGGGAAAATCGGTGAATCGGGTGCGTGTCCTGGGGAAGTGGGGATCGGGGATGTATTGGAAATGCGATCGAGATTGTGGCGGCGGTGTCCGCCGACCGGATCACCTTAATGGTTTGAGTAAGTAGGTCGTCGTCTCCGGTGTTTCCGTACCCGTAGTATCCGACGACCCAATACTTCATCTTTTATGCAGTGTACCGAATGTTATGGGTTTTAAGGCGCTCAATGGCTTCGTGCAACCGTGCTTCAGGCGTCGTAATAGAGATTCTGAAATAGCCTTCTCCATAGTGCCCGTAGCCGCTTCCGGGTACGACCAATATTCCCGTTTTTTCAAGGAGATCGATGGTGAACTGCTCCGATGTGGTGCCTTTGGGGATGGGAGCCCAGATGTAAAACGTGGCTTTGGGTTTTTGGAGTGTCCATCCCAACGAATTGAGACCGTCGACGATGATGTCACGTCGATTTTGGTAGATGATGTTTTGGGCATCCACAAACGGTTGATAGTCCTTAAGTGCGGGGATTACCGCTTCTTGAATGGCTTTAAAGATGCCAGAATCCATGTTCGTTTTAATCTTTCCGAGTGCTTGCACCGCTTCTGCATTCCCGACGGCCATTCCGATTCGCCAGCCGGTCATATTGAATGTTTTGGACAAGGTATGAAACTCGATCGCGACGTCTTTCCCCCCCGGAAACTGGAGGATGCTTTTGGGTTTGTTCCCGTCGAAATAGACTTCGGAATACGCTAAGTCCATACATATCAAAATATTATGCTGTTTTGCGAACGCGATGGCCGTTTCAAAAAAAGCGTCACTGGCCACTGCGCCGGTAGGGTTGCTTGGGTAATTCAGAAATAGGATTTTCGCTTTTGATACCACATCTGCAGGAATCTTTTCGAGTTCCGGTTCGTAATTTGTGGCTTCGGTTGCAGGAACCGAGTAAGGAATCGCACCTGCAATGAGTGCGTTGACTTGGTATGCGGGGTATCCCGGGTCTGGCAAAAGCGCGATATCGCCAGCATCTAAAAAAGTCAAAAAGGAGTGGGCAATCCCTTCTTTAGATCCAATGAGGGAGAGAACTTCGGTCGTCGGATCGAGGGTCACTCCGAATCGATGGTTAAACCATTGCGATACCGCGGTGCGAAACGCCACTGTTCCATCATAGGGAGGGTAGTTGTGGTTCTGAGGATTTCGTACGGCCTTCACCATTTCCTCGACGATAAAATCAGGGGTTGGAAGATCTGGATCGCCAATCCCTAGGTCAATAATGTCGATTCCTTTGGCTCGGGCTTCTGCTTTTTTCTTGTCAACTAAAGCAAATAGGTAGGGCGGGATTTTCTTGATTCGTTCGGTAAGTTGCATGGGGTTCTCCGTTGTGGGGTTAAATTTCTATTTCGCCTTCAAAGACCAATGTTGCCGGGCCTGTCATCATGACATGTTGGGTGGGGGTTAACCATTCGATTAAAAGAGACCCGCCGGGGAGGTGGATGGTTGCTTTTCGATCCAGGTGCCCATTTAACACGCCAGCAACGAGAACGGCGCATGCGCCGGTTCCGCATGCGAGAGTTTCGCCCGCACCGCGTTCCCATACCCTCATTGTGGCCTCCGATCGAGATTCAATCCGTACAAATTCGGTGTTGATGCGCTCCGGAAATAGGGAGTGGCGTTCAAATTGAGGTCCGAGTATTTCGATGTCGATATCTTCCGGACGGTCCATAAATAGCACTGCGTGGGGGTTCCCCATGGATATAGTGGTTATCCGGAACGCTTGCCCATCAATCGTGATTGGAAAATCCAGATTTTTGAGAAACGGTGGCCCCATATCCACTTCGATCGCAGTGACGATCCCATTATTAATAATGACGGCAGGGACAATAACGCCCGCTAACGTTTCTACCGAGAACACCTCTTTAGTGACGAGTTTGTTTTCATAGGCGAATTTGGCGAGGCAGCGTATTCCGTTGCCACACATTTGGGGTTCGGAGCCATCCGAATTAATGACCCTCATTTTGAGATCCGAGTGATTGGATTTTTCTACCAGGATGAGGCCGTCTGCGCCAATTCCAAAATGTCGGTCACATAATGCCTGCGCGAGGGTATCCAGCGGTCGGTCTGGGAGGGGTTGATGGATCGCATCGATGACGATGAAATCGTTGCCGAGTCCATGGAGCTTACTGAACTTAATTGTGTGAGTATGTTTCATTGGGCCTAGGATAAGGTGTTTTGGTCTCTCTTTTAAATTTAAAAACTTCGATGTTTTAATGGATTGAAATGATGGAAAATACTATCCAGCACAAAACGTGCAAGAGGTCTTTGAAATCGGTATCTTTGTGGAAATATGCCAATTCGGCTCACGGCCCCGGTGAAAGGAGGTTGGGTTCGGCATAAAACACAATGTATCGATACAATACCTCTCTTTGAAATCCTCGATAGCGGGATATGAAAGACGTATTTAAAAGGAGCAAATAAAATGGCAGCACTAAAGTTAGAAACCTCAGCAGACCGGACTTCCGCAGCACAAGCGGCGGGGAACGATTACACCGCTGATATGACAAAGATTCGTGATACGATTGATTCGGGTGCCGCTTCCACCGGTACTTCACTAGGAACAATGGTTAAGTCTCAGTTAGAAATTACTGAAGCGGAAACAATGTACCAAGTCAAGCAAGGTCTTCCGAACAACGTTTCAAAAGCAGTTAAAACAGCAGCTCAAGCAGTTAAGCAAGCGGCAGGTTAGTGATCAACCCCGCCACCGATCCCGGTGGCGGGGTTTTTTTTTCTCGCGGTTCAATTGTGCTGACGTGGGCGTTGGTAGATTTGAACCTCGATTTTATATACTGAAAAGAGGCGAGTGGTATGGCTGATTTAGGCGGCGTTAAGATTTCGTTAGAGCAAGGGACTCTAGCCCTTTATGGGACTGGAAATGTTTCGTCCCCTCGGTATGATTTTGCGTATGGCAATTATCTCTACTCTCGCGGCTTTTATTCTGAATTGAGTCGTATTCAGCAGGACGTTGTTTCGGGCAAGGAAATCGAGGTTAATGGCAAAATCTGGTCGATGGAAAAGCCGGGCGATATGTTGGCCTTGCAAACCTATATGTCGAGTTTAGAAGGGGCCAAAGAGGGCGTTCTTGGGTTGGGGCGAAAAGGTCTTAAAGTGGAATATAGTTCTCTGACTAATTTGTATAGTCAGTAGAAAGGAGCCTAATTATGGTAGCTTTACAGGAATTTGAGCTTGCGGGGCGGTCGT
Organism: bacterium; assembly: GCA_947465765.1. Classification (GTDB taxonomy): domain Bacteria; phylum Margulisbacteria; class Marinamargulisbacteria; order SXXA01; family SXXA01; genus CAIPHK01. The sequence goes on along the minus strand of CANIAP010000004.1, from coordinate 43,246 downwards.
TGGTGGCGCTGGTTAACCTGCATAAAGTAAGTACGATTTATGATTTTCCTTATGGAGAGTATCGGGCCCAGCGCGATTTTTATGATGAAATGTCCCGTGTTCAAAGCTCATTAATTAATAGCGGTAAAGTGAGGCTGCAGACGGGTCAGCTCGCGTCGTTGGATTCCACAGGGGGATTGTTGGCGATTCAGATTTATATGGAAACCTTGGAAACAAGTAAGGAATCCATGAGTGGTCTTTCGAAATTAGGATTAGGTAACGAGAAGAAGCTTTGGGGATTACAATAGGGAGAGGTGTTACATGTTTGATATCGACCCATTCCAGGAAAAAATTAAGCCGACGATGCTTCCTCCTCAAGTTGATCCTCGAGCAAGGAAATTGTTGGACGTCGAGGACGGATCTCATTACTACGGGGTAAGCCAAGGGCAGAGTTTTCAAGATGTTTCGAAACAGGTGAATTCAACGCTAGGTCGAAGTTTTAACCTTCAACAGTCGGGGATGACTCCGGGGGAAATCGCCAATTACAATGAAAAAAAAGGCCGCCAAATTATGGGGCAGCGGCAAGTATCCAAAATTTACGAGGGGCTTAGTATGTTGCCTCAAGATATTTTGGCAAATGCGGACCAGCTGAATTCAACCTTTAATTTTGAACGGGTTAAAGATTCTGATTATATGTATTTACCCGGGGTTTTAAAGCCTCAATACACTCAGTCAAAGGATGTCCAGACCATCGAGGACCAGTTGTATTCGCAACAGTTTTATGACTTGATCGGAGAGGATGTCGGGAAGGAATCGACATCTCCTCACAATTTGAATTTATTTCATGGGATCGGTTCGAATCCCATTAAGGAGGGAGATACCGTCAACTATCAACGGTTTCAAAAAAGCCCCTATTTTAGTGCGTTGCACGATCAGTCGATGACGCCTCGAAATATTTTGGAAAAATTAGACCCTAAATTTTGGTCGATGATTAACGATGGTGTCACTTCGATTGAAGGAACCAATGTGTCCACATTGCCCCTTGATCAACTCAATAAATTTAAAAACCCCTATGGGAAAAATCACTTTGGACTCAATTGGGAGGGTGTCGCAGATCCGTATAGTGATAATAAATCCAAAACATTTGATATCACTGCGAATTTCCACACGATAGTCAGCTCTCAGTTGTGGACGACTTGGGATGATTCCAAAATGTTTTCATTCGTCAATCGATTATGGGAAGCATCTACTCGGGTGGATGACGTTCTTCGTGAAGTCGTTGGAAAGGCGTCCGATGCGCCTATTTCGTCCAATTCCGATTCCGTTTCAGGGAAATCGGCAGTAGATTTGATGGCGGACAATTCAAAGCGAACCACCAAAATGATGGACAATGTGGATCGGTGGTGGAGCAATGTGGGAAAAGGGTTGAATGAGGCTGAAGTCCTTCCTTTTGGATTGTTGGCGTCGTTTACTCCATTAATGCAAACCATGAAAGATTGGGGCAATTGGGCGGACCAGATTGAAGGTCGGATTCAATTGAACAAACAAGGGGATTCGTTTGGGTTTAAGAACCAGATGATTAGCGGGTATCTTAATTATGCGACAAAGAATTATGTGTTCAACAAATTCCAAGGAGATAGCCGGGTGACGCCAGCCCTGATTGGGGCAGAAAATCCCAAGTTGGGACAGTCTATTTTTAATGATTTAAAGGACAAGGGGTATTTGGATGCTTCCGGTAAGTTAACGTCTAAATTTGATCCTTCGGACCCTAAATTTAATTTGGCGATTAATTTTAGTGAGGGCGAAAAGAAGCGGGTTCGAGATGTGTTGCGTCAGTCGGCGGTGGGCGCGTTTAGTTTGGATATTCAGGATAAGACATTGGTGGGGGGGCTTAAGCGGTCGGATATTCGCGTGCCCGCAGCGGACGGGTCGATGAGAACATTGCCTGAATTGATTGATATGTTGAGAGGTGTGAATACCCCTTACGATCAAGTGAAGAATGCGCAGATGGTCTATAACACGTTGTTTGATATGCATTCGATCATGACGGGACTCGATAAGAGTAATGATTCGAATGGCAAAGTGGTGACGAGAACGGAGGGCTCTCGTCTGAAAGTGACGGTGTCGTCGGACGGGTCTTGGAAGGAATGGGATAATAAGTCGGGATGGATCCAGAAACAGGGGCCCGTAACAATGACGTTTGATACGCCAAAAGATGCATCTGCATTTAAAGATCAGATTCGGGTATTGATGGCGTTGTTAGAGCCAGTGGTTGGGACATTCGGTCCGGATGTTAAAAAAGAAGGGGGGGTTCCTTTTCGGATGTTGGTTGATAATTCGGGGTCCACTGATTCGGTTAATATGATTACCGATAAGAGTTCTAATTATCGGCTGTCCATTGATTCCCTTTATGATCGACAACTGTTTGACAGCCCGGAATGGAAATCTGTGGCGGATAAATTACAGGGTAAAGTTATTCATACTGTTGCGGTAGCAATGTTTGGTCGGAATGCGACCAACTCAATGGAACGTAATCAACATCGTCAAAAGAAGGACGACTATGAGGTAGCGAAGGACGATTATCAGTTGAGTGAAATTCAACGGGTAATCAAGGAAATTGAGTCTCAAAATCAACGCCGCCAAGACGAACAACTCCAAATTCAACGCGCAAGGGAAGAGCGAATGCGTCAGGAAGCCGAAGCAAATAAGCGGATGCAAGAAGAGCGTGCACGTAGGGAATCTCAAGAGAGAGCGGGTTCGAAAAAGTAGCTTGATTTTGCGGTAACGGTGGTGAAATTGTGACACAGCAGGTCGGCGCAAATGAATCGGACCAGGTATCTCAAATACTTGGCAATGAATATTATCAAAAGCTACAGCGCGATATTAAAGATCGTCGGGTGGCACAGACGGTGGCGCGTCAAGATCCCGGTGAGCGTGATGTGGTGGAAGATCAGCATCGCGTTGTGGCGGTGACAAAAAGCGCCGCTGGTGAGTCGTTCTCACCCAAGCTTGGGTTTAACGATTCCGTGAGCATTCGATCATTTCGATGGGAGCGTGGGAATTCTGGGGACTTTGAATTGTCGTCCCAGGTCGAGCCGTCGATTCCAACAACGGTAGATATCAAAAGTCGCCACGTGGATTCAGTGGGAGCTATTGGATACAAAATTGATTTAAATGATCGACTGGGGCAGATGAAGCAATCGCTAATGCAGAGTGTGGTGCAATCACGGTCGTCCAATTTTTTTGTGTCAAAGTATGCCGAATTTAAGGTGGGGATGTTGGTACGATTGCTTGGGTTGCTCGGGGTGGAACCCCAAGAGTTGTCGGCGATCCAGATGAAAGCGATTGAAGATGCGGTGGCGGAGAATGTCCAGTTGATGGAAGAGAGCATCTACAGCATGGAATTAACGGAGTTGGTCTACGGAAATGGGAAAAAGAATCGGCGAAATTTAAAGATGTTTAAGGAAATTCAACGTCAGCTCATGGGGCAAATGAGCGCGCTGGGTCAAAAAGAGTATTGGAATGATCGCCGGATTTATGAAGAACAAGTGCGTCAGGTACGACGAATTAAGGAAGAGTTTCAAAAGGAACGTGAGAATTTGATGTATCAGTATGAATTTTATTTTAAGTCACTCAATGGCTAATCCAGAAGGGGCGCCGTCGTCAGACTTTGACCCTCAGATTAATATTTTTGAGCTGGGGCAGAAGATTCGGAAATTGGATGCGTATATTGGGCGAGCAGAACTGCGATTGAAGAAACGCAATAAACAGTTGGATAAATTAGTGCGAATGAGTGAAGAAGAAGAGAAGCTGTTGGCAATTGGGGTTCAATTAATTGATCCTGATAAAGCAAAGGGCAGCGAAGCGTAGTCGCCTCAGCGGGCGGACGATTGTGATGGAGGTGTTAAATGCTAGGTGCACATAATGTAGGGGCGGTTCCAGGTCGAAGCCAGATGGCGGATAAACCAGATTCGCTAAAAAATTATCTTAAAGACGGGCTTAAACGTGGCAAAGGCGGCGGAGGCGGGCAGCGCGGCAATAAAGACGAAACGGCAAAGGCCAACAAGTCCACTACTCCCACCTCAATTTCCCTGATCAATGAAATGACTGAGCCTAAGGATATTTTGGAGAATTTTGCCGAAAAATTGGCGGGATCAAAACATTTTAAGGAGCAAGTGGAATATCGCCAGCAGGTGCAGTCACGGTTGAATGCCGATGTTGAAAAATTGTTTAAACAGGAATTTGAAGACAAGTCATCCGATACCGTGGTGTTGTCGGCATCGACCGCTGTGTTTAATAAGGACGAAATTAAACGGGCGTCATCAAAGGCGAAAGATGTCTTTCAAGAGATGGGGTCCAAGGACCCACAGGATGAAACTGTTTTGGATCGAATCGAGAAGCGGCTGAGTAATGGATCCCGGCCCATGTCCCCAGCGGCATCGAGTGGACAGCTTCAGCAGTCCGGGATGGCGGAAGGAACAAAATCGGCGGATCGGGATGCTCGAATTCATGAGACGATGCGTCAGTATGTCTCGGCCTTTTCAGAAGATCTGATTCAGCAATCCCCCGGGAAAAAGCAGGAGGTTGCAGAACTGCGGGAACGGTTGCAAATGTATGGGGTGTCCAATAAGCGCTTATCCGAAGTCCAGTCACGGGTGTCGTCTTTTGTTCGGTGTGACTTGAAGGAAAAGATAAAAAAGGGATTTGCCCAATTTGCCTTGTCGTATTCAGACAAACTGACCCCAGAACTGTTGGCGAGTAGTAAGCAGTATAAGGTGTTGGAAGAGATGGGGTTGGATACGGGAATTTTGGCGGATGAGGAGGATCTTAGGTCGCTCAAAGATCAGTCAAAGCGGGAGCTGGGTGCATTTGTGGCGGATGAATTGGATCACACCTTGATTCGTGAAAAAACAAAAGGGGCCCCGTTTAAGGATCTTGTCGCGGCCTTTAATAAGTTTAACGAATTGGCGGCGGTTGTAAAATTTGATGCAGGAACATACATGAAGGAACTGGGTAAAAAAATGGACAATTTGGGGTTGTCCCATTTTGTTCCACCGGAGGCTACTCGGGGGCAAATGGATACGGATGCGCGGGGCCAAGGTCGCGGTGGGCAGCCGCAATCCTTGGAATTGGATCCCGATGTCATGACGGACCAGTTGCGTCGATTGGTGATTCAGCGTGCCATTCGTACGGACATTCTGGGTTCGATCGAGGTTCGTTATAAAATTGCTCGGCTTCGAGGAAAGCTCAAAAAGGGAGGCGGCATCACGGATATCGAGTTGTCGGACATTGAGCGTGAAGGCGAGGCGTTGGCCAAGATTAAATTAATCGATTTGCTGCGGGAATCATTGGAGGAACGGGCGGCGCTTCCGGCTTTGGAAGGTCCCGCATTTGATTTGCTTCGTGCCAAGCTTAAAAAGGCCCTGCGCGGATTAAAGCGACTCAATGCCTCGGTTCCAAAAGACGAATTTAATGGGATGCGGGATCAAATCAATCGAGGGATGTTTTCTGTGGTAAAAGAAGAGTTTCTAAAAATAGATGCGATACTTGAAAATGCACCGTCAAATAAAGCGTTGTCCCAGAAACGAAAGCAACTATTGGGGATATTGCAGCGATTGAGGAAAGAGTCGTCCATTGCCGAAGACGTGAAGCCCGATCAATCGCGGCGAGCCGTTGATAGTTCGGATGGTGCGATTGTTGAGGCGGCATAGTGTGTTTTTTCGATACATTATTTATACCGAAAGTAGCCGATTGAACTGTAATGCCTGTATGGTTGGGGGATCTTAACACGATGGGAGAAGTGAAATCTGATGTTTGATTTATATAAAAATATTCAAAATTCAATTGGGGGATTAACCCAGGCGCTACGTATTGGAATTTCCAATGCGGATAACTTTAATACTCCGGGCTTTAAGTATACTTACGCATCCTTTACCACAGTATTTAACACTAAGGTGTCTGCGGGTACTGATACTAAGAATCCGATAACCATCGCCGGTTCGATGACATTAGGCTCGACGACAACTGATTTTAGCCAAGGAAACATTGGCTTTGGCACAGCTTTGGATGCATCCATTGTGGGGGAGGGATTTTTTATGTTATCCCGGTCCGCACAGGAATTCGAAGGGGGGTCCTCGAAAGTGTTTTCTCGGTCGGGGAGATTTCAGGTCGATTTTGGAAATAAATATTTGACGGATGCGTTTGGCAGGAAAGTGTATGGATACAAATTGAATTCGGCGGGTGAGTCTGAATCTGGGGAATTGGTCCCTATTCAAACGGACGGGAATACCGATATTGGGTTTATCGATGGCGGGGTTTTGGTGCGTGGATTTCAAGCGAATAAAGATGCGATTTCTGCCGGCTCTACGAATGTTCCTCCTGAAGTACCGATCTATCGTATTGCATTGACGTCATTCGCGAACAAACAAGGCCTGGTCATTGGCGAAGGGGCTGCATATATGGCAACTGCTGCGTCGGGTGAGCCTTTGACGCCGAACGTGGCGGGCGGAGGGAGCTATGGCGAAATTTTGGGAGAGCGATTGGAATCATCGAATATCGACGTGGCCAAGGTTGCTTTGGATATGGCGCTCCTCAATCGGGGATTTACGGCCATCCAGGGGGTCATTGATGACGTCAATCGTATTTTGTCAGCGTTAATTCAAAAGATCCCGGGCTAGTTTTGTTTCCCGTTTTGCTTGTATTGAACTAGCGCCTGGTTTATTATTCGCCTATGTTTTCACGATTCACCGAAAAAGCGATCCAGGCCATTATGTTAGCTCAAGAAGAGGCTAAAAAATTCCACCATAGCTACGTTGGGACGGAGCATATTTTGTTGGGCATTATCGGTGAAGGGGATAATGTCGTTATCAAGGTACTGTCTGACTTAGGATTTACTGCGGAACAGATTCGCAATGCCGTAGAAGAGCGACTCGAATTTGGGGGGCTATCCTCCGATTACGGCAATATTCCATTTACACAGCAGGCCAAGCAAGTATTGACCTATGCTTGGGATGAAGCCCGTAAACTAGGGCACAATTATGTGAATGTTGAGCATTTGTTTTTGTCCATATTTAGAGACCCCACTAATATCGCTGCCCGTGTTTTGAACGAATTGGGTGCCGGTATTGGTCCATTTAAAGATGAATTATTTAAGATTTTAGGGAGCAAGGTCGCCTCGGCGGCGTCCAAGTCCCAAAGCGCCGTCGCGACTCCTACACTGGATTTGTATGGGCGTGACTTGACGTCATTAGCCGCTGAGGGCGGGCTAGATCCGGTAGTTGGACGGACAAAAGAGATTGGACGAATCATTCAAATTATCAGCCGACGCACAAAGAATAACCCGGTTTTAACGGGTGAGCCTGGTGTTGGCAAGACCGCCATTGTTGAAGGGCTAGCTCAGAAGATTGTGAAGGGAGATATCCCTGAAAGGCTTCGTGAAAAGCGTGTGGTGGTGCTTGATCTTGGGCTGTTGGTGGCCGGCACTAAATATCGCGGTGAATTTGAAGATCGTGTCAAAAAGGTCATGGAAGAAGTTCGTAAAGCGAAGAATGTTATTCTGTTTATTGATGAGCTCCATACGATTATTGGTACGGGTGGTTCGGAAGGTAGTTTGGATGCGGCAAATCTGTTTAAACCGGCCTTGGCTCGGGGTGAACTTCAATGTATCGGTGCCACAACCCTGGATGAATATCGGAAACACATCGAGGGAGACGGGGCCTTAGAGCGTCGGTTCCAGTCGGTGTTAGTCGAGGAGCCCTCGCCTGCAGAGGCGATTCAAATCCTTCGCGGCATCAAGAAACAGTATGAAATTTTTCACAATGTGACCATTACCGATGAAGCGATTCAAGAGGCTGTTCAGTTGTCATCTCGGTATATCACCGAACGATTTCTGCCAGATAAAGCGGTGGATTTGATCGATGAAGCGGCTTCAAAGGTGATGTTGCGAGTGTCGTCAGCTCCGGAGGAACTGAAGCTTTTGGCAAAAGAACTAGAGGGGCTTCAGATTGAAAAAGATGCAGCGACTCAACGGCATGACGCGGCGGGGTTGGCGGCTTTGGTGCTTAAAGAAAATGAATTGGCAAACCAAATGAAGGCGTTTCCTGCGGCGCAAGTGGCCTTGATGGATCGCGTCGTTTCTGAGGTGACTATCGCTGAGGTGGTTGCGGCGTGGACAGGGATTCCAGTAACCAAGTTAACCCAAGAGGAATCGACGAAGCTTCTTAAAATGGAGGCGGAGCTAGAGACGCGAGTTATCGGCCAAAATGATGCGGTTAAGGCGTTGGTTCGGGCAGTAAAGCGGGCGAAGGTGGGATTGAAAGATCCTCGACGTCCCTCAGGATCCTTTTTGTTCTTAGGGCCTACAGGGGTGGGGAAGTCAGAATTGGCCAAAACGCTTGCGGAGTATTTATTTGGAAGTAAGGATGCCTTGGTTCGAGTAGATATGTCGGAGTACATGGAAAAGCATTCTTTGTCTCGATTGATTGGCTCACCTCCGGGATATGTTGGGTTTAACGAAGGCGGTCAATTAACTGAGCCAGTCCGTCGCAAGCCCTATTGTGTGGTTTTGTTTGACGAGCTTGAAAAAGCCTCGCCGGATGTCATCAACGTGTTGCTTCAAATTCTTGATGATGGGCGACTAACGGATTCAACCGGTAAAACAGTTAATTTTAAGAATACTATTATTATTATGACGTCCAACGTTGGAAGTAAGTTTATTGAAAAAGAAACGTCGTTTGGGTTTGTTGATAAGAGTCGTGTCGATAATATCCAATATGAGGGAATGAAGGCGAAGTTGCAGGACGAACTTCGACGTGAATTCAAACCTGAATTTTTGAACCGCATTGATGATATTGTGATCTTTAAAACACTGACAAAAGATCATATTTCTCGGATTGTTAATATCATGTTGGACGATGTTCAAACGCGGCTCAAAGAAAAAAATATTCATATTAAGGTAGATAAACGAGTCAAAGCGTATTTGGTTGATAAGGGGTTTGATACTCGCCAAGGCGCTAGACCGTTACGTCGCTCGGTTCAAGAGCACTTTGAAGATCGGTTGGCGGACGCCTTGCTTCAGGAAAATGTTCGTACTGATATCGAGGTGAAAGCAAGTCTTCGTAAAGACGGGGTTCATTTTGTAATCACAAAAATCCCACCGTTACCTAAATTTGTTACTCCGGTAGAGGTTGTGGCGGAGACCGAATTGGTGCGTGGCTAAGTCCACGGCTATTCAATACGTTTGTACGTCATGTGGGGCACACTTTCTCCGTTGGGCCGGGCAGTGTGCCGACTGTGGAGAATGGAATACGCTATCTGAAACTAGTGTCGTAGTTCGACGAGATCGGAGGGCACTTCCTCTCAGTGGTGGGCGTGCTGTTCCGATATCCAGCGTCGAATTTCACGCGGATACTATTATCCCAACGGGGATTAAGGAATTTGATCGGGTACTCGGTAAGGGCCTTGTGGCGGGGTCAGTGATCCTGTTGGGAGGTGAGCCGGGAATAGGGAAGTCGACCATCTGTCTACAAATTGCGGCGCGTGTCGCTTTGGCGCATCGGGTCTTGTATGTGACGGGTGAAGAATCTCTGAACCAAGTCCGATTGAGATCGGATCGCTTGGGGACATTATCGGATCAGCTATATGTGTCATCCGAAACCGACATGCTCGGTATCTTAAACACGATTGATGAGATTAAACCGGACTTGGTTATCTTGGATTCTATTCAAGTTGTGGCTCATCCGGAGATCCCGTCGGTGTCCGGCACTGTAAACCAGGTGCGCTATTGTGCATCCGAGCTAATCAAGAAACTGAAAATCATGGGCGCTGCCGGTATTGTGGTGGGGCATATTACTAAGGACGGAGCGTTGGCGGGACCCAAGGTGTTGGAACATTTGGTAGACGTTATTTTGTATTTTGAAGGTGAAAGCGGGTTTCACTATCGCTTGCTTCGGTCCTTTAAAAATCGATATTCGGGTACCCGTGAAATTGGCGTTTTTGAGATGCAAGAAGACGGGCTGGTTGAAGTGGCAAACCCGTCAGGCCTATTTATTGACGAGACGACGTTAAAAAATCCCGGCTCAATGGTGGTACCCGTTGCCGAGGGAAGCCGGATATTCTTGGTTGAAGTACAAGCCTTGGTTGTGGACACCGGATATGGGATGGGGCGGCGGACAATTCTGGGAGTGGATACAAATCGGGCAAACTTACTCATTGCGGCGGTTGAAAAAATTGTCGGTCTTAAATTATCATCTAAAGACGTGATTCTTAACATCGTGGGGGGGTATAAAACCAGTGAGCCTGCCCTTGATTTGGGGGTCGTTTTAGCGATGTTTTCCTCGGCGCAAGATCTTCCGATTACCGGGCGGATTGGTGTTCTTGGTGAAGTGGGGCTAACGGGTGAAATTAGGCCTGTGCCTCAGTTTGAGAGACGGTTAATGGAGTTGGAAAAATTGGGATTTGATGGATGTATTGTTCCCCAGCGTAATATCACCGGCGCGGTGTCTGGCAAAGTTGCCTTGGTTCCGGTAGAGTCTGTTCAGGATGCATTACGCCGGTTAGTAAGTATAAATTCATGAAAGAACTAGAATCTCAATTAAATCACTTAATTAAGATGCTTCGCTCCGAGGAGACTCGGTGGGATGCTATCTTGGAATTGAAGTTGCTGGACGAGCCAGAGATCACACCTCTTTTGATCCGATTGTTAGAGGATCGTGAGTGGGTGATTCGATGGTGTGTTGCTGAAAAGCTGGGTGAATTGAAGAATCCTACGGCCATTCCGTCGTTGACTCGGTTGCTTAAAGACCGAGACTTTCACGTCCGTAAAAATGCGATAAAGGCGTTAGTTAAATTCGGTCCGGAGGTATGTTCGTATTTAGCGACGCAGTTTGCGCATCCTCATTTTAGTGTGCGCCGGCATATCTCGTTAATTATTTCTCATTTCGGTGAGCGTGCGGTTCCCTATATGGTCAAGGATTTTGCGTTGCGGGATTGGGTGTCCGCCAACCGTATTGTGTACGCCGTATACGAAATCGGGGCGGAAGATCGTGACGAGGTCTTGCTTGATTTGATCTCAAATGCAGATGTCCAAAAGCCACTTGTGATTATGATGGGTCAGGGCAAGGTTATTAAATCAATTCCCCAATTGATTCGGCTGTATAAAAACTCGCATCTTAAACGGTGCGTGATTATGGCGTTGAATCGTATGGGGGAGAAACGGGCATTTCCCGTTCTCGTTACTGCACTTAAAAAAGGAAGCCCGAGCCTGCGTATTTCAGCGGAACAAGTGATTCTTAAACTAGGGAAGCCGATGCTCACGTACTTGGTAAAAGGCCTTATGGAGCCATCGGCACCGGTGGAAAAGCTCATCTATTTGATCGAAATGATAGGGCCTGAACCGATATTGCCGACCATTCATCGGTTGGCCAAGAGAAATGCGGCGTTCCGGGCGGTTGCTAAACCGTTGCTGGCCAAGCATCCGTACGAGCGACCGACCCGAAAGGGCGGAATCTTTAATATCTTCGGGGACTAAAGTGTCGAGACCGGTAATGATGTTTAAGTAGTGCTCGGTTTTGAACACTGTTGCAAGGCGACGGCTCGGTGTTTTTGGCTTATTCGTCCAATCCAAATTTCCCCAAAGTGGGGACTGACCCTGCTGATATTTTGGGTGGGGTTTTTACGCGACGTGTTCTGGTGATGATGGATTCTAATAGAAGTGATTGTTGGTCAGGAACGAGTTTGAAGTCCGTACCGCTGGCGACGCGTTGTCGGGTGATTTCATACATCAGGAGTGCGGCGGTTACTGAGAGATTGAGACTTTGAACCAACCCCGCCATCGGGATTTTGATCGCCATTTCGCATTGCAATTGGGCCGGCTCAGAGAGCCCTCGATGTTCGTTTCCAATCCAAATGGCCCATTTGTCAGGTTTAAAATCGATATCGAATATTGAGATTGCATCGTCTCTTAACGTGGTGGCCACCGAGGTATAGCCCTCTTGTTTAATCTGATCAATCGCGGATTGTGTGGACCGGTGGATGATAAAGTCTAGCCATTTATTGGCGGATGACGAGGTTGCCTTACCTACCTTTCTGGGATTAAAGGGAGATTGCTGCTCGAAAATTAAATGCACGGCTTGAATGCCAAACGCATCACAGGTTCTGAACGCCGCCTCAGCGTTGTGGGGGTCGTGGATATCTTCCAGGACGAGAATCACGTCGCGCTGGCGATTTTGTACCAGGCGACGTAGCTTTTCGAGTCGCTCACTGGTAATCGGGGTGGTCATACAGGCCGATAAGATTGATACGATTTTTCTTCGACAATCGCAGAGTTGAGTTGAATATTGATATCTTTTTTGATAGTTGCGCGTTGGTCGTTGGTGATATAGACGGCCCGGGCCAATGCGATAAATTGTGGGCCAAAATCCTGGTGGCGTTCACAAATTCGGATGTCGTCTTCGATGGTCCATAGCTGCTGGTTGACGGATTTTAACGCTGTTTTTAGCGTATTTAATTGGGGGGTATTGGGAACGTGATCCTCCAGTACCATGTTCAGTTGATGAAGTTCATATTCAATATTTGTCCGCTTTTCTGCGTCTTGAATATTGTTTAATTTGAGTTCCAAAATGGTGATTTTATCAACCAGTTCGCCGGGAGATCCGGGGATAAGAATTTCGGTCATAGGTGTCCTAAAATGATTTGGATTCAAACGCGATGCGGTATTGATGTTCGATCGGGGGCTGGTCTTGTATGTCCCATGGGATGTTGATGATAAGTGGCGGATTAAATAATTTCAACGATGCAATTCGTGCAAGAACGCTGAGCTTGATCTTCTTTTGTTTGCTGAAGTTATGGATGATGGTGATGTCGTTTTCCAAGAGAGTCTTGGGTAAACCGGGCGTGTTTATGGATTTCCGGATGACTCGGATTCCTTTTGCATGAAGCATTGTTTCGAAGTGGGCAGCCGCCATGGTTGTGGGTGGTGAGTCGAGAATGAGTACGGACATGCTTCGAGCAAACCATTCTTTGAATTGGGCCTCTGGAGTTTCTATTCCATCTCCGGCTAGCAATTGCTTGGTTTTGTCGACCATGTCTTGAATTTGGATCGCATCTGAACATACGGTGAGAATACAGCCTTCGTGGGGACAGAAATGAGGGCAACTTTGGCTTTCCCGAATAATAAAATGGGGGTTCCGCCAAGGGGCCCACCGGGTCGGTTTTACTTTCCGAGAGGGGAAGATGGCCAACATCGGAATTCCGATGCCTGCGCCGATGTGAAACGGGCCGGTGTCCACGCTGACAAAGACATCATAGTGAGAGATAATTCCCATCAGGTCGGTAATCGGCGTGTCGGGAATGGTAATGATGGGGCCGTTTACTCGGTTTATAAATCGGGCTGAAAATACTTTTTCCTTCTCTGAAAATGGCGTGATACAGACGTCGACGTCTCGTTCTAATCGGAGCTGATTAATGTAATCGGCATATTTCTCAGGTTCGATGGCACGATTTCCAAACCCGACTCCAATTTGGATCCCGATAAGCGGGACATTGTCACGGCGTCCAGCGGCATCGAGGAGTCGCTTCCCCTTGGTTTTGTAGTCATCGGGTACCGGGAGATTGAGCGGTTGGGTATCATCAAGGGTGATGCCGATTCCCTTTAAGAGTTGGAAATTGTATTCGACGACGTGCTTGGTTTGATCAAATGTTTTGAGGAATGTGCCATGTTTTCGAAATACCGGCCATAGACCGAGTTTTGCGGTGTCGCCAATGTGATAGGGGATGCCCGCAAACACACTGGTCCAGACGGTCTCCGTTTCAGAATAAAAATGGATGGCAAGGTCGAAATTCTGACTCTTGAGATATCGAATATACGCGAGTCGATCCAGAATGGAATGGATTTTATTGTCTTTTTTCCAGTCCAATATAATCTCGTCGATTTCTGGGATATGCCGAATGATTCGCGCGTTATATGGAGAGGCCAGAACCGCGATATGCCAATGGGGATATTGGGCCTTGATGGCCCGAATACAGGGCAACGTAAGAACCATGTCCCCAATGGCGTCGGGACGGATGATCAGGACTTTTTTGATCTGATCAACAGGAATCATTTAGTTGCTAAATCCCGTCATGTAGGGCAACTGATTGGCGGTGTGTCGGACTTTGTCTAGGTTGCTCAATAATAATGCGGCGGAATCCCAGGTGCCAGTGACAAAGGAATGTCGGCGGGAATCGGGAAGCGTAATCGGGAACTTGCGATCACCGGCAGACACTTTCCGGGCATCGAGATCGATCGTAATCGGTGTGGTTGGATGGGCCGTGATGATTTCTTGTAGAGCCTGAATCGTGGACTCGGATGCGGTGACAGTGGGGACGCCGATGGAGGTGCAATTGCCTGAAAATATTTCGGAGAATGACTCCCCGATGAGTGCCCGGATGCCATACCGTTTGATGGATTGAGGCGCATGTTCACGGGAGGATCCGCATCCAAAATTGCGACCGACCACCATGATGGTCGCGTTTTTGAATCCATCGGTATTTAGCGGATGGTCTTTGGGGGATCCGTCGGGTTCAAACCGTGCGTCAGCAAATAAATAATCGCCCATGTGCTCGAAGGTGATTTCCTTCAAAAATCGTGCGGGAATAATCCGGTCTGTGTCGATGTCGTTGCCCATGATCGGGACGGCGGTTCCTGCTATTTTTGTAATGATTGGTGTCATGTATGTCTCCCTAGACGATGTCACGAACGTCAGTCACGAAGCCTGCAATTGCAGCGGCTGCGGCCATCGCCGGGCTCATCAATAATGTACGTCCAGTGGGGCTACCTTGGCGGCCCATGAAGTTTCGGTTACTGGTGGACGCACATACTTGGTCACCGACGAGTTGGTCGGGATTCATGGCCAAACACATGCTACACCCTGCGTTACGCCACTCAGCACCGGCGGCTTGGAATATTTTGTCTAATCCTTCGGCTTCGGCTTGGGCTTTGACTTGCTGGCTACCCGGAACAATGATGGTTTTAACGGTCGGTTGAACGGTCTTTCCTTCCAGAATTCGAGCCGCTTCCCGAAGATCGCTGATCCGGGAGTTGGTACAAGAACCGATAAAAACAACATTGACCTTCAATCCCTTGATTGGCTGTCCGGGGGTTATCTTCATATAGGCGTACGCGTCTTCGGTGGTTTTTTGATCGGACCCCGAAATATCCTGAAGCGTTGGGATGGATTGGCTGATACTGACGGATTGGCCAGGCGTAATCCCCCAGGTAACCATGGGTTCAAGGTCGGCGGCATTAAAGTGGACGACGTCATCGTATTCGGATTGGTCCGTTGATTTGATGGTATTCCAATAGGCTACTGCTTTGTCCCAATTCGCATCGGAGGGCGCGTAGGGTCTGCCTTTGATATAGGCATAGGTTGTTTCGTCAGGGTTAATGTATCCGATTCGTGCGCCGCCTTCGATACTCATATTGCATATGGTCATCCGCTCTTCCATGCTCATGGCATCGAGCGTGGTGCCGCCAAATTCGTAGGCGTAACCGATTCCGCCTTTAACGCCCAAGGTTTGGATGATTTTAAGGATGACATCTTTGGCGTAGGTTCCCCGAGGCAATGGTCCATCGAATGTAATGCGTCGTACTTTTAACCGGCTCAAGGCCAACGATTGAGTTTCCAATACATGTTGAACTTCGGTGGTTCCGATCCCGAACGCCAATGATCCAAATGCGCCATGGGTGCTCGTATGGCTATCTCCGCAGGCAATGGTCATTCCTGGCTGGGTAAGTCCGAGCTCGGGGCCAACTACGTGAACGATTCCCTGTTGCTGGCTACTGGGCCCAAAGAATGGAATCCCGTAATCGGCAACGTTGTTTTCCAACGCTTGGGCCATCGATTCTGCTTGAGAATCTTTATACGGACGCGCCACCGTGTCCGTAGGGATAATATGATCCATTGTGGCAAATGTGCGATTTGGAAATGCAACGGCGAGACCCTTTTCCCGTAACGCGGCAAACGCTTGGGGCGTGGTGACTTCGTGAATTAGATGTAACCCGATCAATAACTGGTCTTGGCCGGATGGTAATGTGGCGACTCGGTGGGAATCCCACAAGGTGTCATATAAAGTGTATTTAGACATCACAGATACTCCTTGGTGATCATTGCGGTGAACAAAAAACCCACCGTAGGGTGGGTTTTTTTAGATCAACTCTCCTGGTGAGATTAGTTTACGTTTCGAAGGAATGAAGGGACGTCTAGATCGTACTCTTCATCTCGTGAATCGAACTTGAAAAACGAAGATCCGCTACGTTCTTCTCGTTTTTCTTCCACAGGAGAGACCGTAAGCGCATCCGTGGCACTGACTGGGGCGTCTTCGTTTTTGTAAAGGTCTACCGAAGCTGAGGCCATTGGGGGGGTGCTCGCGGCATTGTCTGCGTCGCGGCTCAATGGTGTTGCTTGGCGACGGAATCCAGTTGCGATGACCGTGACCATGATGGAGTCTTTCATGTTTTCGTCGATTACCGATCCAAATAGGATATTGGCGTCGGGGTCCACTGCGCCGTAGATTACATCGGCCGCATTGTGGACTTCGTGTAAGGACAAATCTTCGCCACCGGTAATGTTTAGAATAACACCGGTCGCGCCGTGAATCGTTTCTTCTAGTAGTGGGGATGCAATGGCTTGGTTGGCGGCTTCAACGGCGCGATTTTCGCCGCTCGCTCGGCCGATGCCCATCATTGCAGACCCTGAATTCAACATGATTGTTTTTACGTCGGCAAAGTCCAAGTTGATCAGTCCAGGAACGGTGATTAAGTCGGCAATTCCTTGCACCCCTTGCCGCAATACATCGTCAGCGATTCTGAACGCGTCCAACATGGATGTCATCCGTTGGACCACCTGAAGCAATTTGTCGTTTGGAATCACGATCAATGCGTCGACTTGTTCCCGTAGTCGCTTTAATCCTTCGTCGGCCTGACGGTTACGGACAGGGCCTTCAAACCGAAATGGTTTGGTGACTACGCCAATGGTTAACGCACCTAAGTCTTTTGCAATTTTTGCAACAACGGGGGCTGCGCCGGTTCCGGTTCCGCCACCCATCCCTGCGGTGATAAACACCATGTCCGCGCCTTGTAATACGGCTTCGATATCTTCTTTACTTTCTTTCGCGGCTTGTTCGCCGACTGCTGGTATGGCACCGCCACCCAATCCTTTGGTTAGTTTTGTGCCGATCTGAAGCTTGTTTTCAGCGAGGGAAACATTCAGTGACTGAATATCGGTATTGATGACACAAAATTCGACGCCACGGACTCCTGATCCTATCATACGGTTGACTGCGTTGCCGCCACCACCACCCACGCCCATGACCTTAATATTTGCAAATTGTTTTAAGCTGTCAGAAGACAAATGGACACTCCTTTGAGAAAATGGCACGACCAATAAAGTCGTAAGAGTGTATCAGATTGGTCCTTAATTGTGAAACCGCTTTCGAGCCGTTGGGGCGCCACAAAATCGCCAGTGCCACGGCTCATATCCGACGCCTTGGCGGTTGCCTTGTGGGAAGGATAATTCAAACCCGTGCGAGGGGGCATTGGCCAAGAGCCAGGCCGCAGCGGGGGTGTCTTCGAACCCAGATTCGTCGTCAGTTTCAGGGTGGTTTTTGTCGGCCAGATCGAGTGCGTATCCGGTGTGATGCTCCGAATGTCCTGGCGGGGCGACCCAGAGACTCGCGAATTCGATGCCGTGACGAATTTGGGCTTCTTTGTATAAGGCGGTTTGTAAAATAATGTCCCTAAATCCGGAGATTACCACGAGGTGAATAGCGGCTTTTTGGGCTGTCTCACACATCAAGATAAAAGCCGGCAGGGTGTCGCGATGGCAGCGAAAATGTCGGTGATTTCTACAGTAGGCGGGGGGGATCTCCGTGAGTTCGTTTTCGGGGGCGCAAGGGTAGGGCAGATGGATGGCCATGGGTTACAAAAAGAGACGACGAAGCATGTAGATCGGGATGCCCAGAGTGAGCATAGCCAAGCCCCACAGTGAATTCATTGGATCGTGGATCGCGGTGACGGCAACGATACCCAACATTGTGACGATGAATAGTAATGGAATAATTGGGAATCCCCACATGTGATAGGGGTCCGCGCCAGGATCCATTGCATTCTTACGTCGAATGACGAAGAGGCCCATAACGTTGATGGCCCCGAACAACACGCTGGGAACGGTGACGTAGTCGAGCAATTGATCAAATGTGCCGGAGAGCAAAAGAATGCAAGCCCAAATTCCATGGAACCAAATGGCATTGGATGGCGTGGCATATTTGGGGTGAATACCGTCTGTGAACCGAGGAAGGAGTCGGTCCTTTGCCATGGCATAAATAACGCGGGGGCCAGTCAAAATGGTGGCGGAGAGGCAGCCTAGAACGGACACTGCGACGAGGCTTCCGACGATGGTTCCAACCGTGGGGCTAAATAATGCGCTGGCGACGGTGGTCACAATTCGTCCAGTGTTGGTGGTCTGTGTGACAGGGATGCCGTAGAGATAGAGCGCCGCAAGTAAGAGGTAAATCCCGGTAACCATACTGGCCCCCAAAATCATCGAGAGGGGGATGGTTCGTTTGGGATGGATGACTTCCTGGGCCATGTAAACCGTCGCGTCCCATCCCGAATAGGTGTACATGATGGGGACCAACGCCAGCGGGAGAGCAATCAGAACTGAGTGGGATAGCGGCAGATGCGTATGGAAATGAGCCCAGGCGCCGGTTCCGAATCCAAAACCGGCGATCACTAGCGTCGCGATCAAGGCCAATTTGAGGAGCATAAACGTATCTTGGAGAATGGCGCCCTTTAGGAGGCCGCGATGGTTGATGCACGAGATACTTAGAATGAGCGAGATTCCGATGCTTTTTGCGAGCCAGGGGTCGGTAATTCCCGCGTAACGGGCGAATCCCATCGCCAAAAATGCGGCGGTGCCGGGGATGGTGATCATGCTGGCCGAAAACCCCGACAAAAATCCCATCATGGGGCCAAAGGCCTCGCGAATATAAATGTAACCGCCGCCGGCGCGCGGGAACCGGGTGGCCAGTTCCGCGTAGGCGAGGCCGCCCGCAATGGAGAGAAGTCCACCAATGACCCAAGCGGTTAAAATTAATCCTGGGTGGGGAATTAATGTGGCGATTCGTCCCGCGGTGACAAAAATGCCAATGCCGATCATGTTGCCAGCGACTAGGAGCGTGCAGGATAAGAGGCCGAGTTGACGTTTTAGGGTGGACATTGTGTTTATAGGGTAGCGGGTGGGGTGGATGAAAGTAAAATCGAAAGCAGGGTGTCAGCACTTGCCGCTTAGCCGGCAGCGGTGCTCAGTTTCCGTTTGCCGTGGTTGTAGCATGTTCAGATTCCCTAGTTAGTCCTGAAATCATTTTTGATCAGGGATTGGGCGATCTTTTTGTGATTCGGACAGAATACGCGGTTGCGGGCGAGATGTCTGGGAAAGGCCGTTTTAAAACAAATATGAATTGAAGTCGGGTAAGATTCGGCTTTTGGCGGGTAGCTATCGACAAAATGGGAGTTATTGCTACCGGAAGATCTGTTGCCGGAATGGGTAGGGATTTAGGGGAGGGGCGAAGGCTGTCGCTGGGATAACCGAATCTGAGCCTCTCCCAATAATTCCCCCCTTGGTCATTTTATGCCCAAACCGGTACCCTAGATACCCATTATGAAGGTTAATGTTTTAGACTACGGCGTCGGAAATTTAGGGAGTGTTCGCAATGCACTTCGGTTTCTTGGCGTTGATGCGTCGGTGACCAGTGATGCCCGATTAATTGATGTGGCGGATCTGCTGGTGGTGCCCGGTCAGGGTGCGGCGGGCGATGCAATGGCTGCTCTTAAGTCGCATGGATTAGTGGCGCTGCTTCAAGATTATATTCGATCGGGTCGCCCGTATTTGGGGATTTGTCTGGGGTATCAGTTACTATTTGATATTACGGAAGAAGACGGTGGAACTGAGGGGCTTGGAATTTTTTCCGGGCAGGTCAAACGGTTCGGTTCTCGTGAAGTCAAAGTGCCTCAAATGGGGTGGAATCAGCTGGATGTGGTGAATGATCCGTTGGGATTGGCCACGGGACTGGGGCGCCCGTTGTTTGGTTACTTTGCCAATTCATATTATGTGACGCCGGAGGATCCCACGATTGTGTTTACTCAGACGGACTATGGCACTCGATTTGCCTCAGCCATCCAAACGCCAACTGTACTGGGGTGCCAGTTTCATCCGGAGAAAAGCGGAGACGTTGGACTTCATATCATAAAGGAATTTTTAAATCGTCATGCACACTAGTATCAAAATTCAGGGCGCGCGGGTTCATAATCTTAAAAATGTGTCGCTGACATTGCCCCGCGATGCGTTGATCGTATTTACCGGGTTGTCGGGGTCAGGGAAATCGTCGCTGGCGTTTGATACGATTTTTGCTGAAGGTCAACGGCGGTATATGGAATCGTTGTCGTCCTACGCCCGGCAGTTTTTGGATCAGATGGATAAGCCCGATGTTGATGCGATTGACGGGTTGTCCCCGGCGATTTCGATTGATCAAAAAACAACTTCCCAAAATCCGCGATCCACGGTGGGGACCATCACCGAAATTTATGATTATTTACGGCTCCTCTTTTCGAGTATCGGAAAACCGTTTTGTCCGACTTGCAAGGAGCCCATCGCGGGACAAAGTGTTCAGGAAATGGTGAATCATGTGATGGATTGGCCCGCGAATGAGACGGTCACCATTCTGTCTCCAATTGTTCGTAGTCGAAAAGGGGAACACAAGCAGACGTTGGAATCGTTAAAAAAAGAGGGGTTTACCCGAGTTCGGGTGAATGGGACGGTGACCCGTCTCGACGAAGTTCCCGACTTAGATAAACAAAAAAAACATACGATTGAAATCGTGGTCGATCGCATTCCCGTGTCGGATGATAATCAGTCCCGTCTCTATGAGTCCATCGAGACGGCGGTACGGTATTCTGAGGGGTTGGTTTTGGTGGAAACGGCCGATCGCCAAGAGCTCTTGTCGGAAAAGCTCGCTTGTCCCAAGTGCGGGCTGAGCGTTCCTGAGGTCAGCCCTCGGTTATTTTCGTTTAACGCGCCGACGGGGGCTTGTCCCGAATGTAAGGGATTGGGGCATCGGCTGGATTTTGATCCTGAATTGGTGATCTCGGATCCGGATGCGCCGCTTCGGGCCTGTGCGCCGAAAATCATGAATCTGGACGGAACCTATTATAGTGCGGCGGTAGGGCAAGTGGCGCGTCAGCATGGGTTTGATTTGGATACGCTGTACAACGATCTGACTGAGGTTCAACGGAATATTTTTTTGTATGGGTCGGTGACTGCCGTGGATGACAACCCGTTCATTCATACTGAGGTGGGGGAAACGATCCCTCGTCGTCGGAGTTGGGAAGGTGCGATTACCAATTTGCGCCGCCGGTATTTTCAAACTCAATCCGAATCGATGCGGTTGTTTTTTCAAGGATATATGTCGGCCAAGAACTGCCATGGATGCCATGGTGCGCGACTTCGTAAAGAAGCCCTGTTTTTTAAAATCGGTGGGCATACGATTTATGAGTTAACAGAAAAGAGTATCGCAGACTTGGTGGAATGGGTGACCAATCTTCCCCTGACGCCTAAAGAACGAGAGATTATATCGAAGGTCCATAAAGAGATTTCGGAACGCCTTCGATTCCTGAAAAATGTGGGCTTAGACTATTTGTCTTTAGGACGAAAATCGGGGTCGTTGAGTGGGGGGGAATCGCAACGCATTCGTCTGGCGACCCAAATTGGGTCGGGGCTGACTGGGGTTTTGTATGTGTTAGATGAGCCCAGTATTGGGCTCCATCAGCGTGATAATCTTCGGTTGATTGAGGCGCTGGTTCGCCTTCGTGATTTGGGAAATACGTTGATCGTCGTCGAGCACGATGAAGACATGATCCGGCACGCGGATTACGTGGTGGATATTGGCCCGGGGGCGGGGCGTCACGGGGGACATATCGTGTTTGCCGGTACCTTGGATGAGATGTTGGTTTGTGAGGCGTCTGCGACGGCGGGGTATATCAGTGGACGGACTCGTTTGCCCATTCCCGCACGGCGGATGATGACTGAGCCCGAGCGGTTTTTGACAGTTGTTGGGGCCAGCGAAAATAATTTAAAGAACGTTACGGTACGGTTTCCGTTGGGGCAATTGGTGTGTGTGACGGGGGTGTCAGGTTCCGGAAAAAGTACCCTCGTCAACGATATTTTGCATAACGCCTTGATGCGGCATTTTTATAAAAGCAAGGAGAAACCGGGTCGATTCGAGCGCATCGACGGCCTGAAATATTTGGACAAGGTGATCACGATTGACCAGAGCCCCATTGGGCGGACCCCACGCTCCAATCCGGCCACCTACACCGGATTATTCGGCCCGATTCGGGATTTATTTACGGCCACTCGGGAGGCTAAAATTCGGGGATATGGGCCTGGACGCTTTAGTTTTAACGTAAAAGGCGGACGCTGTGAGGCCTGTCAGGGTGACGGAGTCGTTAAAATCGAAATGCACTTTTTGTCCGATGTGTATGTTATGTGTGAGCTATGTAAGGGTAAACGGTATAACGATCAAACGTTGGAAGTACGGTATAAAGGGAAATCAATCTCCGACGTTCTGATGATGACTGTAGATGATGCCTTAGAAATTTTTGCAGCAGTTCCTCCGATTATGACTAAGTTAAAGACGTTGCATGAGGTGGGACTGGGGTATATCCAGTTGGGTCAAAATGCGACCACTCTCAGTGGGGGCGAAGCCCAACGTATTAAATTAGCCAAAGAACTGAGTAAACGAAGTACGGGTAAAACGGTCTATTTATTGGATGAGCCGACGACCGGACTTCATTTTGCGGACGTTGCCCATTTGCTGGAGGTGATTAACCGATTGGTCGATTCGGGAAATACGGTCATCGTTATCGAGCACAATTTGGATGTGATTAAAGCGGCCGATCATATTATCGATTTGGGCCCTGACGGCGGGATTGGCGGGGGGGCGGTCATTGCGTCGGGAACTCCGGAAGATGTCGCGGCCGTTCCTGAGTCTTATACGGGGCAATTTTTAGCCCAGATTTTTCAACGAAATGAGTCTGAATATGTACATCATTAAAGGTAAACACGCCGTTCTAGAGGCGCTCAAAACGGGGCAGTCGGTAGATTCGCTTCGGGTGGCAACATCCGCGCAAAACCATCCGGACATCAAGATTATTATGCAAATGGCGCGGGATGCGGGTGTTCGGACGTCGATGGTGACCCCATCTGAACTGGATAAACAAGCGGGCGAAGGCAATGCCCAAGGCGTATTGGCCTATGTTCATTCTCGAAAACCGATTACGTTGGAAGAATTGATTGCGAAGGAGTATCCGATTTTATTGGCGGTGGATCACTTGGAAGATCCGTTTAATTTTGGGGCTATTTTGCGAAGTGCAGAATTGTTTGGCGTTAAAGGCGTCATTTTTCCAAAAGATCGGAATACGACACTCAGCGCGGGAGTTCTTAAGGCCTCGTCCGGAGCGATCAATTATCTCGATTTGGTGAAAGTCGCAAATATCGGAAATTCTCTGGATCGTCTGAAGGCCAAGGGGTATTGGGTGATATCAACGGATGTCGAATATGGAATAAAGCTACCCGATTTCAAGCCGAATTTTCCGCTCGTATTGGTCGTTGGAAACGAGGGCGATGGGGTGTCTCATCGAGTCAAAAAAATATCGGATCAGTTGCTTAATATCCCCACGGTAGGGGAGTTGGACTCGTTAAACGTGTCGGTGGCGACTGGGGTTATTTTGTACCATATTTCCCAAGCGCGATGACCGTTCCCGTTTTTTTCGTTTTTACCCAGCGGCACTACGACATTCTGATCAAGCAGGCGCTGGACAATTTGCCTCAGGAATCGGGGGGCTTTTTGGGAGGGAAAGATAATGTGGTGATGGGGATTATGCCCACCCACAATCAGCATTTGTACAACCGGACCGATACGTTTGCGGTGACCTCGGATGACATGCAACGGGCCTTCGATTTTTTTGCCAAAAACGGACTGAGTTATTTTGGGCTGTACCATTCTCATCCCAAGGGGATTGCGTACCCGTCCCCGCAAGATATTCGAACTGGCCAACGGTATCACTTTATTGTGAGCCTAAGGAATCCAAAGGTTCCGGTTTTGGCTGCGTATGAAATTATCAATCAGCAGCCTCATCAAATTCCAATACGCATTGAGCCCGATGCAAAATATTCGGTTAAAGATCTGACTGCAAAGCCGACCGCCGCTGGGGCAAAGGCAAAACCCTCGCCTTTAGGCGGGGATATTTTAGAAAGTGCCCGGCAAATGGGCGCGGTCTTAGAGTCCTGGCGTCAAGAAAAATCACCCGAATACCAAAAAATGCCTCCGAAATCGGCGGGATCCGATTTTAGTACTCTTGCCTAAGGTTTTGGGATGGCGTTACCTTGGGGGAGATAGTTACAAAGGAGTTGTTTTGATATGACAATGAGACCTAATTCGCCCATTTCGATGAATCTAGAGGCCGGCAACCATGCGTTTTGTCGGTGCGGTGCATCAGCGAAGTTCCCGCTCTGCGACGGAAGTCACAAAGGGACAGACTTTGTTCCAAAACGATTCAACTTGGAGTTTTCTCAATCAGTGGCTTTATGCGGATGTGGAACGTCCGACAGTGTCCCGTATTGTGACGGGAGTCATCGCAAGAAGGGAGCCTCTGTCGACTAACAATGCCCCGAAATAATAATCGGTATCCGTTAAATATTGTTTTGGTGGGTATGCCAGGGAGCGGGAAAACCACCGTGGGGGTTAATTTAAGTCGGGTGGTTCATAAACGGTTTGTGGATATGGACCGATTATTAATTACGCAATTCAATATGCCGATTGCACAGGTGTTTTCGACTCAGGGGGAACCGGCGTTTCGCGATGCGGAGAGCGAGTTGTGTGAACGACTGCTGAGCTTTCGGCATTGTGTCATTTCCACCGGGGGAGGGGTGTTGCTTCGACCCACGAATCGAACTTTGTTACGGTCCTGCGGGAAGGTCGTTTATTTGGCGCCGACCGTTGAAATGTTGTGGAAGCGACTGCGTAATGATCGCCAGCGACCGTTACTCAAAACCGAGAACCCCAAGGCCACTTTGGATGCATTGTTAGCGCTGAGAGACCCCATTTATCGCGATGCGGCCCATCTTGTCATACCGATTACGGATCAAAGTCCGCTAGAGGTTGCTGAAATGATTCAAAAGCAGTTGATCCTGTAGTGTGTCCGTGTACACTATGATGGACTTTTATTTTTTTTAATTCACTGTATTTGAGTGAGAAAGGATCTGTAGCCATGCTTCATATTTCTGAATCCGACGCATTTAACCTTTACTCAATGGATGAGGCGTTGGCTATTGTCGAGTCAGCAACCCGAGAGTATGGATTAGGGGAGGCGACGATGCCGTCTAAAGTATACTTAGTAATTCCCGGTCAAACCGGTGATTTTAGAGCAATGCCCGCCTACAGTAAGCAACTGAATGTCGCTGGCGTAAAATGGGTCAATTCCCACCCCGATAACCAACGACTTAATTTACCGACGGTACGCGCATGGATACTGTTGAATGACCCTGTGACCGCCGCTCCCTTAGCCTTGATTGATGGGACGGGAATTACCAGTATGCGGACCGGAGCCGTAGGGGGTATTGCGGTAAAATATTTGTCTCGGCCCCAATCCCATCGGATTGGATTCGTTGGCGCGGGGGTACAGGCGTACTACCAAGCGATGGCCATCTGTAAGGTTCGCCCGATAAACGAAATTCGTATCTGCGATTTGTCTCGGGACTCGCAGTTGCGGTTCTCTCGGCAAATTAGGAAATTTTTTAATGGGAAGTTAATTGAATGCGATACCGTGAGTGCCTGCATTAAAGATGTCGATATTATCGTGACATCCACCCCGTCCCGATCGCCCCTGGTTGAATTGGCATGGGTAGCGCCTGGGACCCATATTAATGCGATCGGTGCGGACGCCCCTGGTAAACAGGAATTGGACCCCATGATTTTGGTAAAGGGTCGTATTGTGGTGGATGATGTTGCTCAGGCGTCCCATTCTGGCGAAATCAATGTCCCGCTCCATAACAAGGTGCTGTCGAAGCATAAGGTTCAATTGTCGATTGCGGATGTGGTCAGCGGACTAAAAAAAGGCCGGCTCTCTCGGAATCAGATAACGATTTTTGATTCTACAGGCTTGGGCATCCATGACATCGCGTCGGCAGGGTATATTTATCGGAAAGCGGTGGATAAACAGGTTGGCACACAGATTGTCGGGTAATTCATAGCTGATCGGTTGAGGGTGGGGGGACGGCTTTTTGAAACAAAGTTGGTTGGAGAATCCCTTCTAAAGGCACAGTTTTGTACTGGACATAAATTCGCGGAAACCGTCTTGTCTTAGACAAATTTGCCTAAGATTAAGACGAAAGGGAGTGTAGAACATGCCCCACCCAGACTTGGATCTATTTGGAGTCGATTCGGAATTCCCTCCTAAAACAAATATCCCGCTTTTCCGTGAAAAGTTGGCGACCTTAAGTCGAGCCGCAACGCCCTCGGTTGAAACGAAAGTGACCGACCAATTTGTCGGTCATTTGCTGGACCTTTTTGGAAATGTTTTGGACTATATCGATGGTCTTGAACAGGATGTGTTTGACCTTAAAGTCGTGTTGTCGACCACGGTTCAGCACAGCACGGTGATTGAAAATGAGTTGAGTAGTCAGACGGAGCGGATTAGTAATAAATCTCAAAAATTCGAGTTTATAGTCAATAGTTCGGTGGACTGGATGGCACTGGTCAATCGCGGGTATACGTATGAGGCGGCAAATGAATCGATGGCGGCTTTTTTTGGAAAAACGGTCGAACAACTGGTCGGGCGATCCGTCGAAAAAACCTGGGGAACTGATTTTTTTGAAGCCCATATCCGTGGGTCGATTGATTCCTGTTTTGAGGGCGATGAAATTCAAGAGCATTTGCTGTGTCAGTTACCACGCCAGCGCGAACGATGGTGTGAATTTACCTATACGCCGTATCGAAATGCCGCTAACGAAATTACCCACGTCGCATGTATTGCCAGGGATATTTCCGCACGGCGTCGGGCCGAAAATTTGTTGCGTGATCATACCCTGTATTTGGACAAGGTGAATGACGCCATTATTGTGATTGGGCTCGATCAAAAAGTGTACTACTGGAATAAGAGTGCCGAGCGAATTTATGGATGGAAACGGGAACATGTCATTGATAAAAAAAAGGTGGACACCATTATTCCGACCTCCGAAAAACTGGATTTTATTTTAGGCGCAGTGAGAGAGTTCGGCGAATGGCGCGGGGAGATGGTCCATATCTCTAAGTCGCGTAAAGAAATTGCGGTGGATAGCAATTGGATGGTCATCAATTCTCATGAAAAAGAAGAATTTATCGTCATTACTATTACTGATATTACTGAAAAAAAGCTGTTGGAACAGCAGTTTCTTCGCATTCAGCGAATGGAAGGGATTGGGGCGGTTGCGAGTGGGATTGCGCATGACTTAAACAACGTTCTATCGGCCTTGTTTATGTCCGTCCGGTTGTTGAAGCCCAAATGTAACGATGATAAAAGTGTTGAGATTTTGGATTTATTGGATAACTCTGCCAAGCGCGGGGTGAATTTGGTCCGACAGATTTTGGAGTTTGCCCGTGGCATCGATGGGAATGAACTGGTGATTTCCGTGCAGAAGGTGTTGATTGAAATTCAGGCTTTTTTAAAAAGCACGTTCCCAAAAGAGATTTCCGTGGCTTGTCAGGTGCCGGTTGATTTATGGCAGGTAGTGGGAAATCCCACTCAGCTTCACCAAGTAATATTGAATTTGTGTGTGAATTCAAAAGATGCGATGACGTCGGGGGGTACCCTGTTTTTGGCGGCGGAAAACATGGCGGTCAGGGAAAAGCGACGCCAAGGTATTTCTCCCGGGATTCCGAATGGGAATTATGTGCGTCTTGTTGTTCGCGATACCGGAGTGGGTATTGCAAAGTCCGTGCTGGCGAAAATTTTTGATCCGTTTTTTACCACGAAAGAAAAAGGGAAGGGGACTGGGTTGGGGTTGTCGACTGTCCAAACGATCGTGAAGAACCATGGTGGATTTATGGAAGTGAAAAGCAGGTTGAATCGGGGGGCGGAATTTATGATCTATCTGCCCGCGACGCCCCAAGTGGGGGGGGCACACGGGGTGGATGAGCAACTCAATTTTACCGCGATGCGGACTCTGGGCCAGTGGAGAGGTGGTTAACTACAGCGCATCGATGGTGCTGAGTTCGACCGCAATGGTTACTGTAATTTCGTAACAATTGGACTCGTCGACTTTGGGGTAGATCAATAGACCCAATTGGGCGTCGTAATCTTTGATAACGGATAGTAGGCCCAATCCAGAAATTCCGACGGTCGTTGCGGCCTTTTCTAATTGCTCAAAAAATAGAGTGTCCGCGTTATTTTGGTCTAATTTGAGTACAAATTCATTCAATCGCGAGGCGTTGGGTTGATCTGAGACGTTGATCGTTTCAATATAAATGGTGTGATTGAAGTGTCTTAGCGAGAGAGTAACGAGTTTGTTTTTATCTTTAGAGAACTTCACTGCATTCTCGAGTAGCTCGTTGATAATCGTAGAGAGGACCGACAACGCCTTGGTAGGGTCCTTAAAACAAAAGGAATGGTAGTTAGCGAGGAAGTCGGAAACGAGGCCGCACCGACGCCACTGAGATACGAGTTCGAGGGGGACAATAAAATCGATACTAAAGTCTGCCCCCCAGGTTTTTTGTAGGTCAGTATCTAATGCTATTCCGTATCTCGTTTGTATTGGCATTTTTCACGTTAATGTAATTTCTAGTTTGGGCCACAGCCGTTTGAGTGACACGATACTTTTTTTCTGCCAGGGAATGTTTTCCTTGCCAATAATAAAAAAAGGAGAATCGTGTGCTCGTGCGACGATAATTAATCGGGCCAGAGCTGTAATGCCCGAACTGTTGAGAAATGAAACATTTTGGATGTCCATTGTCATGCTTTGGCCTTGAGAGATGGTGTCTCGAATGGGGGCGAATAAGTCGTCATAGATGGTGGGGGACTGAAGCCGTAGAACCCCGGAAATAGTGACTTTGTTGGGGTCGTCAAAATGAATTTTGTAGTCGTCGTTGTTCATGGTTAGCGGGGTACCTCATCAGTGGGGAGTGGGGGTTCGAGCGGCCGCCAAATCGGACAATACGGCGCTGGCTTCGTTGATATAAATGTCTTTAGGAATTTGCTTGAGCCATTCTTTATATTCCGTTGCACGTTCGGGCTCAAGCTGGGTGAACCATGCGGTGTCATGGACGACGGCCTCTAACGCGCTGTGGGGAACTTTGATCTGGTCTAGCGCGTCAGACTCTTTTTTGGATTCCCGTTGCGATTCGACGGCTTTCACTAAGTTGAGGGGATAAGACGAACTTTTGCGGCGGGCTTTAAGTTTTTTTACCAGGTCAGAAATTGCGATAAAATTGGGATCGACCTTGGTGCGTTGAATTGATTTTTTGAGCACGGTATCCGGGAGCAAATGCACGTTCCATTTTCGGATTGATGCTTCGGATGTGGTGGTCCATGACAGGGGATAGGGTTGGTTTTTTTCCCCAATGTCGAGGTAGTCATTGACGTCGGGAAGGACGATGTCGGGCTCAACCCCTTTGAACTGAGTAGAGCCTCCGTTGACTCTGAAATATTTTTGATTGGTGACTTTGACGGAGCCCGCGCCAATTGGGACACCCCGCGTCGAATTGCTCCATATGCTGTCGAGATTGAGTACCGTTTGGACGGACCCTTTCCCGTAAGTATGCGCACTTCCAATGATAACTGCGCGTCCATAATCCTGGAGTGCGGCGGAGACAATTTCAGCGGCTGAGGCACTGAATCCATTGACCAATACGACCAGATCTCCGTCAAACGTGACAGTGGGATCTTGGTCCTCATATGCGTAACCGTTGTTGTGGCGGTCTCTCACTTGAACGATGGGGCCATAATTAATGAAAAGTCCGGCGACTTTTACGGCGTCATCTAATGCACCGCCGCCGTTGTTGCGGAGATCCAATATGACGGAATTGGCACCCGCTTTTTTAACTCTACTGAGTTCGTTTCGGAGATCATCGCTGGCGTTATGGGCTTTGGCATTGGCGAAATCTCGGTAGAAGCTCGGGAGGACAACGTAGCCAATTTTTTGATTTCCTGGGCCGTTGATTAACGCAGACTTGGCGTAGGACTCTTCGAGAACCACGATATCTCTGATGATGGGGATCAGTACGATTTTGCCCTCGGGCTTTTTGACCGTTAAAATGACCTTGGTACCCTTGCTTCCTCTGATGAGGCGGACGGCGTCTTGCACGCGTGCGCCGACAATGTCGACCGCTTCGCCATCGCCTTGGGCTACTTTGATAATGGAATCTTGGGCTTTGAGTTCTTTTTGACGGGATGCAGGGCCTCCCGGGACGATGCGGGCTACTTTGATGTAGCCATCTTCCTCTTGGAGGACGGCACCGATGCCTTCTAGAGACCCTTTGATATTGATGTCGAAATCATCCCTTTGTTGAGGGGCAAGATAGGAGGTGTGAGGGTCATTGGCATTCGCAACGCAATCGATAAACGCATCAATACGGTCGCTGTCAGTTTCTTTGACGAGTCGATCAAAATAAGAATTCATATTTTTTTCGACCTTATGTCGAGCGGCAATTTCGTAGGCCGAGTTTGTTTTTGTGAGGGCGTCTTTGGCCTCATTGGTGGTGGCGCTTTCTGCATCGGCGATGTAGGTGGTCAGCACTTGGTATTTGATAAATTTACGCCAATCGTCGACCCATGCGGGTATGTTTGCGGCGTAGCTCCGGCGATCCCAGTCGGTTTCAAATGTTTCGTCTTTGGACAAATCTTGCGGGTTTTGAATGGCTTGCTTGTAGATCGCTTTGGATTCAGCGAGTCGCTGTTTGAGAAGTTTGTTGGCCAGTGAAACAAATTCTAAGTTGCCTGTTTTGATATCATCGTCCAACTGCGTTTCATAGTGTTTCAGTTGGTCAATATCGTCTTGGATTAAAAATCGCTTTCCGGGGTCGAGACGCTTCAGGTAAAGCGAGAACACCCGTTTGGAGTAAGCATCGTCGATCCCTTGAGGGGCAAAGTGATATTTTTGAACAATTTGTAAGACGGATCGAAGGGTGTCTGAGGGGCCGGCTTCACTGCCACTATATAAAAATATCGCAACGCCGATTAGCGTTATCAATCCCAAAAACGGAAGCGGTTTTCGCCTGAAGGTCATGGTGATGAGAGTAGCACAAGCCGTTTTAATATGGGAGAACAAAACCTGCCCCTTTGGGTTTAGTCGAGATCAAATAATAGTAATCGGCTGGGTTCGAGAGCGGTAATATTTAGAGGCTCCCCGGACACGAATGCGGCGTCACTGGCGGACATCATCTGGCCATTGGCCATGACCATCCCTGATATCAGGTGGATAAATCCATGGCGTTTTTCTGGGAAGGCGTGGTGCGTTGAGGTGCCTTCGGTGAGGGAAATTCCATAGAGGAAGGCATCTTGGTCAATACTCAATGAACCATCGGCTCCGTCCGGAGATACGTACTGGGTCCATTCGTTTTCTTTTGCATCGGAGGAAAAATCTTTTTGGCGGTAGGATGGGGGTGTGTCGTTGGTTTTGGGAAACAGCCAAATTTGAAATAAATGAAGGGGTTCGGATTTCGATGGGTTGGCTTCGCTGTGGGTGATTCCGGATCCTGCGCTCATGACCTGGACTTCGCCAGGACAAATTTGGGCGGTGTTGCCCATGCTGTCTTTGTGTTCAAGAATCCCTGAAATAACGACCGTAATAATCTCCATGTTGTCGTGCCCATGCGTGGGGAATCCGCCACCGCCGGCGATGATGTCTTCATTGAATACCCGAAGTTTCCGAAAATGAATGTGGCTGGGGTCATAATAGGATGCGAATGAAAATGTGTGAAAGGACTGGAGCCATCCATGGTCGGCGTGGCCACGGTCGTTGCTTTTTCGTAGAGTGATCATAGATGCGGACTCCTTTTGGGTGGTTGTCGTTTGAATCGTGGGTTCGTTATGATGCGATGGGAAATTTGGGGGGTATCATACCGTCCTGCTTAGAGGAATTGAAGTGCTAACGGGGGTCTAAAAAAGGGGTTTAATGGTGACGCGTACAAATTTTGTAAGTAAATTTATTGGGGGAGCCTTCGTCGTTTTGGGCTGTGTGGTATTGGGTGCCTGTGGTGCGGCCAGTTCGACGACGGCTGGAAGTTATACATCTCAAACAATATCGGGCACGTTGTCTGACGTCGGTATATCGGGTGGGCGATTTCGTATTTTGACAGGTGCCTCGAATTATATGGTTTGGTTTCAAAATGTGGGAAGCCAGCGGGTGTATTTTGCCGATGTGAATGGAGATGGAACATTCGCCTTGAGTGTTGAAACCGCTTCGGATGTCACTCGAGGCGATCGATTTATTGCATTTATTGTTAAAAAGGACCCACTGTCAGTAGTCGGGACGATTACGGGTCCTCATACATCCACAGCCAATTCAGCGGTAACCGGAATGATCATTTCTGGGGCAGTGACCGGGCTGCAGATTGGGTTAGACCGAGATAACTATAATGCGGTGGCATCTGCGAATAGTTCCAATTTTCGTTTGGATTCTGAATTGAAGACTCGGTTGGTCTCCGGTCGGCCCTCCGGTCAAGGCAATGCGGGCAAAGGATCGGACAGTGTAACGTCGAATCTCAATGTCAAAAATACCCTTGATCAAGATGAGGACGGGCTTCCGGATATCGTCGATTCGATGAACGACGGGTCGATTTTGGATAATCGGGTAACTGACAATATTCAAGAGGGGGCCAAATGGTCGGACTCGGTTCACAGCGTGATGATGTTTGTTAACTTGAAGGTCCAAAGGGAAAATCAAGGGTCCAGTACGATGGTGACGGACAACTCCTTGATTATTATTCAAGTAAACCCTCGTAATGCGTCAGCGATTGATTCGGTTGTGGCGTATTTGGTAAATACGAACTATGCCACCGCGACGGTGGACGATTTGCCAGGAGGGTATACCGCGATTGATACATGGCCCGCGCGGGGGACGGCGTGGAGGGATGTTAGTAAAAAACTGTATAAAGTGAGCTATGCCGCCACCGGTGCTGTATTGTGGAAGGTGGCATTAAAACCCGAAAATAACGCGTTTAAGCCGGGGGACTTGGTCTTGTTAAAGGTGACTTTAAAGTCGGGGAAAATTGAGTATTATCTCACTGGGATCAATTTTAAATTTCAAACGTTGCCCACTCTTACTGGGGTGCCGTCCACTGGAACGGGGACGAATATCAATCCGTATCAAACAGGAGCGACTGGAAATGTCACGCTTACTTGGAATGCGCCCACGGACGAAACCGGGTCTGCATTGGCGGGAATAGACTATTCATTTGAGGTGTTCTACTACGATTCGGTGGGTAACCAGATTGGTGAGCGCCAAGTGGTATTCGTTGGGACGGGGACGAGTGGCACCTTAACATCGGCCGTGATCGATCGATACAGTTCAAGTTCCCCCTCGCCAGCTAGTATTCAGGTGGATGTCACGGCGAGATACCCGTTTGGGGATAATTCCGCCAATATTATTAAATTGAAGCGATCCACATGGTAAGGTTGACCCATTGGATTCACGCGATGCGGATACGGACGTTGCCGGCGGCGGGGGCGCCGTTAATTTTGGGTGGGGTTTTGGCCTATTTGGATCGTGGATTGCATTGGGGGATCATGCTCTGTGCGGTCGTAAGTGCGTTGGCTATCCAAATTGGGACCAATTTAGCCAATGACTATTTTGACTGGAAAAATGGGGCGGATACCGATCTTCGGGTGGGTCCGGTGAGGGTGACGCAAGCCGGCTTGATTCCACCGAATCATGTGTGGTGGGCGATGGTGGGTTGTTTTGGAATCGCGGCGCTGGCAGGAAGCGTGTTGATGGTTCGCTGCGGCTGGCCAATCGTCGGCATTGGATTCGTGTCGATTGCAATGGGGATTTTGTACACCGGGGGACCTCGGCCATTGGGATATATGGGGTTGGGGGATTTATTGGTATTTTTGTTTTTTGGGCCAGTGGCTACGGCGGGAACGTATTACGTTAACCTGTTGCAATGGAATCTGACGTCGGTGGTTCTGGGCGCAGCTTTAGGATTAATTGCGACGGCGATTATTGGGGTCAATAATTTGCGGGATATTATCGAAGATCGAACAACGGGAAAAACGACGCTGGCCGTGCGATTTGGTGCGAGATTTGCCCGGTGGGAGTATTCCTTCTGTATGGTCGGTGGATGCGTTCTTGCCGGTGGATGGGCTATTTCTAGTGGTCGGGGCTGGAGCGCCGTTGCTGCGGGGTTGGTGGGCGCTGCTGCAATACGGTTGATACGGCAGATCTGGACACTGGATGGTCGGGAGCTGGATCCCTTGTTAGGCCAAACCGGCCGGCTATTATTGGCGCTTTCGTTGGGGTTAAGCTTAGGCTGGGTACTTGGTTAAGTTAGGGTCCCCCACTGATTTTGAGGCGGCAATATCCGGGGGTGTAGTTGCTGAATTGGGCTTAAGGCGGATCCTCGCGTTTGAACGGTCACGATGGCTACTTGAAATTGCCGGGTGGATACGTCGGCATCACGAGGAGTTTGCCCTTGCGATAACTCAGGATGTCGGCAAGACGATCCGGGAAAGCCAGGCAGAGGTGGGACGCGCCGTCGATACATTTTCGATTTCAGCGGAAGAGGCTCTGCGGATCGGCGGGGATAAAATTCCGATGGATCGAACCCTTCGGGGAGCCGGACGGTGGGGGCTGACTCAGCGCTTTCCGATGGGGCTTTGTGGGTTTATAGCGCCCTTTAATTTTCCATTGAATCTATCGGCTCACAAAATCGGGCCTGCCATTGCGGTGGGGAACCCATTTATTTTGAAGATGCCGTCGGTGGCGTCTCGAACGACCCAACTGCTGATCGAGTGTTTGGCGTCGGTGGGAATGCCTTCGGGGGCGTGGGCGGCTCTGATGGGGGATCGGGAAACGGCGGATGTTTTGGTGACGGATCCGCGGATCAAGTTACTGAGCTTTACCGGGTCTCCCGACGTCGGTTGGGCGATGAAGTCCAGGGCGGGGAAGAAATCGGTGGTTTTGGAATTGGGGGGGAACTCGGCGGTTGTTGTAGAAAACGCGGTGGATTTGGATACCGTTGCATCAAAAATTGCGTTGGGGGCTTTCTCTCAAGCGGGACAGAGTTGTATTAGTGTCCAGCGAATTTTGGTCAACGCATCGTTGATGGCTGAATTTGTACCACTGTTGATCGCGCATGCCGATCGGCTATGTGTTGGAGATCCGTTGCTTCCGACGACGGATGTGGGTCCATTGGTGTCCGAGGGCAGCGCTCGTCGTGTAGAAAACTGGGTGAATCAAGGGGTAGCGGCAGGCGGAACGGTGCTTACAGGCGGGCGTCGCGATGGGGCCTTTTTTTCTCCCACGCTTTTGACCGACGTCCCATTTGATCAGCCGGTGATGGCGGAAGAGGTGTTTGGGCCGGTTGCAGTGATTATTCCGTATTCGGAGTTCGACGAGGCGTTATCGATTGTGAATGAGTCACAATTTGGGTTGCAAGTCGGCTTGTTTACATTGGACTACACTCAAATCATGACGGCGTTTGAGACCTTGGATGTGGGTGGGGTTATCGTAGGGGATGTACCGGGATTTCGGTTGGACCACACGCCGTATGGGGGGATTAAGGAGAGTGGGCTGGGCCGCGAAGGGGTTCGGTCAGCCATTGCTCATATGACCGAAGAGAAATTGCTGGTGTTGAACCCGAAATGAGTAGCCAAGGGCGTAGCGCGCCGCGGCGCGCCTGCAGGGAGGCTCAACTGGCTTTGCCGGTTGAGGGGCGGTAGCCCTCGATATCAAAGCTTGTCCCCGCAATAAACCCCGTCGTCCACGCATTTTGGAAATTAAATCCGCCTGTGATGCCGTCGATGTCTAAAATTTCGCCGGCGAAATAGAGGTCGGGGCACATTCTGCTTTCCATTGTTTTAAAGTCAACTTCGTTGAGGGGGATACCGCCGCAGGTCACGAATTCTTCTTTGAATACGCCTTTTCCGACTACTTGATATCGGTCGCGAACCAGGGTTTCGATCAATTTTCGCATTTGTTTTTTACCGGTTTCAATCCATTGGACGTCGCCATTTCCGATGGATTTGCGAACGAGATATTCCCACAGGCGGCCTGAGATTTCGGGAAATAACGATTTGCTGGAAATGTATTTTTTTGAGGATGACTGGAGGTCCATCAATGTGGCCTCAATTTCCTGTTCTTTATAAGCGGGGAGCCAGTGAATCGTGAGGGGTAATTGATAACTCGACTCCGAAAAGTCCCGGGCGGCCCATGCCGATAATTTGATAATGGCCGGACCACTGAATCCCCAATGAGTCACTAAGATTGGGCCCGTTTGCTTCCAGGTTTTGGCGCCGTGGAGGGTGGCGGTTGCGGAGGTTACGGATACCCCCGGTATGGCAACAAGGTCGGGATCGTTGATTTTAAATGTGAATAGCGACGGGACCGGCGGGACAATCGAATGACCTAAAGATTCGGCGAATGAATAGCCTTGGCGGCTGCTTCCCGTGGTCAAAATGATCGCATCGCAGGGATGGACAGCCCCGCCGGATAAGGTGATCAAAAATCCACCTGATGGACGGGGCTCGATTGTGTCGACGGCGCAACGGTTCCAAATGGTAACCCCGAGTTGCTTAGCGGCGTTTTCAAGGGCATCTACGATTGATTGCGACGCATTTGAGACGGGGAAGACTCGGCCGTCGGGTTCGATTTTGAGGGGAACGCCACGGGTTTGGAACCAGGTCATTGTGTCTCTGGGATTGAATCGTTGGAATGGACCGATGAGCGCTTTCCCTCCGCGGGGGTAATAGTCGGCCAATTGACGGGCATCAAAACACGCGTGGGTCACATTGCAGCGTCCGCCACCGGAGATTTTGACTTTGGCCAATCCATTTTCGGATTTTTCCATCAGCAGCACTTCGTGGGTGGGGTAGGCCGCTTTGTGATGGATGGCGGCAAAATATCCGGCGGCACCGCCACCGATGACGATGAGTTTCATGAGCGGATCATACTATCAAATGGCAGATCGGGATAAGTCGACCTGCGTGATATAGTTTGAGCATGACATTATTAGCGGTTCAAAACTTAAGCGCGTCTCGTGGCGCAAAACAATTATTCGATAAAATAAATTTTTCTGTAGAAAGTGGAGAAAAAATAGCCCTTATTGGCGTAAATGGATGTGGCAAAAGCACGTTGTTATCGGAGCTGGCAGAAGCCATTACGACCCCCAATCCGAATATCTCCGTGACCCCCGGCTTGGCGGTGGCGATGTTGGATCA
Source organism: bacterium (assembly GCA_947465765.1). GTDB lineage: Bacteria > Margulisbacteria > Marinamargulisbacteria > SXXA01 > SXXA01 > CAIPHK01. Next base: position 5,766 of record CANIAP010000004.1, on the reverse strand, counting down.
GATGCCCATTTTTTCGGCAACAGACACTATTTCCCAACATCTGTTTCGGGGCGATTCGGGGGTAACACAGGTTATTCGGGAGTATCACGAATGCTTGGATCAACTCGAATCGGATCCGACAGAGGAGTTGTCGACGGCATTTGCAGACTTGGTGGTTCGAATGGATTTGGCGAACGCCTGGGAATATGAGGACCGGGTTACATCGATTCTGAATGAACTTCATATTGATCACCTTACCCAACTCATGGGGACCTTGTCTGGCGGGATGATCAAAAAAATAGCGTTGGCGCGGTTGTTTTTTGAAGACGCGGATTTATTGATTTTGGATGAGCCGACCAACCATCTGGATATCGAAACCATTGATTGGATGGAGGGAATGCTGAAGCGGAGTCGTGCGACGGTATTGATGGTCACTCATGATCGGTATTTTTTGGATCGTATTTGCACCCGAATTTTTGAAATTGATCAGCAGTCGCTCTTTATTTATCAAGGAAATTATCCCGTATTTTTGGAGTTAAGGGGCGAGCGGTTGGCGGCTCAAGCCCATCAGGAGCAATCGATTCAATCGGCAATGCGTGTGGAGTTAGAGTGGTTAAAGCGGGGCCCTAAAGCCCGCTCGACGAAGCAGAAGGCTCGAAAAGACCGGATTGAAGCCATGCAAAACCGGACTGTTTATCAAGAAGATCAGGGGATTGAGTTAGGTGTTGCCGGCCGTCGAATGGGCAAGAAGATCTTGGAGCTCAAAGAAATCACCAAATCATTTGAGGGGCGACAGATCATTAATCCGTTTTCCTACACATTTAAAGAAGGTGCAAAAATCGGGATTTTGGGTCCCAATGGTGCCGGAAAATCCACCTTATTTAATCTGATTTCGGATCGATTGAAGCCGGATAGCGGCGAGGTGGATCCGGGGGTAAATACCCATTTTGGCCATTTTGAGCAACAAAGTGATGCAATGGATCCCAATGTCACTATTTTGGGATACGTAAAGGGGTTTGGGGAACAACTGACCTTGCATGATGGGACTCGGGTATCTGCCACCAAATTATTGGAACGGTTTTTATTTGCGAGTAGCAGTTTTGCGACGCCCATCGGTAAGTTATCGGGCGGGGAGCGCCGCCGCCTTCAGTTGGTGTGTATGTTGTTGGAAAATCCCAATTTCTTGCTCTTTGATGAGCCTACGAATGATTTGGACGTTATGACCTTGTCGGTACTCGAAGACTTTTTATTGAGTTTCAACGGCTGTGTGTTGATTATTTCCCATGATCGCTACTTCGTGGATCGGGTAGTGGATCATCTGTTTATTTTTGACGGAAACGGCGGGATTGCCCCATTCTGGGGAACCTATTCGGACTATGCGGATGTGGCGAAATTGATGCCTCAACCGAGTGAAATTAAAGGGGCAAAATCGGAAACCGGTGTTCCGAAGCCGGTTGCGCCAATAGAGAAAAAAAAGCCACTGAGTTTTAAAGAACAGCAAGAATTTAAGACGCTAGAGGCGGATATTGAAACGCTGGAGTCAGAGAAAAGTCGGCTCGCAACGTTGTTTTTGACTGCGGTGGGGTCAACCGATGAATTTGAAATTGCAGGGAAACGGTTGGCAGAGATCGACGTTCTTTTGGGTCAAAACATAAGTCGTTGGGAACTCTTAGCCGATCGCGCGTAACCCTTTATTCCCCTCTCTCCAATTTTTCGGGGAGGGGTCGCATTTTTGATGGCCATTCCTGTTTTTTGTGGCTACTATTGCAGATATGAATAATCACAATAAAAGGGCTCGTATTTTCATCGCGATGGGGCTTGTTCTTGGGGTGGGATCGAGTCCGGTAATGGGGTCGCCCACGTCGGATATCCCGCAAGATTTAGTTCGGCTTGCGTCGCAAAATGAATCGGCGCTGTTGGTGCCGGAGTCGCTTCAACGGTGGCGAGATTCGGATTTTAATACCCGATTTTTTTCGCCGTGGCACCGTCGTAAAAGTTCGTTTCCGCGGGGGCTGTCATATTTGATTGAGTCGATTACGGGGGCAACGTATTACGGCGAAAATAAGTTGCCGATTCCGAAAGCGACGATTCAAGATCTTGTGGCGAGAATGGATTTGCCCCATTACCCGAGTATGTTTAGAAAAGCGATTACGGTGGTCAATACCAGTATTCGCGTGGCCCCCACACTGAGGCCGTTTTATTTGTCGTTTGATTTGCCTGGAGAGGGGTACCCCTTTGATTATGGGCAAGAAACCGGGTTGGCGGCGAACACCCCCGTGGTTGCCACTCACTTTTCACGGGATAAAGCATGGGTTTTGGTTGAAACGGCGGAATTGACGGGCTGGGTGCAGGTTCAAGATGTGGCCTGGATGAGTGACGCCCAAACTAAACTGTACGAAAATCGACCCTACGTCGCGGTGATTCGGGATCAGGTCCCCGTGTACGATGTGTCGGGGCAATATTTGTGGGCGGCGCGAGTTGGATCGGTGATGCCGGTGCTTAAAGAGACTCCTCATTTTTATTCGGTGCGTGTGGTGAAGCGGAGTAGTTCTGGCGTTGCGATTTTGGATCGGGCGATGCTTCATAAATCTGACGTGGCAGTAAAGCCATTGGCGTTAACCCCCCATCACTTGGCGGGTGTTGGGATGGCCCTAATTGGACAAACGTATGGCTGGGGCGACCTCTATGGGGATCGCGATTGTGCGTCGATGATTCAGGATATGTTTGTACCCTTTGGAATTTGGCTTCCTCGGAATGGCAATGATCAAGGGCGATACGGTGGGTACTTTGTAAATCTTAAATCGTTGTCGCCAGCGGACAAGGAAAAAATGATTTTATCGAATGGAGTGCCGTTTCTGACGTTGTTGTGGCTGAAGGGCCATATCATGGTGTACGTCGGTTCTCAGGACGGTCGGGCGTTGGCATTTCATAATATCTGGGGGATTCGAACCCGATCTTCTGATGGGAAGGAGGGGCGGTATTTGATTGGAAAGGCGGTGATTACCACGCTGACCCCCGGACAATCGGTGCCATCTGCGGATCCCAACGGGGATCTGTTAAAGCGCCTTGAGGGGATGGCGATTGTGGTCCCTCGGTTCTATTAAGAGGTAGAAAAAAACGCCCCGGTAGGGGCGTTTTTTGATGGGTACCGGGACCTTGTTGGGCCTGGGCGAAAGATGTTTCGCCCCTGACACCTATAGTTTGCTTGGGTCGGACGTTACTTTTGATTTCTTACGGGCTTCATTTACATTGTTAGCCAAAATTGCTTGGCGTTTTTGAGTTGAAATTGCATTTTGAATCGCTGTTTTTGCTTGAGCGAAATCAACTGACGATCCGGGTTGGATTTCCAGGACTTTTATCACGTGGTAGCCGAATTGTGATTTTGCAACAACTGGAGCATCGCCGGGTTTGTGGCTGAATGTGGCTTGTTCAAATTCAGGGACGGTTTGACCTTTGGTGATCCATCCGATGTAGCCACCATTTGCGCTAGATCCTGGGTCTAACGACTTTGCTTTTGCGATCGAATCCATGCTTGTTCCAGCGACAACACTGGCGGCGATTGATTTGGCTTCTGCTTCAGTAGCGACGAGTACTTGCTGAACAGATCGGCGCTCGTCTGTACGAAATTGTGCTGGGTTTGCTTTGAAGAATTCGAGGGCTTCTTCGTCAGTAACCGTGGCGGTTTGAGGAATGTTGTTACGTATATAAAGACCGATCAAAATTTGGTCTTTTGCGAGATCCATTTGGGTTTTGAACTCGGCGCTTTTTTCGATCCCAGATTGTCTTGCCGTGTTGAGCAATACTTGTTCGTTGATCATTTGCTCGAGCAACTGGGTTTTGCCTTCTTTTGTTTGGAAGTTGGCCGCGTACTGAGCGGGTATCACTTTGATCCGTGCGTTAAATTCCTCGAGGGTGATCGGAGTCCCGTCAACTGTTGCGAGTGGGGCTGCGGCTACCGTCGATGCGCTTACTTTTTTTGTGGATGCCCCAAAAGTGTGTGCGCAAGGTAGTATTGCCATTGATAGAGCTAAGGCCATAATGAAATTACGTCGGTCCATTGTTTTTCCTCCAAGGAGTGTGTGGATGATTTCCGCCTCAGATATTACCTGACACTAGGGCAAATGGGGTAGTCCTAAATAATGTCACTATAGGGTTGATGGCCAATGTCTTGGAATTGAACTCATTTTATGGTGGGGACCGGTCCCATTTATTCTATTTAATTCAACGATTGGATCTGGGATACTTACGTCCTGTTGTGATGGATCTGTTTAAAAGGAGAAAAACATGAGTCTTACATTGTATTACGATAAAGATGCGAATTTGGGTTTATTAAAATCCAGACGGATTGCCATTCTTGGGTACGGAAGCCAAGGTCATGCGCATGCGTTAAACCTTAAGGATAGCGGTGTTACGAATATTGTTGTTGGGTTGAACGCCGGATCGCCGAGTGCGGAGCGTGCTCGGTTGGCAGGCTTTGAAGTGGCAACACCGGTTGAGGCGGTTAAAAACGCCGATATCATTATGATGTTGGTGCCCGATGAATACCAAGGCGACCTGTATCAATTGGTTAAAGATGAGATTAAACCCGGGGCAGCCTTGGCGTTTGCTCATGGATTGAATATTCATTTTAAATTAATTGAAGCTCGTGCGGATTTGGACGTGTTTATGACCGCACCGAAGGGGCCTGGCCATACCGTTCGAAGTGAATATCTTAAGGGTGCCGGTGTTCCTTGCTTAATCGCGGTGGCCCAAAACTCATCGGGTCAAGCCACTGATCTTGCCTTGGCGTGGGCGTCGGGCGTGGGTGGGGGCCGATCTGGGATTATCGAAACGACGTTTAAGGATGAATGCGAAACCGATTTATTTGGTGAGCAAGCTGTTCTTTGTGGGGGGGTTACGGCCTTGATGCAAGCCGGGTTTGAAACCTTGGTTGAAGCGGGGTATCCACCGGAGATGGCGTATTTCGAATGTCTTCACGAAATGAAATTGATTGTCGATTTGATCTATGAAGGCGGCATGGCCAATATGCGTTATTCCATTTCAAATACCGCTGAATTTGGCGATTATTTAGTAGGACCTGAAATCATTACGGCTCAAACCAAGGTGGTAATGAAAGCGGCCTTGGCACGGATTCAGTCCGGCGAATTTACTCGGCAATTCATTGCGGATAGCAAGGCGGGCGCTCCTAAATTAAAGGCGTGGCGCAAAGCCGGCGCGGAGCATCAACTTGAGGCAACGGGTGCGCGATTACGCGAGCTAATGCCATGGATTAAGCAAAACAAACTAGTCAAAGAAGCGCAACCGGCCTAAAACCCGGTCCCCACCATTTCTCGCCGGGCCTTGTGTAGCGGGGCTACACGGCGACCGGTGAGAAATGGTAGACGCGGTTGAGGATACTGTAGCCTCTTACCCAGACTATTACTTCAATGATTAATGAAGGAAATTTATATCAAGGTATCAAATACAGGATATCTCGGGCTACTGACCGATACCTATCTTTCTAATTTGTTTTTACCATGGGATTCGTGGATCGCTTACCGAACTCTACCCTATCTCTTCCATACTTAGCCCCGTAAATTTCTGAATATCGACAAGACTCATTCCTGATTCTTTTAGCGCTTGGGCTATTTCGATTTTGCCTTCGATTTTGCCTTCATGCTTTGCATATTCAATCGATGAGTGCTCCGACATCATCCATTGCCAATGTGTCCGGTAGTCTTCTTGTTCATCCTCAGACAACGCCGTGCTCTTCAATACCTCTATTGCCTTCTTGATCAACGGATCATT
>CANIAP010000003.1 GCA_947465765.1 bacterium | reverse complement strand
TGGAGTGGAAAGCAGACTTACTGAAAAGTTTACTAGAGAAATTTCTGGAGTTCGGGAACAAATTGAAAAAAATCAATCCATATTATTAGTAGCAATCCAGGGACAAAATACAAAAATTGAACAAAATCAATCCATATTATTAGTAGCAATCCAGGGGCAAAATACAAAATTTGAAGCATTTAAGCTCCATATATATAAGTTAATAGGCGGTGTTGCTGCAGCTGTAATCGGTTATGCCAATAGAGATCGATTACTTCAAGGAATCGCATCGGTTATCAAGTGAACCTTAAATAGATCGAGTTTGGGTGCCGGTCGCTATACTTCGACCCGCGTGATTTCAAATTCGTCGTTTCATCTTTCGTTGGAGCGTCCGACGATGGAGTCCGAGTTGGTCGGCCGTTTTGGATACGTTGAAGTTGTTTTCCGATAGCGTCCGTTGGATGACTTCGTGCTCGATGCCCGCCATGCCTGGCTTTGAATGGGAATCGATACGTACCGTTTCAGGATGGGAGGTATGTTCGAACGCTTCCAGAATATCTTGAATTCGACTGGGCTTTTGGAGGAGGTACACCGCTCCCAATTTTATGGCCTCAATGCCGCTGTGAACGCTGGCGTACCCCGTCAAAATTACAATTTTGCACCCCGGGCTATGGGCTACTAGGGCAGGAATGAGCGTTAGCCCATTTTGGTTTTGAAGATTTAAATCCAAAACACAATGAGAATACGACGGGTTTTGGGCCAAGATTTCTGACACTTCCTCCATACCCGTGGCCCGGCTGACCCGCCAATTGATCTGCGAGAATTTGCCCGCCAATACCGCTCCAAACTCGGGGTCATCTTCAATAATTAATAGTCGATTCATCCATGCCCCTCCAGAAAATCCCGCGCAATCCGAATAGTAATGGTGACCCCCGGAGGCCCGTCCACAGATACCATTCCCGCCAAACTCTCAATCACCAGCCTTGCCAAAAAAAGACCTATTCCAAAATGCGGGGGGCCCCCTTTGGTCGAGGTCCCGACGGTCATCAATTCTTGAAAATCAGCAGACAATGGGGGGCCGTCATTTTTGACGGTCATCGTAAGCCCCTCTGAGCCCCAAGATAAGCGCACCATCGCTGTTTTAGCCCCTGCTTCTGCCGCGTTTTCAATTAATATTTCTGCGAGAAGCAAGATAAGGTCGAGACTGGCTCCCCGAACCGAATGATCATTGACCACCGTCCCCTCAAACTGGAGCCCAGGATGTTTTTGGGCCACCAAGTCAGACAACCTAGGCAACGCGTCATGCAGCATTACAACGACATCTTGATCAGACTCAATGGTTACCAACCGGTTAAAGAGATGAGACAAATACGTTTTTGACCGATCCACCTCCGTCAAAATGGAACCCCGATCCACTGCGCAGGTCGTCGGGGAAATGTCATCGGCAATCAACGCAATCATGTTCAGAGGCGTCCCTAGCTTATGCGCAATTTGGGCGGAGAATGCCCCGGCCGCGACCAGCCCCTGTCGAGAAGATACCTGGCGTTCCCTCATCCGGAGATTGCGGACGATCTTAACGACAATCCAACCAATTACCACGGTGGTCAGAACATGATTCACCACCATGCCTGCCATATGAAACGCCATCCATCGGTGATGGTCATGGGGACTTTCGTTAAACGCCAACAGAAGAACGGTATATCCCGCCCCGGTGAGACCAAACATAACCCACATCTTGAGCCGGGACACGAGAAGTGCCGCCAAAAGCGCTTGAATGAGAAATAACCCTGAAAATGGATTGGCCATTCCACCTGAATTCACAACAAAGACCGTCAATGCCGCAAAATCAAATAAAAGCTGGGAAAATATATACCATTCGGAGGGTTGAGGGCCCCGCGATATCCCCCACGCAGTGACCCCGTTGACGAGGACTTGAATAACCAGAGACCCCACCAATATCCCAACATGGACCGGAAGTCCAAAGACAACGGCCCCACACAGCGCACTCAATTGAAATGCGATCGCCGCCCACCGTAACGCCACTAATAATCTAACATCGCCCATTATAGAAAAAATGGTAACAGAGTTTAAACCCCCTCGCACTGCGACAAAATGCCATATCGCCACACCCGTCGCCCTCCCCTATGATTTCTCCTGCCCCTATTTCTAACCCCCCAATGGAGTCACTCATGAAACGATTTATGTCTTTAGCCCCAACCGCGTTATGCGGACTCGCTTTATTTATAGGAATTCCAACCGGCACACTCGCCTCATGTGGCGCTTCAGGATGCCCCATCCAATACCCACAGCAACCTAGTATTGCCGGAAAATGGGACATCGCCATGGATTACACCTATATCAGCCAAACGACATTAATGACCGGCACCCAAGTCATGGACCCCTCACTGAGCACGATGCACCACACGGAAATCGAAACCTATAGCCGAGTACTCAATACCCGTATTAATTACCAAATCACGGATCAATGGGGGGTTTCAACCACCATTCCGGTGGTCTGGAGAAAACATGCCCATGTTCATCATCACCATGGCAAAACCCTTCACGACGAATGGGACCTGTCTGGCCTGGGAGATACGTGGATCGACGGGACGTATTCGGTGGAAAACTCCGTTCTGTGGGGAAACCCCCTCATCGCCGAGGCAGGAATCAAGCTCCCGACGGGCGTCACTCGACTCAAAAACGGGGATGGTGCCGAGGCCGAAGTCCCTATCCAACCCGGATCCGGGTCCACCGACTATCGATGGGGTTTACGCACTCAGTTCCCCGTCGCCGTTCTTCGAAATTGGGACGGTCAACACACCGAACTCCCCGCGCAATTTTTTGTTCGATATACCCTCAATGGCATTGGCACCGACGGCTGGAAAACCGGTAACGAAATCGTAGCCGGCATCCGAACCGACTGGTCATTAAACCGATCTATCCACCTATTGGCGGGCCTCACTGGTCAATATCGGTCCAAGGCCGAGGCAGGAACCACCGGCGAAGACATTAATTCAACCGGAGGAAAATCGGTGATTGCAGACTTGGGATTAGAATGTTCAATTATGCCAAAGGTGCGTTGGTCTGTATCAAGCTACCTACCGATCTACCAGTCCGTTGACGGAGAGCAACTAGGACTCGGCTCAATTATTCAAACACGAGTTGCCATCACTCTTTAACCGGAGGCCCCGCTAGCCATTCCATTCATGAATGGTCACTGTGGGGCAAGGACTATCGATAAAGGTGTCAATCGCGACGGCGCTGGCATATTGCGATGACACCTTTACGGGCATTACCCACGCCGAGCCCCGCCCGTTAACCGTGATCACCCGAGGCGAGGACATCGTGTCCAACACATTAATATCTTTAACCCGAAAAATACTGTCCCCGAGCCATTTAGTCACCGCTTCTTTTCGTACCCAAAGGTCGTAAAAGAACTTCCCCCGCAATTTGGGTTCCACCCGATCAAACGCCACAATCTCATCGGGATGGAATACATGGCGCGTCACCGCTGCCAAATTACGACGGGCATTCACATGTTCGATATCCACACCCACGGCCGGAGCCAAGGAAATGGCCACCAGCCCGTAATCACCCGAATGGCTGATATTAAATGACCTCGAACAGCCCAAAATCTCCGGTTTTCCCGACGCCCCATAGCTAAACCGAACATTGGCTTCACTACAATTAAGATGGGGCGCCAAGCAATAACGGAGCACCGTCCGGCACGCGACAAATCGATCGCGATTACTCTCCGATGGCATTCGTCGCAACCGGACCTGCTCTTCGGGATCCAGCCATTGCATTCCCGTCTGAACCAACGTTTTAGACGCAGGAAGAGTGACCACCCACACATCAGTTCTCATTGTCGCCCCGACCTATGCGTCATTAAAAAGCGCGTTAATTGATTCCAGTTGATCCACGGCACGCACGATTCCAATCATCGGCGGATGATAGGTCGCCACGGTCTTTGCGGCCTCAAAATCAATCCCGCCAATTGCAACATAAGGAATGGTGATCGTTGTCGCCGCTTCCGCCAAATAGTCGAATCCAATTCCGGCACGGCCCGGCTTGGACGGGGTCTCCCAAATTGGCCCGATGCTGATATAGTCCGCCCCTTCCTCCTGCGCAATTACGCCCTGGCCTAACGAATGCGTCGTCCGACCGATCAATCGATGGGGCCCCAAAATCCGTCGCTGCTCGGTAATGGGCAGGTCATCCTGGCCCGTATGAAGGCCATCGGCCCTCACGGCCACTGCAATGTCCAAATAATCATTAATAATAACGGGAACCGACGGAACTCGCTCCGCCATCAAGCGGGTCGCTTCCACAAAAAGATCTGCTTTAGACAAGTATTTATTTCTTAATTGAATCAAGACCGCACCCCGTTTTGCGGCATCAATGAGCACGTCAACGTCACTGGAAATAACATAGACCCCCCGATCAATGGGGGGCTTTAGCAGGCGCAGCACTATTTCTTTTTCAAGTTCATACATCGTATATCGGGCAATATTGTAATGCGCCTCACCGGTGTACTCTTCCAATACCCGAAGTCCTTCGGTGACCCGTCGAAAATTGGCACGAAGTAGCTGATCTATCGACTCCCGACGCGCAGGGGGGTCGCAGGCGCGGGCGTCCAATTGGGTGTCACGAGCCATTAATTGGAGTTGCCATCCGGGATTTCGTGTTGCAATATCATGGCGCATGCGGCTCAACTGCGCGGACACTTCCCGATGACTCGCCACGAACCGAGCATATTCCTCAATGACCCGAAGTCCTTCGGTTACCCGATTCAGATTCGCATCGATCACTTGCGCAAACATGAGCGCAGTGTACTTGAGTTGAACTAAAAACCAAAATCTAATGATTTTCTAATCTTTTTTTAACGACTCGTTAATTAGTGCCTGATATAGTCTCTTCACACAAGTTTAAGAAGGCGGTGAATATCCATCATGAAAAAATTATTTCTAGCACTAGTTGCTGTAGCATTCGCAGCGTCAGCTGTAGTTGCTGCACCGAAAGCAGAAGCTAAGGCAGAAGCTAAGCCAGCAGTTAAGGCAGAAGCTAAAGTAGCCGCTAAAGCCGTTAAGGCCGACGCTGCTAAAGCAGAAGCCAAAACCGTTAAGGCAGTAGCTCCTAAAGCAGAAGCTAAAACAGCTAAAGCCGCTAAGGCCGAAGCCCCTAAAGCAGAAGCGAAACCAGCCGACCAACAAGGCGTAAAGGTTACTACTTCTAAAAAAGCAAAACACTAGTTTTGAATTTTAAAACCCGAGAATGAGCAATCGTTCCCGGGTTTTTTTTGCCATAAAAATGGGGAGAGTTTATCTTGTAAACCGAACCGGAACTGATTCTGTGACTCGTTCACGAGACGGGTTGAGGTAGATCACTTCAAGTATTACCGATTCAGTCCCCTCTGGCATATCAGATAGTCCAATGGGCCACTCTGCTGTGCTCTGAATTGTTACATCCGTAACGACCGCAGCCACCCCCAATTGGCCCTCACCGATCGGATTACCGAGACGATCCCGATAAATAATTTTTCCACTGATGGCGCCTGCCGTAAACTGAATTCTCACCGGAGTTCCACTGTTATTTTTGACGGATACTGTGGCGCTTTTGGAATCCCAGTTTCCCACAGAAGTCCACTGAAGGTTGAGAGAATCGGCACGAACGGGCGATGACACCGATTGATCGCGTTGGGTCAAGGATGTCACGTGGCCACATCCCGTCAGAACCGCCAGCCCACACCCCACGATTAAACTCATACCATTTCGTTTCATACCTGATTATCGGAAATTGCCAGATAAAAATTTCAAGCAATGTTTAAGCTCCCATTAAGTGGGGAATCACACAATGTATAAGGGGGGGGATCTCCGAAAAAAGAGTACCGGAGGACCACGATCAGTGGCTCCGGTATTTTGTTTTTTCACCTCATCTCATACAATCCCATTTATGAACTTAGCTAGATTGGGAGAACGAATTCGGGCACGCAGGGAAGCGATGAAACTCAGCCAAGTTCAATTGGCGCACTCCCTTCACATCAGTCCCCAAGCGGTATCCAAATGGGAACGAGGAATCAATGCCCCGGATCTTTCGGTCATGAATCTGCTTAGCCGCGTCTTACAGGTTAGTTTGGACGACTTAATTATTGGCCCTAACGGCACCGAATCCACATTTCCCGCAGCGGTACTGACCACCAGTATCCGACAATTTGCCCATCGTGCCGCACAACTGGCCCCCAATGAAGTGGCCATGATTCTTAATGCCATTTTTAATTCGTTGACTCAGGTCGTACTGACCCACAAAGGCGTCCCCGTCAAATATCTAGGAGATGGCTTCCTCGCCTATTTTTCGGGTCCCAAATATTCGTCGCGGGCCGTTCAAGCCGTCCGGCAAATGATCCGATTGGGAATTGACCCCCAGTTGGTAATTAGCGTATCCGACGGCCCGATTTATTTGGGACCCATCGGGTACGGGGATTATTCTCGACCCGATATCATTGGCGACTCGGTCAACTTGTCGTTTTTGCTCAACCAATGGGCCGCCGGCTCGACGGATCTCAATGCCGTCGCATCACTGTCCGATCCGGACCGGGCGGACCTCGGTGACGACCCGATAATATATACCCCGATTGGCGACCGCCAAGTCCCTTATATTAGTATTCGCTAACGCCCTCACCGACGATTTTTCCGTCATCCATCCGCAAGGGTGCTGGGAACGGTCCCTCGTATCGAATTCTGACTTTTTTTCTCGCCCAAACAAAATTCAATCCCACCGCCGCCAAATGAATCCGATCGGCGAGAGGCCCCCCGTAAATGGTATCCCCCACAATCGGCCCCACCGTCGCCGAGGCGTGAACCCGAATTTGATGCCGGCGTCCCGTAATAGGAATGACTGAAAACTGAGTCCCGTCACTACCCGATGTCAAAAAAATCGTTCGACTGGGTTTACCCGACGGGGTAATCATTCCCTTTTTTCCAAATTCAAGGGGGAAATCAACTGACCGATAGGGTCGTACCGCCACAGGATGCCGAACCGACGGGGCGACAGTCGCGCGATACAACTTTCGAATTCGATGATGTTGCATCATCGCAAACAGAGTTTTTTCAGCGTCCTTGTGCTTAGGAAACATCACAATACCCTGGACCATTAAATCCAATCGGGATATTGCCGTTGGGACATACCGACTGCCATTGCGTTTCAAATAACTCCCGACTGCAGCCGTCAAATTAAACTGATCGCAGGCACGATCGGGAACCGTCGACAACCCCGCTGGCTTAACAACAACAATATAATCCTTCGTTTGGGCAACAACGGCGTCATCTGCGAGATGATACTTTAAGCCTTGCGTGGGAGAGATATAGACCTTGAGGGTCTGGCCCGACGGCAAGATCTCATCCTCTGACTTGACCCGCCGTGTACCATTCCAGACCCCGCCCGCAGAGACTGCCGACAGATAGGCCACATCTCCCTTTTTAAAATATCGTGCCAATGCCGCTTTAACCGTCATTTCCTTAGGCGCGGTTACAAAATAGGACCTTGCGTTTCCGTAGATAAAGATCACCTTTACTTTTATATTTGAGAATGTTAGATTGAGCCCCTCCTCATCTGCACCCTATACTACGTTGTGAGACTGCGATTGCAAAGTAACGCGAAGCTCGATAATGGAATTGAGGAAAAAAGGAAGCTCTCGGAGATCCCCCCCCTATCTGAGAGCTTCCTTTTTTTTGGGTGCCCGCACAATTTTGGGCGCGATAAGTATCACCACATCATTAGTCACCCGTTCTTCGGATTGACCCGAAAACCACCCACCGACAACCGGTATATCCGATAACCCAGGCACCGTTGTCCGAGTAAATTTTTGCTGATCATCCAACAGACCCGCGATGACGAGCGTATGTCCGTCCGGGATATCGACAATCGTTTGCGCCAGTCGATGGGTCACTATGGGATACTGCCCCCCCGCCAAATCGCGGTAGCGCTTGATATTATCAACAACCGCCTTAATCTCCAGATGAATCACGTCGTCGGGCAAAATTTGGGGAAGCACCTCTAATTCAATCCCTGTATCGACCTGATTCACTTGAACGGACGTCGTTCGATCTGAGATTACCGTCGTCAGATAGGGTACCCGATCCCCAACCCGAACCATCGCTTTCTGATTATCATTGGTCGTAATCGTCGGCCTGGAAATCATCGTCGCTTGCCCGGAACTACGCAACGCACTTAAAAATCCGTCCATTTGGACATTCGGCACAAGGGCCAGTTGACTGAAGTTTACCGTCCATTTCACCCCATGGGCCGCGTCCAAAAGCCATTTTTGCAGCGTATCGCTAAATTCCCCGCTACTTTCGATGACCTGAACATCCACCTGAATCTGACAGGGTGCGATATCGACCGTACCCATCACGATTCGGATATTAGGCCGGTCAGAGAGTGCGGCCCAATACACTAGCTGCCGGTTTCTCACATCCACCGAAAATCGAGAGTCTGGAAATAGTTCCGTTAATATTTGTTTCAAGTCCATCGGATGAACGTAACGAACCGCATAATGATCGAGTGTCATTGGCACCGGAAGCTCAGGGCGCAATGGGATCGGAATGACCCCACGACTCGGCCCGCCAGGACCGGCCCCAATAATTTCTCGAATTTGGGCGACATCGAATGGACCCCGATATCCCGATGCCTGGAGATTCCCGGAAAGAATCAACCCCACCCCCATCCCGACTCGCCACCTAGTCTGCCATCGCATCTTTCTTGTCTCCCTCTACACTCAACCTCAATACATAATGATCTTGAACGAGCTCCAAACACAGTTCTCTCAATGGGAACTCCGGGGGCGCCGCCGCCATTTGTCGAATCCACGCATCGGGATCTTTTCCACTGATCACCCACCCATTTTGAGACGCAACTACGACTCCTGACGCCCCTATTTTTTCGACCAGCCGAGCGGTTTGATCGGGCCATCGGGGCGATGGGGGCAGCGGGGTCTGCAATTGGGACTGGAGGGATTGATATTTCAGAACCGGCACTCCAATGGCGCCCCCGCAGCCGATGATTCCCACCAGCATCGACACACCCACCCGACGAATGACTCGTTCCACCGAAAATGGATCAGTCCAATTTTGACGCATGCACCGACACCCACTGATCTGTAATTGGAATCAAGTCAATCCATGGCGATTCATCCCGAATACGAGTCATTTCTTCGGTTGGAAATACCGCGTCCGCCACCCCATTCGATGACGAAATCCGAACCCCTAACACATGTCCGCTATGCCCTCGAACCCAATCCGTCCCCAATTTGAGGCGGGTAACCATGCCGAGGTTAGTGTTCCGAACATGAAGGCGGTTCAGTTCTATTTGATGGAATTCAAGCTCACGATCGGCCACTGAAATTGCAAGAACATCCGACATGCGCTGGACACGCCAGCCCATCAAAAAACCGAGAATCAACAAAACGCCAACGCCAATATCACCCCATTTAATCCATTGCCTAAACGGTCGCTCCCCCCCCATTAAAACCGCAGCAATCGGCAGCCCCTGAGTGCACAAAAAATCGATAAACGGCATATAAATCAGCGGATCTGGCTCCAAAGATTCCACCGACATCCCAGCGACCGTCAAAATCTTGGGGCGACACAACTCTGGATTCACAGAAATTGTGACCCGATTGCGCCCCACCAGTTCACAAAACTGAGCCTGAACGTCGCGATCTCGAAGAAGTGCGGCAAGATCGAATCGCACAAACCCCTCTGCCACAACGACCTCCCGTTGAGATAGTCCAATTTCAAAATAACGTAACATATATTTATTATATACAATTTAAATATCAGTATCAATTTTTATTTATTACAAAAAACGGCGAGACAGATATTCCAACCACGCCCGATTGTGATATGATCCGGCCCGTTATTTAAAAAATCCGGGTTCAAGGAGTTTCCATGAAATATGCGCTGACTTTTACCGCGGCCGCACTTGTTGCCGCCGCCCCAATTTTTGCTACCGAAGGAAATTTAACCCCAGCGTCGGCTGCGCCCGTTGCGTCTATCAGTGCCGCTGCGCCGAAAGTCTCCACCCCCTCATTTAAATCTGACATCGAAAAACGGAGTTATGCCGTTGGAATGACGATTGCCGACTCATTTAAGACCCGACCTGAGTTTGACGGCATTGCGATCGCCTCTGGATTTAGAGATGCCATTGCAGGCGCGTCCCGGATCACCGATCAAGAAAAACAGGAGATTGTTGTGGCATACCAAAATGAAGTTCAAGCCCGTCGTGAACGTGAATTAAAAACCGTTTCAGATAAAAATGCAGATGCAGGTAAAGCATTTTTGGCAGAAAACAAAACCCGCGCTGACGTCACCACTACCGCGACTGGCCTTCAGTATAAAGTGGTAAGCACGGGCACCGGGAAAAACCGCAAGTCCCCCAAGGCAACGGATACCGTGACGGTTCATTATCAAGGAACCTTGATTGATGGCACTGAATTCGATAGTTCTTACAAGCGAAATCAACCCGCCACGTTCCCGTTAAATGGCGTTATCAAGGGATGGACAGAAGGTCTACAAAAAATGAAGACCGGGGACAAATATACGTTTTATATCCCGTCTGACTTGGCCTATGGCGATACCGCTGCCGGCCTCATTGGCCCCAATTCAGTACTGATATTCCAAGTCGAATTGATTAGCATTGGCGGCAAGTAACCCCCACATCTAAGTCGTTATACGCATCAAAACCCCCGGGTGATCCCTGGGGGTTTTTTGTTGGAGGGAAAATCACTCGAATGACAAAATTACACTGGCTTCTACTGGCATTAACTGCAACCGCACTCACTGCGTGCGCGTCCCTGACCCCAACCCTCACGTCGAGTTTGGATACCGTATTTACGGTCGCCATTGCCGGCGGCAGCGCGACCCAAGTCGTCCCATTATCCGACGTGACCGGCGCAGGACAATTTCGGCATGCCCGGTGGTCCCCATCGGGAACACAAATCGTGTCATATTCAGTGACCCACGGCGATATTTATCTCTGCACATCGACCGGCAACACCCGGACGAATCTCACCAATACGTCCACGATCACTGAATCCGATCCCGAATGGGCCCCTTCCGGCGACTTAATCGCCTACCTTGGGACGAATTCATCAGGCATCAGTAGCCTCTATATTATGACCAACACAGGCAGTTCCCAAACCGCCCTATTGAGTGGGATCTATCGACTCGGCTGGAACGCTAATTCCACGCGTCTCTGGGCCATGGGCACCAACCAACGCATTTATCTTGTGACGCCATCCGGGTCCGTCACCGCATTGGAATCTACATACGTGGTGGATTCGGGCACAACGCCCGCATGGGCAGGCACCGCCACCGTTCGATTTGTATCCGGGGGCATTACCTACCTAGGATCCGCCTCGGGAGTCGTACCCATTCGGAACATCTCCAACGTGAATTGGGGCATTTCATCCGCACAAGCATTCGTCGACCTGGATTCCAATGAATCGACCGGCTATTGGGTATCCACAACAGGGAATATTGTCAGCCTAGGGAGAGCGGATCTGGCCGTCCTGTCGCCCAGCGGAAACCGGATTGCATTGGCATTGCGGGGAACCGTGTACACCACCCCCATCTCAACGCTAGCACGCACCGTGGCGATGGATACCGGTGGATATCGGATCCAATCAATCACATGGACACCCGACAACCAAACGCTCCTGATCGCCAGCACCGGCGGCCTGGTCGCTGCCCGGTATGACGGATCGAGTGTCGTCTCATTATCAGGAATCGGCTCGGGCGATTTTGACCTATCACCCCACGGCCAATCGGTGGTCTATATCGGGGTTCGGGAGGAAAAATTATGAAGGGCTTATCACTCAGACTACTCATTGGTTTAGCGGGACTCGGACTCGGGATGACCGCCTGCGGCCAAGCCACGTCGTCATCCGCGCCCCAATCACAATATCGGAACATTTGGGTCATCAATGCCGACGGGACGGGAGAAGCGGAACTCGTTACATCAACCTTGGATTTATCGTCGCCGCATTTCTCCCCCGATGGCACTCAGATCACCCTCGACACATCGAATACGTTGTCGGTCATCGAGAGACGGTCAGATATCTATATTGCCTCAGTCAACGCCGATACCACACGCGCAATTGCCAGTAGCAATTTGGATGAATCCGCTGCGCAATGGTCCCCCGACGGAACCAAAATCGCATTTGAAGCGGACGGCAGCATTTGGGTACTTACGATGTCCACCAGCGCGACAGTTAACATCGCCACCGGGCACCGACCCATCTGGTCCCCGAATGGCCAGAATATTGCCTACGAATATGACGGGGTCCGGGTCGTCTCCGCCAATGGATCAGGATCTACCCTATTGGGTGCCAACGGCAGCCATCCTGCCTGGTTTTCGACCGGCGCCGCAGTCGCATACGATCTGTCGTCCGGAAGTTCGTCATCCATCATAGTGGCGACATTCCCTGGCGGCGTGAAGACCGCTTTGGCCAGCGGACACCATCCTACTGTCGCGCCAGGCAGCACATGGGTTACCTACGAACGGGATGGGGATTTATTTTCCGCATCCACTACCGGAAACGAAGTCGTCGTTGCCATTTCGGCAAAACAGGCCACATTTTCCCCTAACGGAACCCAGCTTGCGTATGTCTATACGGGAACTGGCAGCGACCAAATCGCGGTTCTATCGGTATCAGCCACCGCAAACAGCACCATTTTATGTGCAGGGAGCCATCCCAGCTGGTCTCCGAATAGCCTCAAATTAGTGTTTGAAAAGGGTGTCTTGCGCTAGTGACTCGGCCGCCCTTGAGACTCATGATCGTCTCAAACGGTTACGGGGAGGATCTTATCGGGGCAAAACTGGGGGGAGCGTTTCGAACACTGGATTCGTCCATCGAAATTCTCCCTTTCCCCCTGATCGGCACCGGCGCGGCATACCAAGCCAAGAACTTCTCCCCCAAGACCATCTCCCCGGTGCCGAAGAGTGGCGGGTTTATCCGGACTGCCGGGGACCTTATCAAGGACCTGCGCGGCGGCATCATTTCGACCCTATGGGACCAACGCAGGTCCATTCAACACCAGTCGACTTCCATCGATGCCATTGTCGCAGTCGGGGATGTCTTTTGTTTGATGTGGGCCACCGCTGGACAGCGTCGTCCCACGATTTTTTTACCGACCGCCAAAAGCGACCTATTCATGCCCCATTCTGCCCTGGAATATTGTTTAATCCGACGTCGGGCCGACTGGATATTCACCCGGGACAAGGTCACCGCAGAGGGATTCGGCCGCAAAGGAATCGATGCGCAATTTTTGGGAAATCCAATGATGGATGGACTTGTCGAAACTCCGCCTCTCGACCGGCCCATCGACACCGCTACACTGGCATTACTTCCCGGCTCTCGGGCAGAATGTTACGGTAATTTTAAACTCATATTATTGGTGTTATCCCACATGCCGGCGGCACGACCGTTTTTCGGCTGGATCTGCCTGTCCCCGCAGGTTGATCGTGAGTCCATTTATCAGATATTGCAGGCTCACGGCTACACCCATTCAAATGGCCACTGGACCGATCCAAATGGTATGATCACCCTCGTCCTGACCCCTCATTTTGCCGCCGCTGTCCATGCGTCCGATGCCGTCATTGGTCTCGCAGGGACCGCGAACGAACAAGCCGCATGGCTGGGGAAATCGGTCATCGCATTTCCGGGTACCGGCGCCCAAAGTCGTCCCCAACGGTTTCTTGAACAACGTCGATTGATCGGGCCTCAACTTCGGTTTGTGAACTCCTCAGATCCAAAGGATATTGTAAACACAGTGATTCACTCCCTTTCTCTCCCTCAACTACCCCCACCCTCCACTCAAAATGCGGCGGTTGCCATCGCCCGTCATGCAATGCCTCTGATTCTATGCTCCGAAATCTCCTAAGCCTCAATCGCCGCATTCGGTTTGTGGCCACAGTGACCGCCATGGTCAGCATTGGCCTCGGACTCTTCGTCGTCATTCGGACCGCCCCTTATGGCATTGCCCGATTAATCGTTGAACACGAAATGTCCAAGATTTTTAAACAAGAAATTACCATCGACGAGATGTCAGGAAATATTTTTTCAGTGGCCACGTTCAAAGGGATTCACTTCAAAAACAAGCCCGAATTTGGCCAACCCGGCGTCGTCTTGGATATCGAAGAAGCGACCGCACATTACAGCCTGATCAGGACGATAGCGCACCACGGTGATTTTGCGGCAGGGACCCATACCCTCCGACTCAAAGGCATGGTGATCAACGCCCACAAAAACAGGGACGACCTTTGGAATGTCTTGATGATTATTCCGCCCCCAGATCCCCGACTCAAACCCCAGCCCCTGACGTTCCATGGCCGGATCTATATTGAAGAATCAACAATCCATATTCAAGACGACCGTGGATGGGGGAGTCATCCCGCGCCCCATCCTTTTCGCGACGACATCACGGACCTCACCGGGATTGTCGACTGTAAGGATATTAAAAATGCCCGCATCGCCTGGTCCGGGGCGTTGGGAATCCCGCGTTCCCCATTTCAGCTCGTGGGAAACCTCAATACGACCAACGGCCAATGGGCGTTTAAAATCCAATCCGCCAACGTCCCACTCATTAAATGGGGGCCCTATGTGCTGCCCCAATCCGGAGTCTCCTTGTCCGGCGGATCGGCCGATATCGACGTGTTCGTGAGAAGCAAATTAAACCCTCCAAAAACAGAGTTTCCCCTGTGGTACACCGTTGACGCCGCCCTGCATCGGGCCCGATTTCGGCTGGCACTATTTCCGATTCCGGCGACCGAAATCAAGGGCACCGTTCGGCTCTATAACACCCTATTTAAAGACGGTGCGCCGCTCAATAAAATGGGCCATCGCCAAAATACAATTATTGAACTCAATATCCGCTCTGCCGCCATTGGAAAATCCCCCTTTTCGGCGGTCGGTGCGATTGCCCTGGATTCCCACACCATCGCCATTAATCTCAAGTCATCCGCACTCGACTTTAAGTCGATTAAGCTATTATTTCCGAGCCTCCAAACCTGGAAAATGACGGGCACGGGAATTGCGTCGCTGAACGTAAGCGGTCCGTTATCATCCCCGAATGTCAATGGCCGTTACATCGTCGCGAATGCGACGGCTTATGGATTTCCCGTCGAAAAACTCGACCTATCGATTGGATATGGACACCAGCTCCTCACCATTCAGTCCGTGTCGGGCACGGTTCACGACGGTCCATTCGCAGTGTCGGCATCGGTGAGTTTCAACGCCACTACCCCCCATATTCATGCGGTCCTGGATTCGACGCAAATGGATGTCAACCGAATTGGCCCTAACAGTGGAGTCAAAGGCCGACTATCCACCCAAATCACTCTTGATGGCCCCACCCCGCGACTCTCGCTCGCTATCCGCTCAACCTCCAAAAAGGGGATCCAATGGATGAATCAATTAATTCATTCCGCCGTCATCGACGGATGGGTCCTCAACACGACTAATTTGGTGGTCGATCGGGCCGATTTTTGGATCAACGACAACGACGCCCCAATCCATACCTACGGGCTGATTCGGGACTGGCAAGTGGCTGATTTTGCATTCGAAAGCCACCGCATTCGCGTCAGGGACATTCAACCCGATCGCACTGGACTGGGGACCGCCGACATATCCGGACGGTTCAGCGCATTACTTACCCCTGAATTCTGGGAATCTCCCAAGCGCACACTGGTCGTCACAGCGAATGGGACGCTGGCGCATTTTTCGGTCTATACACACCCCTTTGACCTGGCCCAATTTGATATCACGATGTCCCCGTCAACCGTCACAATTCGCCACCTCAAAACCGCATATGGCGTCGAATCCTTGGTCGTTAACGGCGAATTTGTTAACGGCACGCCTCGGCATCTCTTTATCAAAATGGATGGATTTACGGTGGGCGACACCCCGCTTATTCAATCCGCAATCCCCACCGCATTTAAGCCATTTTCAGGGGTATTCTCCGGGTCTGCCATTGTGACTCCATTACTCTCCCGACGCCAACCCACAGAATCTATCCTTCAATCCTTGGCCATCTCCGGCAACATTCGGGCTGACCAATGCATCCTTCGAGGACAACCCTTCGATACCGTGATGTTTGTCGGCGATTGGAACGGAGATCAGCTGTCCATTACCCAGGCATTATTTCAAAAAAACAAATCCACAATTGCGATATCCGGATCGATTGATCGCGCCCACAGAATGGCCCTATCGATCAATTCTGGAACCACCGTCTTTCTTAATGATTTTCAATCAACTCTTCAATCCGTCGTGGGCCGTGCCGATGGCGGCGGGTCGGTGTCCGGCTCGATCTCCGGCACAGTCGACCACCCGCATATTCAGCTCAACGTGGATTTCTCAAAAATGGAATTCGGCGGCGTTCAACTCCGGTCAATCCGCGGGGGATTTGGCCTAGCCGATCGTAAATTAGTCGCCAACAATCTGATAATCCGAACCCGAGAAGGCCAATTTGATATCTCTGGTTATTTTAACCTGCAACCGCTTTTGGCCAAACAGATTCAACCCATGGATTACGATTTAGATCTTGCGATATCCCCCATGGGACTCGATGTCTTTTCTGAATTGGTCGAATCCATCCGTCGGGAATGGATCGCGCGCTTTGGTTCCGCCACGGTCGCCTCGGAGGTTACGGTACGAAATGCCAATATCACCATCAAACCCAACGCCAACCCATTTATCGTCAAAGACAAAGGCTTCGACCAACCGGTCAAGCTGATTTACTCCGTCGGCACCGACGACACATCCCTGGCCTCACTATCACGGGTCAAAGCCCAACAAAACTATTCCCAGTACGTCGGAGACATTGGCCTCGCCGACTATTTGGCCGGAACATTTTCCGGAAAACTTAGAGCCAAGTCCCGACCCGGACAGACCCCGGATGTGAGCGCCACGTTTGAATTTTCCGACGCCACTCTGTCCTTCCTCCATGGCCGACGGATTACCATCGACGTGAGTACCAAAGCCGATCTACTCCGCTACAAATTCTGGGTCGAAAAGGGGGATATGGGCGGCTCTCCATTCGACTCATTTACCAGTGAAGGCACCTACGAACCCGATGGCTATCTCGCGATCGCCAAGTCCGAGGTCAACACCGGCATCGGGAAACCCTATTCGATTCTCAGTGGGCGATTTCCGTTATCCGCCTATTGGAATGACGCTCATATCGATCACCCGATGGACCTTCATCTGAACTGGGCCGGCGACGACGTCAACATTTTATCGATCGTTATTCCTCACTTAAAAAAAGTCAGTAACAGCGGGTCCATTGCGCTTCGTGTTGAAGGCCCCCTCAAGCACCCTGTGTTTTCAACGGAAAAAGTCGAACTCACCCACGCGTCAATTGTACTGAACGATCAAATGAGCCCGATTACCTCGCCCCTCATGATTACGGGGGGCACATTCTCCATCAAATCCAATATCGTCACGATTTCTGATATCTCATTTGAATGGCACGGCGTCGACACCATGCGCCTCGGCGCCTCAACACCAGAGACCAACCGCATGACGCTGACCGGATCCGTATCAATCGATCGGTTAGAATTAATGGACATGACCACCGCCGTTCTCGGGATGAATCTCGACTTCAAAAATGCGTTTATTTCAGTCAATTTTCCCCAAATCTACCGAGGGCAACTTGAGCTTCACAATTTCAAAATTAACGGACCCTACTCAATACCCATTTCCAAAACCGCAAAAGACACTCAGCGTCTCGTCTCCGGAACCGAAAAAGAAACCGGCCCGATTATCAGTGGGGCAGTGTCCCTTTACGACGGGGAGCTATCGATGCCCACGATCGGTGACCATCCACTTCGTCCCAATTTTATGCTGAATATGAAGAGCAGTATTAAACAAAACGTCCGTTTAGTGGGAAGCCTCGTCGGCGAGGGAATTCTTGCGGACGTCGCCAATCGCTTTGATCTCTCGCTGGCGGAAACACTCTCCCCAGTCATCGTTTCAGGGACTCTCAACGCACCCAAAATACAAAATTCCATCGTGGTCTCCACTGGATATATCAATCTATTAAATCGACAGTTCGAAATTTTATCTCAGGATCGACAACGCCCTTACTTAAAAACCAATCAATATCAAATTCACAACAATTCAGTGGAATTCCAAACCGATTATTCGGCCACCCAAAATCGACTCGTGCCTCAGCTCAAGATTACGGCGTTAACGATCATCGAGCCATTAGTGACCGCAACCCCAACGACGAGTACACTCACCAGCGATGCCGACTCCAGCAAATACACCCACGTACTGATCAACATTCGGGGGTCGGCGTATAGCCTCCAAGGGTTTCAATTCGTCAAATACGTTTCCGCCCGCGCCGATACAATCGACCGTCCGGAATATCGCGGCACCTACCGATTAGGCAACGGGTCCAACGGTGGAATCGGGGACGCATCAGAAATCGCCAAAATTTTGGCCCCCGAATTATTGGAAGCCGATACCACAAGAAGCAACCCGGGCAACGATCGACTGTTGACCCAGTTGGGCAGTGGCGCCGTCAACTATATTTCACAGGGCGCACTGCGGGGTATCGAACGGGGGTTGGCCAAAAACATTGGCGTTGATGATATCCAAATCAATTATGATTTAGGAGAAGCACTCTTTAAGAACGTTTCAAACCAAACGGTCGGGGTCAGCTTGGCCAAATCGCTTCTTTCAAATCAGCTATATGTCCGGGCACGAACGGACGTCGATATCGAAAAACGAAAATATGCCAACACCCTCCAATTGTCTGAAATCGAGCTCACCTATTACCTCGAAAGAAACCTCACCCTGAACTACGCCAACTTTATTGATGGCGTCGGGGACACCCGAAATCGATACAACGTGAAATATTCTTATGAATTTTAAACAATGGATCAGTGCCGTGGGGGTCGCCACAGCGATCATGACATCGAGCCTCTATTCCGCTCCATTACTCAGGGACCGACTTCTTGATGACATCCAATACGATGGGTTGACCCAGGTCCCCGTTAAAGATCTCCCCAAAATCGCGTCACTCAACACCAAGACCGGCCAGCGGGTTATGGACAATGCGCTGTTTCAAGATATTAACTTGTTATACACCACCGGCTATTTCAAGACCGTTGAAGCGACTTCCTCCCTCACCTCTGCAAACCGCCTTATTCTGACGTTTAAGCTCCAGGAATATCCAACCGTCAACGAAATCCAAATTTTTGGGGCCGCCGCGATTTCTCAAAACATCCTCGCGACCTTATCCCCGATTGCAATCGGAAAAGTGATGAACACGGTTTTGATCCAACACTATAAAGAGGCTATTGAAAACTTATATCATACCAACGGCTATGATCTCGCTCGCGTGCTCCAAATCGTATTTTCTCCCAGTCGAAACATCGTGATTGATGTCTCGGAAGGCGAGATAAGCAGCATTGAAATTCAAGGGGTCTCCGCGAACTTAGTCCCGGTCGTCCTTCGCAGTCTCAAATCTACCCCCGGCAGCCACTTCAATACCCGACGGCTTCGTGTTGACCGTGAATCAATGCTCAAAATGGGGTATTTTTCCGATGTTGATGCCCCACGCTTGGAAGACAGCCTCGACCACCGACGGGTTAAAGTCATCTTTAATACCCAGCCCCGGAAAACCAATTCCTTCGATGCCGGTTTAGAATATTACCAACAAAAAGGGGAACAACCCCTGACCGGATTTATTCGGACAGACCTTCGCCACCTGGGAATCCCTAGTGATTTAACCAGCATCAAAATTCAAGCCGCTTGGCAGGACAATGCACCGTATATCCAAGGCTACACCGGCCAATACACTCAACCGTGGATTATGAATGCGATCCCGCTGTCATTCACGGTGGGATTGTGGTCCGAACGTCTGGACGAATTCCTCACCCGAGACCGGAACAACACCCGCCGGATTACCTTTGCAAATCACCGGGTCGGCGCCGCCATGGAACTGGCTTACCCCGTTTTCGATGAACTCACCGTCGCCGTTCGCGGAAAATCAGAAAGAATAAGCCCAGAACCCACCAGTAAGATCGACGATTATTCGATTCGTTCCCTCAGCCTTAAAACGGACTACCGAACGATTGGCAACGCGACTAACCCCCGCAACGGAATCTATTTAGTCAACACCTTTGAAATCGGCGGCAAATTGGGAGTGGTCAACCTCGGCGGCCTGTCGTTTACTCGAATCGTCTGCACCGCGGCAGGATTCACTGAAATCGGCCCCAAAGGGATCCTTGCTGCAAGAATTACAGTGGGCTCATTTCGGCCCGACGCCAGTACGCCCACCACTTTCGAAAGTGAGGGATTTGATCTCGGCGGCCCCAATACAATCCGAGGATACAAAGAAACATACCCTATTTTTGTCGGGAATCATGAAATCCTCCTCAACTTAGAATACCGATACGACCTGACCGACACCTTACAGGGGGTGTGTTTTTGGGACACCGGCCAGGCCTTTACCAGTAGCTGGCCCACCTCCACGTCAGGATTCGTCAGCGGATATGGCGTCGGTATTCGATTTTATACTCCGGTGGGCCCACTACGACTCGATCTCGCGAAGGGGGAGGCCCTGATTCTTCATTTTGGATTGGGGCAGACTTTTTAGCTGGCCATCCCAATCCCAATCCCGGTATAATTTTGTCTCCGAGTGGCAACCACTTGGTGTAACAGAAGGAGTGTAATATGGGCGTAACCTCAGTCACTGACTCAAATTTTGACGCGGAAGTATTAAAGTCCGACCGCCCCGTCCTGGTCGACTTTTGGGCCGAATGGTGTGGCCCCTGCCGAATGCTCGCCCCGGTCATCGAAAGCATTTCAGAAAAATATTCGTCTCAACTCAAGGTAGTCAAACTCGACACCGACGAAAATCAAGTCACTGCCCAAGAATCCGAAATCACCGGAATTCCGTGTTGTATTCTGTTTAAAGACGGCAGCGAAATCGCCCGCTTTACCGGATATCGCCCCTTAGCGGCGTTTGAAGCGGAACTCATCAAGCACATTGGATAATTCCGATGCTGACGAGGAACGATTTTTTTCGTTTATGGAAACGGGGGACGAGGAAAGTCTCGCCCCCGCTGACCGTTTAATATTACTCCACGTCAAAGTACCCCAAATGCGGCGCATCCCAAGGGCAGACATCGACTTCCTCATTAAAACCCTACGGGGTTCCGAACTCAAATTGGCAATTGATGCCGCAACGATTTTGAATTACGGCGACGATCCCGTGTTGGCCGAATTCGTCGCAGCTTACCCCCATACTCCCCAAGTCATTCAGCGATCGATTCTCGCGCTGTTGGCAGGAAATGAGTCCGGAATCGCCAGCCAATTTCTGTTTGAGCGATTGCAACAAAGCGCCGACGAACACCATGTGTATTACGTGACCGTCTGTTTGGCGAAAAGTATTTTCCCCATATTTGCCATTGTCTTTTTCTCCTTGCCGACGGCGAGTAGCCACTATCGGGTACGCCTTCAAGCGCTGCTCCGAATGATGGGATTGGAGTACGCCAAACCATTTCTCATCGCACTCCCGACGATCCCTGAAATCGAATTTTTTGAGGACACTTACGGAATCGACGAAATCCGAGCCATTGAGAGGGCCAAATTCGAGTGACGTTGAGAGCCTGTAGTTGGGGCATTTTTCTCTTTTTTATAGGAACACTTGGACGGCCCATTTACAGCGCCGTAGTCGACGATCTCATCGTCAATAGTAATACATTAGGACAAAAATTAATCACCCGAACGTCGTCTCAAAATCCCACGGCCAACTGTGTTATCGCGCCCTCTAGCATCATCGTAACCCTCGGGATGATCGGGTCAGGGGCTTCCGGAAAAACCCGATCCGACTGGCAAGCCGCATTGGGATTGTCCCATCGCAAATCATCCGACATCGGTCGCGGGTTTTCGATTCTACATTCATTACTCACCGACCCCACTTTCGACGTTACTTTTACAACGTTTGATTCCATGTGGATCAGTACGGAGGCCCACCCGTTGGACGCCTTCATTAAATACAATACCGAATTTTTTGATACCGACGTCCAACGCATCAACTTTCGATCAACCGACGCATTACCTACAATCCAAAAATGGGTGTCCTCCAAAACAAATCAACTGATCCGTAATTTCCCTCCGAACATCGATCCGTCCACTTCCTTATTGGTGCTCAATACCCTGTATTTTAAGGGAGACTGGCAATTCCCATTTAACCCGAAGCACAGTGACACTCGATTGTTCATTTCACCCGGACTTCCCCCTAAACAAACTCAATTTATGATTCAAAATGGCCATTTCCAATTTGCCGAGACCCGGGATACTCAAGCCATCGTTTTGCCATACGGTGAAGGACGGTTTGAATTGGTGATCGTTTCCCCCCGAAAATGGAACCCGAAGCATTTGCCATGGGAATGGATAACCACCTCACCCCCGGAGTCATTTAACGAGACACAGGTTACCCTCGTGATGCCCAAATTCAAGCTCACTGCTAAAACAGGCCTCCGCCAGGGCCTCTCTGACAATGGATTCCAAAGCCTATTTTCACCCCGAGCCGACTTTTCAGCGATTGGCCCCAACGTCCGATTATCAGACCTATTACAACAAGTAGTGATTTCGATCGATGAAACCGGCACCCGGGCAGCCGCCGTCACGGGCGTCGTATTGGGCGTTACCGCCGTCGCCAAAAAACCATCCCCTGGGTCGCTCATTCTGACACGGCCCTTTTTATATGCGCTTCGTGATACGATTAGCGGCCTATACTTGTTTGTAGGGACCTATGTATACCCTGAGGAATAACCGAATGTATCCCCAAATTAACGGAAAAATAGCACTAATTACCGGCGCCACCCGAGGATTCGGGAAGGCCATCGCATTGCGGTTGGCGGCGGAAGGAGCCACGATCATCGTGAACTATCGCCGCAGCATGACGGAGGCCAAGGACGTCGTCGCTGAAATCGAAAAAATGGGGGGAACGGCCGTCGCTATCCGGGCCGATATGGGCGACGAGGATAAAGTCGCCGCCATGATGACCCAAATCCAAGCCCAATTCCCTCGATTGGATATCGTCATCGCCAACGCCTCATTCGGGATTCCGGGGTCGATAATGGCTGCCAAGCCCAAATACTGGGACATTACGATGAACGCCACAGCAAAGTCATTATTATTACTTGCCCTCCACTGCGCTCCCATGATGAGTGACGGAGGCCATCTTACGGTGGTCACCAGTTACGGGCATCTTCGTATATTGCCGGGATATGGGGTGGTCGGACCGGCGAAGGGTGCCGTGGATGCATTAACCAAGTCGTTGGCGGTGGAACTCGCCCCACGCGGAATCATCGTCAACGGAGTCATGCCCGGACTATCGCCGACCAAGTCACTTCTCGCGGTCCCTGGTGCCGCCGAGTCGATTGAATCCGTCACGGCACAAACACCGATGGGACGGCTTATCCGACCTGACGAGGTCGCCGACATCGTCGCGTTTTTAGTATCCGGCCAAGCCAATATGATTATTGGCCAGCTCATTATCGCAGACGGTGGCGCTATCTTGATGTGAGGTCCTATTCCGAGGCGATCGAAAGTCTACACCAGGCCGTGGCGCGCAGGGGGATCCATTACTCCCTCGACAGCCTGTCTGCACCGTTAGCGACGCTGGGCAATCCCCACCGGGCGCTCCCCCCAGTTATTCATGTCGCGGGGACCAACGGAAAAGGCTCAACGACCACATTGATCGCGTCGGCACTCCAGGCCTGCGGATTAAGGGTTGGAACATTCACCTCTCCGCATCTTTTGTCCTACTGCGAGCGAATTGCAATCAATGGGATGCCCATTTCAGAGGATGACTTTTGCCGATACCTCCAACTGGCAATGGCGGCGTCCCCTGCCGATATATCATCGGAATTTGAGCTTCTGACACTCATGGCCTTTCGCTATTTTGCCACCACCCTCCCGGATATATTGGTGATCGAAACGGGCCTAGGGGGCCGACTCGATGCCACCAACGTGGTTCAACCGGCACTCACCGTCATTACTCCCATTGGCTTAGATCATCAGGATATTCTTGGGCCTGATCTGAGGCACATAGCCACCGAAAAAGCCGGTATTATTAAGGTTGGAATCCCGGTGATATCCGCCCAACAACCCCCCGCCGTAAGCGACGTCATCGACGCCATCGCCGCACCGCTCCATAGCCCCGTTACCTATGTCACACCATGGACGTCGATCCCCCAAGGATTCCGCCTCAAGGCCGACTATCAACGCCAAAATGCAGCGGTCGCTGAAGCCGCCGTTACCACTATTTTGTCTCAAATGGACCAATCAAAATCGGGAATCGCCCAGGGCCTTTCTGACGCATTTATCTGGGGACGATTCACCCAATATCGATTAGGAACTTCCACCGTTACCATCGACGGAGCGCATAATTCTCATGGATTGGCCGCGCTATTTACAACCTTACCCAACCCCAGGACCCTGTGGATGGGCATGTTACGCACCAAGGCCCTCGCCGATAGCCTGGCAACGCTACCTCGCTCAATACACACCCTTCGTGTCTATTGCCCCGACCCAAACCGATGGTACACCCCGGACGATTATCGAGTACTTACCCAGATCCCAGTGACGGAGCACTCCACTACGGACTCACTGCCCGAGTGGGATGGAGATAGTCTCATCACAGGGTCGCTCTACTTTATTGCCACACTGCGTCCCTTGTTTGCTA
The DNA here is from genome assembly GCA_947465765.1 of bacterium. Classification (GTDB taxonomy): domain Bacteria; phylum Margulisbacteria; class Marinamargulisbacteria; order SXXA01; family SXXA01; genus CAIPHK01. Next base: position 97,761 of record CANIAP010000003.1, on the reverse strand, counting down.
CACTGACACCTCTATGACTATTCACCGAACCCGCTTTCGATTTTATGTCACAATCTACACCGCAACTGCGGTCCTCGCGGTTATTGGGCTTGCGATCAACATTCAAATCATCCCCGTCAACGAAAACATCCAAAAACTGTCAATGCGAGTCAAAGTGTTACGAAACGAAAACCAGCATTTAAAACTCAAATTATTGACCACCACTCGCCTCGAGATCGTCGACCAAATTGCAACGGAACGTCTCTCGATGCACCCTCCTGACCCAATCCAATACATCCAGGAAAAAGATAAACCCAATGTTTTCAATCACACCTCGCCTTAGGTCAATACAACTTTTCCTATTTGCGTTCGTTGGCGTGTTGGTGATCCGACTTCTGTTCCTGCAGGTATTTGAGCACGATTTCTATGTCTCCAAATCACGAAGCCAGGTCAACAAAGTCTTTATTATTTACCCCGACCGGGGGGAAATCTACGACCGAAATGGTACCCCACTCGCATTTTCAAATCCCGTATATTCAGCGTATGCCATTCCCACCCAAGTCGACGACAAAGCGGAATTCGCCCGCGCGGTATCCAACATCACAGGGCAGCATTACAACACCGTATTTCATCTCGTTAATAACAATGGCGCGTTCATTTGGGTAAAACGGAAACTCGAAAATCGGATGTATGAACAACTGGCAACGCTCAATATAAAAGGTCTCAATTTTGTCCAAGAAGACTTGCGGGTATATCCTCAAAATCAGCTCCTATCCCATGTATTGGGGTTTGTCGGCATCGATAACCAAGGGCTCGGTGGGCTGGAATATAAATTTGACCGGATGCTTCAGGGAAACCCAGGACGAATTTCATTAGAAGGGGACCCGAGGGGATACCGACTGGCGAGCGGAAAAAAAGAAACTCGGGAGCCAGCTCAAGGCGCCAACATCACAACAACAATTGATATTTACCTCCAATATATCTGCCAAAAATATCTCCGAGAAGGGGTCATCGAAAACGGGGGTGAAGGGGGACAAGTCATCATTATGAATCCCAAAACCGGGGACATTTTGGCTATGGCTGACTACCCGGAATTCGACAGTAATACATGGAGGGATAGCACCGATACCTATCGGAAAAACAGCACGATCACCGACGTCTACGAACCGGGATCGGTGTTTAAATTGGTCACCCTGGCAGGAATATTAAACGAAGAATTGGTGACCACAAAAACGGTGATAATGGCCCCCCAAACACTCACCATTGGGGGCCGCACAATTCATGAAGCCCATGGCCGTTCGGAAGGAGAATCAGACTATCGGACGGTGGGAGAAATTATTGAAAAATCCCTTAACGTAGGCACATCCTTATTGGCCATCAAACTCGGTCAAAAAAAGTTCTACCATTACATCACTGAGTTTGGTTTTGGAAAACGTACTGGAGTGGAGCTTCCCGCCGAATCACGGGGCATTTTAAATAGTATCACCCATTGGACCGAGCCCGACATTGCGATGATTTCATTTGGCCAAGGCGTCGCGGTAACCCCCATCCAAATGGCGGCAGCGGTGGCGGCGATTGCCAACCATGGCGAAAAAATAAAGCCCCGAATCGTATGGCAAATTACTCAGAAAAAAGACCTTTCCGTTCATGCGATTCCCATCACGAGTGAAGGCCAAATCATTAGCGAAAAAACAGCCCGAGAAGTGGTCAGTGTCATGAAAGAAACCGTCAATACCGGCACGGGAATCGGCGCAAAAATCGAAGGGTATTCGATTGGCGGAAAAACGGGGACCGCCCAAAAGGTCCGTCAGGGAGGATTTGGCTACGAACCAGGAAAATACGTGGCGTCATTTATTGGATTTTTACCCGCCGACGCACCCGAAGTGCTGATCCTCGTGATTGTCGATTCCCCGAGTAAAAGCATCTATGGGTCCACGGTCGCCATCCCCATCTTCAAGAAAATAGCATTGGCGACTATCGACCATCTGAATATTTATCCCGACCGGCCCACTCAGAATTGGGTACGGTAACCTATGCCAACGATCACCCGAATCGCATTTTTTAACCCGACCGCCCAAATCGGCGGCGCAGAACGCAACTTACTGGTGATGTGCCAGGCACTTAAAGATCGAGGCATCGCCTGCATCGTGGTCCTACCCCCCAAAGGCACACTTGTAGATGCGTTGCAGGGCATGGGTATCCCAACAATTTCATTCCCTGAAACCGAACTCAAATCGGGTCAAATCCTCCGGGTGCTATGGAACTGCCTCCGTCTATGGCCCCGCCTTCGTCGGTTTAAGCCCCAACTCCTACATGCCAACTCCATCTTCGGGATGTATTTGCCGGTAATTCTTGGCGCCGTCACCCGCCTCCCCTCGGTGGTTCATTGGGCCGACTTTGATACTCGCGTCGGAGACATTCAACTCATTAAAGTCACCGCTCCACGGAATCGGGTCATTGCAGTGTCCGAGGCAATTCGGGATACATTGACTACCGCAGGCGCGAAATCCAACACAATTACGGTAATCCATAATGGAAGCCCCACACCGGATCCCTCCTCCGATTCCCGAGTGGACATCGCTGCAGAATTTTCGATCTCTGCCGACGATTTGTGGGTGGGAATAACGGGTCGAATTGACGACTGGAAGGGCCACGTCCACCTCATCGACGCGATGTCCCAGCTTAAAAACCTCGCGATCCACCTAATCATTTTGGGAGGGGGCAATGGTCGCCATTCCGATTTTGAAGCAGGGATTCACCGCCAAGTCATTGAATTAGGACTCTCCGACCGAATTACGTTTATCGGATTCCAAGCCGATCCCTCACGCATAGTTCGGTGCCTCGACATCGTGATCTGTCCCTCCGACTATGAGCCCTTCGGCCTTGTGGCCACCGAAGCGATGGCCTTGGCCAAACCTGTAATCGCCAGTGCCACCGGCGGATTCTTAGAAACCGTCATCCCCGATAAAACCGGGATTTTGGTTCCCACAAAATCTCCCGATGATCTTGCGGTCGCTATTCGACGCTTGGCCACCGACGCTGACCTCCGACATACAATGGGCATCGGAGGGTATCATCGATACCTCGATCGATTTTCGGTTCGACCCTTTATCGATTCAATTATCGCCCATTACAATCGCACATTATGAATGGACTCAATCAAATAACGATAGTGATTCTGGCCAAAAACGAAGCCGGCATGATTTCGGAGTGCCTGGCGTCCTGTGCAAGATTTACCCATCGAGTGGTGATCGACAGCGGATCAACGGACGCCACAACCGCGATTGCAATCAACGCAGGCGCACAGGTCATCGCCCATCCGTTCACCACCTTTAGAGACGTCCGTGCGTTTGCGCTGACACAGGTCACTACCCCTTGGATATTCTTTGTCGATGCCGACGAACGGCCCTCTCCCGGACTTATCGAGTGGATCTCAACCACAATTCCGGAGTCCGAATGGGACGGCATTCGAATTCCTCGACACAATATATTATTAGGAGAATGGGTCCGCTTTAGCGGCTGGTCCCCTGATTATCAACTCCGCCTATGCCGAGTCGCCGTCTCTCAAATGGGCGAACAATCCGTCCATGAATCCATCGAAGTGGCCGGCCCTGTGCTGTCACTCCCGGCAACCGGCGAGTCCTATCTCACCCATTACACGTGCCAAGATTTGGGAGTCTACCTCTCAAAAATAAACCACTACACGTCAATCGAAGCCCAAGACCGACAAACCGACGTCGCGTTCAAAACCACCGGAATGGCCATTATTTCGAGGTCATTGGGTATGTTTACGCAGACGCTATTTCATCACAAAGGCTACAAAGACGGACCCCGTGGTGTCATCGTTGGGGTCCTTAACATGGTGGGATCACTGATGCTCATGATCAAGATCTGGGAGATTCGTCGTCGGCATGAGTTATAAATTTAAACAATATAACGCATACCCCATCGAGCAAAGGATTTCCACCATGGACAAACACTGGAATTTGAAGTCTCTCGCCCGGACTATTCCAATCCATCATCCGCAGTCGCCGCCGCTTTGTGAACAATTTCCCGGGTGGGGAAGGGAATATGAATGCCTTCTTTCGCCAGTAGCCGGTGCATCCTCTTGATAAATTCATGACGCATTTCAAACTGAAATTCAAATTCATAGACGCGTAGCGCGGCATTGACGTTAATGCTGGATTCTCCAAATCCAACATACCTTATCCCCGGTTCACAGGCGGGCATTTTATCTGCAAAATCCGCCTGCATTCCTTTAATTACCGCTTTAATGAGCGCTTCAATCCGATCCAGGTCACTGTCATACCCCACATGCATGGGTATCGAAAAAGAGAGTTCTTTTTTGGCTCGCCCAAAATTAGTAATAACCCCCGAAGCCACCGTCGAATTGGGTATAATCACCATGCTATTGGATAACGACCGAATCGTCATGTTCCGCCAAGTGATATCGATAATATAGCCCTCTTGCCCCGGCCCCAATTGGACGTAATCCCCCATGGTAATCTGTTGGGACAAAATGACCTGAATCCCCGCAAACAGGTTCGACAACGTGTCCTTAAGGGCCAATGCAACCGCCAACCCCCCAATTCCCAACGCCGTAATAATCGGGGTAATAGATATGCCCAAGGAATGAAGAACAACCAATAACCCAATTAAATAGATGGTCAATTTAATGATGGTACTAAAAATAGTCGTTGTCGGAACCACCGCATCTTCCCGATTGCCATAGGCCTCCAAGACACCGGATACCACGCGTTCAACCATCCATGTAATCAAAACCACGCTGGCCGCGCTAATGACCGTATTTACCCATGCAATCCGGCTACCGGATAGTGGAGACACCGCAACCGCATTCGCGGCTCCAATGAGAACCGCCAGGGCCGTCGTGGCACCGGACAACGTCGTGACGACGGAATCGCTCCCCACCCATCCGGTTCGCGCGGCAAATCGTTTAATTCGACCGGTAACCCAGCGATCAATGACAATACCGACCACGACAATCACTACAAAAACAATAATTGGCAGTCCTAAATGATGGAGTCGCCCATCCCACTGCATTAAATAATTCATGACGGGGTCCGTTCTAGGTTCAACCTGGGATACGCCAACAAACAGTCTTCAAATACGGATTGATCCACGTTACCCCCGCTTAATATACACACTTGGGGGCCGACGGTTTCGCCATCATTACACATCCCTACATAAGATACCGCACCCGACGGCTCTACACGAACCGATTGGTTGGTCCATAGATCCCCGACCGCCCAGCGAATATCGTCATCCGACACTGTAATCACCCGATCCACCAAATGCTGCAATATCGCCCAATTATGAGCGCCCACCTTCGACACCTTTAAGCCATCGGCAATGGAATGAGGAAACGGAATTTCTACCCACTGCTGCTGAGTCCACGACTGGAAAAAATCATTCGCATTTTCGGGTTCAACTGCAACGATTTGGACCTCAGGCCGAAGGCTTTTGATGGCCACCGCTATGCCAGCTAACAATCCACCGCCACCAATCGGGCAATAGACCGTTCCGATCCCATCCAACTGGGAAGCCAATTCCAAACCGATGGTCCCTTGCCCCGCAATCACTCGCAAATCATCGAAAGAAGAGATTAATGTTTGGCCATGCTCCGCCTGGATTTCACGAGCACGCTGATCTCCCTCACGGGGAATTTGCCCAAATTGTTCGACGGTAGCCCCCCACCCCAACGTGGCGTTCAATTTGGTAACCGGTGCTGTCTCGGGCATAACAACGGTAATCTTGATCCCTAACAATTGACCACAATAGGCAATCGCTTGAGCAAAATTACCACTGGATCGAGCAAGTACCCCGCGTGACCGTTGGTCAGGATCGAGCTGAAGTACCGCGTTTAATGCGCCCCGGACCTTAAAACTTTGGGTCGTATTTTCAAATTCGCATTTCAACCACTGATCGTTTTTGCGGCCTTGCACCCGCTTCATTGAAGTCATCGGAAGGGTAGACCTAATCCGCGCCTCGGCTAATTTGATGTCATTTAAGTTCACTGACAAAGCGTTTAATCGATCCGCAAGTCTCATATAAGTGTACGATAAACCCATCCCCACCCGTGGTCAATTACAATTCCGTCGTGTACCATTTGAACCCATTATGTTAACCAAATACCGTGATTTACAGGCCCGTTGGAACCGTTATAAAACCTCAGTGAAAGTAGCGTCCCCGCTCAAATATTGGATTGTTGAACTCACTGAATCCCTGACCTTTGCCCTCATATTCGCCTTGCTCATTCGCCACTTCATCATCATGGTCTCCGTCGTACCCACCTCCTCGATGGTCCCGACACTCAAGGTCAACGATCGATTGTTCGTCAATCGCTTCATCTATCGGTTCAAAGATCCCGAACGGGGCGACATTGTCGTGTTCAAATCGGTCGTCGACAGCAAAAAATATGTGAAGCGATTGATCGGACTCCCTGGGGAAACCGTGGAACTCCGTCGTGGGATTGTATATATCAACGGTAAAGAACTTGCGTTCCCTGGAGTCAATATTCAATATGACTACGATTTCCAAGATCCCCTCCCGATTCCACCCGGACATTATTATATGTTGGGTGATAATCGGGCATTTTCAGCCGATAGTCGGGTATGGGGATTTGTTCCTCGGGCCAATGTAGAGGGTCAGGCTCTCTTTACGTTTTGGCCATTTACCCACATGCAACCGCTGCGATAACCCGGCGTGGCCACACTCATTCAGTTGAATGGGAAATCGACCGAAATACCCGATACACTAAACTCTATTCTGGATATTGTTCTTCATTTTGGCCTGACGCCGTCAGGCCTGATCGCGGAACATAATGGAGGGTTAGTTCAGTCGGGCGACTTTGAATCGGCGGGGGTTCAGCCGGATGATGTATTGGAACTCATCCAGTTTATGGGGGGGGGGGAACTTATTCCAACCCCAGCATCCGCAGTATCTTCACGGCCCGATCAACCGAAATCGTCATTGCTCCCTGTTCAAATCGATTGAGGGTCGGCTTACTCACACCGGCCAATATAGCCAATTGTTCTTGTGTGAGCCGTTGTTCTTTTCGTCGTCTTACGGCCTCTTCGACAAGTAATTGCCAATTGAGGCGAATGTCCCGTTCCATCGTTTCTCCATTTGGGTGATTAGATTGTTCTTCAATACAGCAGATCCCACTACCCCATTGGATATAACTTCCTTCGCCAAAAATCGGTTTTTTTCAAGCTGATCACAACATAACTGAATCGCAGGAACAGACAACCCAAATTCTTGGCCCAACACCACAATATGCTTGGCATTTAAATCCCCAATCAACACATTACGACTCCCTCCAATCGACAATGCCATGCTCTTATAGTTATACAAACAGGCTCCCACTTGATCATAGGACGGGGTCAATCGCACGCCGGCAGACGTATGAAACATCGCAAAATTCTTAAAATGCATGTCTGTATTTCCCAAAAGAATTCCAGCCAAAACTCTCTGAAACAACCGAAATTTTTCGGTTGGAATACACTCGTTTTTTGAAACCATCCAGTCGGCCATCTGACGATAAGATCCATCATACTTTGCGGATGACTTCAGATTTAAGAGTTGATTAAATTCTTCAAAATGAATGCGATTTCCCGAGACCCGGTCAAACCGCTCAATGATCAAGGCCGGATCCCTTTGCCCCATAACGTCGCCAATGTGAACCGCCGCCACCTCGTCTTTGGGTAACAATTCACAGAACGCCTGCGTCGTTAAATATTCGTTAAAAACAAGATCGGGATGTCCGGCAGATGAAAATTTTGCAATATGCGTACTGATCTCGCGTCCGTTGGTGGGTCGGTACCCCCCGTTATGTTCAACGATGGCTAATTTAGGTTGAACCCCGGATAACGACGCATGACTGGTCATAATCGCCATTTCTTTTGCGTCGTCTCGATCGAGGAAATCAACGGATGTCCGGCATTTAAATACTCCGCACCATATTCAAAGATCATCCGGCCTCCCCGCTCCTCGCGAAGGATTCCCGCAAAAATATCCTGGTAATACACATTCCCCCACAGAAAACTTACCATCGGTAAATTATCCTTTACTTTATTTAAATAATTTTAATTTAGTTAAAAATAGTTTACTAAAAAACATAGATTGGATTAATAAGTAAATGATAGTTTACTAATAAATGGGAAATGTACCATCGGCACATCCAGTCGCTCCGCCATCGCACCGATCATCGCCCGATTATCCAGTGTCACCAGCGTCTCTTCTGGGGAGAGCGACGACACCCCCACTCCCAGTATCTCAATCCGCCGTCGGTCAATGGCTTCCAAGGTGAGCGCCGTGGCATTCAATGTCCCCAGTTGATCCGTGGCTACGACAATTACCGGAAGCTGCCACATCGAAATCCAATTCAACAGGGTGGCGGTCCGAGTCATAGGAACCAGGACTCCACCCGCACCTTCCACCAGAATAGGGGCCACGGCCAGCGTAAAATTAGTTAGCTCTTCCCAACAGCGATTGGCATCAATGTCGATTCCGGCAACCCGTGCCGCCAAATGGGGGGATGCCGCCATCGGCAAGCGATATACCGTCCGCTCTTTGGGCGTCATGACGGCGGAATACCCAGGATCAACCCCACGAGCGATATTGTCATGTTTCAAGGTGTCCAGAGGGTCAACGTCGAGTCCGGTTTGAACCCACTTCATGGACATCGACGGGATATCTCTCAGGGACATTTCACCCAAAAGTCGTCCAGTAACGACGGTTTTACCGACCCCCGTCCCCGTTCCCACCACGACCACTGCGGGATGATCACTGATTCGGTCAATCAGATCATCTACCGACGACATACGTAATAATGAATTTGATACGTCGCCCAAATGTCCCGAACCCGGGTCCGATAGGCCGTCTCTATTTCTTTTAAAAAGCCCATCGTCCAACCACTTCCAGGCAATCCGTCACCTCGCGTTCCGGTGTACTTAATACTCCTTAATAAAGCCATCAGCGACGGGAAGGGCTGCCGAATAATTTCTTGCCTCGCCACCACCGCCCCAAACTCTGATTGCAGCACCGGGAGCAGGGCCTCCGGCTGCCAAAAATGGCCCGAGGCGAGAACGACTTCACGACCCATCACCGTCGAAATCGCTTGTCGTAATTCCGAAAAAGTCTCGGGTCCAAATGCACTAAATGCCAGTTCCCCGCCCGACACGACCCGGGTCGCAATCATCGGCAACACCCCCGGCAAATCGTTGAGCCAATGAAGCGAGGCGTTGGCGATCACGAGATCACAGGCCACGTCCGGCAAATGGGTTTGAGCATCGGCCACGACAAACTGAACATTGGGCACGAGGACTCGGCGACTCGCCACCGCAATCATTGATTCCGATACGTCCAATGCGATCACTTCGGCGTCAGGATAAGTGGCCCCCAATCGCGCGGTATGCCGGCCCGTCCCACATCCGATATCCATGATTCGTCGGGGATTATTAACCGATGTCGATTCCGCTAACTGGGAAAAAACATAGGTTTGCACCTGAGAGTACTGATCGTACGTCGACGAGGCGCCCGAAAACCCCGCCCGAATGGATTCACCTGAAATACCCACGCGCGTCACACCCCGCGTTGGAGCGCGGAGCTCAGCATTCCCTCAACGACATCATCAAAGGACAATCCCGCGCACCGCGCCTGGGCGGGCAAATCCGACAAGTCCGTCATCCCGGGAATCGTATTGATTTCCAAAACTACAGGACCTTTATTGGCGTCAATGATCATATCGGTACGGGACATTCCCCGACACCCCAGCGCCTGATGCACCTGAAGCCCCAGCGCTTTCGCAGTCGCGGTCATCTCATCTGACAATTCAGCGGGAAGGACAAATTCCGTTTTGCCGTCGGTATACTTTGCGTCGTAATCATAAAACCGATTTTTGGGGCGCAATTCGAGTATCGGCAACACCACGAGGGTCCCGGACTGCTCAATAACGCTCACCGTGATTTCCTTGCCCACAATCATTTCTTCAACCAAACATACCCCATACTTCGAGGTTGCAGCCCTTGCCACAGATTCAAATTGATCGAGGGCATCCACAATTTCGACGCCCAAACTCGATCCTTCGCTTACCGGCTTTACGATGACCGGCAAGGGCAACTTAAGTTCTAGAGGCACATCGGGCGAAATCACCTGAAACGCCGCCGTCGGAATGTGGTGATGGACAAACGCCCATTTCGAAATCAATTTATTCATTCCGATCACCGATGCAGTGACCCCGGAACCGGTATACGGAATATGGATATGATCCAATAACGCCTGAATCGTTCCGTCTTCGCCAATCGGACCATGTAGGGCGATAAAGGCCACATCGATTCCCATATCCAAGAGGTTATCAACGGCAGGATCAATTTCTTTGACGTCGTACCCCTTACGGCGGAGGGCATCCGATATATTCCGACCGGACCGCAAACTCACCGCCCGTTCCCCCGAAAACCCACCACAGATTACACCCACACTTATCGGTTTCATTTAAAAATTTTGACCTCCAATTCCAGTTCAATATTAGCGACAGATTGCACCGTCGACCGTAGTAGTTCTAATACTTGAATCGTATCCGAATACCTTGCCCCACCCGAATTCAGCAAAAAGTTAGCATGCCGATCCGACAACTGAATCGCCCCCCATTGACGCCCCTTTAACCCCGCCGACTCCAACAATTGCGCGGCGTAGTGCCCCGGTGGATTTTTAAAAATACTGCCAAAGGTTTTATCTCTTAATGGTTGCTTTTCAATCCGAGTATGAATATTCGCCAACATCGCCGTGCGCACCGTTTCGGAATCAGACGTCGTTAACTCAAGTTCTGCCGCAACCACCATCCATTTTTTTTGATGAAAAACACTAGTCCTATAGGAAAACTGCGCGGCGTCGACAGTTAACCACCGAATCTCGCCCCGATCATCGACGACTTGAATACCGGTAACAAAGTCACTCATACTCCGCCCCCAACAGCCAAAATTCATGGCGACCATTCCCCCCAACGAGGCCGGAACCCCCGCCGCAAACTCAAGCCCGGACAACCCTTGTTTAAGGGCAAAATCCTGCAATCGATTCATTGGCATCCCCGCGCCCAACCGAACCCGAGTCCCATTGATTTCTGGAACGACCGCATCCGCCGCCATGCGAATGACCGTGGGCACGATGGAATCGGGATTAATCAGCGAATTTGACCCCCGCCCTAAAATATAAAAATCATCCGCCGGAACCGATCGAACATAGTCACTCACTTCGTCCGGGGTCTGAAAATCAATGACAGTGTTCACCGAGCCAACGGTTTGGAAGGTGGTTAACTGCGCAATCGGGACATCATACCGCGTGAGAATCGACGTCCCCCGCCGACCGTGACTCCTTCGGCAACGATTTAAGTTGGGCCATAATTTCTTTGCCCACTGAGGAAATATCTCCAGCGCCCATCGTAATCACAACGTCATTGGGACGAAGTAGCGGAATCAATTTGGACGCCACCATGCTCTTATTTGCCACAAACATGACATTATCAAATCCATTGACTTTCATTTTGTCCACAATAAGACGTCCCGACACCCCTCGAATTTCCTGTTCATTCGCGGAATACACTTCGGTAATAACGACCAGTCCTGCCGCCTCAAACGATGTTGGAAACACTTCGAGCAAGTCCCGGGTTCGAGTATATCGATGGGGTTGGAAAATACAGACAATTCGACGATTTAAACTCCGTCGCGCCCCGTCCAACGTCACCCGAATCTCAGTCGGATGATGCCCATAATCATCGTATACCGAGATCGAGTTGACCTCACCAATGAGCTGAAACCGGCGTTTGGTTCCCGTAAAATTAAATAAAGCCTTCTTGATGGTGTCGACGCTAATACCCTCATTCAACGCGACGACAATCGCCGCCAATGCATTGTAAATATTATGAACGCCATGGACTTTAAGGTAGACTTCCCCGGCTGATTCCCCATCCATCATCAGTGTAAAATGGGCGCCATCGGGTGAAAACTGAAGATCCACCGCCTGAACCGCAGCATCCGTTTGAATTCCGAAATAGCGGCTCTTACTGCGATCAAACTGAGTGGCGATATCCACCAAAGCCGGTTCGTCCGCGTTGATGACCATATATCCCCCACGATCAATCACTCCGGCCATAAACCGATGAAAATGGGCCTGCACATTTTCCCAGGTTTTGTAATAATCCATATGTTCGGGCTCTAAGTTATTAAATACCCCAATCGATGGCGACAAATGCAAAAAGGACCCGTCGCTTTCATCGGACTCAGCCACAAAATAATCGAGTCCACCCAGCATGGCGTTGGAGCCGTAGTCATTCAGATCCGCCCCGATTAAAAACGTCGGTTTTTTATCCCCAAATTCCAAAACTCGGGTAATCATCGACGAGGTGGTCGTCTTCCCATGGGTCCCACACACCGAAATTTTGTGAGAAAACTCATCCATCAACAACCCGAGCATTTGGGCACGGTGAAGAATGGGTAATTTTTCAGCCACAGCGAACGCATATTCTGGATTGTCGTGTGAAATAGCGGTGGACACCACCACGACATCCGCAAGACGAAGATTGGCCTCGGTATGGCCGTAGTAAATCGTCGCACCAAAATCTTTAAGACGAATCGTACTAATCGATTCCTTGAGATCCGATCCCGATACTTTGTATTCCATTTCGAGCAAGATACGGGCAATCGCGCTCATCCCGCCCCCGCCGATTCCGATAAAATGAATCCGTTTTTTTTTACTGAGTGAAATCATCGATATTAATTGCAACTCCTATCATCTCTTGACTCGCACCCAAAATAGAATCCCCATATACCGTATGGATATACTGTAACGCATAGTCCCCTAATTTAAGAATCGTCCCCACCGAATACCGTTCTGATGCACCGGTAATCACCGCCCCAGTCAGGCTCAATTCTAGACTCACCGGAAGTTCCCCTGCGAGCCGAAATCCCCCGTCAGTCAGATATCCCACGATCGTCGCAAATGACGGCCGATACTCTACCCCAACCGACGGAGCCCCCGGACTCGATTCTTCAATTGTTTTCCACTCAAAATGGTTCTGAAGCGCCCGCCGCCAATACCCACTCACCCACACATTTCCCCCGACCAAATAGCGCATTCCGACCCCAATTCCCAACTGGGTTGCGGTCGTCGTATCGATTGTTTTTGAAATCGAGTCCACATCCACGCCCACATGAAATACAGGGCTAATTTCCGTTGCCGCCACCAGCGAAAACTGCTGAATCAGATCCCCAAAGTTACCGTCTTCCTCTATACGCATCGTCGCCGAATTCTGTTTCGTACGCACCAAATCCTGAGAGCCATATCGAGAATAACCCACCCCTAAGGCAATATCGCTCCATTTCACCCGAACGCCCACCGACGCTTGGGAATAGCCCAATCCGTCTTGAGATCCATCCACGCGGACAATGGTTCGGGACAACCCCGTCAACAGCTGGGCCGGATTTTGAAAAATCCCCCCAACCGCCTCGGTTTCCCAGGTATCCTGAACGATCAATCCCCGCTCAGGAATAAAGACCGGGGTCGCCGCAGACAGTGCCGCTCCATACCCGATTAGCCCCACCAGAATCGCATATTTATAACGGCCGAACATCATCAACAGCGCCCCATCCCATGATCCCATCCGGCAACTGAATCTGAACCCACCCGGCTCGAAAATCGGGGAGCCTCACCACCGTTCCTGCGGGCACATCCGTAACGCTGGGGGCTGCCACATCTGGAGAAATTTTTAGTTTAAAGGTAGGAACGATCACTACGCCACGCGGGCTCATCGCGTCCCACATCCGAACGGCCACGGGAATGGTGAGAACACTCCACACCACCACACCGATTCGAAGCGATGATAACGGCACCCGACGGATACCCCAACCGAGCCCCAGCGCCGACAAGATCGTGGTTAGGCCAATCCATCCCCATGCGGCTTCCTTGGCGGTGACCCATCTCGTCAGGTCCACCACGGCATCCCAAATAGGGGTCGCTGACGGGACCGCATGGACCCGTTGATGCGCGGCTTTCAAGTTCGCCCGAATTGCCCGATCTCGCGGCATCAACTCCCTTGCCTTTTCCAAATTCCAAACGGCCGGACCCACCTTACCCACCATTAAATAGCCCGTTCCGAGATCATAAAGTAGTTCCGGGTTGGACGGGTCTGATTTCACCGAATGGGCCATAATGGAAATTCCGGCGGAGACACGATGGGACTTCACCGCGTTGTTTACCAACGCCCACTCTTGCCCATCGGCTGTTGAGGCCGCCCATACCGCAGCCGAAACGCCGATGATCAACCCAATCATCATCCAAAATCGCATTATTCGGGCCTCCCCAACCACCGTATTACCTCAATCAACCTAATCGAGCGCTGAATAAAATCGCGAATCGTGGACACGTCATGAATTGTTGGAGAAAACGCCAAGGACTCTCCGAGCCGCCGCCAATTGAGTACCGCTGCGATAACCGGTTCTTCTGCACCGGCTCGGCGCAACACCGCCTCAAAGGCCGCCGCATCCAATCCATCTACCGGTTGACGCAACTTCGCTGAAAAACACAACTGAACACTATGATAGGCCCCCGTTGCCACACCGGTGGCCAATGGGTCTCGGTAAAACAGATCCAATTGCTTCAAGCAGCGATCTGTCGCCACCGACCACTCGAAATCCCCGCGATGGGTGGCGATGTACCCGGTTCTCAAACGGATCACAACTCCCGCCGTCACCATTACAATATTGAGACTAACAAGCGCCCAAAATAACCCACCCATTCCTGACGGAACCGGCCTGGACCGAACTAAAAAGGGCCGCAACGGGCGGATCGGAAATTGAATCGATTTATCAAGCGCCGCCGTCGCAGAATCCCCCGGTGTCACACTCAAATGAAGAGGCCCGGTCGACAAGGTCAAATAGCGCCGTTGTTTCGGGGAATACACAACCAAAGTAATCGGCTCCAGAGTCAAGTTCCCGGCCACTTGCGGCACGACAGAATACTCAATAACCCGGGCCGTCACCACCTCATGTACCGACAGGTTACTCGCGGTTCCCCGACTCCACTTCACCGAATTAGAGGTCGGCACAATCACATCGGACACGGACTCTAAATTACCCGCGCCAGTTACCCTCACTTTGACTGTAATCGGTGCATACTGAGTGCCTGATAAGTGGGGAGCTTCAATCGCTACCGAAAAATCACCCACAGCCCCCACAAAATCACTGGGTTTGGGCTCTGGGAATGGGATTACGGTCACCGTCACCGGAGGGGCCTCCGAGGTCACCATCGGGGAGGACGGCGGATTCAGGCGGTAGCTCACCGCCGCATCTGAAATGGAAATCGTACCCGGTTCCGTCGCATACAATATCCGCCGAACGACCTCGGTTACATAATAACTTTTTCCATTAATCGTTTCTTTTTTAATCGCGGAATTAACCGGCACAATGGTTTGAAAAAATCCCTGAAACAAGGGCAGCCGAAGCGTCGGCTTTTCTTTAAACGCGAATTGTCGATATACCTTTAAACAATAGTGAACGGGTTCTCCCACGCTAACCTTAGGGGACGAGACGACTGACCGAACGAACAAATCCGTCGCCACGTCCTCACCCACTGCCGCCGGCCGCTTGATCTCAATCGTTAAGGAGTTTGAATGATAGGCCTTATTTTTATATATCACCGTGATCGGCTTTAATTTACATGTTCCAGCACGGACCGCCGTTAAATACATAATTCGGGTTCGAGTAATTTGCAACGCGCCACTGACCGGTTTATACGACGTTTCTTCGGTACTTTTCCCCTGCTTAAAATAATTCAATTCCGGCAACTGCAACGGTGGCATCCCCTGCAAATCAGGACCCGAAACCACAATCCGAAGCTCAACCGGATCCCCCAGACTGACACTCCCCGGACGGGCGGTCACTTGAACCTGAAGATCGGCGGCGGCCATCAGCCCCCCCCACAAACTCACCCACAAACACCCGGCAATCAGCCACCGCTTCATCACCAGTCCCGTTCCACATTGCGGGGTGGGATCGGCGGATTCTGTTTGCGTTGATGACGGGATTCACGCTCCATTTGATCCATTGCGTTCAACATAGAATGGGGGGGCGGAGGCGGAGGGGGAGGGGGAGGATTTTTGTCCTGCATCCGACGTTGGGCCAGCTCCAAATTATGCTTGGCTTGAACATCTCTCGGATTTAACGACAACGCCTTGCGATACCACGACACCGCCTCGGGGTAGCGCCCGACTTGAAACGCCGCATTTCCTTGGTTATACAATAAGCTGGGAATCTCCGATTTGGGGGATCGTCTTCCGATTTTCTCATAAAGCTCCCCCGCTTTTGTGTAGTCCCCTTTGTGATACAGGGCATCCGCCAGCGACCGCATCAAAACAATATTGTCTGGATCATTGACCAATAGTTTCGAATAAATGGAGACCGCTTCTCCCGCACGGCCATGGGCCTCTGCGCGGCGGGCTTGGGTATAGGTCCAATATTGAGGAAGTGACGTCGCAGAAACAACCCCCAGACTGAGTCCCCACAATCCAACCACCCAGAGCCACCGTGACATTAGGACGGCTTCCCAGGGCGAACAACAGCGGACAGCGATACATCCAAAAGCAACAAACCCAACACAATTACCGCTAAAATCGCATAACGATCATGACGCTGGGGTGTTAAGTAGGTCCGGTAATCCGAATCCCCCGCTTTTCCAAGTAGCACCGCCAATTGAGGCGCCGCCGCTTGTTGAGACGAAACCCGAATGTAGTGGCCACCGGTGATTACCGCGATATCTTTTAATACGGCTTCGTTGAGGTGGGTAACGATCGTCTGTTTCGCCCGGTTCACCTTGAACCCCGAGGGCTGTCCGTTTTCATCAAACAGTGGAATCACGTCGCCTTTTGGAGTCCCAATACCGACAGTATGAATCACAATGCCCTCCGCCTTAGCGGCGATCGCCGCCGCGCGATACTTCCCTTCAAAGGCTTCTCCATCAGAATAAATAATGAGTGTTTTTCGCCCAGGAATCCCGTGATAGGCCGAAATGGCCGCACGAATCGGCGCGGCAAGATTGGTCCCAGGAATCGGAAGGTCCCCGGTTCGAATGTCATCGATAAACAGCTTTGCCGCCATATAATCAATGGTAAATGGACATTGAATCGCCGCAGTGCCTGAAAAGGTCATTAGACTAACCCGATCGCCCTTCAACTGGGACATCAATGTCACCAAATCGTCTTTTGCAAATTCAAGACGAGACGGATTTAAATCCGCAGAATCCATACTTTGGGAGGTATCCACGGCCACTAAAATCGACTGGCCCTTATTGGTGGTTGAAGCATATTCAGTTCCAAATTGGGGTCTCAATGTGGCAATAACCAATATCACAAGTGCCGCAATCGAGAGAATTGTTTTTCGTCGCGCTACACCCGCATCAAATCCGTTGAGCACCTTGGGCCACAATGAGGGAACCACCACCAACGAGAGTCGTTGGGTGGCACGACGAACACTCCAAATGACGCCCACAATAACGAATGGGAGTGCCCACAATATCCATCCCCATGAGGAATATAGCCAACTCATGGCGCGGTCCTCAAAATTATCCGCGAAAGAACCAGTTCAATCGCCAAAAAGAAGGCCGCAAGACACAAAAGCAACGGGAACAACTCGATATATTGATGATAAATTTTGACCTTAGACGGTGTCTTTTCGAGGCTGTCGATTGTTTTATACACCGACTTCAACACCTTCTCGTCGGTCGCCCGAAAATACCGACCTCCCGTAGTCACGGCGATTTTTTTCAGCGTTAATTCATCTATTTGGGTAAAAATAGGGGCGCCATTGTCATCCGTCTCATACACCTTCCCTTTTACGGGATCCATGTGCGGAATGGGCGCGCCGCCTTCTTTTCCAATACCAATCGTATAGACTTTAATCCTTGCATCACGCGCCGCCCGGGCCGCCACATCCGGCAATACTCCCCCCGCATTATTCACCCCATCAGTTAACAAAATGATAATTTTGGACTTGGCATCGCTGTTTTTGAGCCGGTTAATCGCCGTCGCAAGCCCCAGTCCAATCGCGGTATCTTCCCCTGCTTCACCCAATCGAATTTTGTCGACCAATGTCGATAACACCAACCGATCGGTGGTCAACGGACACTGTGTTAACGCAAATGTACCAAACGCAATCATCCCAATTCGGTCATTGGGCCGAGACACAATAAATTCACGCGCGACTTTTTTGGCGGCTTCCAATCGATTATCGGGCGCAAAATCCTCTGCAGCCATACTTCCCGACACATCCATCGCAACCATAATGTCGACCCCGGGCTCGGTAATTTCATTTAATTGGGTTTCAAGTTGGGGACGAAGCAAAGATAAAAATACCAAGCCAATCACGCCGAGTCGGATTCCTGGCTGGAGATTTACCCACCGTCTAACCCAGGGATTTTCAAGCGTTGCCGAGGCGGCCGCATTCGGAAACAGAATACCCTCCTGACTCCCGCGATGACGACGAATCGCCCACATCACAATGCCCACCACCAGCGGAAGAAGCAAGACCATCCATGGATTAGCTAGCCTCATCAACCGTCTCCTCACCATCTGACTGACCCAACTGCGTCACGATACCCCGAACCCTATCCACCGCAATCCAACTGTCTTCAATCGTGGGAACAAACTTCGCAAATTTGACCAAGTCGCACAGGTGCAAAATCCGACCCGCCCGTTTTGCAAGCGTTGATTCACAGTGGGCGTCAATTTCACGCCCCAATTCGGCAGTGGTCATTTCCTGACTCTCAATCCCAAATCGGGCCCCTAAGTAGGATCTTAAAATATCCGATAACGCCACGTAGAACGATTGATACTCCCCGATGTTTAAGGTCGCGTTTTCAAGATCCATCATCGCAATTTGCTCAATGGAACGATCATCGACCTCCGCCACTATTTCAACACCAGACTGAGAGTTTCGACGTTTCACCAGGAGATAGACGATCCCACCCCCGCCCATAACACCCAAGCTACCCAGCAAAAGTCCCAACTGAGCAACCGGAAGGGCCAACGGCGGCACCGCCTTAACGTCTTCAATATAATTGCTCGTCGCGGTCAAGACAGACAAAACATCAACTTGGATTTCGGGCACCACGAACGACCCCACCTGATGCCCTGTTTTGTACCTAATCGTTCGTTCCCGAATCGTGAAGGTTCCGGTTGCGAACGGGCTAATCTTTGCAACATACCGAAACACATTCTTACCCGACTTTTTTTCTCTAATTTTTTTAAAGTTGATCACTGCAAAGGGGGGAATAATTCCAGACGTCCCGACATTTACCAGCTGAACAGGTTCATTGTAGGTAACGCTAAGTTCATACGTGAGAAGATCGCCAATCTGGGCCGTCGCGGGGGTTACTGTTTGAACCGCGGTCACCGGGTCAATGTCAGCCGCCGACAGCTGCATTGAAACAAGACACCCACCAACCACGAGGCTCAGCGCACGCCGCGCCCAGTTACCAGTGTCCACGAGCGGCAAAAAAACGAACCAGTGGGTTAATATAGGGCTGCCCCACCTGAACTTGAATCGGCAAAAGATTAAGGCGATGAAATAAGCGAAGCAGCTGCTGATCCTTTGCGGCCACGTTCTCCGCATAGGCCTGTCGGACTTTGGCGTTTCCTGAATTGAGGATCACCGTTTGCCGGGTCTCGGGATCAATCAACCGAAGCCACCCTGCATTCGGTAACGCCGCTTCTTTAGGGTCACGAATCACAATGGGCACCACGTCATGCGCGACGGATGCCAATCCCAAGGCCTTTTCAAAGCCGCTATCTAAAAAGTCAGAAATCAAAAATACAATCGCAGACCGCCGTTGGGTCTTCGATATAAACCGAAGGGCCATATCCAAGGAAGTCCCTTTCGACTTCGGAGTGACCGCAAGTACGTCGCGAATCAACCTCAATACGTGAGACCGGCCCTTCTTGACGGGAATATGGGTCTCCACCTGATCGGTAAACAATACCGCACCAACGCGATCATTATTTTTCATCGCGGCCAATCCCAGTACCGCCGTGATTTCGGCAATCATTTCGCGTTTGGTTTGATCCACGCTGCCAAAATCCCCCGACCCGCTTAAGTCTGCTGCAATTACCACGGTCAGCTCACGCTCTTCATTAAACAATTTAATATGAGGCTTCCCGGATCGTGCGGTAACATTCCAATCAATTTGGCGCACATCGTCCCCGACGGCATATTCACGGACTTCTGCAAAATTGAGCCCTTGCCCCTTAAATGCGGAATGATATTCCCCCGCCACCATGGAATCCACCACCCGGTTAGACCGAATCTCAATCCGCCGAATGGCGGCCATTAGCTCAGGTGCGATCATACGCGACTAACTAAGGGACCTTTACCTCAGCAAAAATACGATCAATGATCATCTCCGCAGAGATACCTTCCGCGTCCGCCTCAAATGACGGAATCACCCGATGTCGAAGGACATCTTTCGCGATTGCCTTGATATCCTCCGGCGTCACATACCCACGACGTTGAATAAATGCGTGGGCTCTCGCCGCGGAAATCATCGACAACGACGCGCGAGGGGAGGCGCCGTATTGAATCAACGGGGTCAACGACTCCAAGTTGTACGCGCCAGGACTTCGCGTTGCAGACACAATATCCAATACATATTCTTTTATTTTGTCATCAATATACACCTGGGTGACCACCTGCCGTGCCCGAAGCACGTCATTGGGTCCGGCAACCGATTTGGCCGTTGGCATTGTCGCAGTACTCATCCGATCGATGATCACTCGCTCTTCTGCTTTAGTAGGGTAGGTAACGTTGAGCTTCATCAAAAACCGATCCACTTGCGCTTCAGGCAAAGAATAGGTTCCTTCTTGATCCACTGGATTTTGGGTCGCCAGTACCAAAAAGGGCTCTTTTAACGAATAGGTGGTATCCCCAATTGTGACTTGTTTTTCCTGCATCGCTTCAAGCAATGCGCTCTGAACTTTTGCAGGGGCTCGATTGATTTCGTCGGCCAATACTAAGTTCGCAAATATAGGTCCCAATTTAGGCACAAATTGACCTTTAGATTGATCGTAAATCAGAGTTCCCAATACATCCGCTGGAAGCAAATCAGGGGTAAACTGAATCCGTTTAAATTCCACTGCAAACACCTGAGCAAGCGTCTTGATTGCCAGAGTTTTGGCCAGGCCAGGCACGCCTTCGAGAAGGATATGCCCACCGGACAAAATACCAATCAGCAATCGTTCCATGACATATCGCTGACCGACAATAACCGTCGCCGCTTCATTCAAAACGGCGTCGACAAATGTCGATTCCGCCTCCACCAATCGATTTATCTGCTGTAATCCATCATTCATTGCTTACACCTCTATCAAAGCGGGTTGATCATCAGGATCATCATCGACTTCTGATACCGCGATAACCTCGTCTTTTGAATCTAATTTAATGATGCGAACCCCTTGCGAATCTCGCTTCTGAACCGAAATACTGGCAATTTTTTGCCGACACAATGTGCCAGACAGCGTCACAAGCATCACTTCATTATCTTTTTTTGCGATAATTGCATCCGTTACATAATCGCCCTTGATGGTCTTCCGGAACCGGAGACACCGGACCCCGATACCACCGCGACCTTGGCCCTTAAACTCACCGACTTTAATATTTTTGCCATAGCCCAGACGGGTCACGATCAAGAGATGAAGATTGGTTTCTTCATGATCAATCACATCCATCGAAATCAATTGATCTTCCGGCTTAATCTTAATCCCTCGAACGCCACGAGTGGCCCGACCCATCGGACGAATTTGATCTTCATCGAATCGAATGACCATTCCGTTGGATGTCACCAAGACAATATGTTTTTTACCGGTGGTGCGTTGGACCCATTTCAACTGATCGCCCTCATCCAAATTAATGGCAATAATCGGTCGATTTTTAAAATGAATAAATTCCCGTAGGCACGTCTTTTTGACGGTTCCGTTCCGGGTCGCCATAAACAAAAACTCATCCGATTCGAATGTATCAACTGGAATCGTAGCCGTCACGATCTCGTTGGCTTCTAAATTGAGGAAGTGGGCAATCGATACCCCCTTGCTTTGCTTGGAGGCTTCAGGGACTTGGTACGCTTTGATCTTGAACGTCCGACCCGTATTGGTGAAACATAGAAGATAATCATGCGTACTGGTGACATATATCTTCTCAATATTATCCTCATCGCGAGTCGACATGCTGTTGACCCCTCGACCCCCGCGAAGCTGGCTTCGGAACATCGATACCGGCATCCGTTTAACGAATCCTTTTTTGGAGAATAGAACCGCGACTTTTTCTTCAGGGATCAAGTCTTCCATGTCCATCTCACCGACTGAGTCGCCGATTTCGGTCCGTCGTTCATCGCCGAATTTTTCTTTGATCTCAAGCAATTCCGTCTTGATAATCCGATAGACACGCGCTTCATTGGACAAAATATCTTGTAAATCGGAAATTTTACTCAGAATGTCTTGATACTCAGCTTCGATCTTACCCCGCTCAAGACCGGTCAATCGCTGTAGTCGCATATCCAAAATAGCGGTGGCCTGAATTTCGGTAAACCCAAACTGAGCCATCAGTCCATTCTTGGCTTCATCACCGTTCGCCGAGGCCCGGATCAACTTAATTACCGCATCCAAATTTTCTAGTGCAATGCGGAATCCTTCGAGAAGATGCAACCGTTCCGTCGCCTTACGAAGGTCATACCGGGTTCGTCGAACCACCACTTCTTTTCGGTGGGAAATATAGTGGGACAAAATTTCTTTGAGGCTCAACGTTCGAGGAACACCATTCACCAAGGCCACCATGTTGATCCCAAAGCTATTTTGCAACGCCGTGTGTTTAAACAACTGATTCAAGACCACTTCAGGGGACGCGTCCCGCTTAAGTTCGATATAAATCCGCATGCCCTTACGGTCAGACTCATCCCGAAGATCCGAGATATCGGGAATCTTTTTCTCTTGGACCAATTCTGCAATTTTAATAATGAGGTTGGCTTTATTCACTTGATACGGAATCTCGTGAACAATAATCGCCGTTTTACCCTTTTTCTTACTCTCTTCGATACTCGTCCGACTTCGGATAAGGACACTCCCTCGGCCAGTGGCGTACGCCTGCCGAATTCCCGCGGTTCCACAAATAATGGCTGCCGTTGGGAAATCGGGGCCCTTGATATGCGCCATCAACCCGTCCAATTCCAGCAACGGATCATCGATCAACGCGCAAATTCCATCCACCAACTCATTTAAGTTGTGAGGGGGAATGTTCGTGGCCATCCCGACCGCAATCCCAGCCGTCCCATTGAGTAGCAATGTGGGGATCCGAGCGGGAAGGACTTTGGGTTCTTCCAGAGATTCATCAAAATTAGGAACAAAATCGACGGTGTCCTTATCGATATCTTCCAACAAGGTCATACTGATCCGCGACATTCTTGCCTCGGTATATCGCATGGCCGCCGCGTTATCGCCGTCGACGGATCCATAGTTCCCTTGACCATCGATCAACGGGTATCTCACCGAAAAGTCTTGGGCCATACGCACCAAAGCGTCATAAACGGCGGTATCTCCATGGGGATGGTAACGACCCAAAACATCCCCGACGATACGGGCACATTTCTTATACGCACGGCCGGCGGTGTATCCGGCATCGTACATCGAGTACAAAATTCGCCGATGAACGGGTTTTAATCCGTCGCGGACATCGGGAAGGGCCCGTCCGACAATAACGGACATGGCGTACTCAAGGTACGAATTCTTCATTTCATCATCGATATTAATGTAGGCGACGTTACTCCGAGGCGCCTCTTCTTCGGGCACTAACGCGTCATCTCCAAACAACGATGGGGTTTGTTCTTCTGTCATCGACCGGCTCCTTAAACGTCAATCCAGCGCACTGTTTTGCCGTATTTTTCAATAAATTCTTTACGAGGCTCGACTTTACTTCCCATCAAAATCGAAAAAATCTCATCGGCCGATTCTCCATCTTCTAAGGTCACCTGAAGCAACGTCCGTTTCTCCGGGTCCATGGTGGTTTCCCATAGTTGGTCGGGATTCATTTCCCCCAACCCTTTGTATCGTTGGATCCCGATATTTTCCCGACCAATTTCCGTCAAGAGCTCTTCCAATTGTTTATCATTGTAGACGTATCGTTTCATGCTTCCCTTTTTGACCAAGTACAACGGAGGTTGGGCGATATACAACGCACCCGCTTCAATCATTTCCCTCGCGTGCCGGAAAAAGAAAGTCAGTAACAGCGTCCGGATATGGGCACCATCCACGTCAGCATCCGTCATGATGACCACTTTGTGATAGCGCAACTTGGCCAACACCGCCGCATTTGCTACCTCAGCTGAAATACTTGGCGCATCGGCATCCAAATCAAAGGTGGTTTCTCTCAGACCCGAAATAACTTCAGGGCCAATCGCAGTAATCAGGTTTCGAATTTCTTCGTTCGCCAGAATCTTATCGAGACGGGCCTTTTCAACGTTCAAGACCTTACCTCGCAATGGCAAAATGGCTTGAAAATTCCGATCTCGCCCTTGTTTCGCTGAACCACCGGCGGAATCGCCTTCCACCAAGAAGATTTCGCAGTTTGCGGGGTTTCGGTCCGAACAGTCGGCCAACTTCCCTGGCAACGTGGTGCTTTCCAGACTGCTTTTTCGTCGTGCCAACTCTTGGGCTTTTCGGGTGGCTTCCCGAACGCGCTGCGCAATAAGGGCTTTATTAATAATCGCCTTAGCGACCTTGGGGTTAGTTTCTACAAAATTCGACAACCCTTCGTCAACCATTGAGTCGACGATCCCCTTGACCTCGGAATTCCCCAACTTGGTCTTGGTCTGACCTTCAAATTGAGGATTGCGTAATTTCACACTGATTACAGCGGACAGCCCCTCCCGAAGATCATTGCCGGTCAAAACTTCATTTTTATCTTTAATGAGTTCATATTTCCGGGCGAAGTTATTCATTACCCGAGTTAATGCCGTTCGGAAACCGGCAACGTGAGTCCCGCCTTCCCGAGTACGAATATTATTCGCGAAAGACACCAATTGTTCGTCGTAATAATCATTAACGTACTGAATCGAAATTTCTACTTCGTATTCATCCCGTTCATTTTTGAGGTAAATGGGAGGCGTGAACAGAGGTTCTTTATTTTCATTAATATGCTCAACGTAAGAGACGATCCCGCCTTCAAACTGATACGTAACATCAACGAGCGCGTCGTCGTCGCGAAGGTCCCGAAACCGAATCCGTACCCCTTTATTCAAAAAGGCCAATTCTCGAAGGCGATGATCCACGACTTCAGCAGTGAAATCGACTTCTTCGAAAATAGTCGCATCCGGTTTAAATGTAATGATCGTTCCACGATCAGTTCCACTATAACCGGTCGTCTCCCCGCTCAATTTTTTACCAGCACCCCGATAATACGTTTGAATGTACTGCTTGCCATCCCGTCGCACATCCACCTTGAGCCATTCGGACAACGCGTTAACAACAGACACCCCAACCCCGTGCAATCCGCCCGAAATCTTGTAGCCTTTTCCCTCAAATTTCCCCCCGGCGTGAAGTGTGGTCATAACGACCTCCACTGCAGGAAGCCCTTTTTCTTTATGGATATCGATGGGAATTCCACGTCCATTGTCTGATACCGACACAATATTGTCTTTACCGATGATGACATCCACATCGGTACAATAACCGGCCATGGCTTCGTCGATTGCGTTGTCGACCACCTCAAATACAAGGTGATTTAAGCCTGACTTACTGGTCGAACCGATATACATACCGGGACGTTTGCGGACCGCTTCAAGTCCTTCAAGGACCTTGATGTCGTCGGCTACGTAATTTTGGGTCATGTCTTGCTCCTAGCGGGGACGTAATAAAAGTTTAGATAGAAGGACTTTGGAAACGGCTCCCAGAAGGACCCCAAAGCCGTCAGAATAATCTCGAAACAATATCATAGGGGGCACGGAATTGACCACGTTCGTAACCGCGCCAACCCGCAACCAACGTCGGGCTATTTCCCTTTATTAAACCAAACCACTTGAGGCGAAACCAAATACCGATTGGCATACTCCATCACGTCGGGAATCTTGAGTTGATCCACTCCAGATTCGACCTTGGCAAAATAGTCACAGCCTCGTCCCAGCAATTCATCCACTGCAATAATGGTACCAAACGCATCCAAAGAGGCGACTCGGTCTTTGAAGAAAAATCGCATCTGAGCAATCGCTTGATCAAATTCATCTTGCGAAATGGGAGACGTTTTAATAGCCTCCACCTGATGGGTCATGACATCATGGACCCGTTGCTGATGCTGCGGAGAGGTTAAGGCGTAAAACAACAAATGTCCGGGCTCAATGCCCAAATAATTGGCCCCGTGAACAAGGTAAACCAACCCTTCGTCTCGCAATAAATTATGAAGACGCCCGGCCGGATAATTCATTCCCGACAGAACGGTGTTGACTAAGTCCAATCGCATTGACTCGGTGGACTGAGTTAACCGTTCCCCATCAAAGGCCATAAATACCGCCGCAACATCTTGATCCACCGTCATTCGATCCATCGATGCCGCAGTGTGCAACGGTCTTGCTGGACTGAGCACAGGAACCCCCGAGCCCACCACTTGGCCCAACGGCGCCACTAGATCGAGTACCTGAGCCACATCGATATCACCCACAATCGTCATTACCATCGATTTGGGATTCCAATGATCTTGATAATGCCGGGCTAACTGATCCACGGTAAACGAACGAACCGGCCCCAACTCACCATTCATTGGCATTCCGTATGGGTGACCCTCGTAGAACGACTTTCGGAATTGATATACCGCATGGCGATACCAATCATCCCGACGTTGGGATATCCATTGCACAACCTGGCGTCGGGTTTCTTTCAGTTCTTTTACATCAAATCGGGCATCCAACAACGCCGTCACATAGAGTTTAAATAGATCAGGAATATCCTCGGTCATACATTCCATTGTGCAATAGAAGGTGTTATTGCCAATCCCGGCACTGATATCCGCCCCGCGATCTTCGACGATTCGGGCAATATCGAGCTTGGACATCGTCGACGTTCCCGTCGCGAACATATCGGCCATTACGGTTCCAATACCGTTGGTTTCCGCCGTTTCCCGTCGAAGGCCTCCGTCAAAAAAAGTTTTGACGAACACCCGAGGATACGACGCCTCGCGAAACAAAATCACCCGTAGACCATTCGGCAACACATGACGCTCGGGAAGCGGTGCCGAGGGAACCCAGATGGAGGGAGCATTCACCTCTACCGGCGCCACCCGAGGCACCAAAACACTTTCAACTGTCCGGTCAAAATCAAAATATTTTTTAGCAACCCGAACCACATCTTCAAAGGTCACTTCCCGAAAATGGGCCGCGTAATGATCATAAAAATAAGGGGTTTGGGCAACCAAATACCCCTGACCAATACGGGACGCCGAGTCTTCGACCGTTGAGATTGCAAAGGCCTCTTCCGCTAATTTTTGCTTTTTGGCCCGCTGAACCCGCTGAGGGTCTAATTCACCTCGGGATATCCGAGACAGATGGTCAAAAAGAATCCCCTTAACCTCTGGGATATCCTTCTGATCCAACTCGAATATGAAATCAAAATAGCCCGTTGTAATATTAGGTGTATAAGACGCTGAGCTCACAGAAAAGGCGAGCTGCTGGTCGTCGACTATATCTTTAACCAAGATACTATCTTCGCCATTGGTAAGCATAAAATCTAACAAATCCAACGCGTACAAATCCTCTGAGAAGAGATCTGTGGTCGAGAACCGAAGACTATAATAGGTCGTCGCCGTGTCCCATTCTTTGACCACTTTTCGCGGCGAAAACGGACGGGGTTCCGGTGTAATGAGAAGGGTTGGAGGGGCCGCCATCGGCGCACGACCAAAGGCCGCTTCAATCCATGGCATCACCATTTCAGGGGCCATAGAACTACCCACAACCAAAATCATATTTGAGGCAGTGTAATAATTTTGGTAATACCGTTTGAGTTGCTGGATCGTGGTGTTTCTAAAGTTCTCCAAAACCCCAATCACGGAATATCTCATCGGGTGATTTTGATAAAAGTTGGTCTGACAGAGTTGATAAAACACCCGTCCCAATTCGGCGTTATTCTTTTCGATTTCACGGGTGATCACTTCCCGTTCCCGCTCAAATTCCGTCGTTGAGAAGGTGTTGTAAAACATCCATTCTGACAAAATCTTTATGGCTTCTTCGGCATTTTCTGGAATGGAATTAATGTAATAGCAGGTATGATCGGTAGTGGTGTACGCGTTGTACCCGCCGCCGAGCATGGACAAAGCCCGTTTGTACTCGTCTTCCGTCCGATACCGAGTGGGTCCACCGGCGACTAAATGTTCCAAAAAATGAGACAGCCCCTGACCGAGACAGTCTCCTTCGGAAATAGCACCGGCTTTCACATAGGTCCGTACCGCAACCAGAGGGCTTGCCGGATCCGTCACAATAAAGACCTTGAGTCCGTTCGCTAAAGTCGTGTCATAAATCTGAGTCGTAGACATAATCGGTTCGTATTTCCTTTCAGAGCAATGCGTAAATCAATTGGGCAACAGCCACCAACCCCGCGTGTTCGACTCGCAAAATTGTGGGACCCAAGGAGGCCTCAACGTAGCCCAACTCTCTCGCGATTTTGACTTCTGCGTCAGACAATCCGCCCTCAGGCCCGATAACGATACTTAAAGAGAGGGGATGTTGGCTGGAGTTCAATCCCAGGGTTGAGATCACGGCACTTAACGGAACGGGAGACTCTTCCCAAAAAATAATTTTGTGTGTTGATGTCGTTGCGGATAAAGCCGCTGCATAGGGGGTCAACCGATCCATGACTGGAACCCGAATCTGCCGAGACTGTGCCGCCGCACTCATCACCACTTGCTTCCAACGGGCATGCTTGGCGTTTGCCTTTTCCGTGGGGACGCTGACGCACCGCTCGCTAATAACGGGGGTGATCTGTGCCACGCCCATCTCGGTACAGGATCGAATAATCTCGGAAATTTTATCGACTTTCGGGACACATTGAATCAACTGAATATTAACAGGAGCGACGGGGATTTTTACGGAGCTGACGGGCTCTGTGGTCATCAGATTTGACTTGGGTTGAAACTCAACCAAGGTCACCGTCCACAAAGTGTCGCCAGCAACGACCTCGACTAAATTCCCCTTCCGCAACCGGAGGACATCTTTAAGATGGTGAAGGGAAAATTCATCAAGCGGGCAGCTGGGCCACTTGACCTTCGCTGTTGGACTAAAAATTCGGGGGGTGGATGACATTTACTTCTGATATTACCCTAGAATATTCTTAAAATCCCGCGTTACAATCTCCGGCCGTTTTACGCCCACCCTTTTTGTAGCCTATAATTCGCTCACATGACTTCCCTGACCGAATTGATTCAACTGGCGTACGCGGAGGATATTCCTAACGGCGATATCACCTCCGATTTAACACTTACCGACACCCTATCCGCCACTGCAGTCATCATCGCCAAGGCCCCGGGCATTTTTTTTGGTCGCGAGATTACACTGGCCTGCGTTGCCCACTTTGATTCTCATCTTCACGCCACGATTCTCGTGACTGACGGCCAACGGATTGGCCCCAAAGACCGATTGATCGAAATTACCGGCCCACTCAAACAAGTGCTGGCGTTGGAACGGGTGTTACTCAACTTTTTACAACGTTTCTGCGGAATCGCAACGATGACCGGGAGTTTTGTCGCCGCACTGAATGATTCTGGAATCAAATTACTCGAAACCCGCAAAACCACCCCCCTTCTTCGATTGCTCGAAAAACAAGCCGTAGTTGCCGGTGGCGGCCACAATCATCGGATGAATTTATCCGACATGATTTTGATCAAAGAAAATCATCTGATCGCTCTCGAACATAACGGTCAATTGGGATCACTTCGCGATCGTCTCCTTTATTTTAAGCATCAAAATCCAACGATTGGCATCGAGATCGAAATCGAAACACTCTCCCAAATCGACTCCCTCCCGCTCGATCTTGCCGATATCGTGATGTTCGACAACTTCCCCGTCGAT
This sequence comes from bacterium, assembly GCA_947465765.1. Classification (GTDB taxonomy): domain Bacteria; phylum Margulisbacteria; class Marinamargulisbacteria; order SXXA01; family SXXA01; genus CAIPHK01. Next base: position 67,638 of record CANIAP010000003.1, on the reverse strand, counting down.
ATCATTACCCAAGGGGCCCAACGGATGATTGATCGGGGCATTCCGGCCGAAATCGAAGTGTCTGGCAATATTACACTGGATACAATCGGCCGATATCGCGGGCTTCCAATCCATCGTATTTCCGTCGGCGCTCTTACCCATTCCGTTCCCGCACTCGATCTCAGTATGAGGATAACCCCATGATTCCATTTAACGACGTTACACCGTATAACGACATGACCTATGCGCAACTCTTTGAGACCTGCCAAAGCTGCACTAAATGCGCCTTACAATCCGGAAGAACCCACGTCGTGGTTGGCCACGGTCCCGTCCCTTGCAACCTCATGATTATTGGGGAAGCTCCCGGTGAACAAGAGGATCTTCAAGGCCTTCCTTTTATCGGAAAAGCCGGCCAAATGTTAACCAAAATTTTGGAATCCGTCGGAATCAACCGAGAGACAGATGCCTATATTGCCAACACCGTAAAATGTAGACCCCCCCAAAATCGAACGCCCTTGGTCACCGAAATGGAAGCCTGCAAACCATATTTGATCCGGCAAATCCAATTGGTACAACCCAAAGTCATGATTCTTCTAGGCAGCCCAGCCCTTAAAACGATTTTGGAAGAAATGACAGCGATCAGCCAGGTTCGAGGAAAATGGGTCCAAGCCTCCGTGAATTATATGGAAGCGCCGCTGTATATCATTCCGATGTTTCACCCGTCGTACTTGCTCCGCAACCACAGCAAGGAAAAGGGCAGCCCGAAGTGGTTGACTTGGCAAGATGCCCAAGAAGTCAAGCAAGCGTTGGAATTTTATTGCATTTGATTTACCATCTTGAGCTATGAATTTGACGCAAAGACCCCTTTTATTTTGAAAATCCCACGTCGGCTGATTGGCCTAATTGGGACCAATGGCGCGGGAAAATCCGCGGTTTGCGACTACCTTCGGGACTGTGGTTTTTTGGTTGTTTCTCTCTCAGATATCGTGCGTTCGGAAGTACGTCACCGAAACAAACCCGAAACCCGAGATGTCATGGTTCACACCTCCAATGAGTTAAAAGGTCAATTCGGGATGGATGTCCTTGCCCGACGGTGTTTTCATGAATCATCGGAAAAAGACGTGTCGTCGATTGCATTTGATAGCATCCGCAACTTGGATGAAGTCATCTATTTGCGTGAAAAAGGCGTCATATTTTTAGGGATTGATGCACCCATTGACCTTCGATATACCCGAGTCACTGAGCGGGGCAGAGCGTCAGATACGGTGGATTTTGCCACATTCCAAGCCCATGACGACCGGGAAAACACCGGTCAAAGTGCCGGTCAAAACATTTTTCAGGCGTTCCAAGAATGTGAAGTCATTATCCAAAACATCGGAGATCTAGCCGCGTTACACCTCCAAGTGGATGAATTTTTGTCCGTCCAATTGGATCGGATTGGGAAACCCGCTTAATGTCTGGCCTCCATATCCACGGCGGAATCCCCCTCAACGGCGAAGTCGCAGCATCCGGTGCCAAAAATGCCGCACTACCGTTATTGGCCGCATGCATTATGTTGAAGGGAACATCAATTCTGACCAACGTACCCCATCTCATGGATGTATTTACGATGATTAAAATGTTGAATTCCTTGGGGGTTCGCGCCGAACTCCATAAAGGGAATCGCGTCATCATCAATAACACCAAAAAAGTCAGGCATATTGCACCGTATGACTTAGTAACCGCGATGCGAGCCTCGTTTTTTGTGGCGGGACCGCTGGTCGCAAGAACCGGATTTGCCAAAGTCCCATTGCCTGGCGGATGTTCCATTGGATCCCGCCCAATCGATATCCACCTCAAGGGATTTGAACGACTCGGTGTCGAGCATCGAATCGAACATGGCTTTGTGGAAATGAAGGTCAAATCCCTTAAGGGCGCCGTCGTCCCTATGGATTTCCCGTCGGTCGGAGCCACCGAAAATGTCATGATGGCTGCGTCGTTGGCGGAAGGAACCACTGTCATTGAAAATGCCGCACGCGAACCCGAAATTACCGATCTCGGGAATTTTTTAAACAAAGCAGGGGCCCAAATTACGGGACATGGTACCGCGGTCATTACGATCCACGGGGTTCCTGAGCTCACGGGGACGGAACATGCTGTAGTTTCGGATCGGATTGAGGCCGGATCACTACTCTTGGCTGGCGCGATTACCGGCGGCGAAGTCACCGTGACCCATACCGTTCCCGAACACAGCACGCCGCTACTCGAAAAACTGCGGGAAGCGGGATTCCAGATCACCGTCGGGCCGACTTGGATGAAAGTGGGCGCTTGCAGCCAGTTCAACGGGGTCAATATTGAAACCTTGCCATTCCCCGGATTTCCAACCGACATGCAAGCCCAAATGATGGCGTTACTGGCCTTGGCCAACGGGACCAGCATCATTAAAGAAAGTATCTTTGAAAATCGATTTATGCACGCAAATGAATTGATGCGAATGGGGGCAACAATCAAGCTTGATAACCGCAATGCGATTATTACCGGGGTTCCCAAATTAACCGCAGCCGAAGTCAAAATGACCGACTTACGCGCAGGGGCCGCCTTGATTTTGGCGGGTCTGGCCGCACAGGGAACCACCGATATCCACGGTCTCAAACATTTGCGGCGGGGATACGACGATTTGCCCGGAAAATTGCGTAGCCTCGGCGCACGAATCACAGAATAATCACCCATGATGCGAACGGTCTGGATCGCGGCAGTCATCGGGTTGTCCGTAATTCTAAGTAGCCTAACCCCGCTAACGGCGAACACCGTATGGTCGGTGGACACCACCCGAAAACAAGTCGCATTTACCTTCGACGACGGGCCAAAACCAGAATCATCTATTCCGCTGATTGACATGCTCGAAAAACTACAGATTCGCTCCACGTTTTTTGTCGTGGGCCACGAGGCTCAAGCCAACATTGATCTCATTAAACGTCTTCATGAACAGGGTCACGAGATTGCAAACCACACGTACAATCACCGCCGACTGCCGGCATTGTCCGACGAAGAAATCCTCTCGGAACTTGAAAGAACAAACGCTGTTATTCGCTCGGCTACGGGAGAATCTCCCCGATTATTCCGTCCACCCGGTGGCCAATTTAATACCAAAGTCATCCAGATTGCTGCGTCATTGGGACTGACGGTAGTACTTTGGGATGTCAACGCGGGAGACTACGTCTTGGATGTCCATCGATTTCCAGTGAAGGACGAAAGTCGGCGTGAAGATGGGTCCTCCTTCTCTCAATCCGTCATCGCAAAGATCACCACCCAAGCCAAACCGGGCAGTATCATTTTGATGCATAATGGGGGGGATGTAATCGAACTGCTTCCCACTATCGTCACGAAATTGAGAAATAGAGGATTTGAAATTGTTACGGTGGGAGAGTTGCTCCGCGAGGGGAAACCCCGACCCAATTCGATATGGAACAATGACCATGTCCCGGATTAATACTTCCCTTCAATCCATTTGGAACGATCAGCGGCCCCAAGTTATTGTGGTCGACGCCGCCGGTGTCCTTTATACCGACGACGATCGACTAACCAAGATGGGACATACCATTCAGACGCTATCAGAAAGCGTTCCGGTGTGGGTTGCCACCAACAACACATCTGACTCCATCCCCGAGATTGCGGAACGACTCAGGTATCGAAATATTCATATCCCCGAATCCCAAATCATTTCATCGGGACTGGGGCTGTCGGTGGATCCGGCGTTACGCCAATTGATAGCCGGACAGCCCGTATATACCTGGGGATACCCGACGTCATCCTGGTATGTCGAACTTGCCGGTGGCCATAGCGTCGCCCACCCGAACGATGCCGACGTGATTGTTCTTGCCGCAAGTACGGGGGCCTCAACAGACTCGATCATGAAGATGATTCAACAGTCGTTACGGGACCGGCCTCGCCCAGTAATTTGCGTCAATCCAGATCATTTTGTCCAAACCGGATCCGGGTTGTACCCCGTGATGGGATATTATGCGGACCAATTGGAAAAGGATCTCCAGATCGAATTAATATGGATGGGAAAACCCTATTCGGCATTCTCCAAGGTCGTCGCTCAAATTCTAGGTGCCGCCGAAATTATATTGGACACCGACGTTTGGTTTTTTGACGACAACCCCAAAAATGTCGCGCAAATGACTCTGGATCTTGGAATTTCAGGCGCAACCGTAATGGATACTGGCCTTTGCCAAGACCTCTCTCTCGCAGAAATTGCATCGACTTTCGGAACTATCCCCCCAATCCGTATCCCTTCCTTATTATTGTGAGGCGATTATGACAGTCCGTTCATTCGTAAACCTGACTATTTTTTGTGCGATTATTCTCGTGGGATTCATGACCATGGCCGTGTCGATTCAAGCGGCCCAAGTGCATATTTTGTGCTACCACACGTTCCTCGGACGCCCCAAAATTGATACAGATTTTTCGATAACCGAGTTTAAATCCCATATCCGAATCATAGAAAATAAGGGCTATCGGTTTCGAACGTTTTCGGAAATCAGATCCGGAACAGTCACGGGTGATCGAAACATATTACTGGTCATCGATGACGGAAACCGATCCGCCTACGACGCGACCACCGCAGTACTCAAACCTCATCATATACCCGCCATGTTTGCGATTTATCCGGGGATTATCAATACCCGGAAATTTGCAATGACATGGGCCCAGCTTCGCGAGCTCAAAGATTCCGGAAATGAATTTGCGTCCCATGGCTACTTTCACGAATTTTTGAATCAAAAACTCAAGGACAAACGGCCCGCTGATTTCGACAAAGAAGCCGTTTTATCCAAAAAAATATTGGAAAAAGAATTGGGCATTCCGATTGATGTGTACATTTATCCTTTTGGAATTTGCACGGCGGAAGGTAAAGCATTACTCAAATCATCCGGATACAAATACGCGATGACCATTCGATCCCGAGTCACCCTACTCCCGTTATCCAAAAACCCAAATCCATTGGAACTTCCACGGACCATGATGACCCGAGCCACGGCCAAGAGCGTGTTGGCGACGCTATAACGAATGCGTCCATCGGAGGATCGATATCTCGCCAGCCTCCCCGATATCCCGAAAGATGACGTATCCGATTTTCTCTTTCGGCTCCCGGACCGCTACTTCGAATTTTTTGACTTTGAGGTGGAATGCGATCATCTGACCCGGTTGGCGCAGCTATCCACCGGCCACCCGATTTCGTTACTCTTTCGCCAAAGCGGTGAAGATCGGGTGGAATGCACCATTCTCACCTACAATTATCCGTTTCTATTTTCGCTAATTACCGGATTATTAAGCTCGAATGGTGTCGAAATTGTATCCGGAGAGATCTTTACATATTCAGCAACGATCCCGGGACAAGCCACTGCAAAACAGCGGGTCATTGTGGACCGTCGTCATCTCGTCCACAGCTTAAAACGGCGAAAAGTGGTTGATTTTTTTTCAGGGAAACTCACCAGCAATATTTCGTTCAGGAAATGGAGCCTCGACATCACGGAACAATTTATTACAGTGGCCCGACTTCTCGAAAGTGGCGCAGACGCCGCCATCCGTGAGGCCAGCCAAATTGTAAATCGCCAAGCCGCCACCTATATCCAACATTTTACAGGTCAAAAAACCGAATTTTTATCCCCCGTCCAAGTCAACTTCGATAACACCGGCGATGAGGCCACCCGCCTCACGTTAATTACCGAAAATACCCCGTTTTTCCTCTATTCATTTTCAACCGCATTGGCCCACCATGAAATATCTATCGATCACCTCACAATCTCCACAACGGGGAAGCGGGTCCAAGATACGTTTGCACTCACCGATCAAAACGGAAACAAACTGGAATCCGCCCAGCTGTTGGACCAACTTCGATTGTCGGTTTTATTATGCAAACAGTTCACCTTTTTTCTAGACCGCGCCCCCAACCCATTCGACGCCATTTCCCGATTCGAACAATTAGTCACCTCGATATTGGAACTCCCCGAAAAAGGCCAATGGATCGAACTTTTATCTAACCCACTGGCACTCCGTGATATGGCTAAATTATTGGGAACCAGTGACTACCTCTGGGAAGACGTCATCCGCCTCCACTATGAATCATTGCTCCCGGTTCTGGGCCCCCAGGCGGACCAAACCCCGGTTTACACGGGAGAAACCACGATCCAACATCGGCTCGACGCTGCGCTGGCACCGGTCACCGATTTGGATGCCAAAAAACAAATCGTTAACCAATTTAAAGACCACGAAACGTTCCTCATCGACCTCAGCCATATCTTGGAGCAGACGGACATTCTCAAACTGTCGAAACAACTGACACTCCTCGTCGAAGCCGTCATCGGTACCGCCATTAGGCTTTTGATGGAGGAACTCATTAGGCGCCACGGAACGCCGATGACCGTCGGAATTATCCCCGCTCACTACGCCGTATTTGGATTGGGGAAACTCGGCGGTGCGGCATTGGGCTACGCGTCCGACATCGAATTGCTATTGGTGTACAGCGATAACGGGTTAACTGACGGCCCATCCCCCATCTCTAATTCTGACTTTTTTTCGGAGTTGGTGCGCGAGCTACGGCAGTTTATAGTCTCGAAACGATCGGGCATTTTTGATATCGATTTGAGGCTCCGTCCCTATGGCAGCGATGGCCCATTGGCCGTCAGCGTCGAGAACTTTTGCCGCTATTTTGGGCCCGATGGCCCCGCCCATATCTATGAAAAATTGGCCCTGGTTCGCCTTCGACGAATTTCCGGACATCTTCAGCTCGGACAACGAATTGAAAAACTTCGTGATGAGTTTGTCTATGGCACCGACAATTTTGATTTTTCTGAACTCTGGCAACTTCGAAAAAAACAATTCCAAGAAAAAGCCCCGACCCGATTGAATGCCAAATTTAGCCCCGGGGCGTTGGTCGATATCGAATACACCGTTCAAGCACTTCAAATTATGCTCGGCCGAAAGCTTCAAAGTCTGAGAACCCCCAGAATCCGAGAAGCGTTGACTGCATTGCGTAAGGCCGGGATTCTCAACGCAGAAGAAACGGCTCAAATCATCGTGGCCTATATCTTTTTGCGGCGACTCACCAACGGCCTCCGAATGCTGCGGGGATCCGCTGAGGATCTCTTTTTACCCGACGTCGCCTCGCTTGAATACGACCATTTGGCCCGTCGAATGGGATACCACGGGGTGGATCATTTATCCGCCGCCGATCAGCTCCACATGGAATTCGAAGCCGTTACCGCCACCGCAAGAACCTTCCTCCAAACCCATTTTTCCCGCCAATCATTGCCATCCCAATCCTTCGCGAACGTCGCCGACCTTGTGTTAAACCCGAGCATTCCCACCGAGCTTCGTTTAAAAGTCCTCCGCGACGCCGGATTCCGAGACCCCGCCCGCGCTGAGGCTAATTTGATGCGTTTGGCCGCTGCCGATCGAAGCCCCGCTCATTTTTCACGATTGGTGGTTTTGGCCTGCGAATGGCTACGGCATAAACCGGACCCCGACATGGCGCTCAATAATTGGGAGCGATTTGTCTCCCAGATGTCCGATCCTGCCGACCATTTTAATTTATTGTTGAGCCAACCCATTCGGCTCGATATTTTGTTAGACGTCTTTTCCGTGAGTCAATTTTTATCCGACACCTTAATCCGACACCCCGAGTTTTTTGGGGCAATCACACAAAAAGGATATCTCCATCACCGATTTTTGCGCGGAAGTGCCACTGTGGAATTGTCGGAAATTGCCCAATCCGCTCAGTCGGTGAGGGAGTGGCGAAATCGCCTTAGACTCTTTAAGCGCAGGGAATTGCTCCGAATCGCCATCAAAGATATTACGTTGCAAATTGCGATGCCGGAAATCTACCAAGACATCTCCTTGGTCGCAGAGTCGGCCATTCAAGCCTGTGTCGACTTCGCCTTTAAGCGGCTACCGGAAGATCCGTACACCTTGGCCGATCGGTTTTGCATGATGGCAATGGGGAAACTGGGCGCAACCGAACTCAATTACAGCTCGGATATCGACCTCATCCCCATTATTGATCTCTCTGGCATTCCAGAAGAATCCTTAAACAACGTCACCACCCAAATCGAATCGATTTTGCGACAGGTCAACGCCGATTTGTCGGAGTTCACCGACGAAGGCCAATGTTATCGAATGGACTACTCTCTGCGGCCATTCGGGGCCTCGGGCCAATGGGTTACATCGACCACGGGGCTCACCGCATATTACGCACACTCCGCCTCAAAATGGGAGATTCAGGCCCTCTTAAAAATGCGTCCCGTTGCCGGCAATTGGGCCATCGGGTTTGACGTACTGGAAGACCTTAAGCGGTCGGGACTGGCCCGTTTTCCAGCCAAGGAATTGGTGTCGACCATTAGAGAATTGCGGGTCGCGGCAATCCGAAAATCAGCACGGCGATTGGGTAGCGGCGTCGATATCAAAAACGGGGCCGGTGGAATTCGGGATATCGAATTTTGGGTTCAAGGATTACAGCTCTCTCATCTCGACCGATACCCCCAGCTATGGATTCGACGGACCCTTCCGGCATTGGAACGGCTTCGTGACTGTGGCGTGGTCGCCGATGGATTGGCCTACGAAATCCGAGAGGTTTATCTCCTGTTTCGCCGATTGGAACATTTTTTGCAGCTCCTCGAAGACCAGCAAACCCATACCCTGCCGTCGGGCGATGAGGAACTCGCGGTCCTCGCAAAGCGCCTATTGGGGAGTCAGTCCACCGGCTCGGAGTTGGTCCTTCTGGTGGAACAATTTAGGGATCGGGTGATTCGATTGCGGGAGTAGCCTGGCAGGGTGGCTCAATAATTCTTAAGATGGCTTTTTCAAAACCGAGTCCCGACATCCAATCAAAAATTGATTTGCCTCCCCTCGGCTCGACGTGGTTGCAATCGCCACGGCCTCTTCAATGACTCTTTTAGCGAATTTGGAACCTGATTTTTTCTTTCCCATCAAAAATTTATAGATTTTTTTTGCAGCAGCCTGCTTATGCATAAACCCGTTTAAGTCCGCATGGTCTCGATCTTTGGGAAAACATTTGAACCCTGCGGCGACGACATCACTTAACTGAATTTCAAGAGGTGGGCAAATAAAGGGTTCAGAGTCCGACCCTTTTCCCCCATGGCGAATTGCGGTCACATACCCATTCCAAGGCCTTGGCGTAAAAATTGCGCCGATACGCTCTTTCAAATAGGGTCCCTCTATTTTTTTGTATTGAATCAAAACCGCGTCGTTATCTTTCTTTGCCATCATATGAACAATAAGACGTCGGGTATCAAAACTATAGATTTTTTTGTTGTGAATGCCGATCTCAACTGGGGATACCTTATGCGCAAATGATGGATCTGCAGACAAAAGATCTCTCAACGCTTTGAGGGGTCTTCCGTCTGAAAACGTCATGCTAATGCCGCCTTGTGCCACGCGCAATCGATAGGGATTGATCACCCCTTGAGTAGAAAGTTTACGAAAGTCTTCCACCGTTAATGGCATGTCCTGGTCTGGGATTTTGGAGTAGTCTACTTCCGAACTAAATTCGGACAGGCTAGCCAACTCTTTCTCGGTTTGATGGTCGGATGGGGCAGATACTGGATCCGTCTTTTCCTCATTTCGATCATAAAAAACAGGCCCCATCTTCCCCGGTTCCCTCGAAAAATGCGACATGTTTTCTAAAAACCGAGAGGTATCCATACACGCTGTTTCAAAGTCTTTGAGTCTACCCAATGATCGCAAATCCAGGGTCTTTGACGCGTGTAGATGCCGACTGGCTTTCAACGAATATACCAGCGCTTTTGAAATGAGCTCCTTTTTCTGATCCAAACCCATCTCTTGGGTAAACAATTGGCGTCCGTAGGTCGCATACGCTAGCTCTGCGTAGCAAAGGCCCACTTGAGAAGACTCTCTTGTGACCGGGAATTGAGACATCCATTCTTCGGCCTTGAACAAATAAAGATCCAAGTCTTCCTGAGGGGCATGATATTGAAAACTGTTCATGACCCTGAGGTTGGCCAAAATGGTACGAATGTCGACTTCTCCAAAATGACGTCGATAGATTTCCTTGATGTGAATCCGAGACGAACATTCGTCATACCCATGTTTCTCTTCTTCTGCGATAGTGATCAAGTGTTCCAGGACAGGAATTAAATCCAACCCAAAGGGATCAACGGCGTTGCGTTTTTCAAAAATTTCTACAAACAAACGTTTTGCCTCATCCAGATGACCTGTTCGACTGAGGAGGCTCGCCTCCATTAGCTTTACCCTGTCCATCTCAACCGAATCCGCCGAAAACAAGGTTTCCCTAATGGCTTTTGACTCTTGTAACAAGGTTTGGGCTTCATCCATGCGATTTTGATTCATGCGATATCCCGCCAAGCGATAAGTGGAGACTGACAAACACTCAGCCATTTCCGCTGAGCCTCTATACGTTAAGATCGCAGCCTCTAGTAGATCCGCCCCTTTTTGATGCGCATCTGTTTCAATCAACAAAGATCCCAGATTCGACGACAAGGTGACCGTGAGCTTGTGACGAGGAATGAATTCTGTGGCTAACGCCAATGCTTTTTCAAATACAGAGCGGGCTTCCTCAATTAACCGGCGTCGAAAGAGCCAGCTGCCGGATAGTTGTGCTTCACTTTTTCTGTAAATTCAGTTTCTTAAAATAGAGTGTTTTTTCAGTTAGATTCTAATCGCCCCACCGCCGCATCCGCGCATTCAATGGCGTAGTTAATCCCGCGATCAAACGGGTATGTATGATGCGTTGAAATCCAGATAACGTTCGGAATCTCGGTCACCATTTCCGGGGCACGATACCCCCCTCGCACCACCGGCTGGGCGTTCCGCTGGCGAAACACCTTGAGATCGGATATTGCCGTTTCATCAAACTCGGGACAAATCAACCGCAGCCCATCCAAAAATAGTCGAACCAACTCATCTTCGGGCATCAAAAACAGCGGATCTGACTCTGAGACATACCGCGACAAATACATAATATGTCGACCCCCATACACCGACGGCGGCACAAACCGAGTATGCTCGATCACCCCGCCAAATGGGAGCGTCATATCCCCCACGTTGGTCCAATACACGGGGAACCACGCCCGATACGATACGATCATCACACAAATAGCCGCCTTGTACGTCAGGGCCGATAACTGTTCGAGAAACGCCAGGGACCAGGTCGCCGATTGCGCCAAGACATCGGATGACACCGTCGAAATCACGGCATCAAACCGCTGGTTATTCACCATCATTCCGCCGTCTGCCAATCGTTTCAGTCCGTCGACGGGGGTATTCAACTGAATCACCCCACCCCCCTCACGAATCTTCCCTGCCAACGTCGTCGCCAGCACGCCAAAACTCCCGTTCATATAGGCCAATACCTCGGCTGAACCGCCCGCCTTCCGCGATTTCCCCCGGGTCTGGAATTTACCCCATAGCCAGGTCAACGAAATATCATCGGCATCATCCGCAAATTTGAGGTGAAATAGGGGGCGCCAAATCACCTCCCACACCTTGCCAAACCCCCGTGACACAAACCAGTCTTTGACGGCATATTGTTCCGATGTTTTTTGAGACATGCCATGAGTTAACCATAAGGCCGACACTGCAAATTCAAACCGCCCCCACCACCCCAACGGCGTAAATCCAAGTACACTTTTCGGGGTTCCAAATGGATATAACCGACCATCGGCGTAGTATCCCATTGAACTCGGAAGCCATAGGACCTTATCGGACAATCCCAACTCCTCACACAACGCCCACAACGCCGAGTCCGACGTAAACGCATGATGGTAATAACATTCGACGGGCTCACCTCCCACCGACGTCGTGACAAGTTGCCCCCCCACAAAGGGACTCCGCTCAAATACGGTCACCCGATCCCCCCTCCCGACTAATCGATATGCCGCCACCAACCCCGCAACCCCCGCGCCAATCACCGCGATATGGCGATTGGAATCGTTACTCAAATCCAACCGTCTCACTCACGATGTAGAGCGGTCGCTTTTTGGACTCCATGTACAAACGCCCGACATAATCCCCTAAAATCCCCACCGTCATGAGCTGAATCCCCCCCAACAACAGCACGGCAATCATCAATGAGGCGTAGCCCGGAAACGTATGGCCAGTCACCCGCAAACCCACGACCACAATGATATAAATCCCGGCCGCACCGGACAACATAAACCCCAACCAACTCGCCCATCGCAGAGGGACGGTAGAAAATGACACAATCCCATTCAAGGCAAATTTGACCATTTTTCGAAAGGGATATTGGGTCTGGCCCGCCAGCCGAGGATCCCGATCAAAATAGACCGGACACTGGTTAAATCCCACCCAACTCACCATCCCTCGAACGAATCGATCCTGCTCCCGCATCGTGCGTAACGCCGCCACAACCCGCCGACTCATCAACCGAAAATCCCCGGTATCCGAAGGGATCGGCGTTGACGACATCCAATTCAGAATTTTATAAAAAATCGTCGCCGACATCTTTTTGAACCAGGTCTCTCCCAGACGATTACGACGAACGGCATACACCACATCCATGCCCTCTTCAAACTTCGCCAACATCTCCCTAATTAACTCCGGGGGATCTTGCAAATCAGAATCCATTACGATCACCGCATCGCCGTCGGTCATATCAATCCCCGCGGTAATCGCAATTTGATGTCCAAAATTCCTCGAAAATCGCAGGAGTTTAACCCGCATATCCGCCGCTGCGATCGCATTCAGTCGGTCGAATGACCCGTCGGTCGATCCGTCATCGATAAATATCACTTCAAAGTCATGGTCCAAAGACGCCATTACTTCCGAAATGCGATCCCATAAAACAGGGAGGCAGGCCGATTCATTAAAAATAGGAAATACCAACGACACCCGCATATTATCCACCTTTCAGACCCACCATTCGGCCAAACCGATTTCAGACACCAATTCAATCGACGCTTTACCACTTTGGGTCAATTGAATGGCTTTATCCCGTTTACTTCCCGGAGACTCCCCCACGACCAAATAATTCAATTTAGACGACACCGAGCCCAAAATCGCCCCGCCCCTCGCCTTAATATCCCGTTCAATTTCGCTCCTCGGCCGACTCAATACCCCGGTAATCAAAAAGGTTTTCCCTGCCAACACCCCGCCGGTTCGGGCCGCTGCCACCGGCGTCACCCCGGCACTCAGACACCCGTTAATCCAACCCCGATGAACCGGATCCGCAAAATAACTGCACATCGATTCCGCCATCTTTTCGCCCACGTCATTAATACTCAAAAAGTCGTCCCGAGTCGCCGCTTGCAACGCCTCAACCGTTTGAAACCGATGCGCTAAGGTTTCCGCCGTTGTCTTCCCGATAAACGGGATCCCTAAAGCAAAGATAAATCGAGCCAATGAACATGATTTACTGACTTCAAACGCCCGAACCAAATTCTCGGCCGACTTGGCCCCCATCCGCTCAAGACTGGCCCACTGCACTTCGGTAATTGTGTATAACTCATGCGGTGCCGACGCCCATCTATTATCCACTACCACGTCGACCAACGCGTCCCCCAGCCCCTCAATATCCATCGCATCACGGGACGCAAAATGACGAATGCGGCCTTTAACCTGCGCCGGGCAGCGTTCATTCGTGCACCGGAAGGCCACTTCTCCCTCATTTTGGATCAACACCGTGGCACATTCGGGACAATTCACAGGCATAATAAATGGACGACTATCCTCCCCCCGCAACACCCGCCCCACCACTTCCGGAATCACTTCCCCTGCACGTTGCACCGTCACAATATCGCCAATATAAATTTCTTTTCGTTCAATATCTTCAATGTTGTGCAAGGTTGCCCGACGAACCACGACTCCGCCGACGGTAACAGGCGCCAACACGGCCACCGGAGTTACCACCCCCGTCCGTCCCACCTGCACGATGATATTCTCAAGAAGCGTCTGGGCTTGAACACTCGGAAACTTAACCGCCACCGCCCAACGCGGGGCTTTCGCCGTGGTCCCGAGTTCATTTTGAAGCGAAATAGAATCTAACTTCACGACCACCCCATCAATATCCCAGTCATAGGTACTGCGATTCGAATACAACCGAGTGACCGCATCCAACACCCAGGCCCGACCTCTCCCCACCTCACGATCCGGAGTGACCTGAAACCCCAGTCCGGACGCCAGTTTCATCATTTCATGATGGGAATCAATATTCGGCCCAATGAGCTGATACCCAAAAAAATCCAACTCCCGTGACGCCGTAATCGACGGATCCAACTGGCGCAACGATCCGGCCGCCATATTTCGGGGATTCGCATAGTCGCCCCGATGTTTCTCAAACACACTATGACGCATAACGACCTCGCCCCGCACCTCAATATCGATTGGTTCGGACAATCGTTGGGGAACCGACCGAATCGTCTTTACATTATCCGTCACCACTTCGCCCGAGATCCCATCCCCACGCGTCGCGGCTACCGACATCACCCCATTGCGGTAATGGATCGCTATCGCCAGTCCGTCCATTTTGGGCTCGACGGTAAAGGGAAGATCCCTCTGTCCCAATCCCTTTTCCACCCGGTCATAAAACGCGACAAATTCCGCGTCGGACACCACATTGGTCAACGACTTCAGCGGCCTCGGATGGGTAAACGACGTAAACTGAGCAAGCGGTGCCCCACCCACCCGTTGACTCGGCGATTCCCCATCGATAAACAACGGATTCTGGGCCTCATAGGCCAAAAGGTCCCGCATCTTGGCATCATAAATCTCATCAGAAATCTCCGGCCGATCGTCGGTATAATATCGATGCCCGTGGCGATTCAATTCCGCTACTAACGCCAAATACTCGAGATGTGTCATCACCACCGTCAGATTATACCGCCCAGTGCGCCAAACCCCGCGTCACCCACAAAATGTAGTGAGTGAACGGGATCAGCAAGAGTTGAGCCAACACCAACGTCCCCGCCAACCGACCCATTTGCAGAAAAAACACCACCGATTTAACGTCGCTTTCCGGTCGAATGCCATGCGTCGCTTGATCGGTAATTCGTGCGCCCGCCGGGTCCACAAACAAGGTAAATAATATCGTCGCCAGTCCATTCACAATCCCCGACAACTGAATCGCTGTCGACCGAAACTCCGGAATCATCGCCCCCGCCAATAGCGAACATAACACCCCAATCGTATATACCGACGTCACCCCCATATTGAGTATCAAAAACCCCTTGGGCAACGATCGTATCGAAATATTCCTCAACGATTCCCTGGTCGGCAACCTCAGCATTTTGGCGAATAAAACCAGGCGTCGCGGCACAAAAAAAAGGGCGATAACCCGAGGAACCGACCCCGTTTCAGAAAACTTACGAATCCCCACCGCAAACACCTGAACCATTGTCGGGGTTAATATAAATCCAATAAACGACCCTAAAAATCCACAAAAAATAACAAACCGAAACTGAATTTCAAGACTATGGATGGCATTGGCGCCACCGCTTAATACACTCGAATCCACCATCGCCCCGAGCAGCGGCGCCTGAAACATATTCGACAACCGCGACACCAACAACGTACTGGTCACAAACGACAACGACACCGCAATCTGCCGAGTCCGAATCCCCGCCAACCGCATGGAGTACGCCAATGCCTCCGTCAGGTGAATCAAGGTGGTAAAAAATCCAACAATTAATAATGAGTGTGTCATAGCGATAATTTCCGGTCACAAATGATACTGATTCGCGTCACTCGTTGGCAAACCCCCACCCCGTTGTTACAATGCCCCCCCATGAATTCCCAACACATTCCATACAAACGCGTCCTACTCAAGATGAGTGGAGAAGCATTCAAAGGCAACCTCGAATACGGTATCGATCCTCAGTTCCTTGTTAATATTGCCGAAGATATTCGTGATGCCCATTCATTAGGGATTCAAATTGGAATCGTTATTGGCGGCGGCAACATTTTTCGTGGCCTTGCAGGCGCAGCCAAAGGAATGGACCGTGTAACTGCGGACTATACCGGGATGTTAGCCACCGTAATGAACGCCCTCGCGCTACAAGATGCACTCACCAAGGTCGGGGTTGATTCCCGAGTTCAAACCGCAATCGAAATGAGAGAAGTGGCTGAACCCTTTATTTTACGACGGGCCATTCGACATTTTGAAAAAGGCCGCATCGTGATTTTTGCAGGTGGAACGGGCAATCCGTATTTCACCACCGACACCACCGCCGCCTTACGGGCCGCAGAAATCCGAGCCGATGCCATCCTTAAAGCAACCAAAGTAGATGGCGTATACGACGAAGACCCCGTCACCCATCCCGAGGCCATCAAGTTCGAAACATTGCTTCACATGGACGTTTTAAATAAACGCCTCAAAGTTATGGACACCACAGCGTTGTCCCTCAGCATGGACAACCAGATCCCCATTTTAGTATTTAGCCTTAAAGAACGGGGCAATATCAAGCGGGTACTTAGCGGCGAAAAAATCGGAACCACAATCGGAGGGTAGCCATGTCAGAACTCAACTCCCGGATGGAAAAATCCATCGAGTCCTTAAAAAGTCTTATGCAAGGATTTCGAACCGGACGCGCCAGCCCGGATCTCCTCAATCGAATCATGGTGAACTATTACGGAAACCCGGTCCCCCTTAAACAGGTGGCCGCTATATCCGTTCCCGAGAGCCGCACCCTCATGCTGAATGTATTTGATAAAGGTGCCGTTAAGGACGTCGAACGCGCCCTTATGACCTCCGATTTGGGAATGCAACCCAATACTGACGGCAGCGTGATCCGATTACGACTCCCTGAGCTCACCGAAGAACGGCGTAAAGACCTGGTGAAACAAGTCAAGAAAGCCGTGGAAGAAGCCAAGGTCGCTGTCCGTAACATTCGACGAGACTTTGTTGATGCCATCAAGGCCCAAGAAAAAAGCAAAGAATTAACTGAAGACGACTCAAAAAAACGTCAGGACGAGGCTCAGAAGACGACGGACCAATACATCGGCGTTTTGGACACGCTTGCCAAGGATAAAGAAGCCGAAATTATGAAGGTTTAAATGGCCACGCTTTCGCCCGAAGAATTTGCCGCGTGTAAGGCAAATGGAATTCTTCCGGAAGCATTGCCATCCCACATTGCCATCGTCATGGACGGCAATGGTCGGTGGGCGAAGAAACGCTTCATGCCCCGCATAGTGGGACATCGGAATGGGGCAGAGTCGTTACGCAGCACCATTAAAACCTGCGCCGATTTGGGCGTCCGTTTTTTATCGGTCTATGTCTTTTCAACCGAAAACTGGAAGCGCCCCGAAGACGAGGTGTCGTTTCTTATGGGATTTATCCGAGAGATGTTGGTCCAAGAAACTCCCAAGCTCCATGAGCAAAATATTAAAATCCGAATCCTAGGAGACCATGCGGAATTAAGCCCCGAGTTGCAGGCTCAAATCCAGGACTCCGAGGCCATCACCGCCGCCAACACCCGTCTTCAATTCAACTTACTCATTAATTATGGGTCGCGCCGTGAAATCGTTCAGGCCATCCAAAAAATATCCCAAGACGTCGCCGCCGGCACATTGTCGACCATCGATGACCAAGCGGTGTCCGATCGATTGTATTCGTCGGGCATTCCCGATCCCGATATCATGATCCGAACCGGGGGCGATTCCCGCATCAGTAATTTTTTACTATGGCAATGCGCCTATTCTGAACTCTTTTTTCTCGACGTGCTTTGGCCTGATTTTGACCGTGCCCACCTACTCGATGTGATTACACAATTTCAAAAGCGTGACCGCCGATTTGGGGGGGTCAAATGATTCAACGCGCCATTACCGCACTGGTTTTGCTTGCAATCGCCGCCATCGTCATCGCGTGGGGTGGCGTAACCATGTTGCTGTGGGTGTGGATTATTGCCATTGCTGCGGCCTACGAGATGTTCGAAATGCTCAAAACACAAGGCATCGCCCCCTATTGCTGGGCGGGATACTCAATCATCTCCATCGTGATCGTCGGCGCCTACTATGACCCCCATTTTATTCTTTGGGGACACCCGATCGTCCGCGTCTGCGCATTAGGTGTCATCGCAGGGGCATTTACTGAGTTAGGGTATCGGCGCATTTGGATTTCACCGTCTAATATTTTAGCTACCGCCCGCGTCGTTGGGTTTATCAGCCTCACATTCACCTACATCTTTCTTTTGAGGGCCGGTGCAAACGGTCTGATTAATTTCCTATTTTGCATCCTCGTGGTCTGGGCCACGGACTCAATAGCGTTGGTCGGCGGGCGCGTGCTCGGCCGAACCCCACTGTCTCAAATCAGCCCAAACAAAACGTTAGAGGGAGCGTTAATCGGACTATTGGGAGGCTTCTTTGTCTCCTGGGTCTACATTCAAATTCTAGGCACGGTCTGGCACATTCACCTCCATCCGCTATTTTATTCCATTTTGGCGGTGGGTATTGGGGTCGTGTCGCAACTCGGTGATCTGCACGAATCCTTGTTCAAACGGCATTTCAAGGTAAAAGACTCATCCACATTGCTCCCCGGCCATGGCGGAATTTACGATCGCGCGGACAGCACATTAATGATCGTCCCCATCGCGTTCTACTTATTTAATTAATGATCAAACCCCAACGTGTCGGCATTTTAGGGTCGACAGGATCGATCGGTCGCCAAACATTGGAGGTAGTTGATGCGTTTCCGCATCGGTTTGAAGTGGTGGCCATCGCCGCCCATTCGAACACCGACATTGTCGCTGGCCAAGTCGCTAAGTATCACCCCAAATGGGTCGCCATGACGGCCCGTCCTGCGGCAGACGCCCTTCAATCGATGGATCTCGGGGCGACAATTTTATCGGGAGCCTCCGCGTTGCAACAGATTGTTACCGAAGCGGACGTCGATATCTGGGTGGTGGCCGTGGTCGGAACCGCATCACTTCAAGCCACCATGGCCATCGTTCAAAAGAAAATCCCCATCGCACTGGCGTGCAAAGAAGTATTGGTGTCGGCAGGTCGGTTGATTATGGACGCGGCTCGGGAAAATGCCGTCGCCATCATCCCCATCGACTCGGAACATGCGGCATTGAAGCAATGTTTGGCAGGGATTCAGGAAGACCCCGCCCAAGTTTCGCGCCTCATTTTGACGGCATCCGGGGGACCATTTCGGACCCGTCCCGCCGACACATTCGCAACCATCACACCCGCCGATGCCCTCCGGCACCCCAAGTGGACCATGGGCGCAAAGATTTCGATTGATTCCTCAACGTTAATGAACAAAGGCCTGGAAGTCATCGAAGCCCATTATCTGTTTAACATCCCATTTGATCAGATTTCGGTCATCATTCACCCCCAAAGTATTATTCACAGCATGGTCGAATTTAGTGATGGAACGATCTTGTCCCAACTCGGGCCCCCCGATATGAGATACCCGATCCAATACGCGTTAACCTACCCTCAAAAATGGGGAAACCCTTGGCCAAAAACCGATCTCCCAAGCATCTCCGGTCTCGAATTTTTTGAACCTGAATTAGATAAATTTCCGATGCTCCAGCTAGCGTATGACTGTGGAAAACAAGGCGGCACCGCCCCTGCCGTCATGAACGCGGCCAACGAAGCGGCCGTTGGACTCTTTTTAGAGAATCGGATATCTTATCCTGACATTTTTAAAATCGTATCCCACACGGTAACCTCGTTTTCTCATTTTGAGCCTTCGTCGCTCGATCAAATTGTGGCACTGGATACGGACGTTAAACACCAAATACTCACTCCAGCATCGAGGTAACCCTTGAAAGACGCCCTTGCGCTTGCCCTTAGTGTTCTATTTCACGACTCTCCCCGGCGTGCCCGGCAATACTACGACCTCTTCGCGTCCGTCGCCGAGCTCGAAGAGCATCGCCATGTATTAATTTCCCAGATCCAAGGCAAATTCCAGCCGGTGGTCACCCAACGCTGGAAAACCCTTAATTTGGACCTCATTAGAACCCAACTAGATCGAATGAAAGTCGTCACCGTGATGGCTCATCATCCCGAATACCCGGTGCTATTAAGGGAAATAGACGACGCCCCCCCGGTGCTCTATGTTCGGGGCCAAGTGGCTGCGTTGTCACAAGACATGATGGCCATCGTCGGCACCCGAGGAATGTCCGATTACGGCAAACGGGCCACGGCCGAAATCACATCGGTCCTCACCCCCTATTTTTGTATTGTGTCCGGGATGGCAAAGGGGATCGACACGGTAGCGCACACCACGGCGGTATCCCAAAATGGAACCACGGTGGCCATCATGGGAACCGGAATCGACCAAATTTACCCCAGGGAAAACGAAGTCCTGAGCCGACGTATTCAAGAAAAAGGCGCGCTCGTCTCCGAGTACCCGCCAGGAACCGATGGCTTGGCGTTTCGATTCCCCCAACGCAACCGCTTAATCAGTGGCATGGCCCGAGGCGTCATCGTCGTGGAGGCCCGAGAAAAAAGCGGGGCATTGAGCACAGCTGGCCACGCTATTTCCCAAAATCGCGACGTTTTCGCGGTCCCCGGGCCCATTTTTTCAGACGTCTCCCAAGGACCGAACCAACTCATCAAACAAGGCGCCTTCTGTGTCACATCGCCGAACGATATCCTCGGCGAATACAATCGCCTCCCGCTCCCGAGAACGACGGCGACCTTACCGACGCATATGCCCGCCATCGGCCCCAATGTGGACCAACTGCAACCGACGGAACACGCGGTGTGGACGGCACTCGCACAGCCCAATAGATCCATCGATGATCTGTCGGAAATCACCGGAATTCCGATGAACCAACTTCTCCCCGTATTAACACTATTTGAGCTCAAAGGGTGGGTATATGTTGGGGCCGGAAGACGATATTCTAGAAAGTCATGACCCCCTATTTACTTCAGTACCCCAACGGCATTTTTGTGACCACACGGCACATCACGTTGGACGCCGCATTGGCCCAAATGGACCTCTCCTACACAACAATCATTCGAATGCACCAAACCCATTCGGCGAATGTCCGTATCGTCGATACCCCAGTTCACCCCAAATCGACATTATGGATCGACGACACCGATGCCATCATCTCGAATCAACCGGCCACGTTGCTGATCAAAACCGCCGATTGCCTCCCCGTCATTATCACCCACCCCAGCGGATGGAAAGCGGCGATCCATGCTGGCCGTCGTGGCACCGAATCAGAAATAACAATGAAAACCGCCGCAATGTTAATCGAAGCGTCGGGATACGCCGATGGCTACCATGCCTGGTTTGGCCCTCGGATTTGCAAGTCCTGCTATCAAATTGACCCGGTGGCCAACGCTCATTTTGATCTATTCCGCCACAATTTCGATCAACTTCATAGCGTATTTGGCCCCGTCGGAGTCACGGTTGTAGACACTGAATATTGTACGTCCTGTCGAAATGATTTGTTTTTTTCGTACAGGAAGGAGGCCACCGCGGAACGGATTTTTTCGGGCGTACGGTAATGTTTGAATACCATACAAATCCGGGAATATACGCCATTGACGTACATACGCTAACGGCGTATATTTTCTAATGACCTCGTTTGAGTGGGATGACAAAAAGCGACTGTCCAATATCGAGAAGCATAAAATAGATTTTATTTTGGCTACACAGGCACTTGATGATCCAAGCCGTTTAGAATGGTCGTCCGAAAACCACGGTGAGCTACGAAGAATTACAATAGGGGCCATTCACGGAGAAATAATCATTGTGATCTGTGTGGTTTGGACAAAAAGAGATCGCAAAAAGCGAATTATTTCAGCAAGGAGGGCTAGTCAAAGTGAACGAAAACAATATGAACGATAAAACGGATTGGGCTGCATTGAAAAAAATGACTGACTCCGAAATTGAGCTGGCCGCCAAGTCAGATCCAGATGCCCCACTACTGTCTGATTACGAACTTTCACAATTCAAACGCGTAAAGCCAGTTCAAGAAATTGATGTTCGGGAAATACGCACTAAGCTTCATTTATCACAAGAAAAATTCGCAATTTTTTTTGGGGTTAGTAAACGTACAATTCAGGAATGGGAACAGCATCGAAAACGACCCAATGCGACGTCTAGGAATTTTTTAAGGGTCGTGGAATATGCCCCCGATGTCGTTCAAAGAGCACTCGCTAACTAAGCAAAAAGAGGCCACCGCGGAACGGATTTTTTCGGCGGCGATTTAAATTCTTCCCTAAATATCTGATAATTTATCGGAAATCCACTGAGTTGCCGCCTCGACTCTAGAGGGACTCACATCCGATTTCGCAAAATCGTTAAGTGGATCGGTGAGCCATTCCTGTACTTGCACCAATTGCCCACGATCAATGGCGCCCGTCCCTGCATCCCGAAGATGCTTCACGAGTTTTGTGCCAACCTTATGTCTCACCTCTGTCATATGATCAGATGGCTGATTTTCGTACGTTCCAAAAAATATTTTCGTCGCTGCGATTGAGTTCCCGATATCCCCAGTCTTCAGATAATGATCAATGAGGCCCCGCTCTTTACCTCGATTAATCTTAGCCGAAAATGTCTCGCCGACCTCGCCTTTTAAGGCATCCAATAGATCCCTTATCCCGAGACGAGGGGGGCTATTATGCAATACCACAAACCGAGTCACAGTATGATCTGCTGTATTTTCAACCACAAAATTCTGAGACCCCTGTCCTGGAAATGAGCCGGTATGGCCCGTGATCATATATTGACCTTCTTGCTTTCGATCAAACCCGGACGCATAGTTCCGATTAGCCTCTGATGAGTTGGAAAACATGGCGGAGCGGGTGGTCTCCGGCGATGTAAAAAATGCTCCGCTGTGAACAGCCCCTAAAAATTGACTCATATTTTCCGCGTCCATAATCCATCCGCCAGACGCATCTGTTGGCGCCGGCATATCAGCGATTGGAGCTAACCCCGAAGGAGAAATTACCTGGCCACCCATTCCACGAGAATCCTCCAGTGGGGTATCACTAGAAGTCACAAGAATCCCATTTTTTTCCAACATCTCCTGAATATACTGGTTAACTGGCTTTGACGATAATTTCTCAACTACTGCTCCCAGCAAACTATATCCCACGTTTGAATAAACATGCTTTCCAACCAAAGATGGATCAAACAATGGACCCCTCCCTTGGTCACTCTCTTGAAAAAATCCACCTTTAACCCCGGAGGTATGGTTGAGAAGACTCCGAATCGTTACCGACTTCAGTCCATTCAGCGCTTCCGCCGCCACCCCGAGTTCTGACAACGACTTAAGGGCTCCCGACGGCATCTCCGGAAATTCTAGTCCCTGAATATCGACGTCAGTCAAAATCGTCGACAGCGGCTGGTCCAGAAATTGATTCACGTCACCCCCACTCCCATGCGCCTCCGCCAATTGGTGAATCGCCACCGATGTAAACATTTTCCCACCGGAACAAATATTAAATGGGGTTGTACGGCTTAGCGTCTGATCTGAACTGACCGGAAAAATTGCAGGCTCCCGAGTTCCCTCCTGAACCAAAATCACCCCAGAAAAAATACCGGATGTTTCGAGGATATCCGCTAACCCTTTTATCCGTTCTTCAACCGTGCTGAGCGCACCCCCCGGACCGGATGGCGGTCTAACTTGGGTAATAGCCGGCATAGATGGAGGACGCATAGCGAAATCGGCGATAGAACCCGATCCCCCCACTTGAGCAAGCGAGGATCCCCCTGGAACGGATGTTGATTTGCCGGTAGAAGCAGATCGAGGCACCCCTTGCCCAGGAAACCCACCGCCAATGGCTGGGTTAATATTCAATATATTTCCTCCCAATCCCAGACACGCAACTCCAATAAGTACCCAGTTTACACTATACTCAAACTTTAATTTGTCGATTTCGATGTTCACCTCACCCGCCGGCCCCCTCTCCACCCACTTTGTGGGTAGAGAGGGGAAGTGAAACCCCACAAAACGATACCCCAAAGGAATACCCCACCATGTCCAATCCCCCCAATGTCGGAAATGGCCTCACCGCCCCCAATGCCGGATGGACCTTCTCCGGTGAAACCGCCCATCAATTTAGCGACCACATCCGAACCTCCGTCCCCCTTTACGACGAAGGCCACCAACTCGTCTGCGAGCTCAGTGACTTTTTCGTCAGAGACAATTCCACCTGCTACGACATCGGATCGTCGGTTGGCGAATTAACCGCAAAACTGGCCACCCATCACGTCAATAAGCCCAATGTCCGATGGGTCGGTATCGACTCCGAAATCGACATGGTCCAGAAGGCAACCGACTCCCATACGATCCCCAACCTCTCATTTACCCAGGATGACTGCGGCTCAATTGAGTACGAAAAAACAGATCTCATCGTCGCGTACTACACCATTCAATTCGTCCCACCCCATCGCCGCCAAGAACTCCTGACCAAACTCTATAACGCCCTCAACTGGGGCGGTGCACTGATTTTATTTGAAAAAGTCCGAGGCGCAGATGCCCGCTTTCAAGACATCGCCACCACGCTGTACACCGACTTCAAGCTCAAAAACGGCTACTCCCCCGACGAGATCATCAGCAAAACACGCAGCCTCAAAGGGGTGTTGGAACCGTTCTCCACCCAAGGCAACCTGGATCTCCTCAAACGCGCTGGGTTTGTCGACGTCATGACCGTGATGAAATATGTGTGTTTTGAGGGGTTTTTGGCGATCAAGTAACCGCAGGGGGACCGTCAGAGTCTGTTTTTACAATGTATCGCTTTAACCCTTCTGGAAAGAGTGCAAATAACGCGTCTTGCCAAGGCAAGGCTTTGACATCTCCAATTTGCCTGGAAACCATATCCCTTGAAATCAAAAGTGCCACAGCCCCAGGAAAATCAGGTAAAAATCGTTGCAATGTCTTGGCATCACGCTCATCAACCTGTTCCGTCGACTTAATCTCCACCAAAACCACCGTACGATTCGGGTGTTCGATAATCAAATCTATTTCAGCCTGATCTTTTGTCCGCAAATACGATAGCTTAAAATCCATCTTTAAATACTCATTTAGGCGATAGATCTCAGCAATTATAAAATGTTCAAATGCCTTCCCGTACCCATAAGATCCAGACAATATGGTTTGTGTAAGCTGCCGTTCCAACGCTCGCTTAACCCCCATATCAAACAAATAAAATTTAGGATTTTGGCGCTGCTGCTTTCGGACTGAATGATCGTATGCCTCTAAGTAAAAGCCGAGAAGAGTATCGTCCAAAATATCGAAATAAGATTGGACTGTTTTTGTATCTGCCCTAACATCACGGCCAATATTGGAGTAATTAATAATTTCTCCGTTGCTTTGCGCCGCAATTTCAAGGAATTTGCGAAATGGATCCAGATTGCGAACAATATGCTCTGCCCAAATTTCCTCTTTAAGATAGGTCAGTGCATACGTCCGTAAATAATCCGATCGCAATTCGTCGTCGTTTAAATGATATATCTCCGGCAAAGTTCCCCAGGCCAATGCAACATCCAAATCAAACCGACCGTCATATTCAAACAATGTTAATGGAAACAACGAATAGCGTAGGGCCCGCCCAGCCAACAAATTGGCACTGCCATGCTTCAACTTTCGGGCACTGGACCCCGTAAGGGCAAATTTAAGCGATGTTGTATCGATAAGATGCTGCACAATATCCAAAAGCTTCGGGTTTTTTTGAATTTCGTCGATCACAATCCATTCAATTGCGGATTGATTTAATGGAGTATTCGCTACAGCTGCCATAATCCTCTGCGTTAATGCGTTGGGGTTACGTTGGAATTCATCGTCAAGATTGGGATCCAGTAGGTCATACGCAAGCGTTGACTTCTCTTTTAAAAGCGTCTTTAAAAAAGTAGATTTCCCGGCACCCCGAGGCCCAAAAATAACAAAACTTCGGGACAAGTTCGGATTAAGGATTCGATCAAACTGATGTTCATGGGTCATACTCCATAAGTATCCGATAAATATGGAGTACGGTCAACAAGAATACAAATAGCCTCATTTTTACTGAGCCAACAAAAAAAAAAGGCCAGCATCACTGCTGGCCTTTTTAAAACTAAAGCGCCTGCGGCCTAAGGGAGGAGTTGGCTTTGCCAGTCCGACCGCGTTTCACCTTTGCGAAGCAAAGTGAAACAACTCTAATTAATAGTCCATTCCACCCATGCCACCACCTGCGTGAGCTGGGGATTCTTTTCTGTCATCTGGCTTATCTGCAATCAACACATCGGTCGTAAGCAACAAGCTAACGATGGATGCTGCATTTTGCAGTGCAGTACGGGTTACCTTGGAAGGATCCACCACACCGGCTTTGATCATGTCTTCAAACTGTCCTGTTCGTGCGTTGAATCCAACACCGATTGGGCTGTTCTTTACTTTATCGATAACAACAGAGGCTTCAACCCCACTGTTGGTTGCAATTTGGCGCAATGGAATTTCCAATGCCTTGGCCACCAATTGCATACCGATTTTGATTTCGCCTGTCTCTTTAGCGATTTCAGCTTCGAGTGCAGGGATCAAGTTGATCAACGACGTTCCGCCGCCGGCCACAATACCTTCTTCAACCGCAGCGCGGGTTGCAGATAATGCGTCTTCAACTCGGAATTTCTTTTCTTTCAGCTCAGTTTCAGTAGCCGCGCCCACTTTAATAACCGCAACTCCACCGGACAACTTCGCCAAACGCTCCTGAAGCTTTTCTTTATCGTATGATGAATCAGAAAGTTCGATTTCATTTCGGATTTCTTTCACCCGAGCTTGAATCTTCTCCGCACTTCCTTTGCCTTGAACAATAGTTGTGTTTTCTTTAGTCGATTTCACTTTTGCTGCTTTGCCCAATTGCTCAAGCGTTGCTGATTCTAGGGTCAATCCCTTTTCGTCAGAAATCACTTCTGCACCGGTCAAAATAGCGATGTCTTCCAACATGGCTTTCCGACGGTCACCAAATCCAGGGGCCTTGATCGCCAAACAATTAATCGTCCCACGAAGACGGTTAACCACTAATGTTGCCAATGCTTCGCCTTCGATATCTTCAGCGATAATGACCAAACCCCGACCTGCTTGAACTACTTTTTCAAGAACTGGAAGAAGATCTTTAATGGCTGAAACCTTCTTATCAGTGATCAAGATAAACGCATCGTCCAATGACGCTTCCATGCGCTCTTTATCAGTGATCATATAAGGAGAAACGTAGCCTTTATCGATTTGCATACCTTCAACCAAATCAAGTTCGGTTTCAGTACCCTTGGACTCTTCAACAGTGATAACACCGTCTTTTCCAACCTTATCCATAGCGGCGGCAATCAAGTTACCAATTTCGTCGTCATTGTTTGCAGAAATCGACGCAACTTGTGCGATGGCTTCTTTGGTTTCCACTTTATGGCTATTTTGGCTAAGTCCTTCGACGACTACCTTAACGGCCTTTTCGATTCCTTTTTTCAAGTAAATCGCGTTCGCTCCAGCAACCACGTTTTTGAGTCCTTCACGGAAAATTGCCGCGCCCAGAATAGTGGCGGTGGTGGTTCCGTCTCCAGCAACATCGTTGGTCTTTGATGCCACTTCTTTAAGAAGCTGAGCACCCATATTTTCGAACGGATCTTCTAATTCAATTTCTTTTGCAATGGTAACGCCGTCATTAGTGATCGTTGGCGATCCCCATTTCTTTTCAAGAACGACATTGTTTCCGTTCGGGCCCAATGTGCTACCTACGGCATCCGCTACTTTGCGAATCCCTTCGGCCAACGCGCGCCATGCATCATCTGAATACTTAAGTTGTTTAGCTCCCATAATCGTCTTATCCTCCTTGGTTTTAGTTCTTTACAGCCAAAATATCAGCTTCGCGAACGATCAAGTATCCAGTTCCGTCTACCTTTAGTTCAGTTCCGCCATACTTTGCAAAAATAACAACATCGCCTTCTTTAACGTTAACAGGAAGACTTTTGCCATCATCAGTAACTCGGCCAGGGCCTACCGCAATAACCACACCACTTTGGGGTTTTTCTTGGGCAGTATCAGGAATAACGATCCCGAATTTTGTTGTTTGTTCAGCCGATTGAGGCTCAACAATTACTCGGTCACCCAGAGGTGCATAGTTGATTTTGCTCATATCTGACTCCTTTCAAATTCTAATTCATTGTTTAGCACTCTATTAGGCCGAGTGCTAACTTGGGTTATTTTAACCAGCCCGCGACCCCCTGTCTAGCTTTATGTAGATTGATTCTTTCAGATGGACTAGTGATATCCACCTAACCCCCTTACAATGGTCGCCCCATGCAAAAACTACGCTTAGACAAACTCCTCACCGACAAAGGCCTAGTGCCCACTCGGGAAAAAGCACAATTCTTAATTATGACCGGCCAAATATTGGTCAACGATCTCAAAATAACCAAATCTGGCCAAGCGGTTCGCGAAGATTCGATCATCCGGATTCTCACCGATCTTCCCAAGTACGTGTCCCGCGGAGGCCTTAAATTAGAGGGCGCCTGGGCTGCTTTTCAATTTGATATCAAAGGACGACATGCCCTCGACGTCGGGATTTCAACCGGCGGATTTACCGATTTTCTACTCCACAACGATGTCGCATCCGTCATCGGCCTGGATGTCGGGTATGGCCAGGTCAATCTCAAAGTCCAACGGGACCCCCGGGTAGCGATCTTTGAACGGGTCAACGTCCGGACCCTCACCCCTGACCAAATAAACCCTCTTATGATGGGGGCAAATACTCCCCCGAATTGGATGTCGAACGCCGACCTGGTCGTAATGGATGTCTCATTCATCAGCGTGACCAAAGTCCTTCCGGCGGTTAAACAACTGGTACCTCGCGGGGATTATGTCATCCTGATCAAACCCCAGTTTGAAGCCGAACGAAGCGAGGTAGGAAAAGGGGGTATCATTCGAGATCCCGAACTCATCGCAACGATCGTCGACCGAGTCAAAGCAGCGCTGTCCGATCAATTTGAAATCAAAGGCCATTGCCCGTCACCCATCACGGGAGCCAAAGGGAACCAAGAACAGTTTCTCTGGTTAACGCCGAAGTAGTGGAAAAATAACCCCCGCTATTTCAACGTCTTCAAATGGTCCACGACCCGATCACCGTCAGTCACAATAACCTCAATCCTCATCTCTGATTCAAAATATCGCGGATTTTTCATTAGAAAATACTGTACCGTCTTTTCGATCTTCCGGATTTTTGCGGGGGTCACCGACTCTAAGGGATGCACCATCGAATTCGCGGCGTAACTTTTGACCTCATAAAAGATAACAACCCGCTCTGGACTCAATCCAATAATATCAATTTCGCCCCATCGCGAATGAAAGTTAGCCGCCAAAATCACATGCCCCGCATCGACCAAGTATCGTCGGGCCACCCGCTCTCCCTCCACGCCCCGCTTGGCTAACGGGTTCAAAATAGGGATTCCTGAACCGTGAGATTAAACGTTTTTCGGTGTACGGCGCAAGGCCCCCATTGCGCCAGCGCCCCATAGTGAATGGCGGTCGCATAGCCTTTATGAACCGCAAATTGATACTGAGGAAACCGCTGACCCAACAGCGTCATAATCCGATCACGAGTCACCTTTGCCACAATCGATGCCGCACTTATTTCGGGCACCGTCGCATCCCCCTTCACAATCGCCTTTGCCGAACCCTGCAACGGACGTGGCACACGATTCCCATCAATCAAAATACTGTGGGGAATCACCGGCAACCGATAGACAGCGCGCGTCATCGCCGACATCGTTGCACCCAGAACATTGAGCTTGTCGACAAACCGATGACTATGGACACCCACCCCGATCAGAGACTTTGATTCCAATAGAATCATAAAAAGTCGATCGCGTTCCCGAGCACTAATCGATTTAGAGTCCTTAAAAAGTGCTGGATCCAACTCGGAATCCAACACCACCGCCGCCGCCACAACCGGACCGGCCAAGGCCCCCCTCCCCGCCTCGTCTACACCCGCAGTTAAATTCTTAACCGCGGTATTTCTGAAGGACAAGCACTGCGTTGTGGCCACCAAAGCCAAATGAATTTGAAATCGCAACATCCACATTATGGGATACCGCAACATTCGGCGTGTAATCCAAATCACAATTCGGATCGGGAACATCGTAGTTAATGGTGGGAGTAATCACCGAATTCAAAATTGTTTGAATGGTACACACGGCCTCTAAGGCACCTGCGGCCCCAAGCAAATGTCCGGTCATCGATTTAATCGACGTCACTTTTAGTTTATAGGCATGATCCCCAAAAACGGCTTTAATCGCTTGGGTTTCATTTTTATCATTCAATTCAGTTGAGGTTCCGTGGGCATTTACATAATCCACATCTTCAGGACCAAGTCCGGCCGACTTCAGCGCCATTTTGATGGCTCGTTGTGCGCCTTCGCCTTCAGGAGCAGGCGCCGTAATGTGGTACGCATCGCCGCTGGACCCAAATCCAACAATCTCACCATAGATCGTCGCACCACGCGCCTTGGCGTGATCAAGATCTTCAAAAATCAGAATTCCGGCACCTTCCCCCATCACAAATCCATCACGTCCCCCTTCAAAAGGTCGTGATGCACGAGTGGGGTCATCGTTCCGAGAGGATAAGGACCGAGCCGCACAAAAACTCGCCAAACATAGCGGTGTAATCGTCGCTTCAGCACCCCCGGTAATCATTGCGACGGCTTCGCCCCGCTGAATCGTCCGATAAGCATTCCCCATTGAGTTAGCCGATGACGCACAGGCCGTCACGGAACACGAATTGGGACCTCTTGCACCAAGTTTAATAGCCACCTGTCCAGATGCCATATCCGATATCATCATCGGAACCGTGAATGGGCTGACTCGGGATGGCCCTTTTTGCATCAATGTCCGAGTCGCTTCCTCTAACACTTCGATCCCGCCAATCCCAGACCCAATTTCCACGCCGATTTCGTCTGCTTCCGCAGCGATATCCAGCCCAGAATGGGCCACTGCTTCTTTGGCCGCCATTAGCGCCAACAAAATAAAACGCGACGTTCGCCGCGATTCTTTTTTATCAAAAAAATTCTCAGGGTCAAAGTTTTTGACCGAGCCCGCAATTTGAGTTGAAAAGTCCGTAACATCAAATTGAGTAACTCGAGATATTCCGGACTGCCCTGATGTCGCAGCAGCCCAAAATTCCTCAGCCGAATTCCCGATCGGATTTATCGTCCCGTATCCGGTAATAACGACGCGTTTTGCTATCACAGGTACGACAGCGCTATTTTACGTGGCCAACGATATAGTCAACAGTGCGACCTACCGTAGTCAACTTTTCAGCGTCTTCGTCCGCAATTTCGGTACCGAATTCTTCTTCTAATGCCATTACCAATTCAACGGTATCCAAGGAATCTGCGCCAAGGTCATCCGTGAATGACGCGCTATCCGTCACTTCGTCTTCAGACACGCCCAACTGCTCAACAATAACCGATCGAACCTTAAGATATACTTCGTCACGAGAAAGAGCCATACCATTTACCTCCTGGGGAATTTACATCAACAACCCACCGTCAACGTTAAGTACTTGACCGGTGATATAACTTGCAAGATCAGAAGCGAAAAACAAAACAGCATTCGCTACATCGACAGACGAGCCCAGCCGTTTCAGCGGAATCTGCCCCATTATATTATCAAGATAATCTTTCGGTAAAGATTCTATCATGTCAGTCTCAATAAACCCCGGTGCGATCACGTTGCAAGTGATCCCCTTTGCCCCGACTTCTTTGGCAATCGATTTTGAAAATCCAATCATCCCGGCTTTAGACGCCGCATAATTGGTCTGCCCTGGATTACCCATCACCCCAACCACCGAGCTCATATTAATGATTCGGCCGTATTTTTGTTTCAACATCGGACGAATCACGGCCTTGGTCGTATTGAATATGGACGTCAAATTCGTGGTAATGACATCATTCCAGTCATCCTGACTCATCCGCAGCAGCAAATTATCTTTCGTGATCCCGGCGTTATTGACCATGACATCAATTCGACCCAATTCTGCCACGACGGACTTAACCATCGTTTCAACTTCTTCAAACACGGCCACGTTGACCTGTACACCGCGTGTCACGACCCCATATTTCTCGCTCAATTCTGCCGCCACTTGGTCACATCGTGCTTGTTGGGTCGCACATACCACCACCGTGGCACCACAGGCCGCAAATGCATCGGCGATTTGAAACCCAATCCCGCGAGAGCCCCCAGTTACAACGACCACCTTACCTTTAAAATTCATACCCTCTACTCCTCAGTGTTGTTGGGCCAGGGCGGTTCCAAGCCATTCAGTTGCCGTTCCGGCGTCATTAATAGTAACGACATTGAGCTCTGGCGCTATTTTTTTGACCAGCCCCGTGAGAACTTTGCCCGGGCCCACCTCAACTACCGTCGCTACCGTGTCCATCAGATGACAAACACTCTCGATCCACCGTACCGGAGATACCACCTGAAGTGGCAAATTGGCTTTTAACTCATCCGCACGGGTTTCGGGCTGAGCGGTCCGATTCAACACGATCGGAATCTGAGCCGCCTTAAATTCCAGAGGCTTGATAAACTCCGCCAAATTCCGAGCTCCCGGTTGCATCATTGGCGAATGAAAGGCCCCACTCACTGGCAATGGAATCACTTTAGCCCCCGCCAATTTAAGGAGAGCACAGGCTTCATCCAACGCTATTTTTTCACCCGATATAACAATTTGTCCGGGGCAATTTAGGTTTGCAGCCACGACGGGACGGTCTTTAAATGGCGCCAACACAGTCTCTATCTCAGCCAATTCCAGCCCCATAATGGCCGCCATCCCCGACCGCCCTGCCGGTACTGATGCCGCCATCCCATTTCCCCGTGCATCAATAATTTTCAAGGCCGTCTCAAAGTCAACGACCCCTGCCGCATAATACGCCGTAATTTCACCCAAACTATGCCCCGCCACATACGACGGAGTAACCCCATGGCTTTTCAGAACCTCAAGCAAGGCTGCAGACACCACAAAGATTGCCGGCTGCGCGTTCGATGTCAGCGTAAGGTCCTCGTGGGGACCGTCAAAACACAGCGACATAATATCTCTACCCAAGACCTGATTTGCGGTTTCAAAAATAGTTTTCGCAACAGGAAAGGCCGCGACGAGGTCCTTGCCCATACCTACTTTTTGAGATCCCTGCCCGGGAAAAATGAGTGCTATTGATGGCATATTAAACCCCCCAACGTAGTATTGATGTCGCCCAAGTAAACCCCGCACCAAATCCGATTGTGGCGACAATCTGACCCGGCACTAATCGCCCCTCAGAAACCGCTTCCTCAAGCGCAATCGGTATCGACGCCGCCGATGTATTTCCATACCGTTCAATATTAGAAAATACTTTTTCAGAGGAAAGCCCAAGCTTACTGCGAACATAGTCAATAATACGAGAATTGGCCTGGTGAGGCACTAACAAATCGATATCTTGCGGCGTCAGCCCTACTTTATTCAAACCTTCGAGGAGTGCCGTAACGACCGTATTCACCGCCACCTTAAATACCGATCGCCCATCCATATAAATATGGTTCGCCGGTGTATCAAGGGTCTTTAAGGAGCCCATAGAACGGGTACCTCCTTCTTTAATCATTAAGATCGAGGCCTCAGATCCATCTGAATTGAGGATCGACGTCATAATGCCCCGTCCAGGCTGGACCTCTCCTAGAATCGCAGCACCGGCACCGTCACCGAACAAAATACAACTACTCCGATCGGTCCAATCCACCCATTTCGACAAACAATCCGCACCAATCACGAGCACTTTTTTACAATGTCCCGTCTCCACGAATTGGGCCCCAGTCGTCATTGCGTATATAAATCCAGAACACGCCGCCGAAAGGTCAAATGCCCCCACATTCTGGAGACCCAACCGATCTTGAACCAGGCACGCAGTCGACGGAAACCCCAGATAATCCGGAGACGTCGTCGCCACAATCACCAAATCAATTTCTTTTGAATCCACCTGCGCGCGCTCCATCGCTTGCTGTGCCGCGATCACCGCCATATCGGAGGTCGCCATCGACTCATCGACGATGCGCCGCTCTCGAATCCCCGTGCGGTCTACGATCCACTCATCCGACGTATCAATACCCATCGCCACAATATCGGCGTTGGTCACAATCCTAGGGGGCAGATATTTGCCTAACCCCAAGATCCCGACGGAGCGACTCACCCCATCGCCTTTGTCATATTTTCAACGAGATGGGTTGCCACGGCGTCGTTCGCCTGGCGAATGGCGTTTTTAATCGCATTAGCATCCGACCGGCCATGAGCAATCACAGACACCCCATTCAAACCAAGCAACGGAGCGCCCCCATATTCCGAATAATCATATCTCTTTTTAAACTCTCGCAACGCAGGCTTCAACAGCAAAAGCCCCAACAATGACCGCCAGTTCTGACGGGCTTCGGTTTTAAAAAAATCAAAAAAGAGATCGACTGCGCCTTCCCCAAACTTCAACATACTATTCCCGACGAATCCGTCGGTGACAACGACATCCACAACACCAGACAAAATATGTTTTCCCTCAACGTTCCCCGCAAAGTTGAGTGTGGCATCCTCTTTAAGCAACTCATGGGTAGTCTGAGTGAGCTGATTCCCTTTTTCCGTCTCTTCGCCAATATTAAGCAACCCAATTCGGGGAGACTCCAGCCCCAATACCAATCGGGAATAACACATCCCCATTTTCGCAAATTGAAGGAGATGCGACGGTTTACTATCGACGCTGGCACCCATATCCAACATGACAAAGGGCCCATTTTTAGACGGTAATATAGCGGCAATCGCCGGACGTTCAACACCGTCGATTCGTCCTAATAAAAGAGTGGATGCGGCCATCACCGCGCCGGTATTTCCTGCCGAAACAAACGCATCCGCCTGGTTGGATTTTAATAGGTCAAGTCCCACCCGAATCGATGATTCCTTCTTTTGCCGAAACGACTTGGAGGGAGACTCCCCCATTTCAACCACTTCAGGCGCATGGACCACCGTTATTTTGTCAGCGTATAACGGCGCGTGGGTCGCAATCGCCGTCGCTATAATGTCTTGGGGACCGACCAAAAAGATGGCCACCCCAAGCTCAGCAATCGCAAGCGCCGCACCTTTAACAATCTCATCGGGGGCATAATCGCCACCCATTGCATCTAGTGCGACCCTTATCACGCCTATTCGGCTTTCCCGGCGCCGGTCACTTTCTGTGCTTTAGTAACCATTACGGGCTTACCCTTATAAAACCCACATACCCCACACACAAAATGGGACTGCCCTAAGGCACTACAATCAGGACATGGACGTAAATTAGGAGCTACGATTTTCCATCGTGCGCCTTTCATCCGTTTTTTTGACTTCGAGCGTCGTTTCTTTGGAACTGGCATGGCAAAAACCCTCTGATTCTAAACTAAATTCCTATTACAAATAGGCGTTGATTCTAGGTAACCCCCCCTCTACCTGTCAAACTAGATGTCGTAATACATTACAAATTCATAGGGGTGAGGACGCAAATCCATCGGCTTCACCTCATGTGTCATTTTGTAATCGATCCACGTTTCAATCACGTCTTTCGTAAATACGTCGCCCTTTAATAAAAACGCATGATCTTTTTCTAAGGCCTCTAATGCCTTCTCCAAAGACCCTGGCGTGTGGGGGACCTTGGCTAACTCTTCTGGCGGCAAATCGTAAATGTCTTTGTCGAGCGGTTGGCCTGGGTCAATTTTATTAAAAATACCATCAATCGCGGCCATCAATATGGCAGAAAACGCAAGGTAGGGATTGCAACTCGGATCGGGACATCGAAACTCAAATCGCCGTGATTTTTCGGAAGTGTGGGACATTGGAATCCGAACCGATGCACTCCGGTTCCGACGTGAATACGCCAAATTAACCGGGGCCTCATAGCCAGGAACCAACCGCCGGTAACTATTCGTTGTTGGGTTTGTAATCGCCAACAATGCAGGCGCATGCTTCAGAATTCCACCGATAGCGTACATTGCCGTTTGAGACATGCCTGCGTATCCGTCGCCTGCAAACAGGTTCTTGTTGTCTTTCCAAATCGACAAGTGAACATGCATTCCACTGCCGTTATCGCCGAACAAGGGCTTGGGCATAAATGTCGCTGTTTTTCCGTGTTTACGGGCCACGTTTTTAACTACATATTTATATTTCAGGAGGTTATCCGCCATCTGAACCAACGGCGCAAATCGCATTCCGATTTCGCTTTGTCCACCAGTGGCCACTTCATGATGCTGCATTTCCATGGGAATCCCCATGGCTTCAAGGGTCAACATCATTTCAGATCGGATATCTTGGTGTTGATCCGTTGGAGGAACCGGAAAATAGCCTTCTTTGTTTCGGACTTTGTAGCCTAGGTTAGGAAATTCTTCCCGACCCATATTCCAGCGACCTTCTACCGAATCCAAGTAGTAGAATCCTTGATTTTGAGTTTGATCAAATCGAACATCATCAAAAATAAAAAACTCGGCTTCAGGCCCTAAGTAGGCAATATCGCCAATCCCTGACGCCTTTAAGTATGCCTCTGCCTTTTTTGCGATATTACGAGGATCACGAGAGTAATCTTGACCGGTCACCGGATCATGAATGGTACAGCTTAAAACGAGGGTTTTTGCTTCAAAAAACGGATCAACAAATGCGGTTTCTGGAGCCGGACGCATGAGCATGTCCGACTCATTAATGGCCTGCCATCCGCGAATGCTCGAGCCGTCAAACCCAAGCCCTGTTTCAAAAAAGGCTTCATCAAAACTGGATGCAGGGATCGAGACGTGTTGCCAAATTCCAGGGAAATCCATAAATCGAAGATCGATAACTTGGATGCCCTCCTTTTGCACAAATTCCACGAGCTCTTTAGGAGTCTTTGGTGCGATCGACATAACGGCCGTCCTTTCTAAACTGATTGTCCATTGGGGTGAGAGAGAGATACTTTAATGGCATTATAAAAATGGAACCGTAGAATACACAAGGGACCTACGCGATGTTTGAAATTAAATCGTCACGGGAACAATCCAAACCACAGTTGCGCCAGGCGGCTACGGCATCGCTGGCGCGTAAGTCTAAAATTACATACATTTAAGATTTGTGGATTGACGATACTTAAGTTAACACTGGGCTAAGGAGCAATTTATGGCAGGAATCATAGGCGGAATTTCAACCGCAACGACCTCATTCAGTTTAGTAAAAATGGATTCGCTGAAGCAGCGAATGAACACCCTTGATCTGGGCACCAATGTCACCAAAACCGCATCCGAATTGATCGACAAAATCAAAAACAGCATATCGACGGATTTTTCATCCAAGTCGATGAGCGACATCAAATCGATGTTTAATGAATTTCATTCTAAACTTTCGGAAGAACATCCCGATTTGTTAATGGAAGTTCTGGATGCCATTCGCAAAAGTAGCGCAGTCACCCCATTTATTGGATCTGATTCCAGCGCACTATCCACGGAAAAGTCGACCCAACGACCCGACATTTCCCCCGCCACCCTCCTGGGGCATCGCCAGTTCCGTGTCACAGTCTCTAATGACACAAATGGCCAATCTAAGACCGGTACCAGTTCTTTTTCTGTGGATGGATCGATCTTGGCGGCAGCAATGGATGGCGATCCAGAGGCGGTTGCGGAGATCCAAAGTGAAGCCAAGCAATTAACGACCGACCAATCAGTCACCCAAATTACCGGTGTTGCGTCCGCAACCGCGACTGAAATACAAACGGGCTCGAAACCTCAATCGATCGCCTCTAACTCACCATCGAGTCGTAGCTCAACGGATTCCGACTCCAAATTCACCATTTCCGCCGAAATACTTGCCGCGGTTCAAGATGGGAATTTGGGAGCGATCCGGGCAATGGGAACCATGGCCAGCGCCACCGTCGTTCCAACGGAAAAAATAGTCGGGATTGATAGCCAAACGGACAACACCCCCGACAAAATACTTGCTGCAGCCGCTATGATTCGGCAATTTATGGCCAAACAAGTCCAAAATCCAAGCGACTCATCCGCAGAACAAGTCACCGCGCTGGCAACTGGCGCCATCGCCAAAGGGATCATTGAGTGGATCTCCAAGGCCATTCAAACCGATAAGAAAAAAGAAACCCGCAAAGGGGGGAAATCCCAAGAAGATATCGATGCCGCAATCCGAAAAGTTAAAGGCCATCTCTCTGACGGCCTTGATGGACTAGACGAATTAAGCCAAATCGCGGGCGTCCTTTGCGATATTCCTATGAGCGAATTGGGCCCCTTGCTTGACGATATCAAAGAGGCGTTAAATGAATTTTTGGATCAACAAATGGGCCAAATGTCTGCCAGTGACACGCGTCAATTGATGTCTGAGGCGAACGAAATTATCGGAGGGATGACGGGTGGGCCAACATTATTTTCGGAGGATGAAATCAATCAAAAAGTCGCCGAAATAGGCGCTGCTACCCCGGAAGTCAACCCCGAAGATTATAGTAATGCCTCTAACAGAAGCGATTCGGATGGCCTTTCGAACTTCGGCGATATCGATGCCCCGCCGACAGCCCCGTCGATGGGACCCATGTCCTTCAGCAAACCCAAGTCTATCGATCTGAACACACTTCAATTCAACACATCCGTCTCTACGAGCAGCATCTCCCGAGTCAGCGCAGCATCCAACGCGTCTGGAGATACATCATCCGACCGCAATGGGGCACAACGCAAAGTCAGGGAAATCGTTGATTTTCTTGAAAAACTGTGTGAAACCGGATTGGATCAAGTCATGCATCAATTAACGAAACAAATGGACAAGACTGGATTAAGCAAACTGATCAAAGAAGGCGGTTAAGTTAATCTCCGCAACCAAAGCCCGATGATCCGACGCTAAAATCGCGGGAATGGCACTCGCTGTTCCCGATAGAGGGCCGGTCACCATCACGTAACTGAGTTTTCGGTTGGGTGCTTCAGCAGGAAAATCGTAAGCGCTATCCAGTGTCCGACCTGGGATTACACCACAATCCAAAAACCCCAGTTGCTGCGTTTGTGACAGAGTGAGGTCATCGCAATAGTCCATCGTCGGGTCATCGGGATATCGACGAGTTTCATCACAATACGCTACCGCGTTAAAATCCCCGCCCAAAATAACCGGGACCGATGACGCGCTAGGCAACGCATTCATCACTGCCCTAATCTGCGCAGTACGGGTATCGGCATCAAATGCATCCAGATGCACATGCCCCACTCTCAACGAACATCCAGGTAAGCTAAGAAGCACCTCCTGATAGACTTGATGAAGATAGAACCAATTATAAACCCACGATTTATCCCGCCGCCGTGGCAACTCGACGGTCCGCGAAAACAAAATAGGGTAGCGAGACAAAATCATATTGCCTGCGTGGACCGGCCCAAACTGACGTTTAAAATCCAACAAGGATGGATAGGGCACCCAAGGATGCTTCCATGCGGTTACAAATTCAGTGTGAGAGTATCCCGCGTTGGCCCGAATGAAGGCCACCTGATCGACATCGGCCGATCGTCTCGATTTTCGATCCACTTCCTGAAGCAAGACAATGTCGCAGTCCGCATTCTGAATCAGCCGCACCACCTGATGCAATCGGTCACGAATAAGATGTTCTGCCTGAACCCCCGCCTCCAATCCATTCCAGCCGCCACAAAATCCAATGTTAAACGTCATCACTCTAATCATGGCGGTATCATACGCGAAACAGGGAACGCAATAGAAGCCCTTATTAAACATAAAATTTCGATGCATTTTTATTTTCGGATATTACGTTTAAAGTTGAGTAGATATTAAAAAAGGGAGAGAGAGAGGTGACAATTGTGAGTATTGATTCATCAGGAGCGGGTTCAGCAAAATCAAGATTTTTAGACATGAACGCACTCCGTAGTGCACAGGTTGGCGGAGGATCATCGGCGCAAGATAAGAAGTCCGATGGTTTAGCCGAGTCAGAACAGAAACCGTCCTTTGAAAATCTTCTTAATTCTTTGATCAACGCCCATTTGGCCGTCGACAAGGAAAAAGAGGTCATTAAAGCAGATGAGGCCGTCAGCCAAGTGGCGACAAAGCGTCCTCACCTTGGGATCAACGACGGATTTAATCGTGGTGGCGCCGAGGCCAGCGATTGGGGACCTGGACGTAACGCGTAACGCGAATTAACGATGCAAAACGATCTGGCAGCTGTCGGAAGTACCCACCAGGCGGAACATCGTTCCAATGCCGACAGCTCCAGAAATTCGTCCGATGATTTCCTTAAATCTCAACTCAAAAACAGCCTGGCAACCTCTTGCCAAGCGGGAGCTACTCCACCCAGAGTTGATGTCGTCACTGCCATCGACAAACTACACACACTGTCCCAACTATTGACCGACTCACGGTCATCCGCCGCCATTGAAAAACTGATGACCCATATCCAAAAGGCCGATCCGGTGGCCTTGGCAAAACCCGGAGCCATCGACAAACTTCTTCAGGAAGTGATGATCGCCCCCCCCGTTGTGCCACCGGTTCCCCAGTCTAAAAAAATTGAGCGGACCCATCGGAATGACGCGGCCAAAATGGGAACTAAGGCCCATGAAGCCGCAACCAAAGGCAGTGACGGCCCATTATCTCAACGGCTGAAATCGTTTATCCGATTTATTTTCGGTTAATTTCTCTCGATCGATTCACACAGTTCAACAAGGTAGTACAATGCCATCAAATAGCTATGGGTACCAAACCCGGAAATTTGTCCCTGGCATACGCCCGCAGTCACCGATTTGTAGCGAAATTCTTCCCTCGCGTGGATATTCGACAAATGGACTTCCACCTTGGGGATCGAAATCGTCGATAAGGCATCCCGAATTGCGATACTGTAATGGGAATACGCGCCGGGGTTAATGATCAACCCATCATAGAGTTGGGGCGCATGCTGGATTTTGCTAATTAATTCCCCTTCGCTATTGCTTTGATAGGTATCCAAGTTTACCCCACGCGACTTGGCTTCGGTTTCCAATAAGTCATTGAGTGACTCCAATGTAGCGGTTCCATAGATCGCGGGTTCTCGGCTTCCCAACATATTCAAATTAGGGCCATGAATTACCAGAATTTTCATTAAAATAAACCCGCAACAATGTCTCGGACGGTCGCTTCGGGAATATCGGCCACCACTTCAGCGTCAGCAATTCCAAATGGAATCACGAAGCGCATTTTTCCATCTCGGACTTTTTTGTCCGTCTGCATCGCCTTCATAATTTGGTCGGGAGTCACCGTGGCCTTAAGCGTCATTTCAAATCCCAATTTTTCGATGAGCGCTTCAATTCGGGTGGCGGTTTTGCCATCGATCAATTTGAGTTGCTCGCCCAGTCGGGTCGCGCCCACCATTCCAATGGCAACCGCTTCGCCGTGTAAATAGGTCCCGTACCCAAACGACTGCTCGATAGCGTGTCCAATCGTATGCCCAAAGTTCAAGAGCTCACGTCCGCCGGCTTCTTTTTCGTCGGCAGTGACGACTTTTGCTTTGTCCGCCGCGGACCGAGTGATTAAATGCGCCCATAGATCCGCGTGATTCACGACATCACATTTTGCAACGCGATCGACATGGGCTTCCAGATATTTAAAGAGTCCCGCGTTGCCGATCACCCCGTATTTAACAATCTCCGCCAGCCCGGATTTGACTTCTCGCTGCGGAAGAGTCCCCAACAAGGTGTGATCCACGATTGTGAATAAGGGCTGACAAAATGTTCCAATTAGATTTTTCCCGTTGGGATGATTGACTGCCGTCTTCCCCCCAATGGCCGAGTCCACTTGACCCAGAAGGGTCGTTGGAATTTGAATCAAATTAATCCCACGCAAATAAACCGATGCCGCAAATCCAGCGGTATCGCCAACTACCCCGCCACCAAAGGCGATGACGGTATCTCGACGTTCCAATTTGTGTTGCAGAAATCCATCCACCAATGTCATGACAGTATCCATGGATTTATTGGGTTCGCCGGACGGAAAGGTTTGAACGGTGACGGTGTATTCCGCTTCGGTCAATGCGTCGATGAGGGGCTGGGCCATCGTGACTAACTCGGGATGGGTGACGATTGCGATTTTACGACTCACCAATTCGTGTTGGAGGAAATCAGGAACTTTGGTGAGAAGGTTGATTCCAACGTGGATTGGATAATTTTTAAAGTGGAGTTTTAGGGCGATGGTTTTCATGACAAGATCCTTATGTGAGTGAGTCGGCTAGCGCCGCAATGAGTAGTGTGTTCTGTTCCGGTGTGCCAATCGTGATACGCACATGGTCCGGCATCCCAAACGATGCGAGATGACGAACAATAATACCGCGTTCTAGCAATTTTCGAACTATCAATGCCGCGTCCTTGCCGAACGGGACACAAACAAAGTTGGCGTGAGTGGGAATAACAGGCAGCCGGTGCCCTAAAAAAACACGCGTGAGTCGATCCCGCTCCTCCCGATTATTGGCCAAAGTCCGCGCCACAAACTCGGTCTTATCCAAGGCCACCGTTGCGGCCGCCAATGCGAGGCTGTTGATATTGAAGGGTTGGCGGACCTTATATAGAACCGCGATGATTTCAGGTGAGGCAATCGCGTACCCGATACGGAAACCCGCCAACCCGTACAGCTTCGAGAAGGTCCGGGTCACGATCAAATTGGGATACTCGGTGAGGAGAGATATTGAATTGGGGTAGTCGGGATCCTCCACAAATTCGGCGTAG
Organism: bacterium; assembly: GCA_947465765.1. Taxonomy (GTDB): domain Bacteria; phylum Margulisbacteria; class Marinamargulisbacteria; order SXXA01; family SXXA01; genus CAIPHK01. Next base: position 25,007 of record CANIAP010000003.1, on the reverse strand, counting down.
GCCTCGTCCATGACGACCAGAACATCGGAGGGAATGGCGTTCATAAACCGCCGGAAGTCGGAGGATTTCACGATCGTTCCGGTAGGGTTGTTGGGATTGGCGATAAACACCATCTTCACGGGCCGCTCCGATGGCGCATTGATTACCACCCCCATCGCATCCAAATCAAACGTGTAATCCTTCAAGGCGATTTCTTTGAGCTGGGCGTTCATCAGATGGGCTACAAACCCATATTCGGAGAATGTCTCCTTGGCCGTTAGAACCCGATCGCCTGGGTTAAGATAGGCCAACCCAATCATTGTGAGAATTTCGTCGCTTCCGTTGCCTAACATGAGGTGGGATTCGGACACCCCGAGCCGATCGGCCAGCTTTCCCAAGAGGGGTCCCGATCGGATGTCGGGGTACATCGCAACCGACGCAATAATGTCCGCCATTTCATCCGTCGACACCGGGCTTCCCCAGGGATTTTCGTTCGACCCGAGCTTGATGACCTGGGACAACCCCAACTCGGATTGAACCTGTTGAATCGATTTCCCGGGTTTGTACGGGATAATATTTTTTAATGTGTCCCGCGGCTGGATCATGCCGGTTTTCCTAAACGCTCGTTGATGCCAAACCACTCGGCCTCTAATTTTTTTAGTTCGACGTCGATACCCGTCAGTCGCGCCGACTTTTCATCGGAAACCCCCAATGGATCAAGGGCGAAAAAATTGACGAGCTGTTTCTTTTCAACTTCTAATTTTTCCATTTTTTTCTCGATCGTTGCTAATTTTTTGCTGAGTTCTCGGGCTGTCTTGGATGACAGGACTTCGGCGGGGGCCGGTTTTTTCACGTCTGGCTTGTCAGGTTCCTCTCCGGATTGGGCAGCGACAATTCCCTTGAGGTAATAGACAAAATCCTCAAATAGTCCCGGAAAATTACGAATGGTCCCTTCCGAAACGTGAACCACACCCGTCGCAACTTCCCCAATAAAGGTTCGGTCGTGACTGATAAATAACACCGTCCCTGCGTAATCACGAAGCCCCGCCGCCAACAATTCCACCGTTTCAAAATCCAGGTGATTGGTAGGTTCATCCAAGAGCATTACTGTCGGGTTCGAGAGAATGATTTTGGCCAACAAAACGCGCGCCCGCTCGCCGCCACTGAGAACGGAAAGTGATTTGTGCATGTCGTTACCGCTGAACAATAGACTTCCCGCAGTATCCATCACCTGTTGGCGAGTGACCGACGTATCCGCTTCGCGGTCCAAATATTGGAGCACCGTGAGGGGTTGATTGAGTTCTTCGTAAACGTGTTGGGCAAAATAGCCTATTTGAGTTCCAAATCCCCAGTTCACCGTCCCTTCTAATGGCTTAAGCGAGCCCGCAATCGTTTTCAGAAAGGTGGATTTACCTTGACCGTTGTCGCCCAAGACCGCCACACGACGACCCCGATCAATCGACAAATTGACCGGTCCCGCCACGCGTTTGTCGGGATACCCAATGACTAACTTGGTGATATCCAGCGCCATCCCTTTTTTGCGCTCTTGCATGGGGAATCGAATTTTTGCAGTGGCAATCGGCGCATCAATTTCTACTTTTTGGAGTTTTTCCAGCTGCTTCATTTTGGATTGGGCTTGGGATGCCTTGGAGGCTTTTGCCCCAAACCGAGTAATAAACTTCTCTAAATGTTCCTGCTTTTTTTCCACGTTTCGGTTAAACGACTCCGCATGAGATACCTTCTCGGCTTTGTAGTCCATATAGGAATCGATATCTCCGGGATACAAATCTAATTTACCTGACGCCACTTCCAATGTGTGATTACAGGTACGCCGAAGAAATTCCCGATCGTGAGAGATTAGCAGCACCCCACCAGCGAATGTGCCCAAGAACCGTTCCAGCAACAACAAGGTACTCAAATCCAAATAATTTGTGGGCTCGTCCAACATCAACATATTCGGTTCCGCCGCACTGATGGCCGCCAGTTTGAGCCGCATCCGGAAACCACCGGACATATCCAATGGCGAGGCCGCCAAGCGTTCATCCGACAATCCAAACGAATGGGCCGCTTTGGCACATTCCCATTCGGGAGCACCACAAGTCCGCTCCATCCACTGAAGCGCCGGTTCCTCTTCGGTAAAATCGTCATGCTGGCGCAAATGGCCCACCCGCAATCCGCCACTGCGCGTGATGGTTCCTGAGGTGGGCTCATCGGCGCCCAATATTATTTGGAAAAACGTGGTTTTTCCTGCACCATTTCGACCAATAACTCCAATTTTTTGTTCGGTAGATAACGTCACTGACGTTTTCTCCAATAAGGTCCGTATTCCAATGATTTTGGTTAATTGATTAACCGTTATAAATTCAGCCATGCCCCCATTGTACCGCAGGTCAGAGGTTGCAAAAACCCGACAATATTATTACTGCGCCACCGTTATTGAGATAATTTAGAAAAGAAAAGTTCAGGAATCTGTGCCGGATATCTGACTGCGTGGGCACATCGGTCCATTTGACTTCAACTGGACTTTACCATGCCATTTTGAGAATTGAGCTGCATCAAGCGGCGCAACTCTAACCCCACCCCTTGTTCAAATAAGGGGCCTAATAATTTGAAATTTAACCCGGCCCCCTCCTCTGCGCATACCCGCCGCACACCGAGTTCAAAAAAACCATATTTAGAGGTTCAAAAATCGCGAAAAATGGCCCAAGTTACGTACCATCGATTCTTTTCGGGTAACTTCATCCAAAATAACCAGCCGCCGACGCTGCGTTAGCTGACGTAACGCCCGAATTCCAGTAATTAAGACCCCTGATTTTTTTTCGTACCGCTGCAGAACCCCGGTATCCGCAAAAGTAATGGGTTCATCTATATTCCGTATTCAATGAATATAGAATGCTAATCAACCATTTTCATTGAATATGGATGATATTTTCTAAATATGAAACATGTAGTCCCGCTTCACTTTTTGAAGCTGCTCCTCGCGTTCCAACAAATCGGCCAAGGTTTCATGATCTAAAACGTCACAGGTGGCCGATAACACTTCCGTCATAATCGACCGCAACCCACAGACATCTTCTCCCGGACATTCGTCGCACGGAACGTAGCCCTCTTTATTGACGCAGGACACCATTCCTAGGGGTCCCGACATCTGACGGATGACCTGCCCCAAGCTGATTTGGTCCGGTGTCAACTTTAAAAAGTAGCCCCCGCCTTGGCCCTTTTTGCTATCCAAGATGTGGTTCTTTTTAAGTTCAAGCAGTATCAACTCCAAAAACTTTTTAGGGATACCCCCCACCTTCGCGATATCAGAAATGAGCATCGGGTCACCCTGCGTCTGAGTCGCCAAAATACGGAGGGCACCAATCGCGTACTTTGTTTTTTTGGACAACATTAGTGCGTCACAGTCTCCATTTCATACACCGCAATCGAGGGGCAACTACAGACCAGATTTCGGTCACCGTATGCGCCGTCCACTCGGGCAACGGCCGGCCAAAATTTCGTCATCGCTGACACGCCCGCCGGATACACCGCCGATTCCCGTGAATAGGGATGATTCCATTCCGAAGCAATCGCCTCGGCTGCCGTATGCGGCGCGTGTTTCAAGACGTTATCGTTGGGATCAGACACGCCATCGATCACCGATTGAATCTCCTCACGGATTTGAATCAGTGCATTACAAAACCGATCCAACTCATCCAATCCCTCGGATTCCGTGGGCTCGATCATCATCGTTCCCGGCACGGGAAAAGACACCGTCGGCGCGTGGAACCCATAATCAATCAGACGCTTGGCGACATCTTCCACTTCAATTTTTGCGGTCTTCTTAAAAGATTGAAAATTCAAAATGAGTTCATGCGCTACTCGGTCATGGTCACCGGTGTAGAGGACCTCAAAATAAGACTCTAACCGCGACCTAATGTAGTTGGCATTGACGATGGCAATCTCTGTCGATCGTCGCAATCCGGCATCCCCAAGCAACCGAATATAAGCGTAAGAAATTAGCAGAACACTGGCACTCCCCCACGGCGCGGACGATACCGCCCGTGTCCCTTTGGCGTGACCCAAATCCACCACAGTGTGCTGGGGAAGATAGGGTGCCAGATGGGCAGCGACGCAAATGGGCCCCATTCCGGGCCCCCCGCCGCCATGGGGAATCGCGAAGGTTTTATGGAGGTTGATATGGCAGACATCGGCCCCAATAATCCCCGGCGAGGTTAATCCGACTTGGGCGTTCATGTTGGCGCCATCCATATACACCTGCCCACCGGCATCGTGAATAATGGCACAAATTTCGCAAATGGCTTCTTCAAAGACACCATGGGTCGACGGGTAGGTCACCATCAATACACTGAGTCGATCGCGGTGCTGGGTGGCTTTTTCTCGGAGGTCGGCCACATCGATATTGCCCCGGTCATCACACTTCACGATAACAATCTCCAACCCGGCCAACGCCGCACTGGCGGGATTGGTTCCATGGGCAGAGGAAGGAATTAGGGCGAGATTGCGTTGACCGTGGCCACGATCCACATGAAACGCTCGAATCGCCATCAGACCCGCATATTCCCCCTGGGCTCCCGAGTTGGGTTGCAATGAAGTCGCCGCAAATCCGGTGGTTTTACATAAGGCATCTTCAAGGTAGGCGAATATTTCGGCATACCCTTGGGCTTGGGCCTGAGGAACAAAGGGATGAAGTTGGGAAAACCGGGGCCAGGTAATGGCCATCATTTCGACGGCGGCATTAAGCTTCATCGTGCACGATCCCAGGGGAATCATCGCCGTATTTAACGACAAATCCCGAGACTCTAATTGCCTGATATACCGCATCATCTGGGTTTCGCTATGCGCTCGGCTAAACACCGACTGTGCCAAAAATGAATTACTACGAAGAAAATGAACAGGAATGCTCATCGGGAAATCAGAATCCATCGACGGACTCGACTGGCCCGCTATCGCCGCAAATACCCCCACAACGGCCTCGATATCGGCCACTGTGTGGGTTTCATCCAGAGTAATTCCCACGGTCGTCGGGTTCACTTTTCTAAAATTGATCTGGCGGGTAAGCGCCGACTCAATGACCGCATCGGCGGACACCACGTCAATCGCCAAGGTGTCAAAAAAGACGGTATTGCGATTTTGAAATCCGAGTTTTTTCAACGTCGCCGCCAGTTTCTCCGCCAACTGATGAATTCGAGTCGCGATCCGAGTGAGTCCATTGGGACCGTGATACACCACGTAAAACGATGCCACAATCGCCAACAACGCCTGGGCCGTACAGATATTCGAGGTCGCCTTCTCTCGACGAATATGTTGCTCCCGAGTTTGAAGGGCCATTCGATACGCAGGGTTCCCCAGACGATCCACGGACAATCCAATAATTCGTCCTGGAATCTGCCGTTTAAACTCTTCTCTTGTTGCAAAAAACGCAGCGTGAGGCCCGCCGTAACCTAACGGCACACCCAATCGTTGGGAATTTCCAAACACCACGTCAGCGCCCCACTGGCCCGGCGGCGTAAGTAGCACGAGACTCATCAAATCCACCGCCACCGCAATTTTTACCCCATGGGAGTGGGCATTTTTGACTAAGGTTGCGTAATCATCCACCGCGCCAAATCCATTGGGATACTGAAGCAACCCGCCGAAATAACCGGCCGAGGGATCAAACGTGCCGAGAGGTCCCACCTCGATCTGAATTCCCAACGGTTCCGCCCGCAACCGAACGACATCAATGGTTTGAGGAAACACGTCCTCTGCCACAAAAAATCGGTGCGAAGGGCCATCGCTTATCCGATGGAGCAACGTCATGGCCTCGGCTGCAGCGGTCCCTTCATCTAATAAGGACGCATTGGCAATCGGCAGTCCAGTGAGTTCAGTAATCACGGTTTGAAAATTAAAAAGGGCCTCCAGTCGACCCTGGGCAATTTCTGCCTGATACGGGGTATAGGCCGTGTACCACCCCGGATTTTCGACCACATTGCGTCGGATGACAGCAGGCGTAATGGTGCCGGCATAGCCCATTCCAATAAACGTTTTAAAGAGTTGATTTTGCGCCGAAATTCGTTGTAATTCGGCCAACAATTCCACTTCGGAAATGGGGTCACCAATGCCCAACGGGTCCGGTCGACGAATCGCTGCGGGAATCGTTTCAGCGATCAATTGATCGACGCTTGCCGCACCTATCGTGGAGAGCATCGCAATAAGATCCGCATCGCGGGGGCCGATGTGGCGGGTCACAAAAGAATCAGAAGGAGAAAGCGTTGTCATAATGGAGTCACCTGCGTTAAAAAAGTAAACACAGTGTAACGCCGGATTTCCGAACTATCAAAGCTTAGTCGAGTTGCTCGCTCGATTTAGTTGAGCTTAATTTTAAGCGGGCGTGCGAGCCGCGCCTGAGCTTATTACAACCTGAAGCCGCGCTCTCTCCTCCGGCGATGCCGATATTGTCGTTGAGAATGTATCCACGGCTGCTGCCACCCTTGTATCCACCGGAATTCCCATATCGCTCTTAATTTCGGCGATCGTCTTGGCCAAGGTGATCACGGCCGCCCGAAGCTCATGATCGATATTGATATTACCCATTTGAGCGAGGCTCTGCATTATCGATATCACTAATTTTTGGGTAAATTCGGGCAAGTACTCGTCAGGGGGCGTCGGTTTCGCCACCGATGGCGGATTGAGAATTTGCATGGGCTGGCCCGTTGTTTGTAGGGACTCAGCAGCGCCCTGTATATCCGGCCCGTCACTTGTGTTTAGTTCATTGAACTTAAGCAAAAAGCCTGTAGCTAAGTCACTTATAAACGCTGGGTCTTTGGGCTCAGAGCTTACAGCCACCGAAAATCCATCCACTAGGGCCTTTAATTCTTTATAGTCGACATTATTTATCTTATCCGGAAGTTTGTCCGCCATTATTTTCAACATGCTGTTCATTTTTCCAGAAAACTGGGTGGACGAGAGATTAGTAATGTCACCTGAATCAAAAAAATGCCGAACATCCCCCGCCATTGAATGGGCCATAGTCTGAACGTTGGGTGTCCCTGCACCACCCACCACCCCCCCCAACCCAACAAGAGCCGAAGCCGACTGAGTACGCCTTATCCCCCCCCCACTACCCCCAATGTTCACGGCCATTCAGACCCCCCCCTATACCTCAAAGTTAGCCTATTTGAAGAACATTTCCCGGTTGGGTGAGAAACCAAACTATCCCAAATCAAAGTAAATTTACTAAACCCCACCCTCAACCTTCTTGGAAGCCCCAACCTTTGATATGATTCCCACCCATGAGCCCCGTTGTAATTATTGACAAAATCCCCCCACTTCAACGCAAATTAATCCTTGTTTTATTGGACGCAACAGCTATTGCAACTGCCTTTTATTTGGCATTGATCATTCAATACCCCAACATCACTCTCACAACGCCAACCTCCTTCCACCTCAAAGGCCTAGTGGCACTGATGGCAGTGCGGATCGGCATATTTTTCTGGTTTGGGCTTTATGACTTGATATGGAAATACGCCTCGGTATTTGAGTTGGGACGGATATTTAAGGCAGTCTCCCTAGGAACCGTTGCGATGATCGCCGTTCAATTGGTGCTTACGTCCGATCGAATACCCGGAAGGGTCTTGGTCGTCGAATCGCTGATCAATTTACTGTCCATCGGTGGCATCCGATTTTCGCTTCGGTTATATCGGGATTATCTTATCCATCTCGACAATCGTTATTCCTCCACGATTAAAGAACCCGTACTCATTATTGGTGCCGGAGACGGCGGCGAATTGATTGCCCGTGAAATCAAAAAAAATCCCCGCTCGGTGTATACCGTGGTCGGTTTTGTCGACGACAACCCTTCCAAGCTCGACAAGACCATTCATCAGATACCGATCGTGGGGACCATCGACACCCTCCCCGAACTGGCAGAACAATTTAATGTTAAAACCGTCATTATCGCGATTCCATCTGCGTCAGGGAACCTCATCCGACGAATCATGAGCCGGTGTGAGTCCGCAGGACTTCATTCCAAAATCACCCCCAACCTCAGTGAGGTTCTCACGGGCCGGGTTCAAATCAGCCAAGTCCGAGACGTCGCCATCGAAGATCTTTTAGGTCGAGAGGTCATCGAAACCGATATTTCATCGATCTCCGCCTACCTCTCCAACGCCAATGTCATGATTACCGGCGCCGGCGGGTCTATCGGATCTGAACTGGCGCGCCAAATCACCGGGTTTTCCCCCAAAAGTCTCATATTGGTTGATCACGCAGAAACGGATCTGTATCAAATCGATATGGAAATCCGAAAAATTGCGCCGGCACTGACCATTCATCCCGTGGTTGCCGATGTTAAAGACTCGCTCCGTCTCAACCAAGTATTTGGGGAACTCAAACCCACCGTTGTATTTCATGCCGCCGCCTACAAACACGTGCCATTGATGGAGATCAACACCGAAGAAGTTGTCCTCAACAACATTCTAGGAACACGCACCCTATTGGAGCTTTCAGGACACCATCAAGTCGCCGAATTTGTGCTTATTTCGACGGACAAGGCGGTCCGCCCGACCAGTGCGATGGGGGCAACCAAACGGCTTTGTGAGGTGTTATACCAATTTGCTCAAGAAAAATATCCCCACACTAAATTTACCGCTGTTCGCTTCGGCAACGTCTTGGGATCGCAGGGAAGTGTTGTCCCACTGTTTAAGCAACAAATCGAACAAGGGGGCCCCGTCACCGTCACCCACCCCGACATCACCCGCTACTTCATGACAATCCCCGAAGCCATTCGGCTGATTATTCAAGCCGGCGCGTTGGCCAAAGGGGGAGAATTATTCATCCTCGATATGGGCGACCCCGTCAAAGTGGTCAACTTGGCGGCGGACCTGATTAAACTCTCCGGGTTTTCAGAATCCGATATTAAAATCCAATTCACCGGTCTTCGTCCGGGAGAAAAGCTACATGAAGAGTTGTTCTTTGATAAACGCAGCTTACAGGATACTCCCCACAAAAAAATATTTGTGTCCCGGGCATTTGATCACAATCTGGATCCTATCGAACCCCAAATTAGCGTATTACTCGATTCGTGTTACCACATCTCATCCGCCCAATTAAAGGAAACACTGTTGTCCCTCGCCCATCAAACTTTCCCCGAAACAGAAATTATTCAATCGAGGACCCGATAAATGATCTGGAAATTATTCGCGATCGTCATATTAAGAACGGCTGCCGACTTATCTTTTAAAGCATCTGTCTTTGGGATTCGGTTGTCACCGGGCAGCGGTCTCGGAAAGTCCATCCTACAAGTACTGAGCCGGCCATTTCTTTGGATTGGCCTGATCTTAGGTGCCGCCAATGTCGTGGTATGGTCCTCGGCCCTTCAAAGTTTTGACCTCAGTTATGCATACCCATTTTTGAGCTTTAGCTTCGTTACCATCATTATCGGTGGCCGTGTATTTTTTAACGAAACATTGGACCGATACAAAACACTCGGGGTAGCGTGCATTACGTTCGGCTCCTTGCTACTGTTCCTCCAATGAAAGTAATCCGGTTTTTATGCCTGGTCTTATTACCCATTTTGATGACGACTTCGGGCGAGTTTTTACTTAAACATTCGATTAACCACCATCAAAAGGTGGCGACATCCACCGCCGCCACCGTCCCCATTGCATCGGGAAGTCCATTGCGCCAGCCCTCCGCCATTTTTGCGGTAACCATGATCACCTTGGGCGGCGTTTTATGGCTGGTTGCGATGTCAAAATATGAACTATCGTTTATCTATCCCTACCTCAGTATCAACTACATTTCGGTCCTTCTGGGGTCCCAGTGGGTCCTTCACGAATCAGTCGGATGGAGCCGGTATGCGTCTGTAATTTTTATAGTGATTGGTCTAGTATTGATATCGCGTAGCCCCCACTCCGAAGTTCAAAAAAAAGGAAACCTGACATGATTTCACACCGAGCCTCGCAAACCGAAGACAGCATCACCATGGCCATTTCAGCGATGGCCGTCCAAATGCGCAAAGAAGGGAAGCCCGTTATTAGCTTTAGCGCCGGCGAGCCCGACTTTAAGACCCCTATCTACATCCAAGATGCCGGCATTGCGGCAATCCGTGAGGGGAAAACCACCTACACCGCCGCGTCTGGAATCATCGAGCTCAAACAAGCCATCTGCACCAAATTACTCCAGGACAATCGCTTGGAATATAAGACCTCAAATATCGTCGTCTCCTGTGGCGCGAAGCACTCCATCTATAACGCATTAATGGCCCTCATTAATCCCGGCGACGAGGTCATTATTCCCGTCCCGTACTGGGTGTCTTACCCTGATCAGGTGAACCTGGTCGGCGGCCGATCTGTGTTTTTACCCACCACCGAAGCCACTCACTTTAAAATTACCGCCGAGCAGCTCACTGCCGCAATTACCCCCAAATCCAAACTATTGATTCTGTGTTCGCCGTCCAATCCCACCGGAATGATGTATTCCCGCAAAGAACTCGAAGCCATTGCCCGGGTGGTGGTGGAACATTCGTTATTGGTGATCTCCGACGAAATCTACGAAAAACTTATTTATGACGATCGTGAAGGCCATGTCAGTATCGCCGAGATATCCTCTGACGTAAAAGCGTTGACCATCGTCATTAACGGCGTCTCAAAGGCCTATTCAATGACCGGATGGAGAATCGGTTATGCGGCAGCACCGGCGGCGATCGCAGATGCCATGGGTAAAATTCAAAGCCATTGCACCTCGAATCCCACCACGCCGTCTCAATGGGCCAGTGTGGCGGCACTAACCGGCAATGACTCTGAAATTACAGCAATGAAAAACGAGTTCCATCAGCGTCGCGACGTCATGATCGCCGCACTCAACCAAATTCCGACTCTCTCCTGCGTAATGCCAATGGGAGCGTTTTACGCATTCCCTAACGTCTCCAAATGCTACGGGAAACGGTCCGTATCAGGCGAAGTGACCAATTCCGACTCATTTTGTAAATTATTATTACAAGACGCCTTGGTGGCCTGCGTTCCGGGATCAGGATTTGGTGCAGACGACTATATTCGGCTCTCCTACGCCACATCAATGACCAATATCACCGAAGGCATCCAACGCATTCATCAATGGGTTGAGTCGCTCCGTTAGTTCGGAGCGCACCCCCACAAATGGACATCCAATGGTTTCCAGGCCACATGGCCAAAACCCGCCGGGAACTTGAAACAACGGTTCCCAAGGTCGATGTCGTTCTGGAAATTCGAGATGCCCGAGCGCCCATTGCCAGCACCAACCCCATCATTGGGGATATCTGCCAAAACAAACCTCGGGTCATCGTTCTCAACAAGGCCGATCTTGCCGATTCGCAACGGACCACCGAGTGGCTGAAGCAACTCAAGTCCGAAGGGGTCATCATTCCGTTTAGCGCCACCCAAGCCAACCGAAAAGGGGCCTTGGCGGCGGCGTGTCTTGCAGCGGTTCAAGCCCGATACCCGAGTCGGACGTTGCGATCGATTAGTGCTTTAGTGGTGGGAATTCCCAATTGCGGTAAATCAGCGGTGATTAATCAATTGCGTGGCAGAACCGTTGTCCGCGCCGCCAATCGACCGGGGGTAACTCGGGGACTTACATGGATCAAGGTAGATGATACCTTCCGGGTGGCGGATACACCGGGGGTGCTATGGCCTAAATTTGATAATCCGGAGACGGGCCTGGTATTGGCATCCATAGGTGCGATTAAAGACGACCGATTGGATTCAGAAACGCTCGCACTTTGGATTATTCGATTTTTGTCAGAGAAGTATCCGACAGCGTTGGAAACCAGATATAAGGTGAAACCGCTGGAGTCGGCCGAGTTGACACTGGAAGCCATTGCCAAAAAACGAGGGGTTATTGTGGGGGGCGGCAAAGCCGACATTGAACAGATTGCGTCTATTTTAATCGCCGAATTCCGGGTGGGAAAATTGGGACGGGTGTCGGTCGAAGCGGCGGCTTAAGAGAGGATCTGGATACGCCAGTCCGAACGGGTTTCATCTCCGCCAACGGAAATAAAACAATTATAGATGGTCGGGGCGACTGGATTTGAACCAGCGACCACCTGTTCCCAAAACAGGTGCGCTACCAGGCTGCGCTACGCCCCGAAGGTGTGCCATGCGGCTGAGGGATGCCATTCTATGTTCCCCAACGCTCACCGTCAATTTAACTTCAATTTCTTAAATGCTACGATGCGAGCTATGATTTCCCGAACTCTCGTATTTGGCATGATCGGGCTCATTTGCATCGCCACCGTCATGCCCGTCAACGCCGGCCTTGGGTACGACCGCCCCCCCATCACAAGAGGAAGCAACCGGCCATCGATTCCCACCCCATTTGAAGGACTGGTTCGCGCGCCTGAATTTCCGACCGATTTGGATTGGCTCAATACCGCATCCCCACTTCGAATCGCCGACCTTAAAGGTAAATTTGTCCTTTTGGATTTTTGGACGTACTGCTGCATCAATTGTATGCACGTTCTCCCCGAACTCAAACGACTTGAAGCTAAATACCCCAACGAACTCGTCATCATCGGTGTTCATAGTGCCAAATTTAGTAACGAAAAAGAGTCTTCCGCCATCCAAAATGCCGTCCGTCGGTACCAAATCGACCACCCCGTTATTAACGACAAGTCGTTTAAGATATGGTCCAGCTACGGCGTCAACGCATGGCCCACTACGATATTAATTAACCCTAACGGCTTCATTATCTCCAAGGCAAGCGGGGAGCGCGTATTCGAACCCATAGACAAAGCCTTGGCGGCCGCAATCCCGTACTTCGCAGATAAAGGCCAACTCAAGCGCCAGGTGGTGGTCAAAACGATGGCCAACGTCACGGCATCGGCATTGTCGTTTCCGGGGAAAATAGCGGCCGATCCCACCCGGCATCGACTGATCGTCAGCGATACCAACCACCATCGCATTTTGATTATGACGCCCACCGGCCGAGTAGTCAGTGTCATCGGAAGTGGCCACCGTGGATTTGAGGATGGATCCTTTACCACGGCATCGTTTGCCCACCCGCAGGGAACCGTGGTCGTCGGCACCAAAATATATGTTGCAGATACCGAAAATCACGCGATCCGGGTCATTGATATCACTCAAAAAACCGTCACTACGTTGGCAGGAACAGGCACACAAGCGCTGTCGTTTAACGTACCGGGGTCAGGGAAGACGGTCTCATTAAATAGTCCCTGGGATATTGCGTTTGTTAAAGGATCTCTTTACGTGGCAATGGCAGGCTCTCATCAAATCTGGGTCATTGATCCCCAGACCCAAGCCGCTCGGCCTTACGCAGGAAGCGGACGCGAAGGACTTCAAGATGGACCCCTGACCACCGCCATGCTGGCACAACCCAGCGGACTCGCGACCGACGGAAAAGAGGTGTTTGTTGCGGACTCCGAAATCAGCGGGATCCGGAAGGTCGGCGTCTCTGGCGTGCCTTTTGTTGAAACCATTATTGGGCATGGTTTATACGATTTTGGGGACAAAGATGGCCCTGTCGCTGCCGCCCAACTCCAACACGCGCTGGGCCTTGCCATGACCCCACGCGCACTCTATGTCGCCGACAGTTACAACCACAAAATCAAGGAAATCACCTTGGATAAGGGCCGCATCAAAACCATCGCAGGCACTGGAAAATCTGGGTTCGTCGATGGGAAATCAACCCAAGCTCAATTCGACGAACCTGGGGGACTCTGTGTTTTAGACGGCATAATCTACATCGCAGATACGAATAACCATGCCATACGACGACTGAATCAAACCAAGGGCACCGTCGACTCTATTGAGATAAAGATTCCCTCATCGGCGCCCGCCCGAACCATCGATGGCGCAACGGTACTTCAACTCCCTCAGCAAACAATCTCCGATGGCCCCATTTATCTGACGTTTGGATTCACCCTCCCCAATGGGTTTCACTTAAACGCATCGGCACCCAATGTCATCCAACTCTCCGGCGACACCCCCACCATTGTTGCCGATAGCGGGAAAATCGCCGACCACTGGCCATCGGTCCGGATATCTCCGGCGCATTATATACTAGTGAATGACACCCAACCGGTCTCGGGGGAATGGGTATTCGAACTCACTTTATATACGTGCACCGAGGATAAGGGCACCTGCAACCTGTCTCGGGTTATCGTTCATATTCCCTACCAGGTGACGCCCACCGGATCGCGAACGGTAAAGGTGACCATCCCCATTAAATAGAGGGTATCGGAGCTCCGAGAACGCCGATTAACCCTCCGAGGAGGCAATCCATGACGCAATCTGCGACACCACGGACGCGGTCGATTCCCCTCGGAGAATATCAATCAACTCCGAATAGTGGGCTTGTTGCACTTCCTGCGCCTCAGGCATAAGTTGATGACATACCGCATCGGCCATAGGGATCGGCTGAATACCCGATTGCATAAATTCGGGAACCACCTGGTGTCCCGCTACGAGATTGGGGAGACCGCAAAACGGAATTTTGATCCGAAGTATCCGGGTAGCCAGCCAAAACGACAGGGGTGACAACGCCCCAAGCACCACCATCGGTACCCGATTCAACGCCAATTCCAGCGTCATGGTTCCCGTCGCACAAACAGCAAAATCGAGGTCCGCCATCTGCGCTGCGCTCAAGGGGGGGACCAACGTAACCGCCGAGAGCTGGGCCCGGGCTGATTCCTGATCCACCCACGATTTAAATTCATCCCTGGCCATGGGCACCACAAATTCAAATCGAGGGGACCGTCCAGCAAGTACGGCCGCCGCTTCAATCGTGGGCCTCAGAAGCAACTTCAGTTCGGCCGTTCGGGACCCCGGAAATAACCCCACCCGAATGGGCCGGTCGGTGCCATCGTTTAAATGAGGCCGTTGCACCCCCGCCGGAAGCGGCGGCATCCAGTCCACCAATGGGTTCCCAAAATATGCGGCGGTCGCCCCGATCGATTGATATAGCTTGTACTCCCCGGGGAAAATAGTGACTATTTTATCGGAATAATGGGCAATTTTCTTGGCGGCGCGGCGATCATTCCAAATCCAAAAATTCGGGGTAATCACGGTTGTGATCGGAATTTTCTTTTTTTTCAATCGCCGCGCAATCTCAAAATTATAATGGGGGAAATCCACAATAATCGCCTGGCGAACCGGAGATTGAGCCACGGCTGCATCCATCACATCGAACACCTTAAATATGGAGCGCATGTTCGTCATTGACCGGACCCCGACTGAGGCAAACCCGGTACAATCCCCTAAAAACCGATCGGACACCCCGTGAAGTTGCGGGCCCCCAATCGCCATAATTTCGACGGGTCCTGCCTTTCGAAGTTCGGCGACCAGCGCCGCCGCATATCGGTCACCGGACAATTCCCCGGCAATAACGAGCAACCGATCGGGACTAGGCATCATCTCCGGTTGACGCATCGTCCGGTGCCCGTTTCAAAATTCCACGAGGGGAATCCGTTTTTAAAAAGTCGACCAGATGATTGGCCTCCGGTGATTGGAACCGAGTGGTCGCCAATTCCGCCAAGGCTTGGGAGGCGTTACGACCCGATTGATAATAGATCCGGTGAATATTTCGGACTTCCGTAATGGTATCTCGGGATAACCCACGCCGACGCATTCCCACTAAATTTAATGTCCGAATAATCGCCGGATTGCCTTCACACAACATAAACGGCGGCACGTCCTGAGGGAGTCGGGTATAGGCCGCTACCATCGCCCCGGTTCCAATCCGAGTAAATTGATGAATCCCCGTCATCCCACCGATCATCGCGCGATCGGCAATTTCGCAGTGCCCGGCAATATTCACCTGATTCACGATGGTAACAAAGTTTCCCACCTTACAGTTATGCGCGATGTGGGACGCGGTCAGGATGAGGTTATCCGACCCAATTTCAGTGGTTTCGTTTTTACCCGTGGCACGGTTGATGGTGACATATTCCCGAATAATATTGCGATCCCCGATAACGACCCAGGACCGTTCGCCTTTATATTTGCCGTCTTGGGGGTCCGACCCCAATACACACCCAAAATGAATATGGTTATCGGCACCGATACGCGTCCATTTTTCCACCAAGACATTGGCTTCAATTTTGGTGCGATCGCCCACAATGACGTGCTCCCCAATAATAACGTTGGGCCCGATCTCGACATCTTTACCCAAGATAACCGTCGAATGGACAGAGGCCGTCGCGTGAATTTGCGGCCGGGACGGGATCACGGATAGATTAAATACAAAGGTACCCTCAACGACCAAGCGTCCATCCACAAAGGCATTCCCCGACATTTTGACGAATCGATCTCGAATATTGAGAATATCCATCTCCAGGCGGATTTGATCTCCGGGGCGAACAGGCCCTCGAAATTTGACCTTGTCCATCGATGCAAAAAGAGGAAGGCGTCCTCGAAATTCGGAGTCAGTCATCAACCCGACGTAACCAGTTTGCGCCAAGGCTTCCAAAATAAGGGTTCCCGGCATAATCGGATCCTGTTCAAAATGTCCGCTAAAAAACGGCTCGTTTGCGGTGACGTTTTTGATTCCAACGATTCGGGTTCGCGGATCATGTTGGATGATCCGATCGACAAGGAGCATGGGATAACGATGAGGGATGATGCCTTTGATTTCTACGATGTCCATAATAGATCTTATTGTGCGATAGGTTAGGATCGTTGGCAAATTTGATTTAATTTGTACAACTCTTAAATCCTTGGTACAACTCTGAAGATGCTGACACGATTTTTGTTGCGACTTCTACGTATTCTTCGTAATGAAAAGACCTTACACAAACACCACCAAGCCACCCAAATGATGCTGGGGAAACTCCTATGCAATCAGCAACGGATTGCCCCAATCCGTTCCATTCAGGATGCAGAATTTCAAGTATTCTCTCAATGGGGGGACGACGGAATCATTCAATATTTAATCCACAGCGTACAGATTCAAAGTCGCACATTTGTTGAATTTGGGGTGGAAGACTATCGGGAATCCAACACCCGTTTTTTATTGATGAACAATAACTGGCAGGGCCTTATTATGGATGGCTCCCCAAACAATATCGCCAAAATTCGCCGAGATGATCTCTATTGGAGATATGACGTCACGGCAGCCCAGGCATTTGTCACCGCTGAAAATATTAACGCGCTTATTTCAGACAATGGCTTTGCTGATGAAATTGGCGTTCTCCATATTGACGTCGACGGGATGGATTATTGGATTTGGAAAGCCATTACATGTGTACAGCCCACCATCGTGATCGTGGAATACAACAGTGTATTGGGTGTAGATCGATCCATAACAGTGCCATACCGACCTGACTTTGACCGTACAAAAGCCCATTTTACCAATCTATTTTTTGGATCTTCTTTACTGGCCCTCTGTGATTTAGCTGAAGAAAAAGGCTATCTATTCGTGGGATCTAACAGCAATGGCAACAACGCTTATTTTGTTCGAAAAGACCGAATTGGAACGGTACCCCCAATTGCTCCAGAAGACGGATATGTAGCCTCTGCGTCCCGAGAGAGCAGAACGCGCGATGGCCATTTAAGCTTTATCTCACGGCAATATAGACTATCTGCCGTTATGGGCCTTCCGGTGTACAACACTCGATCTAAAAAAATAGAATCATTATAACTCCGTTTCTAAATTATTGCCGTTAGCGTACCCGTAGACTTTTGATACACTGTCTCCAACAATACCCATCAAATAGAGGTCAATATGAAATTTTTTATCGATACCGCCGATGTTTCCGCCATTATAAAAGCCCACGAAATGGGTCTCGTTGACGGCGTTACCACCAATCCATCCCTAATCAAAAAAGCAGGCCGTGACCACGAACAAACCATTCGTGAGATTAGTGCCCTTGTACCGGGACCGATCTCTGTCGAAACATTAAGCGATACCGCCGAAGGCATGATTAAAGAAGCCGATACCTATATCACTTGGGGATCGAATATCGTCATTAAAGTGGTGATGACTCCTGAAGGAATGAAAGCGGTACGTGAGTTATCGGCACGGGGCATTAAAACCAACGTCACCCTCATTTTCTCACCATTACAGGCATTGATCGCCGCCAAGTCCGGCGCGACCTACGTCAGCCCGTTCGTCGGACGATTGGATGATATAGGCCAAGTGGGTATGGAACTCATTACCCAAATCCGACAAATCTTTGACAACTATGGCATGACGACCGAAATCCTCGCTGCCAGCATTCGTAATCCTATTCACATGTTGGATTCGGCATTGGTTGGGGCCGATGTCGTGACCGTTCCACCCGACACTTTAATGCAGGTCTTTAAACACCCGTTAACCGCCAGTGGAATTGCGACGTTTATGGAAGATGCGAAGGCGTGGGCGAAATAATCTGCTCGGTTTTCATGTAGAGATACATTCACTGGCCCTCACTATATTAGGTCGGCTACCACAGGCCGCCGTTTGCCTGATTATTGTATCGGCGGGGCTTATTGCCATCATTAAGCCAAAGGTATCTATATCGGCAAAAACAGCCGCACGATGGGCGATTGGTATTACTGCTACCATGACAGGACTCAGCCTATTGATGTGGGGCACCTATCTGGCATTCCCTTCCTACCTCGACCACATCTGTGCCACAGTTACAATGACCACAATACAACTAAGGGATGGCGGTCCATTATATACCGCGATCAATAGTGGGCAACGGTATAGCCTGCTCTACGGCCCCTCTACTTATCTGATCAATTTAGCTGGTGTCCTATTGTTCTCAGATCCGATTTTTGGATCTAAATTCCTTGGCGTAGCGTGTGCATTCCTCAGCCTAGTTGGGATGGGATTACTCGTTTATCGGCTATGGAAATTTCCTCGGGTCATTTTTATTTTTTTATACTTTCTCCTTACAACCTCTTTTTTTGGCCAGGCTTTTTTCCTTAATAGGGCGGACAGCGTGATGATGTTGGGATGTATAGGAGTAGCGATCGGCGTGTTGTTGATTCGTCAGGGGCTTTTATCGTCCCTATTAATCGCAGTTTCGGCAGCATTTGTTTGCAATGGAAAAATACATGGCGCGTTGTATCTGTTACCGATGCTACCTTTGGCATGGAGTCACAAAAATCGAGGATGGCTTTCTGGCACCATTTTTCTCACCATCCTATTCACGGTGGGTCCATTTTTCCTGCACGGCATTTCATCTTCCGAATATGTTCTTTGGCTAAAAATGGCCAGTCGGCACCCTCTTTCTCTGAGCTTATTTGTACAGAATATTGCTGTCGCATTGGCGATTCTCCTCCCAATTGGGATCGCCATGACACCGCGCCATAACTTAACCAATATTGATAAACAATTTATTACATTACTACTTTTCGCAATTACGTCAGTCGCTATAATAGCCGCCAAACTTGGCGCTGGGTATTCCCATTTTCTATTATTTTGCCCAGCGCTGACCATCGCGTTAGCTCTCGCTTTAGAAAAGGGAGAACAGCCTATCAATATGGCCGCATCAGCCACCATTGCAGTATGGGTCATGATTATGTGGACGGCCGTAAGTATCGATATTTTTCACATCATTTTTATTTGTGACCGCAATTATTCCAGAAAGGTCGAACTTAGGAAGGAATTATTGGTATTTAAACAGGACTACGCCGGTCAAACAATCATAATGGGCTACTCCGATGGAGACTACGAAAGCACGTTTCTTCGTCCACTGCTGGATAGACCACCCAACACGCCCAATTTGTGGGATGCCCCTGCAATGATGGACATGGGGCTCAGCGGACTATCACTTCCTGAATCCGTATATAGTGAACTCGAATCCTACCGGGGAGTTATCATTACCCCGATAGGGCGACCGTTCGAACTAAATTCCTGGTACCCACCCGGTCAGCCCCTCTTTGGTAAAAGATTTATTAAAACATTCAATGCCCGGTTTCGGCAGGATAAAATAGGACGCTACTATTGCACGTGGGTCCCCCGCGATTGAGGTAGCTTTGCAGGCCACGTCGAGGCCCATCATGCTCCCTTCAAACAAATTCCCCATGGTGATGGCGGGCTGACTTGATACAGGAGCTACTATTTGATTTTCTGCACTATCGACGATGGGTCGCCTCACTTGTGATTCATCCAGCATTGTCGTGCCACCCATTTTAGCCATTCATTTTTTGGAACATCGTTTATCTCCCCGCGTCATTTCGAGTAAGCCCCGATTTACAATCATTATCGTTACATTGGAATTTTGGTACAATCACGCAATCCATACCATGTAAATAGAGGTTTCTATGAAATTTTTTATCGATACCGCCGACATTTCCGGGATCAAAAAAGCCCACGAAATGGGCCTCGTTGACGGGGTCACCACCAATCCATCACTGATCAAAAAAGCAGGCCGCGACCACGAACAAACCATTCGTGAGATTAGTGCCCTTATACCAGGACCGATCTCTGTCGAAACATTAAGCGATACCGCCGAAGGCATGATTAAAGAAGCCGATACCTACATCACTTGGGGATCGAATATCGTCATTAAAGTGGTGATGACTCCTGAAGGAATGAAAGCCGTTCGAGCGCTATCTGCACGGGGAATCAAAACCAACGTCACCCTCATTTTTTCACCATTACAAGCATTGATCGCCGCCAAGTCCGGTGCGACCTACGTCAGCCCGTTCGTCGGACGATTGGATGATATTGGCCAAGTGGGGATGGAAATTATTACCCAAATTCGACAAATTTTTGATAACTATAGTTTGCCAACACAAATCCTTGCGGCCAGTATTCGGAACCCGATTCACATGTTGGATTCGGCATTGGTTGGGGCCGATGTCGCCACAGTACCCCCCGCCACGTTGTTTCAACTCTTTAAACACCCGTTGACGGAGAGTGGGATCGCGACGTTTATGGAAGACGCGAAGGCGTGGGCAATCTAATTGGGCATGGATACAAATTACTTTGAATTTCGCGGAGTAAGTCCTGAGTTTTATGATGACTATCAAATTCCTATTTTCATAAGATCTCGCATTCCCAAAACTGCGTCCATTTTAGATTTTGGCTGCGGCTTTGGACAACTGTTAAATGCACTTCGTAACGATGGATATAAATCCGTCGCGGGGGTCGACATTACTCCAGCGGCCGTAAGTCATTGTCAATCCATTGGAATTCAAATATTTGACTCATTGGACGCAGTGATCTCCGACGGGACCAAGTTCGACTGGATTGTGATGTCACACGTTCTTGAACACATCGACAAAGACGCGATTATTCTTCTACTCAATCGGATACGAACGGAACTACTCCGTCCCGACGGGAAATTCATGATTATGGTTCCAAACGCTATGTCTAACACCGACTGCTATTGGAGGTATGAAGATTGGACTCATACCCTGTTATTTACACCCGGAAGCCTACTCTATGTACTAAGAGCTGCAGGCTTCACTAGTATCCACTTTATTGATCCTGACTGCACAGAAGGAAGTTGTTGGTACAACCTAATCGCTAAAAAAATGGGACTGACACTGTATCGCGCAAATCGTGCATTTTGGAATCGGATCACCGCTAGTAGCTATCATAAACCCAGCCCCCAAATTTTCAGCTTTGAACTGAAGGCGGTTGCATCTTCTCCGCTATTACAGGACTAGCGCTAGTGAATTTACTGCCCATGCCGATGCCTCGCAACTGACTGACGGTGAATCCCAATTGGAATGATCCGAGTGCAGACTAAACATCCGATCTATGTACGATTACGCAATGCACTGACCCAACGCGCGGCCGTTCGTGCAGCCACAATTAATGGCCTGTGGCTGCTGACAGATAAGGGGATCCGTCTTGTTGGGGGGCTTTTCGTCGGAATGTGGGTCGCCCGGTACATGGCCCCCAATAACTTCGGGCTGTTTAATACCCTCGTTGCCATCAATGGATTGGCAGTAACCATTGGTTTCCTTGGAATAGAAACCAGCCTGGTCCGTTATTTCATCAAATATCCCAACCACGAGTTCCTCATTTTGGGCACCGCCGTCCAATTGCGGCTCATGGCGTCGGGCGTTGCGGCCCTTGCGGTATGTGCCATTCCCTTCTTTGTTCAGTTCCCCAGTCTATCCCGATGGACTTGGTTCGTGATCGCGGGGACGTTGCCGATCAACTCGTTTTCGATTATTCGACAATGGTTTGAATCTCGTGTGGCGTCGAAATATGTCGTGATGGCCGAGTTGGCGGCATTTTTAATTTCCACGCTTCTAAAAATTATTGGGGTAGTGTTTCACTTTCGGGTGGGGTGGTTTGTGGGTGTAGTGGTGATGGAAGCGCTATTTGGCCTCATTGCATACGGGACCATGTACCTCCGGCAGCGAACACCCATTCCATGGCGATTTAGTGGGCGACTTGCGCTGGTATTGCTTCGGCAAAGTTGGCCATTGTTCCTCGGTGCATTCGCGGTGATCGTCTACATGAAAATCGACCAAGTTATGGTACTTTCCTTGGCCGGTAGCCATGCAGCAGGAATTTATGCCGCCGCAGCACGGGTATCGGAGCTCACATATTTTTTACCATTAATTGTTTTTTCATCGATATTCCCAGCGATGACGACCTTGCGCAAAACAAACTTTAACGGGTATATCAGTAAATTACAGATGCTACTTAGCGCAATGACATTAAGCGCGTATGCAGGCGGTTTACTTCTTACACTCTGCGCTTCCTTTGTCATTTCGGTCCTCTATGGCCCGGAATATGCCGACGCGGCCATTATTTTATCAGTCCATATTTGGGCGTTAATTTGGATATGCCAAGGATTGATAGGTCATATTTATATACTCAATGAAAAACTAACCCGATACGCATTAATCAAAGACGCTATCTCTGCCGGCATCAATATTTTGCTAAATCTGATTCTCATTCCTCGGTGCGGAGGCCTGGGTGCAGCCATCGCTACATTTATTGCTTATTCGTTTGCCGCTTTTTGGGGAAATGCATTATTTCCACCATTACGCCCACTATTTCGACTCCAACTAGACTCGTTAAGATTGAAAGGTCTATATACAAAACTTAAGGAACTGCCCGCGAATGAGCGATAAAATCGACACTCGTCAGTTGGATATTTTACTTATTCGACTCGATGCTATCGGGGATGCAATTTTATGGTTTGATTCGGCACGGCACTTTCGCGACATTTATCCTGGCCGCCACATCACATTATTGGCGAATGTGATCTGGGCCCCTCTCGCTAAGGAGTTAGATTATTTTGATGATGTCATCACTGTCGACACATCGGTTTATTCGGGCAGACAAAAATACTTTAGGCACTTATTGCTCGATTTTTTTTGGTATCGAAAGTGGCGTGCGTCTATTGTCATTCACCCCACCTTATCTCGCACTTTTTTCGCAGACTGCATCGCACGATGGATTTCCTCCCCCATAAAAATTGCCGCCCAAGGGAATAACGCCAACTACCGGCAACGGCTGAACCGAATTCCGGGTTTTGGATATTCGGATTCATTAAAATGGTACTCAGAGATTATCGAGATCACACCGACTCGAATGGAATTGACGAGCAACGCCGCTTTCGTTTCACGGCTGGCAAAGCGCCCGATACAACCAGAGATTCCAAATCTAAAAAGCTTAATTTTTGACAACGGCTTGGGGTTACCATCCGTTTATATTGTTGTCGTACCGGGTGCGGGAAACCGATCAAGATGCTGGCCAATTGAACACTTCGAGGCAGTATGCAGCATACTGCCTGGTACCATCAGTATCGTCGTGTGTGGAACAGCTTCGGAACAGCCTCTAACCGCCCATTTGATGAAACGCGTGACGATTCCTGACCGTGTGATAGATCTAACGGGGAAAACAACGCTTAAAGAGATGCTCTCCGTCATTGCATCGGCAGCGCTAGTCATCGCCAATGAATCATCCGCAATTCATATTGCCGCAGGCCTTCAGATTCCATCCATTGTCATAACAGGAGGGGGGCATTTTGGTCGATTCTTACCTTACGAGCCCACCAATTCCTATGCTCCCCACGTCATCCACTATCCGATGGACTGCTTCGGATGTAACTGGAATTGCATTTTTCCCCATTCACAAAATTCAACGTGGCCATGCATTTCAAATGTATCCGTGAAACGTGTCATACATCAGGTTAACGACATTTTAGCGAGAATGCCTCATAAATAAGATGGACACGATGACAGCTATCTCACACAAGTTATCTATTTGTATCCCAACCTATAATCGTGCGGATCAATTGGATCGGCTATTGATATCTATTAAAGACGAAATTGAGCGATCCGGAGTCGGTGTCCAGATCACAATTAGCGATAACGCATCAGAAGACCTCACCTCCGACGTAGTAAGTCAATGAGTTAGCTCCGGACTACCTATTCTTTACAATCGCAACCCCACCAACATGGGGCCGGATTTCAATATGCGCCAATGTTTTGAAATGGCATCAGGCGAATTTAGGTGGTGGGTTGGAGACGACGATCGGATTCTTCCTGGTGCATTGACGACTATATCTGAATATTTGAAGGTCCCTAATCTCTTGCTCATTAGGTCAAATGTAGTACCAAATCCAACCTCAAATATCGAATACTCCACAAAGATTTCGACAGATCCCCATGAATTCTTACTCCATGGGGGCGGTAAATCGATGTCTTTTGGATCCACAATTGTTAAAGCGGGGGCTTCCCACGACCGTCTCCAATTGAATTGGGCCATGGGAACATACCATTACTATGCATGCTATATTTGGGCTTTGATCGGCGATTTTGGTGAGTCACAAATTCCAATGGTATTCATTCAATCTTCGCCGCTGATCCATTGGAATTTCTCTCGGAATAAATGGTACATGTCGCGTCTTTGGGAAGTACTTTATGTTCGCACTCACTATTATCCTCACTTACTTCATCCGTACTTTGATCCCATCAAACCCAAGCTTCAACAGTAAGCGATCCACGAACCACACCCCTTCCGCCGGAGGCGAAAAAAAGGGTGGAGTCAGTCAGGTTGGGGTAGTTGGGTGTTCGATGGCCTGTTGATTCAATAGCGATGTGTTCCTCCAATTCCAAGGCAACAAGGCCTCGTAATCACTG
>CANIAP010000002.1 GCA_947465765.1 bacterium | reverse complement strand
TGTTTGCCTCCTTCATCTTTTGAGGCTTATTTTACGATCGATGGGGGGGCAACGGGAGTATGGGGTTCGTGGATCGCTTACGCTCTAATTACCTGTTTTGTACCCGCTTTGACCACGCGTTTGCCTCCTTCATCTTTTGAGGCTTATTTTACGATCGATGGGGGACCAACGGAAGTATGGGGTTCGTGGATCGCTTACGATGATCCGCTGAAAAGGGTAGTTTGTGACCACGTTGGGTAAAGTGAGCGCTTTGGAAACAAATTTGACTCAATCGCGTAACCTCCGTTCAGGCCAGTGCCCAGACTAAATCATCGGGTGGATTTCAGCCATTCTGGAACCAGACCCTCACTTCGGTTTTCAGGAAAATATGGGTTTTAGGGCGACCCTAATTTTACAGAAAGAATGAAGCAGAACTCGTCTGGATTGGCCCGGCGTCTGTTCAAGACAACTCCTCCAGCTGTAAGGATCCGAATATCTTTTTAGACCAGGTTTAGTCGCCAGTTCTTTTTCCGATATTTTTCATAGAAAACAAATATATGAATTGCGGGAGATGGGCTGTTAGTTGTTAATAAATACGTTTTAATTAACGAAAGAACAAAGAGTTTCCAATAAATTATTACCCAATTCTTGTATAGCCCCGAAACAGGGGTCTTTTTACGAAACTGGTTTGGACTGTCGGCACTACACATTAAGAGATGTAGTGCCTTTAATATTAAACGGATAGACCGGGAGCCCAGGTTGAAACTGGACCCCACGATACCGCCGCCGCTAAATACTCAACAATGAATTGATAACTACTCAACCCATTCTAGCTGAGATACTATCGCAGCATCACCACGGCGAATACCCAATTTAGTAATACGCGTATAGCCTCCGACCCGATCTACAAATGTTGGAGCGATAGAATCAAACACAAGTTTGATAACGTCTCGATCATTTAGCGCCCTCAGCGCCAAACGCCGAGAATGCAAACTGCCATCTTTTCCTAAAGTAACCAATTGGTCAGCAAGCTTACGAGCCTCTTTTGCACGTGTATCGGTAGTTTTAATTTTTCCGTGCAAAATCAAACTTCTAACCAAAGAACGCAGTAAAGCAATTCGTTGGTCTGTTGGCCTACTAAGTTTTTTATTTCCATACCGATGTCTCATAACAAAGTCCTTTTACTAAGCAATAGTGCCTTTTAACGATAAGCCAAATTGCTTCAATTTATCATTAATCTCATCAGCACTTTTTTTGCCAAAATTCTTAATCTGAATCAATTCGTTGATATCTTTTTCAATCAACTCCGCAACAGATTCAATCCCAGCACGCTTCAAACAATTAGACGACCGTGCTGATAACTCAAGATCATCAACAGACAAAGTCAAAGCTGACTCTTTTCCTTTTTCAGGAGCGAATTCCCGTAGCCTACTCAAATCTGGTTGAGGGCGTTCATTCAAACGTCCAAACAGACCAAAATGATCAACTAAAATCGACGCCGCTTCACGAACAGCATCTTCCGCAGAAACGCTCCCATTACTCCAAACATCCAAAGTCAGGCTATCGTAATCAAGCTCTTTACCAACCCGAATGTTTTCAACTTGGTGGTTAACTTTCAGAACTGGAGAATATGAGGAATCTAAACTAATAGTATCTATTGTATGATCTTCACTTCGGTTATTTTCAGCAGATTCGTAACCAACTCCCCGGCGCAAAACTATTTCAGCCTTCAGCCCGCCACCTGCTGTAACCTCAGCTATATAAACATCAGGATTAACGATCTCTAATTCGGCAGGCAGTTTCAAATCCGAGGCTATAACTTTGCCTTTTTTTGTTGCACTGATGGTAATGCGAACCTCTTCTGAAGACTCGGACTTAAATACAATCCCCTTTAAATTACTAATGACGTCAAATACATCCTCGACAACACCAGGAATCGCTGAAAACTCGTGTTTAACGCCTTCTATCTTTACTGCGCAAATTGCGTATCCAGACAAAGAAGACAACAAAACGCGTCTCAACGAATTCCCAATAGTTGTACCCATTCCCCGACTCAACGGAGATATCACAAACCTACCCCCATCATCCGGAAGCGGCTCATATTTTACCCAAGGCTTCGGCGCTGCAGTCACACTATTCCTCCTAAAAATTCTCTCATCCTACCGAGAATAAAACTCTACAACCAACTGCTCTTCTACTGGAACATCAATCTCTTCCCGCTTCGGAACGTGCGCTATACGGATGGACTTGGCAGTTGCATCAAGAAGCAACCAAACCGGGGAAGTCTTTTTTGTGGCGAACCGAGCCCCCATCAATTCACTATCACCGCGCTTCAATCCAACAATATCCCCTTCCCTAACCGTATAAGAGGCGATGTCAACCATGTGCCCATTTACATAAAAATGCCCATGATTAACCATCTGCCTAGCTTCCCGACGAGAGGATCCAATGCCTGCTCGGTACACTACATTATCTAACCGACGCTCAAATTGAGCCAACAAATTGTCTCCAGTAACACCTTTAGATTTACGTGCATTCTCGAAATAAATACGAATTTGTCTCTCTGAAACCCCATAGAAAAAACGCAGCTTCTGCTTTTCTCTAAGACGACGACCAAACTCGGAAATCTTTCTTGGAACCACCGATCTTATACCGGGCGGATAATTACGTTTTTCAATAGCACACTTGGCTGTTTCACATCGAGAGCCCTTTAAAAAAAGCTTAACCCGGTTACGTCTACAAATCTTACAACTTGGACCTTGATATACTCCCATTAGCTATACTCCTCTAAACTCGCCGTCGTTTGCGGGGCCGACATCCGTTATGTGGAATAGGAGTAACATCTTTAATAGACTCTACTTCAAGACCAGCGGCTTGTAGCGCACGAATAGCTGTTTCCCGTCCAGACCCTGGCCCCTTTACCAACACATTAACCCTGACCATACCAAAAGCTTCGGCCGCCCTTTTAGCAGCGATTTCGCCAGCTTGTTGAGCAGCAAAGGGGGTTCCCTTTTTTGTACCCTTAAAACCCGCCATCCCAGTAGATGCTGTAGACACTACATTTCCCTCTGTATCCGCGATAGTAACAATCGTATTGTTAAATGTTGATTTAATGGTTACTACGCCAGAAACAACATTTTTCTTTACCTTTTTTTTCTTCTTTAATACCAACTTAAGCCTCTCCTTCTAAAACTAACACCGTTTATTTAGTTACTTTTTTCTTACCCGCAATAGCAACTCGTTTACCCTTTTTAGTTCGAGCATTTGTATGGGTACGCTGGCCGCGAACTGGCAACTTCCTACGATGCCGAATCCCTCGATAACAAGCAATATCGGTTAGTCTCCTAATATTTTGATTAATTTGTCGACGCAGGTCTCCTTCAATCGGAAATTCCGAAATGGCCGACCTCAACTTAACAATCTCATCCTCAGAAAGATCCTTAACTCGGGTATCGAAACTGATGCCCAACCTTTGAAGAATCCCCTGAGAGGTCTTTAAGCCAATACCAAATACGTAGGTCAAGCCTATTTCAACACGTTTATTTCTTGGAAGATCCACACCACTAATTCGAGCCATCGATTCTAACTCCTTACCCTTGCCGCTGCTTATGCTTGGCGATTTTGCAAATTACGCGAACCACTCCAGCTCGCCGTATCACTTTACAATCTTTACAGATCCGTTTTACGGACGCTCTCACTTTCATACCCTAACACACTCCTTAATTATTTAACCCGATACGTTATCCGACCGCGAGAAAGGTCATACGCAGACAACTCAACCTTAACAACATCGCCGAGAAGTACTCTTATGTAATTCTTTCTAATTTTCCCTGAAATATGAGCCAAAATAACCTGTCCGGTTTCAAGTTTCACTTTAAACTGTGCATTGGGCAACGATTCCAAGATGACTCCCGAAACCTCAATCACATCATCTTTTTTTCCCAAAATGCCTTCCAACCTCTCTTTTCAAAAAAACAAGGGCACGAATTATATACGAAGTAGGTAAAGATGTTAAGCCTTATGAATTTAGGGAATCCAAAACGGAGAAATTCATTTGCTTTATAATATCAAGATAAACTTCGTCCGCAGGCCGGTTACCAGGAATAACGTGCACCTTACGACCATAAAATCCTAAAATCGGATCTACTTCTCGTCGAAAAATATCATACCGATTCCTCAAGACCTCAATTGTATCGTCTTGACGAACACCGATTCCTGTTCCACATCTTGGACAGGGAACCCCAGCCTCAAGACGATCTAAGCTACGATTAAAGACTGTATTGCACCCGGGACAAGACACCCGGTTAACAATACGGCTCTCAATATTTTCAAACGTTACATCAAACAAAAAAACAAGACCGCGTATGTCACGCTCACAAAAAAAAGAATCCAACATTTGGGCTTGAAATAAAGTCCTTGGAAAACCATCAAACACTAACCCGCGCCCGTCAATCCGAGATAAGTACGAAAATACCATCTCACACACCGTATCATCAGGAACCAATAAACCCTTTGCCTGATATTCTTCGACAGTTTTGCCAAACAACGTACGTTCCCTAATCTCAAACCGGATAATATCTCCAGTTGAAACACGGTTATAATTAAACTCCTCGCACAACTTCGCCGTTTGGGTACCTTTCCCTGAACCCGGTGCTCCCAATAAGACTACAGCATCCACTGGTTATATCCCGTCCCCGTACCTACGGTGAAGGAAAAAAGTTTCAAATTGTTTAACAATATCCATAGCTACACCGACAATTATTAGAATCGCGGTACCACCTAAACCCATAAAACTCGTCACGTTAGTAACATTCGCTCCTAACACCGGCAAAATAGCAATCAAAGCAAGCAAAAGAGCCCCAACAAGAGTAAGTTTAGACAAAATAGAGTCTAAAAAGGCTGCAGTCTCAGATCCGGGTCTAATTCCAGATATAAACCCACCGTGTTTATTTAAATTCTCAGAAATATCCTCTGGATTAAAGGTTATGGCCGCGTAAAAATAACTGAAAAAAAAGATGAGAAAACAAAATAACGAGTTGTAAATAACCCCATCATAATGATAATACGCAGACAAAAAAGAACCCACCGCCTGCGGAGCTAACTGCCCGACCAAAAGTGGAAACTGCAACATCGCAGAGGCGAATATAACTGGCATAACCCCACCCTGAATTAGCCTAAAAGGCAAAAAACTTTTTGAACTAGTTGTTTTAGAACCGATTCTCTTGGAGTATTGGATCGGAACCTTCCGCTGAGCCTCCTGCGCAACCACAACGGCTAAAATCAAGAGAACAAAGATACTTATCAAGGCGAGTACATTCAGAATGCCAGTACCAGACACAAGAAGTATATAAGTGTTTTTAACATACTCAGGCATTTGAGAAACGATTCCAACAAATATCAATAGGGAAGCACCATTTCCAATGCCCTTTTCCGTGCAAAGCTCTCCCAACCACATTACAAAGGAGGATCCTGCAACCAAAATCAAAACGCTGTAAACCAAAAAAAAAGTACTAGACACATCAGGAAAAACAAACTCCCTAAAGCCCGCCGTCATCACTAAGGCCTGAATAAACGAAAGTGCAACCGCTAAGTAACGCGTGTACTGAGCGATCTGTTTTCTACCAGACTCCCCATCTTCTTGCAACTCTTTTAGACTAGGTATTGCAACAACCATCAATTGAGTAATAATCGACGCATTTATATAGGGCAGAATACCCAAAGCAAATATTGAAAATCGCCTAAAACTACCCCCGGAAAATAAATTAAAAAAACCCAATACACCGTTCCCATCAAACAGACTATTAAGCCGCTCAATATCCACACCGGGAATAGGAATATGACTACCAATACGATATATAAGAACAATAAGAACAGTAAAAAAGAGCCTACTCTTAAGTTCCTTCGACTCTAAAATCTGTTTGACAAAGTCCATTTTATATAACGATGGCATTTCCGCCTAAAGCCTCTATATTTTCAACAGCACTCTTTGAAAAAGCATTGGCAGATATATTAAGGCAAACAGCCAAAGCCCCACGACCAAGAATCTTAACCGCAACGCCTTTACGACAAAGTCCTGCTGACACCATATCCTCAACGGTAATACTGTTCACACCTTTAAGCACCGCCAAACCTGCAATAGAATCGATGTTAACTGGAAAAAAACGAGTTTTATCTAAAGCAGTAAAACCACGTTTCTTAGGAATCCTCCTATAAAGAGGTGTTTGCCCACCTTCAAAACCAGCTCGTTTTGAGTATCCAGTCCTACTCTTCTGCCCCTTATGTCCTCGTCCGGCCTCTCCACCGTGCCCGGACGCGTTACCCCGACCCTTACGGGTCCTTTTTTTTACAGCACCCTCAGCTGGTCTAAAATCAATTATCATACATTATCTCCTTGGCCGTTACCGGGACCCTAAAAAAACGGGCAACGACTTACCTCGAATTATAGATTCCTGTTCAAGACTTTTGCATTGTTGCAACCCCTGCAATGCCGCCCGCGCGCAATTAATAGGATTACGACTAGCCAACGACTTAGCAACCACATTTTTTAAGCCTAAACTCTCCAATAAAATACGAACAGACCCACCTGCAATAACACCAGTTCCTGGCCGTGCCGGCTTTAATACAACCCTAGCAGCACCGAATCGGCCAATTACTTCATGAGGCAATGTCCCGTTAACGATATTAATCGCCACCAAATGCTTCCTAGCCTTTTCAACGCCTTTTCTAATGGCAGCTGGAACCTCTTTAGATTTTCCGAGGCCCAAACCGACACTACCGCTTTGGTCCCCAGCGATAACAAACGCTCTAAATGCAAGACGTTTCCCACCCTTAACTACCTTATTGATACGGTCAATTTTAATGACTTTCTCAACAATAGGATCATCTGCTTTATTTCTATCCGACGAACGTCTTTGTTCCATAATGTACTTAACTCCCGAATTAGAATTCCAGGCCGCCAGCGCGTGCAGCTTCAGCTAATGCCTTAATGCGCCCTGTGAATTTATACTGACCCCGATCAAACCAAACACTTTTCAAACTTGCAGCCACCGCTTTTTCAGCGAGTAGCCTCCCTACCTCCGCCGCCCTTGCTGTCTGCTTCTGACCGGTTCCCATCTTAATAGATGACGCCTCGAGCAGGGTCCTTCCATTTACTTCATCAATAATTTGAGCGTAAATATTAGTATTACTTTTATAGACAGACAAACGAAGGCGACCATTATTAATGGAGGCCGAACGTACTTTTCGCTTTCGACTTTTAGCCGTTGACATATTACAACTCCTACTTCTTCACGCTCTTACCTGGCTTAGTCTTAATGACAGTACCTGCCAAGCGAATCCCTTTACCCTTATAAGCGTCCCTGGAACGCAATGCGATAATTTCTGATACAGTCTGACCAACCACCTGTTTATCAATACCAATAACTTTAATCTTTGTCTGACCCTCAACTATAAACTGAATACCGTTTGGTGATGGAAATACAACCGGATGAGAATAACCTAATGAAAAGTTAAGATTACCGCCCTGAAGTGCCACACGATAACCCACACCCACCAGCTCAAGATCCTTAGTAAAACCTTCAGTTACACCTTTAACCATATTCGCAAGCAACGCTCTATATAATCCATGCTTGGCAGACATAGAAGCGACCAAGTCCGTGTTCTTTACAACAACGGTATTAGAAACTATATCAAACGAGATCGCAGAATCGACAACGATATCCAATGAGCCCTTTGGGCCCTTAACAACCACAGTGGAACCATCAACTAAAACAGTCGTCCCTTCAGGGACATTAATTACCTTACGGCCAACACGAGTCACGATAGTCTACCTCTCTCTATCCTAATATATAATCCCGATAAGCTCTCCACCCACATTGGACAGCCGTGCGGAACGCCCGGACATAACACCCAGCGATGTAGAAAGAATCGAAACGCCGAACCCATTACGAACTTTAGGCACACTAGCTTTTTTTACATAAATACGCTTACCCGACCGACTAACTTTACGAATTTCACTAACAACGTGTCGGCCATCAGGACCATACTTCAATCCAATTTTGATTGCTTTTTTATTCAAATCTTCGCTAACAACATCAAAAAACTTAATAAAGCCTTCGTCTTTAAGAATCTTTACGACGGATAATTTCATCCTTGAAAACGGAATTTCAACATCAGAATGTTTAACCGCGCCTCCGTTTCTAATCCTCGTAAACAAATCGGCTATAGTATCGCCCATAATTAGCTCCCTACCAAGATGCCTTACGGACGCCAGGCAATTTGCCCTCACCCGCTAAGGTTCTAAAACAAATTCGACAAACACCAAAAAAACGCATAAATCCACGAGGACGCGAACAGATACTACACCGGTTCCTGTGCTGTACAGTACGCTCCTTCAATTTATTCTTAATAACAAGACCTGTCCTAGCCATATAACCGTCCTATCTCTTCCGAAACGGCATACCTAAAGCCGCTAAAAGTTCGAATGCTTCATCGTTTGTTTTTGCGGTAGTTACTATCGTAACGTCAAATCCGCGTAACCGGTCTATCTTCTCATAAGAGATTTCAGGGAAAATTCCGTCCTCTTTAACGCCTAAAGTATAATTACCACGTCCATCAAAACTATTTAAAGGGACGCCTCTAAAATCGCGAATTTTTGGAAGCGCTATATTTAACAATTTATTCAAAAAGTGATACATCCTTGCCGAGCGCAAAGTGACTTTACAGCCAATTGCTTGACCTTCTCTAAGCTTAAAATTAGATATCGACTTTTTTGCACTTGTTATCAGTGGTTTTTGCCCAGCAATAGCATACATCTGTTCGAAACTTAATTCGACGCTCTTTGAATTAGTCACGGCTTCACCAATGCCACGATTGATAACCACTTTGGAAATCCTAGGTATTTCCATAACGTTTTTATACCCAAATTTCTCTACTAACCTTTTACGAACTTCATCTTCGTAATGACGCTTTAAATCCTTCATAACTACTCCTAAAGAAACCTACACTTACCGATTACTTCTTTTTGCTGACCGACGATTTTTTAACAGTACTCTTACTCTTCGACTCCAATTTCACATTAGAAATATGAATCGCAACGGGTAAATCAAGAATGCCGCCACCCTTACCTTCTCGATCCGCTTTTTTATGCTTTTTCATAACATTTACGCCGTCTACAATAACTTTGTTCTCTGTCCGAAAAATCTCTAATACTTTCCCAGACTTTCCGCGATCATCGCCCGCTATTACAACAACCATATCATCTTTTAAAATAGTCATCCCTATCTCCTATATCACTTCCGACGCGAGCGAAATAATCTTCATATAACCGCGTTCACGCAACTCGCTAGGGATCGGACCAAAAATTCGGGATCCCTTAGGGTTCCCATCCTTATTGACAATTACAGCTGCATTTTCATCGAATCGAACAACAACCCCATTTTTACGTCTAAATTTCCGGACCGTCCGAACAACCACAGCAGTAACCACTTCGCTCTTTTTAATCTGTCCTTGCGAAATTGCTTTTTTTACTGTAGCAACTATTGTATCTCCAACCCGGGCATACCGACGTTTAGAGCTCCCGACAACTTGAATACA
The DNA here is from genome assembly GCA_947465765.1 of bacterium. Lineage (GTDB taxonomy): Bacteria > Margulisbacteria > Marinamargulisbacteria > SXXA01 > SXXA01 > CAIPHK01. Next base: position 155,473 of record CANIAP010000002.1, on the reverse strand, counting down.
AAGGATTTCCTTCGCACCCGAATTGTCAGCAACATTTAGACGACTTTCTCTTTGAATCATACCCTTATGCCTTCTTTACAACAGAAACAACGCGCCAGGTCTTGCGTTTCGATACTGGCCGAATTTCAGATATTTCAACGGTATCTCCAATTTTCGACAAATTTTCTTCGTCGTGCACTAGATAATTCTTGCTACTCCGGATAACTTTACCATACTTTGAATGGACTCCTACAGATTCCACCTCAACAGCAACTGTTTTTTCCCCAGACAACCTAGCTACTTGTCCAGTCACTTTCCTACGACTATTACGATCTAACGACATGCCAACTCCTCACTAAAAAGAACTTGCAAGTTCTTTACTAACAAACTTTGTCCCAACCGCCAATTTATGAGCTGCCAACCGGAATGCTTCACGCGCAACTTCTTCCGTCACACCACTCAATTCAAATAAAATATGCCCAGGTTTTACTACCGCAACCCAAAACTCAGGAGCACCTTTTCCTTTACCCATCCGGGTTTCCGCAGGCAATTTTGTAATACTCTTATCAGGGAAAATTCTAATCCACACCTTGCCGCCACGTTTAATATGACGGGTCATCGCTCTCCGCGCAGATTCTATCTGACGGTCGGTCACCCAACCTAAATCAAGCGTCTGTAAGGCATAATCCCCAAAGGAAATAAAGCACCCGGACAAGGCACGGCCACGATTCCTGCCGCGTTGATATTTTCGATATTTCGTCTTCTTAGGCATCAACATAATAATCTCCTACTGATCCGGCCCGGATTGATCCGAAACAACAGCCCTTTTCTTTGCTAAAATCTCGCCCTTATAAATCCAAACCTTGACGCCGATCTTCCCATAAGTGGTCAAAGCTTCAGAGAATGCATAATCAATATCTGCTCGAAGGGTATGAAGGGGAACCTTCCCCTCTCTATACCACTCAGATCGAGCAATTTCGGCTCCGCCCAACCTACCTGAACAGGTTACCTTAACTCCCAAGGCGCCAGCTTTTAGCGACTTTTGAACGGCCATTTTCATCGCACGCCGAAAAGGAATACGTTTTTCTAACTGAAACGCTACCCACTCCCCAACAAGCCGGGCAGACATTTCAACGTTCTTTTCTTCAACAATATTGACCCGAACAATTTTGCCAACCATATTTTTTAATTCGGCCGTCAAATAGGACGTATCAATACTGTTACGCCCGAATACCACACCAGGCCTCGCAATATATACATTCGCTTCAGTATGTTCAGCTTTACGTTTGATAATAATCCGTGCAACGCCGCCTTTAAACAGCTCTTTTTTTAAATAATTACGGATTTTGAAATCCTCTAACAAAAAGACGCCATATGTCCGATCCGAAAACCAACTTGCATCCCAATCTTTAACAATTCCAAGCCTAAGCCCGTTTGGATTAGCCTTTTGACCCATGGTACTACCTACACTTCCTTAATCGACAAGACAATATGACATGTCCGTTTTAAAATTTGATAAATACGTCCCCTACCCTTAGGCTGAAACCGCTTGCCCATTGGGCCCGCATTAACAAAAAGCTTTTCCACGACAAAACTAGCGTTATCATTTGCACCCAAGTTATGGCGAGCATTAGCAATGGCACTACGCAATAGTTTCTTCAATTCATGAGCTCCACTATGAGGCAATGCTGATAGAATCGATAATGCAACTAAAACATCTTTACCCCTAATAACGTCAGCGACACGCCTGACTTTATATGGGGAAATTCGAATATTCTTCTGCTCGACATCAACACGTCTAATTGTTTCAGTAGTCATAATTACTTCTTACCCTTATCCCCGCCATGACCTTTAAACGTGCGGGTTAATGCAAATTCGCCTAATTTATGACCAATCATACTTTCCTGAACGTACACAGTAATATGCTTCTTACCATTATATACTGCAAATGTATGACCAATCATAGAAGGTAATATCGTCGAACGCCGAGACCATGTTTTAACAAGCTTTTTCTCGCCTAATTCGTTAAGCTTTTCAACTTTATCCATCAAATTCTGATCTATAAAAGGGCCTTTTTTTAAAGAGCGTCCCACGTCATTTCACCTCCATTAACTTTTTTTCCGACGAGTCACAATAAATCTAGACGATGTTTTACGGTTTTTACGTGTCTTCATACCAAGAGCTGGCTTTCCCCATGGGGTCATCGGAGCGTACCGACCCGCAGGAGACTTGCCTTCGCCACCGCCATGAGGGTGATCACAAGGATTCATAGCGGCACCGCGAACTTGGGGACGCCGACCCAACCACCGAGAAGCTCCGGCTTTCCCCAAACTACGATTTCTACGCTCCTGGTTACCTACCTGACCAACAGTCGCTTTACACTGTAAATTAATCTGTCGAACCTCTCCAGAAGGAAGCTTTAAGGTAGCGTATTCCCCCGCTTTAGCCACAAGAGTCACGTAAGAGCCTGCAGCCCTTGCTAACTGCCCGCCTTTACCGGCAACCAATTCAACATTATGAATAACCGTCCCCACTGGAATCTTGCCCAACGGCAACGCATTACCAATCCTTATATCGGATTCCGGACCCGAAGAAACCTTGTCACCAATAGCCAACTTATCAGGCGCTATTATATACGACTTAGACCCATCGATATATGAAATCAAAGCGAGATTGGACGTCCTATAAGGATCATATTCAATCGTAACAACAGTACCCAATATCCCATCTCTATTCCTACGATAATCAACAACTCTATACAGACGCTTAACTCCTCCAGAACGATGCCGGACAGTAATTTGCCCGCTATTATTCCGGCCGGAATTCCGAGTCAAAGTAGTCGTAAGCGACTTCTCAGGTCTAACTTTACTAAGTTCTGAATAATCAACAACTTGTCTGGATCTGCGCCCAGCTGAAGTCGGTTTATAATTTTTTGTAGCCATAATTTATATCCCAAGCACCTAAAATAATTCTTTAATCTCGGCGATTTCCTGACCTTTTGCCAAAGTCACGATCGCCTTTTTCCTATCAGGTCTTTTACCCACGATTTTCCCACGGACCTTCTGTTTACCTTTGACAACCATGATATTAACATCTGAAACTAGAACGTTATATTTCTTCCGAACTGCGTTTGCTACCTCAATTTTATTAATATCCACGTCCACATAAAAAGTATACTTACACGAACGTATTCCGATCGCAGCCTTCTCAGTAACTACAGAGGACCGAAACAAACTCTTATCTCTCATTTCAAAAACCTCTCTTCAAGATCACCGAATGCAGTAGTAGAAAACACTACCAAATCGGACTTTGCATAAGACTCTATAGGAATCCAAGTTGAATAAGCGCAAGTTACACCGACAATATTACGAGACGACAAAACAATATTATCATCGGCAACGCTATTAGAGACGATCACCAAGACCTTTTTTACACCAGAAACGCCGACAGTTTTGACGAAATTCAAAAACTGCTTAGAACTAGGAATGCCGACCGAATCGTCCAAAATACAAAGCTTAGACTCGATAGCACGCGTAACCAACTTGTACCCTAATTTCACTACACGGCGGTTAAGACCAATCGTATAATCTCTAGGCTTCGGACCAAAGGATACCCCGCCTCCAACACGTAAAGGCGTCCTATTCGACCCTCTACGGGCCTTGCCGGTTCCCTTTTGTTTATAAGGTTTTGCGCCTCCGCCAGCAACTTCACCGCGTGTTTTGGTCGAATGAGTCCCCTGACGCAAGGCCGCATCTTGCTTTCGCTTAATAAGGTACGCAATATGGCCGACGTTATAGTCTTCCTTTGGAAAAGAAATATGAATCTCCTTTTCACCCTTTTTTTCACCAACAATACTTAAAACTGGGACTTTCATTACTAATTCTCCAAATTACCTAGCTGAATATCTCAACGAAACCGGTCTTACCTGGGACGGCACCAGCCACAAAAATCAAATTATTTTCGGAATCTATTTTCACAACTGACAAATTCTTAATCGTAACAAAAGCGTCGCCATAATGCCCTGCCATTCTGACACCTTTATAAACACGACCCGGTGTAGTCCCAGCACCAATAGACCCAGGAATCCGATGACTCTTGGAGCCATGAGCCATTGGGCCCCGACTAAAATTATGCCTTTTTATTGTGCCAGTAAAACCTCTCCCGATCGTCTTAGCGCGGATGGACACTTTTTCATCAACGTTAAAAATATCTGCGGTAATCTCTGCACCAACGACATAATCCAACCCGTTAGAAACGCGAAAACCCTTCAAATACTTTTTAGGAACGATCCCTTTTTTTTCAAAATAACCACGCCTAGGCTTATTCAATTTCTTTTCCTTGACTTCGCCAATACCAAGAACAACAGTGGCAACAGCGCCTTCCACTTCGTGCAAGTCAACAACCACGCAAGGGGGGGCCTGTAACACTGTTACAGGTGTAACCTTACCGTCGTCGTTGATCAGTTGAGTCATTCCAACCTTTTTACCAATAAAAAACTTTTTCATAACATATATCCTATCGTTACCGCCACAGCTGAATAAACTAGTTCAGCTTGATTTCAATATTTACACCGGCAGGGAGATCCAACTGCATTAACGCATCAACCGTAGAAGCGGGTGGGTCTATAATATCAATTAACCGCTTGTGTATCCGAATTTCGTAGTGTTCACCGCCTCGCTTATCAATATGCGGAGACTTCAGAACACACCAAATCTTTTTTTGAGTCGGCAAGGGAACAGGGCCAATCACCTTGGCCCCTGACCGCTCTGCCGCCATAACAATGCGTTCAGACGACTGGTCAATCACAGCACTATCAAACGCTTTTAATCGAATCCGTATCTTTTGCTGAGCTTTTGACTTTGTATTGGATTTCACGAAAAATACCTCAACTACTCGATAATCTGGGTAACGACCCCAGCACCAACAGTTCTCCCGCCCTCTCGAATTGCGAACCTTAGTCGCTCTTCGCAGGCCACTGGCACAATCAATTCAACTTCTAGTGAAATATTATCTCCAGGCATTACCATTTCAACGCCTTCAGGCAATTTTATGGAACCCGTAACATCTGTAGTCCGAATATAAAACTGAGGCCGATAACCGTCAAAAAAAGCTGTATGACGTCCCCCCTCTTCTTTCTTTAACACATACACTTCAGCCTTGAATTTATGATGAGGCTTAATGGAACCAGGTTTAGCCAAAACCATTCCACGCTTCAAATCATCTTTTTCAACACCACGAACTAGCGCTCCTAAGTTATCTCCAGCGCGACCTTCATCAAGTAACTTACGGAACATTTCAATCCCAGTAACCGTTGTCTTCTTAACGACGTCCGACATTCCAACGATTTCTACTTCTTCTCCAACCTTTACAATGCCACGCTCTACCCGACCGGTACCCACGGTACCGCGCCCTGTTATGCTAAATACATCTTCAATCGGCATTAGAAACGACTTATCGATATCCCTTATCGGAAGCGGAATATAAGTATCAATCGCATCCATCAATTCCCAAATACATTTTGCGTCCGCGCTTTCCCTACTTGAGTCAGCACATTCGAGAGCCCTTAAAGCGGAACCCTTAATAAATGGAAGATCATCACCGGGAAAATCATACTTACACAACAATTCCCGAAGTTCCATTTCAACCAAATCAACCAACTCGGGATCGTCAACCATATCGATCTTATTCATAAATACGACGATATAAGGAACATTGACCTGCCGCGCTAACAAAATATGTTCACGGGTTTGTGGCATCGGGCCATCGGCTGCACTGACAACAAGGATCCCACCATCCATTTGCGCAGCACCAGTAATCATGTTCTTCACATAATCAGCGTGCCCGGGGCAATCCACGTGTGCGTAATGACGATTTTCAGTCTGATACTCGACGTGAGCTGTCGCAATAGTAATTCCACGAGCCTTTTCTTCGGGAGCCGAATCAATTTGGTCGTACCCTTTAAATACAGCGAGACCTACAGTTGACAATACTTTGGTAATTGCCGCTGTTAGGGTTGTTTTTCCGTGGTCAACGTGACCAATCGTACCGACGTTAACGTGGGGTTTCGAACGTTCGAACTTCTCTTTAGCCATGGGGCTTTCCTCCTATTAAATTATGACTTTGATCTATCAGCGATGAGGGCGTCGAAGATTAATTTTGGGACCTCACTATACATAAAGAATTGCATAGAGTAAATACCGCGCCCTTGAGTTAAGGACCTCAACGCAGTTGAATACCCAAACATCTCAGACAAAGGAACCAATGCCTTTATTAATTGAATATTATTCTTTGTGGCCTCAATCTTTTCGATTTTTCCACGACGACCACTCAGGTCAGCAATCGTATCTCCCATATTAACTTCTGGAACTTCAACCTCGACATCCATAATAGGTTCTAGAATGACAGGGGTTCCAGCGCGAAATGCATCCTTTACTGCGTAAGAAGCAGCAATCTGAAACGCAATGTCCGATGAATCCACGGGATGGAACGACCCATCTAATACAGCCACTTTAACGTCAACTACGGGGTACCCGGCCATAATCCCAGTTGCGAAGGCCTCTTTAATACCTTTTTCAATTGAAGGAATATATTCTTTAGGAATTCGTCCCCCAACAACTTTTGATTCAAAGGAACATCCCTCACCCCGGGCAACTGGCGCTATTTCAAGAATACAATGACCATACTGACCGCGTCCACCAGTCTGTCTAATAAATTTACCCTCCGCTTTTGCGGGCTGCTTAATAGACTCTCGGTAAGCAACCTGAGGTTTACCGACATTCGATTGAACATTAAATTCCCGCATCAGCCGATCACAAATAATCTCCAAATGCAGTTCGCCCATACCAGAAATGATGGTCTGGGACGTCTCTTGGTCCGTACGATATTGAAATGTAGGATCTTCATCCGACAACTTTTCTAACGAAGATGATAATCTATCCGAGTCCGATTTTGTTTTCGGTTCAATCGCTACAAATATAACAGGCTCCGGGAAAACAATATTTTCCAATACTATAGGCTTATCTTCGTTACACAACGTATCGCCGGTCTTTGTGTACTTAAGACCGATCGCTCCTACAATATCGCCAGCAGTTGCACCGTCCAGGTCACTCCGCGAATTTGCGTGCATTTGCATGATCCGGCCGATCCGCTCACGTTTATTCTTGGTTGAATTTAATACATAGCTTCCAGGCAAGAGTTTTCCTGAATAAATCCTAAGGTATGTCAATTTGCCAACGAAGGGATCCGTCTGAATCTTAAATGCTAAAGCAGAAAACGGTTCTTCCGTCGAGGGATTAAGCTTAATTTCGTCTCCTGTTTTTGGATCAACACCCGATACCGCGCCCACATCAAGAGGTGACGGCAAAAAGCTAATAACTGCATCCAACAATTGTTGAACGCCTTTATTTTTAAAAGCAGAACCACAAAGAACCGGAACTCGTTTTCCCTCTAATGTTAGCTTACGAATTGCAGAACTGATTTCGGAAACTGAAAGATCGCCTGTTTCCAAATATTTTTCAATTAGCCAGTCGTCGGCTTCGCTAGCAATTTCTAGCAACTTTTCACGAAGCTCTGCAGCTTTGACTGCCCGCTCAGGTGCGATAGGCCGAACTTCTGACCGAGTTCCCGCCTCATCCAAAAAATGAATTTCTTCATTCTTCACAAGATCAATGAGCCCATGAAACTGATCTTCAGACCCAATTGGGTAATTAAGCATCACTGGTTTAGCGTGAAGATTATCAACCAACATCTGCACCACTCGATCGTAATCTGCCCCAACACGATCCATCTTGTTTATAAAACAAATACGAGGAACCTCGTATTTTTCAGCCTGGCGCCAAACCGTTTCACTCTGAGGCTGTACACCGCCAACCGAACAAAATACCGCGACCATCCCATCTAATACGCGAAGGGAGCGTTCAACCTCAACGGTAAAATCAACGTGACCAGGCGTATCTATAATATTGATATTATTATCACCCCAAAAACAGGTCGTCGCTGCCGAAGTAATGGTTATTCCACGCTCTTGCTCTTGAACCATCCAATCCATCGTCGCATTGCCGTCATGCACTTCACCGATTTTATGTGATTTTCCAGTGAAAAATAATATACGCTCAGTAAGTGTCGTTTTTCCTGCATCAATATGAGCAGCAATCCCGATATTGCGAAGCTTATCTAGGAGGACAGCGCGTTCAATGTTTACCATCTAAAATGAGAAAACGCTTTATTGGCCTCTGCCATTTTATGCGTTTCTTCCCGTTTTTTTATTGTGGTACCAACTTTATTATGGGTATCAATCAATTCGTCCGCCAAGCGTTTGACAAAAGGTTTTCCCGAACGGCCTCTTGAGCTAGAAATAATCCAACGAACGGCCAAAGTAAATCCACGATCCGCTTTCACTTCTATCGGAACCTGATAGGTTGACCCGCCCACGCGTCTGGACTTCACCTCCATTAACGGAGATGCATTTTTGACAACCTTTTCAAAAGCGTTTACCGGGGTGTCACTTACTGACTCCGCCAAAAGCTCTAATGCTCCGTAAACCAACCGCTGCGCAACGGTCTTCTTCCCGCCATACATTACCTTATTAATAAACTTGGCGATTTTCACACTCCCATGAATGGGATCTGGAACTTGAGGACGATGAAAATTCCGTTTCTTTCTAGTCATTTACTTCTTGACCTCTTTCTTTGCACGTTTCGCACCATACAGGGACCGTGACTGTTTTCGATTATTCACTCCTTGCAAATCTCCACGACCACGTTCGGTATGGTACCGAACTCCGGGAAGATCCTTGACCCGCCCTCCGCGAATATAAATAACAGAATGCTCCTGCAAATTATGGCCTTCTCCCGGAATGTACGAGGTAACCTCGTACCCATTGGAAAGCCGAACACGAGCTACCTTACGTAGAGCGGAATTCGGCTTTTTTGGCGTTGTAGTATATACGCGAGTGCAAATCCCCCGTCGTTGAGGACAAGCCATCAACGCAGGCGACTTGGTTCGGCGTTTTTTCGGCTTTCGATTGGCCCGAACCAATTGATTAAACGTAGGCAATGTAGTTACTCCTTGAACTCAAAAAAAAATCGTAATCGATCATTCTACCGATGACACCAAATACATGTCAAATTACAATAAATCACTATACTTCCTCAACTTCCATTTCTAACTCTTCAACAACTTCAGATCGTACCGGCAACGCCTCATATTCAACATTCGAAAAGCCGACCCGATTATAAACCGACATCCCAGTGCCTGCAGGAATCAACTTTCCAATAATAACATTTTCCTTCAAGCCATACATCGGATCCGACTGCCCTTCTATCGCAGCTTTAGTCAGTACACTTGCTGTTTGTTGAAATGAAGACGCGGAAATAAAACTCTCTGTATTTAGCGACGCACGAGTAATTCCTAATAGTACCCGCTCACCAATACAACATTCTTTACCCTCATTAAGCAGTCGAATGTTAGTGGCCTCAAAACTACGAATATCAATCAATTCATTAGGAAGATAAGTACTATCCCCCATAGAAACGATGTTAACCTTCCGAGTCATTTGCCGAACAATAACTTCAATATGCTTGGAGTTAATTTGAACGCCTTGGGATGTGTATACTTTTTGAACTTCGTCGCCCAAATATGATTGAACAGAAAAAACACCCTTTGTTTCCAGAATATCATGAGGATTGATAACCCCATCCGTCAACTGGTTGCCTCTCCGAATTTTCTTCCCTGAGAAAACCTTTAACCGGATACCGAAAGGAATCTTGTACTCTTTCCGGGTCCCTGATTCGGAAGTGATACTCACCGACCGGTACCCCTCGGAATCCGAAATTTCAACCGTGCCATCAAGTTCGCTGATAAATGCAGAATCCTTGGGCCTCCGTCCTTCAAACAATTCCTCAACTCGGGGCAGACCTTGAACAATATCTTTAGTCTTGGATGCATCAGAATCGCTGATCCGCTCTCTCGCGAGAATTTCACCTACGCGGACCTTGGTGCCTTCAGCAACAAAGAAACTCGCACCTGGTAAAACTGGGTAGGACTCACCAGGACTAATAACTATCCTGAACGTTTCCCTAGTCTTACTTTCTTTGCCAGTTTCTACTTTCGCCAAACTCACGACGATTCCTCCGGACTGCAATCTAACACCGGGTGCCAAATCACCTTCCAGCTTAATACGATCCCCAGCAGAATAAAGTACAGCCACGCGCCTAGGAATTACGTAATCATGAACTACGTCTGGATTGTAGACAAAAATCTCACCATCCTTAGTCCCTACATTATCAACAACGTTACCTGACTCGTCTTTTCGTTCTTGCAAAGAGACACCAAATATTTTGATAACGCCTTCACTTTCAGCAACAACATACTCATACCCCGGATCGTATTCGGCAATAATATCACCGACATTGATTGGTCTATTTTGCTCAGCAACAATCGTACTTCCTCTAGGAATCAAGTAAGACCGTTTTTGATTATCCCCAATCAAAATATTCAAAACGCCTTCTCCGGTGGTAACCCAATATGTTTTACCTCCCAGTTCTTTCACCCTACTGGTCATTAACTCTTTAGGAATATCCAACGCACCTGCGTGCTTCGCCTTAATTTCCAATTTTGACGACTTCCGAAGGTCGACCCCGCCAGTGTGGAAGGTTCTCATCGTCAACTGAGTCCCAGGCTCCCCAATAGACTGAGCCGCGATGATACCTACGGCCTCGCCAATGTTGATTAATTTCCCTGATGACAAATCAATTCCATAACATTTCTGACAAATACCCCGATCAGTCTTACATTTATAAATACTACGAACACGAACAGAATCACGACCCGTTTCGTGAACCGAGTGGGATTGAATATCGCTAATTAAATCCCCAACGCAAACAAGCTTTTCTCCAGATACCGGATGGTGAATATCCTCAAGCGCATACCGTCCTGCGATCAATTCAATCAACGGTACAATAATATTGATACCATCCTTCACGGCCTGGATATCCACACCATCTTCACTGCCACAATCGTTTTCAACGATCATAACGTCCTGGGCCACATCCACCAAACGCCGGGTCAAATACCCCGAGTCAGCAGTCCGCAAGGCGGTATCAACCAACCCTTTTCGGGCACCATACGACGAAATGAAATACTCAGTGAGGGAAAGCCCCTCTTTAAAGTTAGATGTAATCGGAATATCAACAATTCGGCCCTGAGCGTCAGACATCAATCCACGCATACCCGCTAACTGTCTAACTTGATCCATATTCCCTCGCGCCCCTGAGTTTGCCATAATGTACAGGTTATTAAGACGCCCCAAGCCATTTTCGAGAGATTGCGATACAAGTTGGGTTGTTTCCCGCCAAATATCATTACTTCGCAACTGTCGTTCACGCGCAGAAACGCTACCCATATGCCAAAGCCGGTCTAATTTCTCAATTTCCTTTTCTGCATTAACTAACAATTGGGGCTTGTCTTTCGGAATATGCAAGTCATCAATAGATATTGATATCCCAGATAATGTCGAATATCGGAATCCCATCGTCTTTAGATGATCAAGTAACGCAACGATAACGTCGCTCCCATATTTATGGAACCATCGGAATACAAGATCACTCAACTTCTTCTTCCCAACAATCTCATTGATGAACTCGTCAGGAACAAGCCCGTGTTGCGAAAGCACCTCAGAAACTGCAGAATTCAAAATAACTCTGCCCATCGTTGTGGTGTGCCGCCCCCCATTCATTCGAACAATAATTTCAGATTGCAACCCAATAACACGAGAATCCCACGCTCGCCATGCCTCTTCCGGGTTTGCAAACGCCTTTCCTTTACCGGTCAAACTTTCTGGATTGTCCGCGGTCAAGAAATAAATCCCAAGTACCATATCCTGAGTTGGCGTTACAATCGCTTTACCGCTGGATGGAGAAAGGATGTTATTGACAGCCATAATCAGAAGGCGAGTCTCCGTTTGTGCTTCCAGGGAAAGGGGCACGTGAACCGCCATCTGGTCACCGTCAAAGTCCGCGTTAAATGCGGTACATACCAGAGGATGAATCTGAATTGCAGATCCTTCAACCAAAATAGGTTCAAAGGCCTGGATACCCAAGCGGTGCAACGTAGGTGCCCGGTTTAACAAAACCGGTTGCCCTTTAATCACCTCCTCGAGAACATCCCATACGACTACGTCACGTTTTTCAATCTTCCGTTTAGCACTCTTGACGTTAGAAACGTGTCCATACTCAACTAATTTTCGAATAACAAATGGTTTAAATAACTCAAGCGCCATTTCTTTTGGGAGCCCACATTGATTAAATTTAAGATGCGGACCAACAACAATGACGGACCGTGCTGAATAATCCACCCGTTTTCCCAACAAATTTTGTCGGAATCGTCCTTGCTTACCCTCAATAATGTTACCCAACGATTTCAATGGCCGACCATTAGCACCGGTCACTGATCGTCCCCGTTTACCATTTGAAATCAATACATCAACAGCTTCCTGAAGCATCCTTTTTTCGTTTCGGATGATCATTTCAGGGGCCCCTATGTCGATCAATCGTTTAAGTCGATTGTTCCGGTTAACGACACGTCGATACAAATCGTTAAGATCTGAAGTGGCAAACCGACCACCTTCTAACTGAACCATAGGGCGCAAATCAGGAGGCATAACGGGAATAACTTCTAAAATCATCCATTCAGGACGGTTTCCAGACTTTAATAACGACTCAACAACCCGCAAACGTTTTGTGAATTTTAATCGCTTCTGACCTTTTACATCAGCAAGACCATCACGCAGTTGATTTGCAGCGTCCTTAAGGTCCATGGTAGCCAGCAATTTCTTAATCGCCGACGCGCCCATTTCGGCTTTGAATTGATTTCCGTATTTTTCCCGAAGCTCAACATACTCGCTACTCGACAAAGTCTGCTTGTGCTGAATCACGGCTTCAAGATCGACGCTAACTTCAGTAACGATATAAGAATCATAGTAAATGACCTCTTCTAACTGCCGAGAGGAAATATCAAGCAACAATCCGATATAACTCGGAATGCCTTTAAGAAACCAAATATGACAAACATCTGCGGCTAATTCGATATGTCCCATCCGTTCACGACGAACCTTAGAATGAGTTACCTCCACGCCACAACGTTCGCAAACGATACCTCGATATCGTACCCGACGATACTTACCGCAAGAACATTCCCAGTCTTTTACAGGACCGAAAATTTTCTCGCAAAACAATCCCCTTCGTTCCGGTTTAAACGTACGATAATTGATCGTCTCAGGTTTTTCGACTTCTCCGTAGGACCAAAATCGAATCCTATCCGGAGACGCCAACCCAATTTCTAAATAATCGAAATCACTTGAGTTGCTAACCAACATATTCAAAAATCTCCTTTAACGAGTGTCAATTTCGGTACCATCATTCGATTTGATCCTCACATCCAAAGCTATGGATCGCAATTCACGAAGCAAGACCCTGAACGACTCTGGGGTACCAGGACGGGACAAGCTCTTACCCTTGATTATCGCCTCATACGCCTTTGCACGCCCGGTAAGATCGTCCGACTTGATAGTCAACATCTCCTGCAAGGTATGTGCGGCACCGTACGCCTCCAACGCCCAAACTTCCATTTCACCAAATCGCTGACCACCATAATGGGCTTTACCCCCCAACGGCTGCTGAGTAACCAACGAGTATGGTCCAGTAGACCGTGCGTGAATTTTATCTTCAACTAAGTGAATCAATTTCAGCATATACATGCAGCCAACGGTAACATGGCGTTCAAAAAGCATTCCCGTCCGACCATCTCGCAACGGAACCTTACCGGTCGGACTAATCCAAGACATCCCAGGGAGATGTGACGCTTCGACCAACTTTTCTTCAACTTTCTTAACCGACGCCATATCTTCAAAAATTTCATCAAAAAGTTGGGTCTCGAAATTGGTCCCAAGATAATGTGAAGCCATGCCCAGAAGTGTTTCAAATAACTGTCCAACGTTCATCCGAGACGGAACCCCTAACGGATTCAAAATAACATCTACAGGCGTACCGTCTGGTAAAAACGGCATATCTTCAACAGGGAGAATCGTAGAAATAACACCTTTATTTCCATGTCGCCCCGCCATCTTATCCCCGATTGAGATTTTTCTAAGCTGTGCAACATAAACACGTACAATGCAGTTAACACCCGGAGGTAAATTATCTTTTGACTCTTTTGAGAACACTCGGACACCAATGACTTTTCCAGAGCCTCCAGAGGAAACCCGTAAACTTGTATCCCGCATATCTCGGGCTTTATCCCCAAAAATAGCTCTCAAGAGTTTTTCCTCAGCCGGCGGCTCGGTTTCGCCTTTCGGGGTAACCTTTCCGACCAAAATGTCGCCGGCTTTTACCAGCGCACCCACTCTAATAATTCCATTTTCATCAAGGTTCTTAATAGCCTCCTCAGATACGTTCGGAATTTCCCATGTGATTTCTTCAGGACCCAACTTCGTCGTTCGAACATCGATTTCATATTTATGAATATGAATAGAGGAGAATACATCCTCTTTCACCAAACGTTCGGAAATAATAATAGCATCCTCAAAGTTGTAGCCTTCCCAAGGGATAAACGCCACGAGAACGTTCCGGCCCAGCGCCAACTCACCTTGAAACGTTGAAGTCCCATCCGCCAACACTTGTCCCTTTTTAATCTTATCCCCAACCCGAACACTGGGCTTTTGATTCCGACAAGTATTCTGGTTAGATCGAGCGTACTTTTGAAGAAGATAAACATCCTCCTCACCAGAGGTACGTTTAACAAGAACCTCCTCACCCGTCACCTGTGTAACAGTTCCATCATATTTCGCAATAACCATTGCGCAAGAATCCCTTGCAACGGTTTTTTCAAGCCCTGTACCCACGTAAGCCGTGTCCGGATAAATCAGGGGAACTGCTTGACGTTGCATGTTCGCACCCATCAAAGCTCGATTTGCGTCGTCATGCTCTAAAAAGGGGATCAACCCACAGGACACACCGACCAACTGCTTTGGAGAAACGCCAATGTACTGAATATCTTCCGCAGCAACAATTTTCAATTCCCGACTATGCCGAGCAACAACCGTTGCGCCAGCCAATTTCCCATCAGCCGCCGCCGGCGTGTCCCACGGCGCGATATGAAATTTATCTTCAACATCAGCGGTAAAAAATTCAACTTCTTTAGTAAGAATACCCTTAGAAACCTTGACATACGGCGTTTCGATAAACCCATATTCATTTATACGAGCGAAGGTCGCCAATGGCCCAATCAAACCTGCGTTTGGACCTTCAGGTGTTTCAATCGGACATATCCGTCCGTAATGGGAAGGATGAATATCTCGCACTTCAAACCCGGCGCGCTCTTTAGTTAACCCACCCGGCCCAAGCGCACTCAAACGACGCTTGTGAGCAATCTCAGCCAACGGATTTGTTTGATCCATAAACTGGGAAAGCTGTGAACTCCCAAAAAACTCTCGCATAACCGCTACTAACGGACGAATATTGATCAAATGTTGAGGAACAATCTTCTCGTTCCCTTTAACAGCCAACTGCTCCTTTATTAATCGCTCAAGCCGCGCCAATCCAATTCGAAATTGTTTTTGAAGCTGCTCACCCACACTACGGACTCGGCGATTTCCCAAATGGTCGATATCGTCAATCATTCCCTTGCCGGCAACAAGCTCGGCAACATGAACAACAACACTGAGAATATCTTCTTTGGTCAACACCAATTTCGACATATCAATATCAAGATCAAGACGCTTATTGATTCGGTGCCGCCCCACGTCGCCAAGGTCAAATTTAGACGGCTCAAAAAACAAATTGTGTAAAAGTAACTTCGCGCCTTCCAAAGTAACCGGATCACCCGGGCGTAGCTTACGATAGATATCAATCAGCGCATCATTCATAACAGGCACAGGATGCTTATCAAGTGTCCGCTGGATCACTTCTCGGTCGCAGATAGCAGCAAGAATTTCTTCTTCGGTGTACCCTAATGCACCAAGAAGAGTCGTTACTGGAACCTTTTTAATCTTATTGATATTCGCATATAAAATATTATTGGAATCAGTTTCGACTTCCAACCATGCACCACGACTCGGTATCACTGTCGCTCTAAAGTTAAAGCGATCTGGAGAAAGACCTATTTTTTTCCTAAAGTAAACACCAGGCGATCGTATAAACTGGCTAACGACTACCCTTTCGGTACCATTAACCAAAAAAGTGCCCGTCTCTGACATCACGGGGATATCACTCATAAACACTTCTTGCTCAGTCACTTCGCCCGTCTCTCGATTAATTAATCGAACAGGAACACGAAGAGACGCGCTATAGGTTATTTCCCGATGCTGGCACTCCTCAAAAGAATACTCAGGCTCATCCAAACGATATCCTTCAAGGAATTCAAGTTCATACTTTCCACCGTATGCAACAATGGGGGAAATATTTCTAAATTCTTCCTTAAGGCCTTTTTCGAGAAACTTATCAAAGGATCGGGTTTGAATATCAATAAGATTAGGAATATCAACTAGTTCGGGTTTTGACTGGGTATGGAGAGAAACCCTCGGTCTTGATTTTACGGCTGTCACTCACTTCACCTCATAGCCAACAAAAGACAAATTGAGTTAGCCTATCGGCTAACTCAATTCTTTGTTGTGGCTTAAATTAATAGAACAACAATTACTTAATTTCGACCTTCGCGCCCTGCTCTTCTAACAGCTTTTTAACGTTGGCCGCTTCCTCTTTAGTCACGCCTTCTTTTACAGCCTTAGGTACTGCGTCTACCAAATCCTTGGCTTCTTTAAGTCCGAGCCCTGTAAGTTCACGAACTACTTTTAGAACCTGAATTTTCTTCTCGCCACAATCCGCCAAAATAACTGAAAAAGAATCAGACGCTGAATCGTCAGCATCTGCGCCGGCGCCAGCAGCACCAGGTGCAATTCCCATCATCATAGGAGCGGCAGCCACTACACCGAATTTATCCTCTAACGCCTTTACCAAGTCAGCCAATTCGATAACAGTCAATTTACTAACGGTATCGATAACCAATTGCGCTTCCTTAGAAAGCGACTTTTCTTCAACTACAGTTGACATTTTAATTACCTCCAGATTTTTGATCTTTTATAGCAGATACAACGTACACGAGTCCACGCAGAGGACCAGTCAGCACGCCAACCAAATTGGTTAACGGTGCCTTGATCGATCCCACTAATCGAGAAAGCAATTCTTCTCTCGACGGCAACTTCGAAAGTGCCTCAACATCATCTTGGGACAAAACTGAGCGTTGAAAAAGGCCACCCTTGACCTTCAACTTGTCATTATCGATCGAGAATTTAACTACCGCTTTCGCAAGCTGCACCGCATCACTCGATGAATAAATGATTGCCGACGGACCTTCAAACGTCTTGGTATCAAATGCAATACCTAGCTCTTGAAGTGCGCGAACAGCAAATGTATTTTTGATAACCTCTAGGCGACCACCGTCCTTTTTGATTGCTTTCCTTAATCCTGTTAACGACGAACCGTTGAGACCCCGAAAGTCTGCAAACAATACTACAGACGCTTCATCAAACGTTGCTTTAATGCTTTCGACGGCTCGAACTTTTTCTGGGCGCACATTCACAGCCACCTTACACTTCCTTTCTACGCAAGCGCGCATTCTCGACAAAGAGCCCTGGTCCCATCGTTGAACTCAAAGAGACCGACTTCAAATACTGCCCTTTTGATTTCGAAGGTTTAGCACGCGCAATCGTATCGAAAATCGCATTGTAATTATCAACAAGCTGTTCAGCAGAAAACGACACTTTACCGATTCCCAAGTGAATCAACCCGGTTTTGTCATTTCGATACTCAACTTTGCCCGCCTTAAATTCTTTAACGGCTCCCTTGATATCAGTCGTAACGGTCCCGCTCTTAGGATTGGGCATCAAACCCTTCGCGCCCAAAATTTTACCCAATCGTCCCAACTTAGCCATCATATCCGGAGTTGCAATAACCAAATCAAAATCCAGCCAACCGCCTTGAATTTTTTCAACAATATCTTCAGAACCGACGAAGTCAGCACCCGCTTCTTTTGCCTCTAAGACCTTCTCCCCGGTTGTAACCACACAGATACGAATGGTCCGACCCGTCCCATGGGGTAACACCAATGTCCC
Organism: bacterium; assembly: GCA_947465765.1. Lineage (GTDB taxonomy): Bacteria > Margulisbacteria > Marinamargulisbacteria > SXXA01 > SXXA01 > CAIPHK01. Next base: position 137,331 of record CANIAP010000002.1, on the reverse strand, counting down.
ACGAATTTGCTGATCTGCCTGCCGAGGATCAATTCCAAGGTTAAAATGGATTTCAAGCGTTTCATCAAACTTCCGGACAGGATTGGTTTTGATCAAATCAATTGCTTCTCCAGCAGGGTACAATCGATCCCGACTTACTTGCTGAGCTAATTCAGTATATTTCTTTCCGCGCTTCATGACTCTACCCTCACTCCAATACTTCGAGCAGACCCTGACACAATGGTCATCGCCACTTCGAGATCTACAGTATTCAAATCGTCCAATTTTTTCTTGGCAATCTCTTCAATCTGGGCCTTCGTCAACGATCCAATAATCTTTGTATTTGGATTTGGAGACCCCTTATCCAATCCTAGCGCCTGAAGTATCAAGACCGTCGTCGGAGGCGTCTTTAATACGAAAGTAAATGATTTATCTTGGTACACCGATATTTCTACCGGAATAACTGTATTGCCCTTATCTTTTGTGGCCTCATTGTACGCTTTACAAAATTCCATAATATTAACGCCGGCCTGTCCTAATGCAGGACCGATCGGTGGGGCAGGAGTCGCTTTTCCAGCCGCAATCTGCAATTTAATTTGCTTAACTACAACCTTACCTTTACCTTTTTTACCTTTTGGTGCTATTGGTGCCATATACTTTCCGTCCTTAACCTAAATAATTACTCAACCGACTTTTCAACTTGATCAAAATCAAGCTGAACGGGAGTTTCGCGTCCAAATATCGAAATCAACGCCTTCAAACTCCCCTTCTCAGCATTAATTTCTGAGATCGGACCTGTATATCCACGGAACGGTCCGGCCACCACCTTAATTACTTCGCCCTCTTCAAAGTCAACATCAATCTTCCGTGTCTTATCCCCAACCTTGCGAAGAATCTTCAGCATCTCATCTTCGGTGACAGGAACCGGGGTATTCTTAGAACCAACAAATCCAGACACGCCCAAGATACTCCGCAACTCATAATAAATATCATTATCGTAAACAAGGTGAACAAACACGTACCCAGGATAAATCTTGGAGGTTTTTTCAACCCGTTTATTATTTTTAATCTCGATGGTCTCTTCTTCAGGAACTAACACGCGAAAAATACGAGTCTGATACCCTTTATCTTCGACTAACTTTTCAATTCGGGCCTTAACCTTATACTCCTGAGAAGAAAAACACTGCATAATATACCACTGACGGCCATCATCGATATCGTCAAGCGGCTCAGGGGTCACAACCTCAGTTACAGCGTCATCCAAATCAACTTCTTGCTCAATCATCATTATCCGTTCCCTCAGCACTCACTAGGTATTTCCGACACTGACCTACAAAACCCGATTAAACCAGACCAGCCCGATCGTCAAACCATAATCAACCACGCCGACGACCGCTGACATACCGACACACAGTGCAATAACAACTGCAGATGCCCTGATGACGTGCGGACGATCCGGCCAAGTAACATTACGGAGCTCCGCCCGAATATCTTTTAAATATTCGGTTACCTTGAAGGGCGCGGGGGATCCGCCTTGGCTAATTGATTTAGTTTGTGTTTCGGTCATGATTGATTTGCTCGTAGTGGCAGGCCCGGTCGGATTCGAACCGACAACAATCGGTTTTGGAGACCGACGCTCTACCAGTTGGAGCTACAGGCCTATATTAAATTATTTAGTTTCTTTAAAAACGACGGTTTTTCGGCATGCCTTACAGTACTTCTTCAACTGGATACGTTGTGTTGTAGTCCGTTTGTTTTTAGTTGTACTGTAGGCGCTTCGCCCGCAGTTTTCATCGTCACATCGAAGCGTTATTTTTACTCTCACAATAGCACCTTCCCAAAAAAATGCAGGGGGCTAGTGTAACATTATTAAAATCTCACTGTCAACCAACGGTTTTAACGCTTATTGTTGCATCCGGGATTTGCGTACGCTACGATTCTGGAGTGATAACACCCTCTATATATATAGCATCTGACCACGGAGGACTTGAGTTAAAGACCCGAATCCTGGCGTATTTAACCACGTCCGTTAGAATTATAGACCTAGGGACCAATGACGCTGCATCAGTCGACTATCCAGACTTTGCAGATCGCTTGTGCAGCGAGGTCCTCCAAGATTCCAATGGGCAGGGGATATTGATTTGTGGCACAGGGATTGGAATCTCGATACGGGCCAATCGGCACGTTGGGATCCGAGCAGCTCTGGTTACATCGGAGCTTATGGCCGAAATGGCTAAAGCACACAACGATGCAAACGTACTTTGTATTGGGGGCAGAACTACCTCATTAGAAAATGCCATCGCTTATATTAAACGATGGTTATCTACATCCTTTGAAGGTGGGCGGCACCAGCTTCGGCTCGACAAACTCGACCGCCCAACATAACCCTATTTAAACGTATTTATACCCCGGACGAATAATCCGTTTACCTGACAAGATTTCTTCGATCCGGTGGGCGCACCACCCTGTTGCCCTTGCCAATCCAAAAATAGGCGTATAAATCGGTTCGGGAATTCCGAGGCAATCATAAACAAAGCCGGAGTAGAAATCGATATTCGGAGTAATAATCTTGCTTGACCCTTTGACTTCGCTAAAAATATGGGGCACTTCTCTTGCAATATCAAAATAGAGTTGAAGTTCGGACTCACGGCCCCTTTCCTTTGCAAGCTGTTTTGCGTATTCGATCAATACCAACGCGCGGGGATCTGACAACGTATAGACCGCATGCCCGAATCCATAAAACAATCCACTGTGATCAAAGACTTCTTTCTTGGCGATTCGTTTGAGGTACCCTTTAAGTAAGTCCATATCCGAATAGTCTTTTACATTGCATTGAATATCGGCCACCATCTCCATTACTTTTTTGTTGGCAGACCCATGGAGGGGGCCTTTCAGTCCACCGACGGCGGAGGCCAAAGCTGAATAGATATCAGACTCACTGGATGTCACCACCCGGGCCGCAAATGTTGAGTTATTCCCTCCTCCATGCTCCGCATGTAGAACCAAACACAAATCTAAAATGATCGACTCTGTCTGGGTCGGCAATCGTCCTTCATGGAGAATATACAGAAACGTCTCAGCAATCGACAGATCAGCCGGGGGCCGGACCAACTCCGCATTAGGCTTAAATGCCACCAAATACGAATACGCCAGCAGCGACGGCAACTTGGCCAAAATCCGAATGCTCTTTAAAAAATTCTCATAGGGATCGAGCGATTCCGGGGTAGTATCAAATGCATAAAGCGCGGACAGCCCCGTTTGAAACTTGTTCATCACGTTGTGACTGGGAATTCCCTTAATAATATGGTCAATAATTTCTGGCGATAACTCTCTTGCCTCGCGAATAATCCCTTTCAACTCGGCCATTTCTTCCGAGGTTGGATATCTACCAACGAGCAAGAAGAAGGTCACGTCTTCAAAACAAAACCGACTACCACCGGCATAGCGACGAATGACATCTCGGATTTCGACACCGCGATAGGTTAACTGACCTTCAATTGGGACCTGTTCATCCCCTACTTTTTTTACCCCAATGGCGGAGGAGACTCGCGACAAGCCCGCCAATACACCACTACCATCTTTATTCCTCAGACCTCGTTTTACTTCAAATTTTTCAAAAAACTGAGGGTCGATTGAGTTATTTTCTATTAATTCTGTGGCAACATGGGATAGGGTGGACGACATTCAACGCTCCTTGTTTGGGTCAAAAATTACGGATTAAACGGGAGTCTACCACACCCTAGGATTCGCGAAAAATACCAGACTGTCCATAGTATGGTGGATCGGTGACCGAGGCGTTAGAATGGAGGGTCTGGAAGAAGCATTTCTTGGCTTTCGCACCGCCCTCGTAGCTCAGTAGGATAGAGCGCTGGATTCCTAATCCGGAGGCCGTGGGTTCGAATCCCGCCGTGGGCACCACTTTAGGAATCTATTATGTGGATATTATATGATTTTGAAACCTCATCGCGAGCGTTGATCGGCCAGATTATTTCCTATGCATTTTGGGTGATGGACGAGCGTTGGGAGCCCGTGCGGACGTTGACTGGCAAAATACGCCTTAAGCCCACCGAATTCCCGGAACTCGATGCAATTCTTATTACCCGAACTCGGATTGATTTATTGCAACAGGACGGTAAATCCGAAATTGACGGGGCTTTTGAAATCCATGATTTTTTATCCGAGTGCATTAGAGAATACGGGCACTGCATTTTGGCGGGGTATAATTCGAGCCAGTTCGATCTAAAATTTCTTCGGACGACGTTAATCCGAAACGGGATTAATCCCTATTTTATGGGACGGCTCTCGTCCATTGACATCCTCCACTATATTCAACATATCGCCATGACCCACCCCAATGATTTTCCATGGGTGTCCCAAGGGGAGTATTGGACATTTTCGCTAGAATCCGTCAGTCGTTCACTCGGAGTACTGGACACCGAACAAGCTCATGATGCCGAGGCCGACGTCGAAATAATGCGTAATCTTATTCGGTGCATTGAAGTCCGTTACGGAGACGCCCTCGCCGATTTCCGGCCAGTACGCCTTCCTCACAATTCCAGATGCGAGGCGGAGTATGTCCTGTTTAAACAACGGATCAAAGCCACCCCACCGGAGAAAACCATCTTCCGAACCTGGTATCGGCTATTCCAGTCGAAATCCGACCTTATCGTTGTCGATATTTACCAGTTTCACGAAAAAAAGCCTAACACACTGCTCGCTTTAATGGGCGTCCTTCGATACATCAACTGCAATACTCAGTATTTCTCGACGGAACCAATTTCCCAAGCGGAAGCTCTCGAATGGAACTCGACTATTACTCGTGTCGACGAACTGGCAGCTGAATTAAAACTGAATCGGGACCTCTATTTTGAACTCATTAAAAAACCGTGGGATATAGAATATCAAATTCACGACATGGGGTTTGAGAGAATTAATACCCTAAACAAAATGATCCGCCAACTGACTCAATCCCCTGAGAGATATCAGGCCATCGTTACCCAGAATTGGAGACCAAACGCCCCCGAAAAAGACCGTTTTTTAATCCAGCTTTTTAACCGATATGCCCTCAATAACCTACCCGATTTACCCGTCGATTTGACCGACCGCTATATTGTACCCCGGTACATCAACCAAACGCTTGTACGAGATGGCGACGATTCCCCGACAATCGCATCCCAAATTGAGAGGGCCCAGTGCCTCCTAATCGGCAATGACGATCAGTCTGTACTGATCGCCTATCTCGACTACGCCCACCAATTTATCGAAAGGTACAACTTAAATCGATTCCTTAAAACCAGTGCTTAACGTGGTCAAAAATTGTCTTTTCGGTCTTGGCTGTTTCGCCTAGAGATGAAAATTCTTGAACCAACGATTTTTCTTTTGAGGAAAGTGTTGTTGGGATTTGGACCTGAACACGGACGTGTTGATCCCCCCGACCATGAGAGCGTAATCGAGTAATTCCTTTTCCTTTAAGGCGAAACAATGTCCCAGGCTGAGTTCCTCCTGGAATCTTTAACATGGCTTTTCCATCCAATGTCGGAACTTCAATTTCGGCACCAAGAATTGCATTACCCACAGATATCGCAATCTCGATATAAATATCGTCGCCGTCCCGTTTAAAAAACTTATGGTCTTTTACGGTTAAAAAGACGTACAGATCACCCTGTTCGCCACCCGGTTCGCCATAGTTCCCCTCACGTGGCACCCGTAATTTAGTGCCCCCATCGACACCTGCCGGGATATCCACACTCAACGTTTTTTTCTTCTTTTCAATTCCTTTTCCGCCGCACCGAGTGCATGGATTCTTGACGACTTCACCGGAACCGTTGCAATGATGGCACGCCATAACCTGGGAAAAGCTCCCCAACAACGTTCGCTGAACGGTTTTAATTTGTCCGGTACCGTTACAATGGGTACAAGTAACTTTGGGGGTTCCGGGCTTTCGGCCATTTCCGTCACATCCCCCACAGGCTTCCAAATGGAAAATCTGAATTTCCTTCGACACACCCGCGGCGGCTTCCTCGAGTGTTAACTCGAGGTCATATCGCAAGTCTTCCCCACGACGTGGGCCCTGCTGCCGAGACCGTCGGCCGCCACTCCCACCAAAAAATACATCGAAAATATCGTCAAACCCACCGGAAGAAAATCCTTCGAAGCCACCGAACCCCCCACTTCCAGCCGGGGTATCATCTGTTACCCCAAACTGATCGTACTGCGCCCTTTTTTGGGAATCCGACAAGATCGAATGCGCCCGTTGAACCTGTTTAAATTTGTCTTCTGCACCAGCGTCTTTATTAACGTCAGGATGGTACTTTCGGGCAAGCCGACGATACGCCTTTTTTATTTCAGCGTCATCCGCACCACGTTGCAGTTCAAGTATCGCGTAAAGATCCTCAGCCATCTAATTTACTTTCTATTTCGGGTCGTTAACTTCTTTGTAATCGGCATCTACCACGTGCTCTCCCGCTTCATTCGTCGCATCTTGAGGCGCATCACCTTGGGCACTCGGCTCATCGGTCTTATAGAGTTCAGAAGCCGCGTCATACACTTTTTTCTGTAGCGCTTCAGTCTCTGACTTAATCGACTCCAGGTTATCTGTCCCTAGTGCAGCCTTCAATGTCACGATGCTTTCTTCAATACCCGTCTTGGTTGGCTCAGATATTTTAGCTTCGTTCTCTTTCAGCGTCTTTTCTGTCGAGTAGATCAATGAATCCGCGCCATTGCGGGCCTCAACCATTTCTTGGCGTTTTTGATCTTCAGAAGCATGCGCTTCTGCGTCTTTTTTCATCTTTTCGATATCGTCTTTTGACAACCCAGACGACGCGGTAATCGTAATTTTTTGTGATTTCCCGGTCCCTTTATCTTGGGCCTTAACGTTCAAAATACCGTTCGCATCCACATCTAAACTGACCTCAACTTGAGGAACCCCACGTTGGGCAGACGGGATCCCTTCCAAAATGAATCGGCCGAGAGATCGGTTGTCGCCGGCCATCGCCCGTTCACCTTGAAGAATATGAACTTCAACACTGGTTTGGCCATCCGCCGCAGTTGAAAATACTTGGCTCCGAGAGGTCGGGATCGTTGTGTTTTTTTCGATCAACTTGGTAAAAACGCCACCCAAGGTTTCAATTCCCAACGACAACGGAGTGACGTCCAAAAGAACAACGTCTTTAACATCGCCGGACAACACCGCACCCTGAATTGCCGCGCCTATCGCAACGACTTCATCTGGATTAACCCCTTTATGAGGCTCTTTTCCAAACAGGTCTTTTACCGCTTTTTGGATCGCTGGAATCCGTGTTGTTCCACCCACCAAAATAACTTCATCGATTTCACTCACCGACAACCCCGCATCTTTCAACGCTTGTTTACAGGGAGCCATTGACCGTTCGATCATCGGGGCAATCATTTGCTCGAACTTGGATCGCGCCAATTGATAATTCAAGTGCTTTGGCCCTGTAGCATCCGCAGTAATAAACGGAAGGTTGATATCGGTAGTCATCGTTGACGACAACTCGATTTTGGCTTTTTCTGCCGCTTCTTTGAGCCGTTGGAGCGCCATTTGATCTTTGCTCAAATCGACGCCGTTTTCTTTTTTGAATTCATCGCACAACCATTGAATGATGAGATCATCGATATCATCTCCACCCAATTGGGTATCGCCATTAGTCGACTTAACCTCAAAAATACCGTCGCCAATTTCGAGAATGGAAATATCAAAGGTTCCCCCACCGAAGTCGTAAACCGCAATTTTTTCGTCATTCTTTTTATCCAAACCATAAGCCAATGCGGCCGCTGTGGGCTCATTGATAATTCGAAGAACTTCAAGGCCAGCAATTTCACCGGCATCCTTGGTCGCTTTACGTTGACTATCACTAAAGTAAGCAGGAACCGTAATGACCGCCTGTGTCACTGCTTCACCCAAATACGCTTCGGCGTCTTTTTTAATCTTCTGCAATACCATTGCTGAAATTTCAGGAGGCGTATAATCCCGGTCTTGCCCATTAATCACGATCCCGCCATCCGCTCGCTCTGACACTTTATAAGGCAAGTTTCTTTTGACTTCCTTTAAGCGACGTCCAATTAAACTTTTAACGGAGAAATAGGTGTGGGCAGGATTCGTGATGGCCTGACGCTTTGCAGGTTGACCCACCAAACGCTCACCATCCTTTGCAAAAGCAACCACTGATGGGGTCGTTCGATTGCCTTCTGAATTAGAGATAACCGTCGGCTCGCCGCCCTCCATTACAGATACACATGAATTAGTTGTTCCAAGATCGATTCCAATAATTTTTGACATATATTTAACCCTCTCTACCACTTAAATGAGTGGCGAATAATACAAATTCTATTTCGCAACGACAACCATTGCCGGCCGAATGACTCGATCCTGCAATTTGTAACCGCGTTGAAATTCCTTAACAACAGTTCCCGCGACAATCCCTTCAACTTCCTCTTCGGACACCGCCATATGCACATTGGTATCAAATGGAGTATTCAGGGAGTCGAAGGCTGTTACCCCTAATTTTTCCAAGGTCGTGATCAACTGCTTGTGAATCAGCTGAACGCCTTCCACCAGTGCTGCGATGCTCGGATCATTAAATGAGGCCATCGCCCGATCAAAGCTATCTACGATTGGCAAAAACTCACCAATCATCTTTTCATTGGCATATTGCCGAAACGCGTCAACTTCAGCATCTTTACGCTTCCGAAAATTTTCGAAATCGGCCCTAGCCCGCAGCGCGCGCTCCTGTTCCTGGGCCACCATCTTGGTGAGTTCCGCGACCTTTTTTTCTAGGTCAATAGCCTCTACCACTTCAACGTTCTCGACCACAGCCGATTGATCCAACGATTCCTCAGACATTCGATGCGCCTCCTTGTGCAACAGTTCTATTTTGGTTCAAATAATCAGTAATCTTCGCCGTTACACCCTGAACCATGGGAATAACCCTATCGTAAGCCATCCGCCGTGGCCCCAACACGCCCACCATCCCGATGGGCTCGTCGTCTACCGCGTACGGGGCGACAACGATACTGCAATCTTTCAACTCCTCAATATGGTGTTCGTCGCCGATGACCACTTGGGGTTGATTAAATGCCAAATACTCCGAAAACACAGCTAACATCACCTTGGTTTCTTCCAGCGTGGACAATACTTTCTGGGTCAATTCAACATTTCGGAATTCAGGCAACCGAATCATGTTGGACATTCCCCGCATCATCAACTTGTCTGATCCCGAATTAAACCGACGTAACCGCTGAATTTCTTCAGTAATCTGAGTTAACACCCCTTCATATAAAGGGAGTTCAGACACCATCTCCTCAACCACCCACTTGTTGAGTTCAAATGTAGGTCGACCACTTAGCTTTTCGGTCAGTAACCGAGAGATTTTGTTCAAATCTTCTTGGTCCACCCGATCACTTATTTTAACGAGGAATTCAGAATTTACCCCGAATTTATTCAACAAAACCACCAACACCATATCCAAATCGACCAAGATTAAATGTGCCAATTTCAAGGTCTCTTGGTAAATATCTGGCATCAATATAATGGTCGTATAATCAATCAAGTTCCCCATCAAGTCCGAGACCTGTCCAAGAATTTGCTGAATATTATGCCCAATCAGTTGAACATCGCTGTGAAGACCAGGCACGGTGCTGTCCGACGGGTGCAATCGATCAACGACCCCATCAACGTACAATCGATACCCTTTATCCGTAGGAACTCGCCCCGAGGATTGATGAACTTGAGTCAAATAGCCGCCTTTTTCAAGATCGCTCAAGTCATTGCGAATGGTTGCAGAACTGACCGACAGCCCCGCAGTTTCAGACAGCCATTTAGACCCAACTGGCTCACCATTTTGAATATAACCGCTAATCGTTTGATCCAGCAGCTGGCGTCTCCGCCCACTTAGTTCTGGTTGTTTCACTTCGGACATCATGTCCATCTCAACCTCAATACAAAAAATTAGCACTCACAAGCGCCGAGTGCTAGATTATTAGCCCATAGTGGGATTGTCAAATATTTCGTACGCCATCCGATCTTCGTTTGACGCTACAAACTGTTGGTCGGTATAAAGGTACCCTATGAAATTAAGCCAACAAACCCGAGAATTCGTGACCTTATACCTTGTGGTTGCCACCGAGCTTATCGGATTTGGACTAATTATCCCGATTCTTCCTCAAATTGCCTACAACTACAACAAAACCCCGTTAATGATGGGGATCTTGTTAGCCGCTTATTCGTTTGCTCAATTTATCGCGGCTCCATTTCTGGGGGCTCTATCCGATCGAATCGGGAGAAAGCCCGTTCTCGTTATTAGTAAACTGGGATCGATTATTGGGTACGTCGTTCTTGCACTATCTCATTCCTATTGGATGATCTTTGTCTCACGGTTATTGGATGGATTTACCGGTGGCAATATTTCCGCAGCACGCGCTTATGCCGCTGATATCACCACCGAAGCGGATCGGCCCAAGGGAATGGCCGTTATTGGAATTGCATTCGGGACCGGATTTATACTCGGACCTGCGTTAGGCGGATTACTATATGGGATGGGAAATCATGGACATATGATCGCTGCCCTGACCGCAGGAACAATGTCATTGATTGCACTAATGCTCACTATCTTTATTCTAAAGGAACCCGTCCGTCGTACTGAAAGCCGGCACAAAGCCCGGTTTTGGACAGTGATCACAAGCCGAGCAATTCTTGCCATTTGCGTTGCACAAGTGACCTATATGATTTTATTTTCAGCATTCGAAAGTACATTTTCAGTCTATACATTTACGAGATTTCAACTGACCCCCCGGGACAACAGTATAGTGTTCTTATTTATCGGAATTTTAGCCTTGATTATTCAGGGAAGTATTACCCGAAAGGCTCCTAAAAATCTATTAAAGGTGACGATTTTTGGATTTCTGATCGTTGCCGTGGGTTTCCTTACCATTCATTTTTCAGAAACGATTGCTTATCTATTGGGTGGGTTGTCGATTCTGTCTCTCGGGGTCGCTCTGGTTAATTCCTATTTGCCCTCGTTACTGACCACCCACTGCCATGCCGATAACCGAGGTGCAGTAATTGGTATTTTTGAAGGCATCGGAAGTCTGAGTCGGGTCATCGGCCCAATCGTCGGGTATACCACCATTTTGAGCCCTCTCGATGGGGGCTTCATCTATTTCACGCTCATTTTAGCGGTCTTGGTCCTGGGCTTTGCGCCCGTCATGCTTAACCGTCGGAAACCCACCGCGACTTAATGAATCGGGCTACCCTTAACTCTCCGATTACACTGAACGGCGTCGGTATTCATTCAGGACATCCCTGTCAAATTCAGCTATCCCCTGCCCCAATTGGGTCCGGCATCGCATTTTTTACTCCGGGATCGGATGGCTCGATGGGCAATGTACCCGCTCAAGCAAAGTACGTCGTACCACAGGCGAGGGCGACGCTTATCCAGAAAAACGGATATCGGATTCTCACGCCAGAACATCTTCTCGCCGCCCTTTTTGGGCTCGGGGTATCCGATGCAACCATCACATTAACCTCCCCGGAAGTTCCAATTTTAGACGGCAGCGCATTGCCATTTACCGATGCGATCTCCGCGGTCGGCATCCTAAAATCGGATACCCCATGGACCTCTACCGCAATTTTGAAACCCCTCATACGATCTGAGAATGGGGCAAGCGTACTCGCACTTCCTGATTCGGGCCTTCGTTTCTCCATGATTGTCGAATACGACAATTTTATTGGAACACAATCCGTCACCTGGGACTATGACCACGCCTCATTTATACAAGATGTGGCACCCGCACGCACCTACGGATTCAAATCCGAAATTGATCAATTAATTGCCGCAGGACTCGGTAAAGGCGGAACATTGGATAATGCAGTGGTCATCGGGGACAGTGACTATCTATCAACACTTCGATTCCCAGATGAATTGGTTCGCCACAAACTACTCGATTTAATCGGGGATCTCAGCCTTACCGGCACGTTTTTACAAGGTCACTTTATTGGAATTCGGTCGGGTCACTCATTAAATCGGTTAATGGCTGAGGTAATTTCTCAATTGTAGTGAGAGATGGAGTTCCCCCAATTCCCTGGGATCCGTCGTTGATCGAACAAAAGGAGGCAGTGTCTCAACGATTGAGTCCATCTTTTCGGATACCCGAATTCGAACTATCGGAAGCACCGCAATAATCGGTATATTAGACGGCGGAATCAGAGGATTAAATTGCGCCCCAACCGCAAACTTAATCTACGAAAATTTTCCCCAGTCTAACTGCGTCACGCGCCGGGCAAGGCTTTCCATTTCGACTCGGTCCTGCACCAAAATAATCCCATTCGTTTCCAAAGCGTCTTCAACTTGCTGACGGTGTAATTCAAGTAAAAACAACGTCGACACTCGACCTTGATCCGCCAAATAGTACATTTTTAGAATAGGCGACCGATCCAGTACTTCCGGCTCAGCCAGGACCATCCGCTGAATCGCCATTCGGATTACCCGCCGACGCATCATTTCTTCCATCCCACTTCGGTACCGATGGAACTGAAGAATCGGATAGTCTTTATTTTCCAATCGCTGACGAACGTAACTACACCGATAGGATAAATCACGATCTTCATCAAAAAATTCTGCAATCAATCTCAAAATGGCGTTCGTTGATTGGGTCAGCATCCGACATTGGGCCATATAGCTGAATTGAAACCGAGAAAAATAATGCGAAAAGAGCCCCTCATCCTCTACAAATTGAGACAATACACAAATTTCGTATAATCCCCCCGCGATGTACCGCTCACTCCACTGCTCATTCCCATCCCCAAACAACATCGAGGTGTCCACCGGCAGAATTGAATTTCCCCGAACTACGTAATTTTCGAAATGCCGATCTTCTCGACCCAAAACATCGCCCATCGCCGCATGGCGGGCCAACTGATCAATCAATCCATCCCAATCACTCACCCCATTATTCACCAAAACATCATTCAGATTCGTCGGCCCTAAATAATCTGTTAATTCCCAGGTCCGTTTTCCGACATAGTGTTGAGAGCGAAACCAGGGGTAGCCTAGTGCGCGCTGAAACTCCATATAAAATTGCTGATTTGGCACATCTTCTTGTTTAACCACCACTTCGCCGTGCGCAGTAGATAACCGATACACACTGTGACCCATCCCAATATCCTCGACATCCAGAATTGGTACACGACTCCGCATCCCAACAAAATCACGAAGATGGACATCGATATTAAAATGACGCAATTTCGGCAACACGACATCAATTCTTGCTTGTAACGGTAAGTCATTAAAAAACTGCCGGCGAAGGGATGCATGAATCGTGCCGTACAAAACACCCTGTCCACGGACTTTCCGAAGCGACAAATTGTAATGATCTTCCGAACAGAAATAGTTAATCACATCATCGATTTCAAACGCATCAAACCCAAACCCAGAAGGAAACGCTTGGGCACGAAACAACGCCACCGTCCGCGCCACGTCATCCACGATTTGATCCAGATTGCTTGCCCCAGTTATTACGTGTTGAAGCCGAATCACCTGATTAGAGGTCATCAAACAACCCCATTACATAACATCCACTTTAGGATCGACAGGCAAATCGTCATAACCGCCGCAGTATATCAGAATTTGTGACGCCCCCACGCCTAAATAAACCAACACACCCCTATTGATTTTTATCATTTGTTGCTGCATTATTGCCGACCTGGCGATGTCTTGTCGCCAAAGCCGCTTAAGGACTGAAAATAGTGGTAAGAGTTCCCCCCTTAGCTCGACCACAGTATTTTCAGTCCTCCCCTTAAGCCCCCACTCTTTATTTTCAGTTATAAAAAAAATAAATTGAGTCGCAAAATTCACCATTGATCTCTATACTTTCTCTCGTGAGAGATCTTTTGAGTGATTTTTTTCGGTTTATAGGGTTCGGGGTGGCATCCATCACGTTTTTTGGTCTATGTTACCGCCTATCGCCGTTGATTGTTCCTATTGGAGTCATCGGACTGGCGATTGCACTTGGCCTCGTACTTCGGCACCTCTCCCAATGGATTTCCTGGTTATCGTTTCTCATTACTACCGCAGCAATAGGATCTCATCGGTGGATATCGGGCATACTCCTTGGCCTGTTCCTCGCAATTACCTTTTATTATAAAGAGTTGTGGGATCGCCGAATTAAACCACAAAAGTATCAAACTACTGTTTACCTATCCAAACGACGAGCCGTTCAATATGTCGTTTCGGTCGCCTCGACATTGAAACTTCAACTCACCGCTTACGACTGTGTCCATAACGACGGGTATGTACTCACGTTGTCGTACAACGCATCCCCCATTTTAAACCACATCTTCCTAAGAACCCTTATTGCCGCCAAATCAGTCCGGCGATTATCCAGACAAGACATCGCAGTGGCGCGATGATACCCCCCCCACTCGCAATTACACTAGGGGACCCCGCAGGAATCGGCATAGAAGTGGCACTAAAGTCGCTTCAACCTGACGTTCCCACGGTGCTTATTGGATCCTCACAACTTTTAGACATCCCCACCGTTCGCCGCTGGGCAGAGGGAATCGATATCGTTCCCATTTCACAGTTGGACCGCTTGGATACAACGGAATTTTCTCCGGGACAAATTGCTTGGATCGACCCCGCGCCCTATCTGACCATTCGCCCGGATCAAGAAATTTCAGAATCCAACGGAAAAGTCGCGTTGGCCTCAATTCAATTGGCCGCCGATTTAGCACTCCGACACAAAATCCGGGCCATCGTTACTGCGCCTATCTCAAAACGCTCGTTTCAGCTGGCGGGAGCTCCGGCACTTGATCACACCCAACTATTTGGGCTATTAACAAACACTGAAGCAACGATGGGATTTTATTCTGAAAAAATGAATGTCGTCCTAACGACCATCCATAGCCCATTATCAGAGGTGCCCTCGCTAATCACCAAAGAGTTACTTGAACGAACCATCCGCCGAGCCCATCAGTGGTTGCGATCGCTTGGGATTAAAGACCCTCGAATTGCAGTAGCGGGCCTCAACCCCCACGCCGGGGAAGATGGCCTGATGGGAACCGAAGAAATCACCACCATCCGACCCGTCATTATTGATCTACAAAGGGAATTTCCTGAACTTTCTGGCCCCTATCCCGCGGACACCCTTTTTTGGAAAGCGGATCGATTCGATTGTATTATTGCCCAATACCATGACCAAGGACTTTCGCCCCTCAAAATGGTGGCGTTTGATACTGCGGTTAACACCACATTGGGACTCCCCTTTGTACGAACATCCCCTGACCATGGCACCGCATTCGATATCGCCTATCAAGATCGGGCCAATCCCAATTCGATGAAGGCCGCCATTCAATTGGCACTAAGGATGTCCGATGGGTACTAAACTCGGGCAAGTCTTCTTACATGACACCAATATTCTAGGAAAGATCATTGACGCGGCAGGCTTAACCCCGGAGACCACCAGCGTTGAAATCGGATGCGGAGACGGCATCTTGACCGAAGCCTTGGCCAATCAAAGTCGGCAGTTAACCGTCTATGAAATCGATGAAATCTGTATCGCCAAAACCCAGAAGCGAATTGGCCATCGCCCAAACGTCCAGTACATTTCAGGCGATTTTCTCGAAACCTCAGGTACCATTTCAGCATTACTCGGTCCACTGAAGGTCGTTGCCAATGTTCCGTATTACATCACTTCTCCGATCATCAAACATTTAATACCCCACCTCGCAAAACTGGACAGCGTCATTTTGATGGTCCAAAAGGAATTCGCCAACAAGCTGATCGCCCCACCGGGAACCGCGCTCTACACCTCATTTTCGGTTTATACCAAAGCACACTTTAAAATCGATAAACTATTTACCGTTTCAAGAAACTGCTTTTACCCGGTCCCTAACGTGGACTCCGCGGTCATACGTCTCACCCCAGCTCCCGTCGCAATCCCAGGAGACCCCACGTTATTTTTTGCAATGGTCCACTCTGGATTTTGGGGACGGCGAAAGCCCTTTCAAAGTGCATTGGCAAAAAGCCCTTATATTCATGCCTCCCCCGGATTCAAAGACTGCCCCTTTTTTGTGAGTCATCCGGGCATTCGTGCAGAGTCCCTCACATTACCCGACTTTATTCAGCTCTTCTCAGAAATCGAGTCGTTTATTTCTTTGGACACAACTTCTAATACACTACCCAGTTGATCAATGGCACGCGCCAGTTCATCTTGAGTCGCAATCAGCGGCGGTGCAAAAAATACGTAGTTCCATCGGACATTGGGGACAAGCCCGGAATCCCATAGCAACGAGGAGACCCGATTCGTCCACGATTCATCCGCCGAGTTCCATTCGACCAACGGGCGTTGAGTCCCCGGGATAACGAGCTCTATTACCCCCAAAAACCCGGTCAATCGAATATCTCCTACACAGGATATCGGCGCCAATCGTTTGTTCAACAATTGGGTAAGCCAGGGTTCCCACGCTAATGGACGATGAATTAAATCCCCATCCTGATACAGAGAAATAGCAACGACCCCCGCCGCACACCCCACTGGATGCGCCGCATAGGTTAATCCGATCGGCACCCTTTTAGAGTCAAATTGCGGTGAGATAAGACTTTCTTTCGCCAAAATACCGCCCATGGGAACATAGCCCGAGGTAAGGCCTTTGGCCATTACAATCATGTCGGGAACCACGCCATGCCGACTCACCGCAAACCAATCGCCACACCGGAATCCGCTCATAACTTCATCGGAAATGAGAACAATTCCGTATCGATCGGCGATCGCCCTTACCCTTGGCCAATAGTCTGGGGGGTATTTAATACAACCACTGGTTCCAGACTCTCCCTCCAGAATGATTGCCGCAATTGTTTGCGGCCCCTCAAACGCAATCACTCGCTCCAAATGGGACACGCATTGGTACTCACATTGCCCAAAAGTTTGGCCCCACGGACACCGATAGCAATACGGATCTTCCACTCGGACAATACCGGGGGTTTCAAATGCTGCCTGCGATAATCGCCGAGGATCCCCCGACGCCGACATCGCCGCGGCCGTCGAACCGTGATAAGACCGATATTTGGTGACAATTTTATGCCTCCCCGTCGCCAGACGAGCCAATTTAATCGCGTTTTCAATCGCATCCGCGCCGCTGGTGGTTAACAACACTCGATCAAGACCCGGGGGTGCGATTTCTGCCAATTTTTTAGCCAGACTCTCTCTAATCGGTGTTGAATAAGCAGGATTCACATACCCAAGCACACCTACCTGGGTGGCTATCGCTTCAGCGATCCGGATATCCCCATGGCCCAAGTTGACCGCCATCAATTGGGAACACAGATCAAAATAAGGTTTCCCTGCAGAATCCCATAGCGTCGCACCGACCCCTTTGACGATATTGGGAACTTGAACCAATTGTGCCGACCACGGGATAATCAGCTTCATGGGATTACTTCATTCCCAACAATAACTTAGTGGATTGAACCCCTCGCTCTAAAAACGAGGCCAACATCGATTGATCCCGGCGATAAAACATCAATTCCGGTTGAGTGACATTAATTTTCTTCGCTAACTCGTCCACCGCAACATAAAAATTACCCAACTCGTCCACAATTTTAAGCTTTTGCGCCTCTTCTCCTAAAATCACTTGTCCCTGGGCCACTTGATCCACTTCCGCATCCGTCAGATTTCGATATTTTTTTAATTTTTGAGTAAAAATACGATAAAATTTATCCTGAAACGCATTCGCCATTTGAAGATCTTCCGGGGTCACCGGCGCATTTTGATCCAGCGCGTCCATATATTTTCCGGTCTTAATCACATCCCGCCGAATATCCAAAAGATCATTTAATTCGCTGTAATTGGGATGAATACTAATCACGCCAATACTACCCGTTAATGTGCCCCGGTTCGCAAAAATACGGTCCGCACCCATCGCAACATAGTACCCCCCCGACGCGGCCATGTTTCCCATCGACACGTACACCGGCAGCCCCTTGGACCGCACTTTTTCGATTGCCGACAATATACGGTCCGACCCTAACATACTGCCACCAGGACTATTGATTCGGACCAAGACCCCTCGAATACCAATATCCCGTTGAATTTGGTCTAGAACAGTTTCAACATCCACCGCGCCGGTAGACTTATTCCCAAACAAATAATCGGTCCCCACCGAGCCATTAGTAATTTCACCATCAATTTCCAAGACAGCGATCCGATTAAACGGAGAAATAATCGAGGGCGTATCATGAGGAAGACTGAACTCTTCAATACCGGCTACGTTGACCGATTTACCATTGCGAGCCGCTTGGACCAATGTCTCGACATCGGATGGGTACCCCAAATTATCAATCAACCCCATATCTAACGCTTCTCTTGCCGAAATCATGTGTCCGTCAAAAATATCTCCGACTTTGCCCCAATCTAATTTGCGCGCGGATTTGATATCACCCAACACTTGGCGATACAAATCATTGACGACGTCTTCCATCACAACTCGTTCCGCGGAATCCATCGTCGGTGATTGGGAATACAACGCGGTCTTATATTTCCCCGACTGAATCAAGTTGTAATTAACACCAAAATTACTCAGTAAATACCGCATTTTGAGTACATCCAATTTGATACCGAGGTATCCCACCGACCCCAACTCCGGCATAATAATCTTATCGGCAACAGTTGCAAGATAATATTCGGGAAGAGAGGCCCACCCATCGATGTACGCCGCAATATATTTACCTTTGCTTTTCGACTTTTCAAGTTCGGTACGAATTTCCTGAATCATTGAAATCCCCCACAATGACCCAGAAAGATCTCCGATATGAATAATAAAGCCGTCGCAACTCGGGTCTTGAGACGCCTGTCGAATCAAACTAATTAGGTCATTCGACCCCAATTTATTGCCATTAAGAAGACTATATTCAGACTTACCCTCAACGACATTACTCGCGACGCTAAATTCAGCAAATGAGGACGGCTTAAACAAGGCATACTGACGTCGCGCGACCGACGGCGCAACGCCACGACCCAGCTTAAATCCTAATTCGTGAAGTGTTTCCCCTGATGATCGATTAGACGAAAATGCGTAGTCAACCTCTACGATAGGTAACGCAATGGCGATTCCACCCGTCATTGAGTCTTTCTGCCATCCCCCCCGCAACCGAATACCGTCCGCAAGTTCGTATTCCGCCCCACATACAACATGGGCCTCATCCTTAGCGACGCCCCGATCAAGCATCACATCACCAGTCAAATAATACGTTTTGTCGGAATTAAACAATGCAACTCCGGAACGAAAGGTCGTTGGCACATCCACATTTTTCTTCAAAACATCTTGTGCAACAATCCCAATATCCATAAATTGCGTGACGCGAAAGATCGCCCCGAGGTCAGTACTCCAACCGTTAGATGCCCCCGAAACACCACTCGTCTCTACCGTCTTATAAAGGACCCCGAAATCCACTCCACGGCTCCCGTGACGACCTAATCCATACGCCGTAACATCCACCGCGTTAGACCCATTGCTATACCGCCACTTCCCAATTCCAAACGGGCTCGCATAAACAAAGTTACCGCCATAGCCTTCCGATCGAGTCCCTTGAAAGTCATAATTATCCGATCGAACACTTCCTCCAGCAACCGCGAGTCCCGCAGGGTTATACCCAAATGCCCCGTTTTCCTCCGCAATCGCAGAAAAGGCACCGCCCATCGCCGTCGCCCGAATACTCGTACCCGATTTCAACGTGGTATACACCATCTGACCCGGGGTCAGCCCCAAGAGCATTTGGGTCAGGACAAGAACCAACACTCCAGAATTCACCCACACGCGTTGTTGCATTTTCAAAATTTCCTTTCGATTACTAGACCGGTGCATAGCCATAATTAATTCGAAGCGGCGTCGCCACATCCAACCCAGCCCGTTGGCTGTCGAGCAACGCCACCAAAGCGCTCCCCGTTCGATCAACGTACCGAACGTCGGCACCGGGGCACTCTGAATGTAACCGATCAAAAACCCAGACCGCCGATGTCACCACACCCACGCGTGCGTTAAAGCGATTGACCAACCGAACCGTATGATCAACATGTTTTTCAATTTGTTTGAATAGAGGCTTAAATTCGTCTCCGACTTGAACATACCCGCGAATTAAACATCGCCCAGGCCGCCCCTCGAGAACAACAATTTGAATCAACCGCCACCCATCACGCAAGAGCACTTCAAATCCGCAAATTCCGACCACTGGCACCTGGGCTACGAGACCCATCGTCTGAGCTGTGGCCACGCTCAATCGTAACGGCGTCAACGCACCCGGCCCAACAACCACACCAATCTCACTAAGTCCCGACAGCGGGATTTCGGCTTCTTTTAATATAGACTCTACCGCCAACGGCAAATTCTCTGCCGAGGCTCTGGTTATTTCAATATGCCGTTCAATCCATATATTCGGGGTTCTCACCACGACGGTTCCAACAGTTCTGCTCGAAAAATGTAAGCCCAAAGTCATTTGAGACTTGATCATAATCCGGCATACACCGAGTTGCAAGAAACGGCATCACGCCCAGCCCGACCTTGCTCGATGCCACAGCATAGTGTAGTATCCCGGCCCTTGCGTCACATGCTGCGGAACCCGTTTTAAAGTGAACGTTTATCTCCCCCAATACAGAAAGAGTGACTCATGGTAGCGGGCTATTTACTAGGTACTTCCCCACCGGAATCGGATATACAGGTCCTTGGCGAAGATGATCACAATGTGGTGACTTATTCACTTGCTACGCCGGTCGCGTTTACTCGCCTATGCCGGAACGAGTGCCCTTATTGTAGTTTTAATCGTCGCGATAATTTGACGGTCCCGTACTCGACGATCAAGCCTGCGAAAGCGGCTCGCCTCATTGGTGTTAGAGAAGGCGCGTACATTGCAGGCGAACGACCTGATAAGTTCACTAACGTACGGTCCTTGTTGGATCTATGGGGATTTAGTTCGTATCTCGACTATGTATACACCATTTGTGAACTTGGATTTTTAGAGGGATTAATTCCGACATTAGAGGTCGGGTTTCTCAGCCCCGTTGAGCTTAAAAAAATGGTAGAAGTATGCGCAATAAACAAGGTGATGCTCGACTCAGTCGACCACACGCTCGCAGAAACCATGTATGCCAAATCTCCTGGAAAAAAATTAGAGCTTCGGATCAAAAGTCTTCATTGGTCCGGAAAACTCCGATTTCCCACCGCCACCGGCTTTATGGTCGGGATCGGCGAAACGAAATCACACAGAAAAGAACTACTCCACACCATCGCAGATGTTCACAAACAATATGGATCCATCCACGAAGTTTTGCTTCAAAACTTTGTTCCTCAGCCGGGGCTAATGCAAGGAAAAGGCCCCACCACCCGAGCCGACATGCTCCATGCCGTTGAAATGGCCCTGGAAATACTTCCGAATGACATTTCCGTCACGGTACCTCTGGAACTTAATTTAAATTGGTTGGAAGATATATTAAAGGCTGGCGTTCGTGATCTTGGACGGATTTATCACCCGAGCAACCCATTATTTATCACATCGGGTGTTTCGCCGGGAATTCATGCCGCCGATATTATAGAAAAACTGGGACTTCGTCTTCAGCAACGGTTCCCATTAAAGAAGTCCTTTATCAAAAATGGAATGTACTCAAAAAAATTAGGACAAGTCTTCGATGCCTATCGTTACAAAATCAAAAAAGAAAGTAACGAAAAGACAAAAGAGGTTCGGAGTGCAAGTTAACACATCGCCCCCGACACCCAAAGACTCCGAGTTAGAGTCCAAATCCAGACTCCAAGCACCGCAACAATGGGCAAAAGACGGCGATTTGGCTTTCTCGTCTCTATTTACAGCCGCCGAAAAAAAACCAGCCCCCCTCATTAAATCGGTAGGAAACAACGTCTACCGAGTGGAAAACGAAAGCGACGACACCGAGTCGGAATACTCTGAGACAAAAAAAAACGAAACCTTCGACCCCACAACGCTACAACCAGGGGCACCCGCTCCCGTTGTTTCTGGATTTGGAATCGGTCCGGCCACATCCACCCTTAACTTTAAATTAAACACAACAACACTACCTCTCACCCGCACGGGTGCATCAGTGATGATTCAGGTAATCACCCACATCCGTGGAATTTCGGCAGCTTACAATACCGTACAATTCGACATTCCAGACCATCAGGTCGGAATCCGGATTACGTCCATCGGGTCATCAATGAAAATCGCACTGACCACCACTGACGATGCGCTACGCAACGATCTCAAATCAAATCAATCTGATTTAACCCAAGTGCTTCGTCGAGAATTATCGTCCCCCAAACTTGAGTTTTCGGTAGAAAATCCACCCAAAGAGTCCTCTTCGGGAAACGGTGGAAAGCCAAAACAGAACCCCGACACCGTTTACAAAAAAGACGACGAGGATATGGAATGATTAGCTATACCCCACCCCCACAAATACTATATGCGCAGGTATTTAACGACCCTGGAAATACATTTCAAGTCGCTCCCCCAGCACCCACTTTACCCACCCCTTCTGTAAACGCCCAGCCCCCCGTGGACACGATTGCAGTTGGGAATTACCTCAAATCAAAATACATTGGCATCCAGACAGTCGTAACTGATGAAAATAGGAACCCAATTGGTCATGGAACCATTCTCAACATCAGCAAAACAGATGGCACTTACGGCTGTGACATTCAAAACCCTAGCACAGGCGCAGCTCTCCCGGTGCGAGTTGTGTTTGAAGGTTTCGTCCAAGACGCGCCAAGCCGAAAACGATGGTCAATGAATGTCGCTTCTCAAGTACAGGACAAACGGTTATTAGAAGCAGAGAGTCAACTATCCACAATGCTCTCCGCAATGGGATCAGATTCCACCACCGCAGCGATCACACCGGCGGACCGGATACCCGAGCCAACCGCAGATAGCCTCCCTCCAGGAGAAGAACTTCTAGTTCTTGATATCAAAACCATGAAAATGACAAAGCAGTTTGTGGTGATTTACAAAGGAACTCCATTCGTTTCAACCGGCGTTCCATTAAATGTCAGATTGGAGTATCTACCATGACAAAAGAAGCCCGAAAATATACACGAACCATCCGATTGGCCCCGGCCCTAGGAGACTGGACGATTCTTAGCCCCGATGCCGTTGCTGAACCTCCCATTAAAATTAGACCCATTCAATCTGCCAGTTTTGACAGTCTCCCGCGCGAGGCACTTCGAACGGCACACTATGTCCATTATCGTTTAGCAGAATTGATCTGTACGAAGATTTCTAAAGACATGGATATTAAAGTTGAAATCCATTCAGTCTCTGCATCCCAAATGACATACGGTCACTTTGTCCAATCGGTAGGAGACCAAGTCATTCAGGCCGACTTAATGGCTCCCTCTGGAGATCGCATCAATGTATTAATCGATTGGCCCCTCGCTGAGCAAATTATCGACCGACTGACTGGCGGCGCTGGCGCCGCGACCGGGTCCGACGAATTCAGCGTAATTGAGGCTGGTATTCTTGAAACACAGATGGAAGAACTGGTCACATTGCTTCCCAAAGTGTGGCTTCATTCATGGGAATTTGATAAGTTAAAATTCGAATTCCACGCAGGTACTTACCATCCAAGTCGCAAGGTATCCGCTCGTGAAGCGTATATAGTTTTCGAATATCAACTCCTACTTGGCCAAGGTAGCATCCATCGTATCAGCTGGGCGTATCCAAACTCACTCATCCGAGCCATGTTATCAAACTACGAAATTGCGACCCGTCGGATTACCCCTTCCATTTCATTGGATGAGGCGACCCTTAACCGAAACAAAATTCAAGCAAAAGTAATTTTGGGAAATGCTCAAATTGCAATGAGTGACCTTCGATCTTTACAGGTCGGTGACGTACTACTCCTAGACTCCTCTATCAACGCCCCCCTCAAATTGGTCTTGGGAAATGGCACTGAGCTCAATGTTCAGCCAGGCACAATTGACGACAGGCTATGTGCCCAAATCATTCTATGGAATACGGACACACGGGTCTCAAGCCGGCGACGTCATTCGCCTACCACAGCGGTCGCGGCACAGGTTACCCCCCCCATCAGCCCTCCTGTTATCCCAATCTCTCTACCAGTTATGAATACCCCAATCGAAATTGAAGACAAGGATGATGTGTTTTCACCCACACCCTTGACCACTTCCGTTTCAGCCCACATTAACGACAGTATTTTTGACGAAGTTAAATCATCCGATTTTGAACCCGCAACAAGTTCAAGAACCATTGATACCGACGACGAATCACACGATATTTTTGGATCGGATTTCGACACTGAGACAGATCATGTCGAGGATACCGACGACGACTTGGACGACGATGATAATATCGATGATTTCGATGCAACGGATGACGCGCACGACATACACGACGCCGACCAAGACGGTGCAACCGATGAGCATTTTGAGTCTGACGATATGTTTTCCAGCGATTACGATCTTGAAAATTCAACTGAAACGCCAGCTACCCCCAAGCCAGAAGGTGAATCTGATGCCGAGGATGAGTTTTCTTGGGACGACCTAGAGGACGAAATGTAACCCTATGACAAAAAAAATTGCGATTATTAATTATAAAGGCGGAACAGGAAAAACGAGTACCGTGGTCAATTTAGGTCACGGACTCGCGTTACTCGGACAAAAGGTACTTATTGTCGATATCGACCCACAGGGCTCCGCAGGCTATTACTTGGGCCTGGATCCAGAAATCACGTTGTACGATGCACTATTGAACTTGGAGCCCATCACAGACTGCATCATTAATGCCCGCCCCAATCTTGACATCATCTGTAGCAATGAACGTCTATTTGCCGCAGAATTAAAATTGGCATCACAACCCCGTCGCGAAGCCATTCTGTCGACCCTTCTGGCCTCAGTCAACGGCTACGACTACATTCTTATTGACTGCCCCCCATCGATGAATCTATTAAATCAGAACGCGCTCACATTCGCAGAGGAAGTCATTGTCCCTGTCTCAATGGAATATCTCGCACTTGTCGGAATACGCCAGCTATTGAAGAATATTCAGATGGTCAATAAAATACTTGGAAAAGAGTTGTTGGTACGCAAAGTGGTGCCCACATTCTTTGATCCCCGGAATCAGAAAACACGGCACGTAATCGAAAGTTTAGAACGTGTGTTTCCGGGTCGGTTATCGTCCCCGATTCGTGTAAGCGTTTCTTTGTCTGAAGCCCCAGGATATCGCAAAACGATATTTGAATATGATGCAAACTCAAAGGGTGCCGCAGATTATCTTAAATTGTCAAAAGAGGTGCTCAATCATGGCTAAAAAAAAGACGTTTGACGATCCATTAACAGGGATCGATCCGGTGATGGAGGGCGCATTTTCCTTAATGCCAGACCCGGCGCCAAGAACAAAAACCCGGCAACAAACGGATGAACCTAAGCAATCCGTCGTTGATGTTGAATTTCCCAGTTTATCCCCCGAAACGTCCGGTAAAAAAATCGAACTGGATGTATTTAGCAAAATACCAGTTAACGTCTCCGTGGAATTAGGTCGAGCCCAAGTATCTCTCAAAGAGGTTTTTGAATTGACGGAGGGCTCCATTATTGAACTTGAACGTCTCGTGGGAGAACCGTTGGATCTTGTGGTCAATGGCCAAATTGTAGCTCAAGGTGAGGTGGTGGCCATCGATAATAACTACGGGCTACGGGTTACCCACGTTATTGCACAGCCTCAGTCTTAGGCCATGCAGGGATTTTTAGGGTACCAACTCTCCGTCATTCTTACACTCGGAGGATTATGTGCCGTTCTTTACTTGTTTTTACGCTACTCTAAATCCCTTCAAAAACGCCGTTTTTCGGGAGAAATGCAAGTTATTGACCGACTTCCGATTGATGCCGGCGCAACATTAGTCATCGTCGACGTTAAGGGAGAACAGATGTTGTTAAGTGTGTCCGGAAAAGAAACTCGGCTATTGAAAACATTTTTGAAATGAAAAACTTCTTCAAACTGGGACTCCTTGCGCTAATGGTATTTGGATTACCAATGCTCCTATTTGCACAAGAACCTGGATTTTTGAACCTTAACCCTTTAACTAGCTCCGAAAACTTTAGCCGATCTCTCAATCTTCTTTTTTTCTTAGCCTCTATTGGATTTATTCCCTTTTTCCTATTGTCCGCTACCTGTTTTTTAAGAATTGTGATCGTACTAAGTATGGTGCGGCAGGCCATTGGAACCCAGCAAGCCCCTCCCAATATGGTCATCGTGTCACTGGCTCTTTTTTTGACAATATTCGTCATGACCCCCACCATTGAACAAGTAAATATCACCGCAATCCAGCCGTATAACGAGGGTAAATTGTCTCAAATGCAAGCCATTGACCTGGCGGTAAAACCCTTCAAAACATTTATGCTCAAACATACGAGAGATAAGGACCTTGCCCTCTTCCTCGAATTTTCACAAGTTAAATACCCAGAAAACTATGACCAAATTCCGATCTACGTTTTGATACCCGCTTTTATTATTTCTGAGCTTAAAACAGCGTTTCAAATCGGATTTGTACTATTTATCCCTTTTGTGGTCATCGACCTTATCGTATCCAATATTTTGCTCTCTTTGGGTATGTTCATGTTATCTCCGGCGATGATTTCGCTTCCATTTAAAATTTTACTCTTCGTTCTTACCGACGGATGGAATTTGATTATCCAAGGTCTATTACTTAGCTATCGATGATTCGGCATTTCACCACCGCAGTGGCAATTATGTCGATTGCCACTGCGACACTCACCGCCGGTACGTTGATCGTTAGCAACTCGCCCGAAGAAATATACGAACCCGGTGTATTGGTCTCAACACAGTTGAATTCCTCCCGAACGCGACTGCTGTATTATCATATCAACCGTGCTTCCCGAGATTATGTCATTCAGACTTTGTTACAAAATCTAACCGCAGTTCCCGTCACAGTCCAAATAATTAAAGCGGCCGGGGGCCCCAGTCGCGATGGTATCTATTCGGGCCACCGATCCGCAAAAGCCTATTGGGAATCCATTACCAGTGGCGAGTGGACAGCGTTAACATTGGCGCCATTCCAGAGATTCACCCTAATGGCCCATCCATTTAGGTCACAGATGGTATCGACCGCCATTATTGAGCTTGATACGCCCGTCCCCCAATCGGTGCAATTAGTTGTCGGAGCAGTTGATCCCGACATTGGATCAACGTCCCTCTTAAACCAACCCGCATTCCCGTATACATACAGTGCGTTTCCATCAATCAGCCGCCCAATCGCGATACGATATAATTTTGATATGCCCGTTCGAGAAATTCCAGTTGGGGACGAACCATTTGTCGTCGATCCTCAGTCAGGCATCGCCTTACGGGGTAATTATGGCCTAGTTTACGACATTACAATCACAGCGGTTAACACATCCTCTATTCCTCGAGAATTTACGTTACTATTTGCACCAGCAGGAGGAATATCACGTGGGGTTTTGTTGATCAACAAAGATATTGTTGAAACAGGGTTTATTGGCCACAAAAATAATTTAGCCCCTGAAAAGGTATACACTACGACTGTCGCCCCCAAGTCACAGCTACAAGTATTAGTCCAAACATTACCCCAAGGGGGGTGTTTTTATCCGATCAATTTGGTTATTTCTAGCCCCCTACCCACGTCGAATTCGAAGGAGCTCCGATGACAATCGATACCGTCACTAGTATTCTTAACACTGCCGTTCAAGTGATTATTTTGGGATCGCTCCCTTGCGTGGGACTGGGTCTTTTGATCGGTCTTTTTATCGCGATACTCCAAGCCGTCACACAGGTCCAAGAGCAAACCATTACCTTTGTACCGAAAATGATTGTGGTTCTTTTGGTGGCCGCTGGAACGTTCCCATGGGTCGCACGTATTGTAATGGAAATGACATTGGAACTGTGGCGGAACATCCCGCTGTATGCCAGGTAATACTCGTCCATAGCCCATGATTATTACCACACAAATTATTGTGGTCTTTTTGTTAATTATGACCCGAATGATTGGAGTGATCGCTACTGCTCCCGTATTTTCTCGAAAAGAATTCTTTACTTTAGGCAAATTGGCGCTGACATTTTGGACATCAGCGCTGTTGATTTATGTAGTGCCCGCACCGCTGACTCCGCCAGATACAGGTCTTCAATTTATCCTCATGTTTATTACAGAATTTATGATCGGGGTCATGATGGGCTTTATAATGGACATATTTATTACCGGAATTGAGTTTGCCGGCAGTTTAATGGATACCCAAGCCGGATTAAGTGTCTCGGCTATGCTAGATCCATCATCAGGACGATCGCTTCCACTTCTGTCATTGTTACTCAAGTGGACCGCCACGATGCTGTTTTTATCCATTAACGGACATCATCTTGTGCTGTCTGCGCTGATGGAAAGTTACCGCCTACTACCCATCGGGTCACCGATCAATTTTGCCCGTGGTGCATTGTACGTGGTATCAACCGGCACCGATATTTTTATGATCGGGGTCCAACTTGCCGCACCCATTATGTTGGTCGTCTTTATGATTGATTTTGGGATGGGAATGTTGAACAAAGTCGCAGAGCAAGTTAACGTCTTCCAGTTGGGATTCCAGGTCAAACCGATTGTTTCATTAACCGTATTTTTAGCAACGGTACCCGGACTTTTAGGCGGAGTATATCGAATTATGGACTTATTAACAGGAAAACTCATGAAGTTA
Organism: bacterium; assembly: GCA_947465765.1. Taxonomy (GTDB): domain Bacteria; phylum Margulisbacteria; class Marinamargulisbacteria; order SXXA01; family SXXA01; genus CAIPHK01. Next base: position 108,611 of record CANIAP010000002.1, on the reverse strand, counting down.
CTCTTCTATCTCTCGGTGGCTGGCAATGGGTGAAGACGACTCAGGAGATAAAACCGAGGAGCCAACGCCTCACAAATTAAGAGAAGCCCGAAAAAAGGGGCAAATTGCCAAAAGCAAAGAAATCACATCGGCAATTCTAATTTTCGTGTCGTTTTATACGCTAAAAAACAATGCCGAAGCGTTGTGGAAGAATATGGAAGCCTCAACAATCGAGACTTTCAAATATATCCCGGTTACATTTAACGAAAGTATTGCCGGCAAAATATTAGAAGACTCTCTATTTACGTTCATGAAATCCCTCTTGCCTATTTTGCTCGTCGTTTTCGCAGTCGCGATCATTGTGGAATCTGTGCAGACTGGATTCTTGGTCAGCTTCGATTCAATTTCTCCCAAACTGGAGAAACTCAATCCGATCGAGGGGTTCAAAAAATTTGTCTCCCTGAAGCAATATGTCGAACTATTAAAGTCATTGGTTAAAATGGCGGTGGTGATCTTCATCCTTGCGGGTGTCATTCGCGAAGATTTCGGAACGGTTCTCCTCTCGCAAGAATTGTCATTATGGCAAATTATGACATTTACCGGCGAATTGGTTATGAAAGTGGTCACCCGAGTCGGGATGTTTTACATCATTGTGGCTTGCTTTGATTATTTCTATCAGCGATTCGAGTATATGAAATCGATGAAAATGTCCAAAAAGGAAATTAAAGACGAATACAAACGACTCGAAGGGGACCCCACCATCAAGCAACGCCAACGGGAAGCCGCTCGGCAAATGTCACAGGGACGACAAATGGGGGCGGTCCCCAACGCCGACGTCGTGGTTACCAACCCAACCCATTTAGCGATTGCATTAGAGTACAAACCTGATCAGATGAACGCTCCCCGCGTATTGGCAAAAGGAAAACGCCTTGTCGCTCAACAAATTCGAGAGTTAGCAGAACGTCACAATATCCCCATTGTTGAAAATCCGCCTCTCGCACAAGCCCTCTTCCCAATCGTTGAACCCGACATGGAAGTTCCACCGCAATTCTACAAAGCGGTGGCGGAGATTTTGGCCTTTGTGTATAATTTGCGCAAAAAACGATCCCGCCGATACTAAGTGGCTCCGCCCACCACCATTAACCTAAGGCAATCGCTGCAGCATGTTTAACATCAAACAACTTAAAGACCTTTTCAGCATCGCTGACATTTTACTCGCAGTCATTGTAATTATGATCGTCGGCGTGATGATCATGCCGATCCCTACGGAACTATTAGACTTCCTCATGGTTATCAACATAGCCATCTCCGTAGCGATTCTTTTGGTCGCAATGTACCTCTCCCAGCCCCTCGACTTCGCCGCATTTCCCTCAATACTGCTTATTACGACCCTATTTAGGCTATCAATCAACGTCGCATCTGCAAAACTAATTTTATCACTGGGCGCTGACTTTAATGGTCACATGGTTTTGGCATTCGCAAGTTTTGTGACGCGTGGAAATTTTGTGGTTGGGATTGTGGCATTTGCTATCATTACATTGGTTCAGTTTATGGTTGTTACCAAGGGTTCCGAGCGGGTCGCAGAGGTTGCTGCGCGATTTACCCTCGATGCATTACCCGGAAAACAGATGAGTATCGATGCCGATCTTAATGCCGGCCTTATTGATGCGGACCAAGCCCGGGACCGCAGAAAAAAGTTAGAACGAGAATCAACATTTTTCGGGTCAATGGACGGCGCAAATAAGTTTGTTAAAGGGGACGCCATCGCTGGGATTATTATAGTTTTAGTCAATATCATCGGTGGGATTATTATTGGAAAATTCCAGCAAGGACTCGAACTTGGGGAAGCCATGCAAGTTTTTACCACGCTAACGATCGGGGATGGCTTGGTCGCGCAGATTCCAGCGCTCCTCATTTCAATTGCAACGGGTTTAGTTGTTACCAAATCTGCATCAGACGTCAGCTTGGGCGCAGACGTCGCCGCTCAGATATTCTCCCAGCCCAAGGCATTTGCAGTAACCTCCTTTATTTTACTTCTATTTGGGTTTATACCCGGCATGCCGACGATCGCGTTTTTGTCAGCATCCGGCGTAATGGGTAGCCTTGCATTTACAATTATGTCCTCTAAAAACAAAAATGATGAAATGGCGATGGATAATAATCAAGAAGCCGCCAAAGATGCACTTAAGAAACCTGAAAACCTGCTAAACACACTCAGTCTGGACCCAATCAGCTTAAAAACAGGGCGAAATCTGGTTCCATTAATCGATCCAAGTCAGAACGGCCCATTGCTCGAACGGATCACCTTGGTTCGTTACCATATCGGGCAAGAATTGGGATTCGTAATCCCAGGGGTTCGGGTTATGGACGATCTCAGTTTACCGCCCAATTCATATCAAATTGAAATTCGCGGAACACGAATTGCAGTTGGAGAAGCATTACCTGGCCACTTTTTTGTCCAAAAAACGATATCAGAGCTTAAGCGCAAGGGAGTCGATGGCATTGAGGCACTGGATCCCAATTCCGGTTTACCAGGCGCGTGGATTGCAGAAGACCAGCTGGAAATTTTGCAAGAGAACTTTATCCCAGCACAAAGCTTAACCGACTTTATTTCGGGTCACTTCTCAGAAGCAATCAAGCAACATGCCGACGAAATTATGACACGCCAAAATGTTCAATCGTTAATGGAGCTCGTCAAAAATACAAACGCAGCCATCGTCCGAGAACTGGTCCCAGACATGTTGTCTTTAGGACAGGTCCATAAGGTCTTGCAGGTCCTCGTCCGAGAACGGGTGTCGATACGGGATCTTTCAACTATTTTAGAACGACTGGCTGACTACGCCCACGTCAGTAGAGACACCAATCTACTCGCCGAATACGTCCGCCAATCGTTGGCTCGACAGATCTGCTCTCGCTACATGGATGCAGATGATACAGTAACGGTGTTTACCATCGACCCCCGCCTAGAAGAGCTTATGATCAATTCCGTTCACCAATCTGAATATGGATCATTCTTGGCATTAGATCCTCAATTGGGTGAACTGGTCCTTAATCAAATTGGTGAACACATGAACAACTTCCGAAAAATGGATAAGTCTGCGGTCGCACTGTGCTCTCCCCGCCTACGGGTGCACTTCAAAAAATTTACAGAACGTAACTACCCCTCACTTGCGGTGCTCTCCTATAACGAAATTGTCCCCCAAGTGAAGGTCCAATCCATCGGAATCATTAGTGACTGATACTTTTTTTTTACAGCAAATCCCTCAAAGTGTGTATCGTCGCACGCGCGCCCGGAGGGAAGGCGATACAACATTTTTAAGCACCACATTAAATCCGTTAGGGATCTCAGACGCTGAATTAATCAAAGCCCTTAAACTACACATCGAAGCCCAGGCGGACGTTGTGTACGGGGCACTGCTTCCCAACGGTACCTGGGACGTGACCCACCGAGAAAAATTAATCCAAACCATATTTGAGGAATTGGGATTATTGTGAGCACCGTCGAGCAACTTTGGATTGGAATCGAAATTCCGGTAGTCAATATTATCAAAATTGATTTGATGTCCCGGTTCTCGGACCAAATTCTCTCGTCATACTCGACCCGCCTCGAATCGATTGTTAAAAAATATGCCAGTCATCTTCCCTATCATGTTGCCGATAGTGAGATTGATGACCTGCGCACCATATCCAGACTTGAACTCCTGGAGACCTTAAAAGTCTGGCTACCTAGTCGAAATGTCGACTTCTGGCCACTGGCACAAGCCCGTGTGATAGGTGCAATGAAAGACCATATTCGCTATATCACAAAATCGGATCCATCCCGGTTCTACGATTGGATTACCGATGCGGCTTATGTCTATATGGCCATCAACGATCGTGCTGATTTTCAAAATACCATTGATGACGGGGCACAGCTCACAGAGGCCATGCAGGTGCTAACCGATCGTGAACGATTGGTTGTGATTTATCACACGAAAGACGATTTAACATTTAAGAAAATAGGAGAAAAATTTGATATATCAGAATCTCAAATCTCAAGAATTTATAAAAAATCAATTGAGAAGATAAAAAAAGCGCTCGCACCCCCCAAATTTCACATGGGGGAATAACCGCGGATTAAAACCTCATCCGACAGGGACCTCTGCGCCAATCACAGCTCCCTGTTTAGACGCCTCACATTCGATAAATTTATTTGAATAATTTTTAAAAAATGATGTACACTATCGACACCGTTAATTGCTCCACGACACAAGTTAACATGATTCCTAAAACATGTATTTGCTCAAGCAGATTAAGACTTTTCCTTTTTTGATTTCAAACAAAAGGGCGGTATTTTTTTATAGAAATCAAAGTCGGCGGACAAAAATACCCCGAGCTCTTTAGCAGAAAGATTGAGTCGCGTTTTATGATTCACAAAATTTTGGCATCACCTACTGAGGTCACGCCGCCAACACTCACCATTTCTGTCCCCGAAACGTCGGATGATAACTTTAAAATATTGCTACAAGCGTTTACGCCCAAAACGAAAGACATTCTAGAAAAGGACTCCACAATGTTGGACTCATTCTCTCTAGTATTCGAAGGAAAGTCAGCATCTTACGTGAAAGCGTTGGCCCACGCGCTAAATAGAACAGAAATTGCGATAGTGCTAATTGCCGGCACTCTCGATGTAACACATCCGCAGCACGACGATCTGGCTGCATTATTCGAACCGATTACTTCCCACCCTGACGTATACAAGCCCGATACAAACCTTTTCTCCGAGAGCTCAATATCCAAACGCCTAGACGTCTCTACAGATACGGCGCGCAGAATGATGAGAGCCTATCACTACGATGAGATATCCAGGATGATACTCGCAGTTAGGTTAATAAAGTCCGGAGTAGGAATGCCAGCTTGCGCCGCTCTATTTGATCAAATACCTCCACACGACAATTTTTTGACATAAAAAATGAAAAAAACTATCTCTGTAAACCACACCGCTATTGGGATTTCGAAAACACATCCCTTAATCGTCGAATATATTGAATGGGTAGGCAAAGAACTCTCTCAAAAGAAATCCCATACAACAAATCCAGAACAGCGCCTTACACAGATGTTTTTGGATGAACATATTCCAACTGCGCTCAAACTATACCGTCCTATATTAGGCAGGGTAGAACTCAGACACATCAAGGATTCAATACCCATTTTATGCAAAATTGTCGGAACCTTTACTGGAGCTATTGAGTACCCCGCAACAAAGGATACCGAAATCTGCATCGCAGACTACAAAGCCTTAAAAACAAAACTCTTTCAAGGAGACTCCCCTGAATGGATGAGGTTCAACGTCCGAAGCGATAAGCTGTTCAAATGGTGCTCTGTCGTAATCGGTGAACTTGTGGTGTCCCCAATGATGGAACTTCTGCCGCATGAACGCCGAAAAATAGTTCAAGCCGCCATATTGCGCGTCTCGACACAAGTCGTTCATCTTGACACCCGAATTGATGACCTTGCCGATGTTCTGCATGATCAACACCTAATCGATCAGGCCAATAAGCTATTGAGCACACCCCTGGCACAATTAGAGACCGTGACTCAAGAAATGCTCGCAAAGTTGAACGACTACAAAGGCGGGATTTTCAAACCCTATTTTGAGAATACAGCGTCCTTGTGGGGCAGCGTTTTAACCGAGCTCTCGACATTATGCGAACCCACACCCGATCGTGACCCCTTGATGAAGGGATTCTTAAAAAACATCCAAGAGTTGATGGAATCCATGGATTTTTCTGTTAGGCTCAATCGAGAGCGAACACTTCCCCTCATGTCAGAAATGGAAGCCAAGCTCTCATCAAACATGATGGTAAAAATCATATTTGACATCACAAAAATTTTTCTCAGAAAAGAAGGCATTGAGTTTCCAGCCGAAATTTCTGAATCGTTCAGTAAATTTGAAACCGACCTCCAAGTCCTTTTTAGACTTGCAAACAACATTGCCACCCGAGAAAGGGAGGTTGGTGAACGAGACATGACCAACATGATATTTGCTGTTGCGGAAAAATTCATCACGGGGCAGTTCAATATATGGAAGGTCACTCACCCTACAGAATCATTTCAGGAATTTGTTTCGAGTGAACGATTTGCAAATGGTGAAAGCGACGGATTCAAATGGGACTCCTTCGCGGCTCTTTTTTCTTTAACAGACCAGGAAAATATTTCTGGAATAATTCAAACCATAAAAACAAGCGTTCAAACAGAAGGTCTAACGCTCGATAGCAGCACGGCATTAAATGACGTGAATTATTTTATAGTCAGTGTTCGACAACTACTGACCGAAAGCTCTCTAGCCGGGGAGAAACATGAGCCGATATCTGCATCGCTTGACCAACTTGAACAGGCTCTTTTAATGGAAAATAAAAAAACGGCCGTTTTATGCAAATTTTTACTCAAGCCTCAGGTGATGGCCGAATTTTATAGGTACTGGCAGGACAAATCACTTGTACTTGACACTACAATTGCAGAAAACATTTCTAATACACCCAGGGGGTGGCAACACAGAGACGCATACGTCGCATCAATGGAGAAATATAAGGATAACAACGTGTTGTTCCTCCTCACGTACCTCGTATTCTCGATGGTTAAGGGAGCAACTTAGATTCATCTCCCTTTTGTTCATTTAAACTCAAATACCGGACTCAATTTCAAAATTTCCATTTTTCTAATAATTCTGGGGATGCCCTATCTATTTATTTTTCTATTTTTTGGGTTGTTAAAATCCGCCGTAGTAATGCTTGCTTTGTTTTGCACTGCGCTCTTTTCCGCCTACCTCAGCAAGGTTAACTACAGGTCGCTATCATCATTTATACTAATTGGTGGGGTGTCTTCTATACTATTTGTCTATTCCATTTTACTTGGCCAAGCTGCGGGCGCCCCACTCATATTTTTCCCAATGGTTGCGCTTCCAGTTGTTCTCTATGAATCGACACAAAGAATGTTGATATTTACAGGCTGCATGATACCCGTTGTCTATCGATTCCTGCTTGAAGTCATCCAACACACTCGCCCGGAATTTCTAATCAAATACGGTGAATCCGTCTCTAAAAATGCGGTATCAATCATATACGAAGTTGCGATTGGGACCGCCTTTTTATTCACATTCTATTTTGTGTACCATTATTTTTTAGAGGCTGCGGCCTCTAAAAAAAGCCTCCAAACCGCACTTCTTCAACAGAAACTCAACAATGACAAATTACTGACCGCCTATACCGATCTCGAGAAATCTAATGCGCTGATTAACTCTCTCGCCCACAAAGCAACCTTGGGCGCACTCATTAGAGGAATTGTACATGAGGTCAAGGGGCCCTTAACCGCCATCCGGGCATGCTGCTCCCTCATCTTAATGGAAGACAATTTGACGACTTCAGTCAAAGTCCGCGTCAATAACATGCTCGCCTATATCAAGAACTTGGGAGAATTGGTTCGGACATTGCTCGCCGATTCAGGATCCGTAATGTGGATGGAATCGTCACTGGACGTGGGCGGGGTTGTCGACCAAATCCTTCGACTAGCTGACAACGAAGGGTTTGTTAGAAACATCCACTTTGAGAAATCTATACCCAGCGATCTGCCGGCAGTTAAAGGCAGCCCCGCATATATCTCTCAGGCGTTATTAAATTTACTTCTCAATGCATTACGCTTTTCTCCAGACGGGTCCCAAATTAGAGTTGCCGTAAAAGTCGAAGATCCCTGGGTGAACATATACGTATCCGACTCGGGCCCCGGAATTAATCCAGATATCAAAGACACTCTGTTTAAGCAAGGTACGACAACCGCAACACCCGGAGATTCAAATCTAGGACTTGGGTTATACTTTGTGAAGCGGGTTATGGATGCCCACAACGGGATTGTGGCAGTTCACGACAGTTCGGAACGGGGCACGACATTTGTCATGGGATTACCCATTTGGAAGGAGCCCGTATCCGGCTAATTTTCAACTGTATTTAAAAAAAGGGGCGTATTTAAATGACAAAAAAAATAGTGATGATCGTAGAAGACAATCCAGACCAGCTAGAATGGCTTACAGCCGTATTTAAACCTGATTTCACTGTGTTACCCGCTCGTACGGGAATCGATGCCCAGCAGTTATTTGATCAATATCAACACGAAATTGATGCATTGATACTGGACATTCGACTTCCTGACATGACCGCATTTGAACTATTGAATTCATTTGAAAAAATGTGTTTCCCGGGAATTCCTCCGATTGTGATTCAAACCGAATATGATGACCAATCGTGGATGCAGGAAATGTTCGGAGACTATCGAACCTTAAATTATTTGGTCAAACCCTTCGATCAACAAGAAATTATCGATGCCGTCCAAAACGCCATCAACGCCAATCCATTCTCATACAAAGGCGCTCAGATTGAGGAACGAATGGCCGTCATGTCAGCTCTCAACACGATTCGTCTCTTGATGTACCACCACGTCACCCAGATGCCCACAGACAGGCAACACCAATGGATGCCCGAAATTCTGGACCTATTTCGAGTAGACGGAATGCAACCCGAAGATCGATTTCCATCAGGCGCAAAGGAGACCTTCAAACTTACCGCGTCTCTCGCCCCTATCTTTGATCTTATTCACCGAATGTATCGAACACCCATCCCCGAAATGGAACCCTTTCGCCTAGGGGTTACCTCCGCACTTGCATCATCGGTAACCACGGCGATCGCCAGAAACAATTCGGAAATAACAGGCGTTAACGTCCCCCAATTTGAGATTATAGAGGTCAATAACCCCTCCCATACCGACCTCCTAGATTTTTGGGTAAGCGACCTAAATACCGAAAATATGGGAAGATGGGAAGATGCGACGAAACTATTTCAACCCTATCTCGACACCTCCCCCGTATGCGGCATCGCCATCATCCAACCCAATAAGAATGAACTTCTAAGGGAAGCCGTTTTACTCGGCATTCCCCGAGTCACAGTCAAAACCGACAATTTTCAGACCAGCTTCTATGCGTTACTTATGAAATCAGCCATTCGACAATATGAATTAAAAAGTCTCCAGAAATTAAGTTCGATAATTCGTAACCATGGATCAGAGTTGCATTAGCTAGTTACTCAAGGTCACAGAAGGGCTGTTCACCGTTTCCCCATAAAGCTTAATTTGGTACGTTTGGGATGTCGTGTCATACGAATACGCGATTTTCCCTTGCGTATCTCCCGCAGCAAACGACTGGCCAGTGAAAGGGTTCTTAGGCACCGTTTTCACATCTCCGGATTGTTGCAAAACTGAAAACACCTCACCCCCATTTAGACTACCCGAAGGGTAACTCCCATTCGAAATTGCATAAGATTCGATGGCACTCTGAAGCGTATGACCCGCCGTAGTCAACGCCGATACCTTCGCCTTATTTTGAATCGCCGTATAGTTAGGCATCGCAATAAGCGAAATAATCCCAATAATAGCAATGACCACGATTAACTCGATCAGCGAAAATCCGTTGTCCATTTTTTAACCCCTCCGAAAACAATATTAATATTATTTGTAAATTATATAGCAAACAACACCCATTGTCTTCTTTAAAGATTGTAATTTATTAATGATGTTACTGGAATCATCGTGATGTATACCGAAAAGACAATTGTCACGGCAGATATTGCCAACATCACGGGCTGCACCCAAGCCACGGTTTGCTTCAATTGAGCTTGGTCCGCCGCCACTAGATCGGCCGCCACATCAATCAATGACACCGCTAGCCTACCACTCCTCTCTCCACACAAAATAAGTTCCCGCTGATACCGGGTAAGGCCCAAATACAAATAAGCATTCTCCGCCAACCGTCCGCTACCCAATAACGCCAGTCGAAAATTGCGCCACCGTTGCTCAATGGTTTTATCGGATGGCGACACAACCTCAACCGCTTTAATAAGAGGGACCCCCGACTGAAGCATAATTCCAAGCATCCAAAAAAGATCGGCGCGACCGTCGCCACCGCCCACTCGCTGCTTAAACCACTGAATGGTACGTCGACTCCCCAACAACAAAAGCCCCACTCCAAAAACACTACTTATTACCGCAAATACGGGAGATGATAATCCGGCAGACAGTATCATCATGACCCGTAAAATTCCCGGCAACGGCAGCCCTGATTCGTTAAAAAAATCAGCATACCGAGGAACAAGTACAAGAATAAAAAAAAGAACGGTGGACGCAGTGCTTGCAATCAAGACCAGGGGATAAACCGCTTGCTTCAATACCGTCCCAACAACATCTGATCGGGCAGTAACATGCGCCCCCAACCGACTTAAAAACTCAGGAACATCCGGAACCTGATCCAACCGACATACAGATGCGCGATACTCGTAGGGAATCACATACCGAAGCGCCTGCGGAAACGGAACCCCGCTATAAAGGGCCCGTCGAAAAAGATCCAATTTTCGTTTTTCCTTAAGGTCCAATTCATCAAGGACTAACATATCGATTGCTTGAATTAACCCAATTCCCGTCCGAAGCATCGCCGCTAACCGCTGGCAAAACAGCGCAAATTTTCGCCATTCTGCAGTCGCCTTCATTGGGTCAAACGAAAAAATCGTCGCGCATTGAGCGTTGTATGGTCAATCAAAGCGTCCGTCTCTATCTGCCGCAATTGGGCAATCGCCTCCGCAGTCGCACGCAGAAACCCGCTTTCATTGGGGGCCCCCTTGTAAGGGGTCGGCGTCATATAAGGAGCATCTGTTTCTAACATAATCCGATCCAACGGCAACACAGATGCGGCATATCGGCTATTTTTTGCATTGTCATACGTTACGTTTCCTGTAAAAGAAAAATACGTTTCGGTCGAGGATACCGCGTCGATAAAATGACGATCTTCTGAAAAACAATGAAACACCTTAGTCACATCGTGAAAGGACGCAATCACAGATATCATCGGATCCGCCGCCTTACGACAATGAATAATAACCGGAAGCCCCACCTCCCGAGCCAACTCTAATTGCTGAACAAACCGTACGATTTGATCCTCCATTGGAACCGGACTGCGATATCCGTCCAATCCAATTTCTCCAATCGCCGCCACCGGATGCGCCATAACAAACGCCCGAAGCGCGTCGATCGTATTATCCGAACCCTCTTCACACGGATGAACCCCAGCGGTGGCGATAATCATCGGATATTGAGCTGCCAATCGGACGCATTCCGCCGAAGTCGCCAAATCCGTCGCAACCGATACAATTCGCTCAACACCGGCGGCCTGAGCATTCCGAATATAGACGTCGGCGCTCAGTTCCGACAAAAACAAATGAGCGTGGGTATCAATCACTGGGGATTCCTTGCTGATCGAGTCTGAGACACTCTCGGTAGACTTCGTTTTTATTAATATGTAATATTTTTATTGACACGTCAACAACATGACGATTTGACAAGCCAATCTTTTTCAGAGCCAGTACAATCGGCGCGATCGCTGCCACCTCGACAGGAGAAAACTGGACGACCCCACACCACTCTCCGCGAGGGTTTTCTAGTTCTGCAATCGATAATAATTGTTCAGAATTCCCTGAAAATACCTTCTCAAAAATCTTGGTAAGTTCTTTTCCAATCGTAATTACCGCCGTCGAATCAAACCCATTCAGCCACTCCAAGGTCGTTCGAATTCGATGAGGCGTCTCAAAGAAAACAACCGCCAACCCGTTCGCTTGAGCCATTTTGCAATCCGACTCCCAATCCGACGCCCGCTTGGGGACGAACCCACAAAATACAAATCGATCCGACGATAATCCAGAAATCGACAGCATCGATGCCAAAGCGCTGGGCCCGGGAATGACTTGAATAGGATAGCCCGCAGCGCGAACTGCACTCACTACCCGATACCCTGGATCACAAATCCCCGGGGTGCCCGCATCGGACACCAGCGCAAGAGAATGGCCATGAATCAATTCATTAAGGATCCAATCCACCTTTTGGGTTTCTTGGAATTGATTACAACTGACTGTTGGCGTCGTAATATCGTAGCGCTGAAGCAATGTTCGCGTGATCCGGGTGTCTTCACATAAAATATGGTGAACGGACTTTAATGTCGCCACCAACCGCTCAGAAACATCCCCTAGATTTCCAATCGGTGTTGCACATACATAAAAAATTCCCTCAGTCACAACACACACTCCGCCTATTCCAACGTCATGATAGCCGTCAGGCCTTCCAACTGAGTCAATGGTCGGGGCGACTGGATTTGAACCAGCGACCACTAGCACCCCATGCTAGTGCGCTACCAGGCTGCGCTACGCCCCGTTAAGTCGGAATAGTTTACCCGGTCAATTCCGAATCGGCAATCGCCGCCAATGGGACCTGAAGCCCGTCCGTGGACACATCGCTGGATTCAATTCCTAGCAACTTTTTAAATGCATCTGAATCCAAGACCTCCGACTCTATTAATCGTTTAGAAATAAATTCCAACTGCTCATACTTCGATTTTAGTATCTCGGCGGCATCGTTATAGCATCGCTCGATTAGATTCTTTATTTCTTCATCAATTTCCCTTGCCGTTGCTTCCGAATAGTCCTTGGAATGGTCGCTGTAATCCCGACCGAGAAACACCATGCCTTGAGATTTACCATAGCGACGGCGGCCTAATTTCTCACTCATCCCATACGAACACACATAGCCACGGGCCATCTCCGTTGCACGGTCAATATCATTAGATGCACCCGATGTAATCGAATGAAATTTTAATTCTTCCGCAATTCGACCGCCCATGAGAATTCGAATCTGGTCCTCGATTTCGTCACGCGAAACCAAATGTTTATCCTGCATTGGCAACTGCAAGGTGTAACCCAATGCGAGTCCACGGGGGAGAATACTGATTTTATGAACAGGGTCTGCAAACTTACAATTTGCCGCCACCAACGCGTGACCCACTTCATGATACGCCACAATTTCTTTTTCTCGGTCCGAAATCAAGCGGGATTTTCGTTCAGGCCCAGCGACCACACGATCAACAGACTCCTCTAGCTCCTCCGCCCCAACAATCTTTTTACCCTTTCGCGCAGAAAGCAACGCGGCCTCATTAACGAGATTGGCTAAGTCCGCCCCGGTAAACCCAGGCGTTCGTCGTGCAATGACTGACCAGTCTACGGTGGGTTCAATTTTCCGTTCTTTAGCGTGTATTTTCAGAATCTCCAAACGCCCCGTAATGTCGGGTTTGTCCACGACCACCTGACGGTCGAATCGACCGGGTCTCAATAAGGCGGGATCAAGAATATCGGGGCGATTCGTCGCGGCAATCACAATGACTGCATTCTTTGCGTCAAATCCATCCATTTCAACCAACAATTGATTTAATGTTTGTTCACGTTCATCGTGGCCACCGCCGACCCCCGCGCCCCGTTGTCGCCCAACCGCGTCAATTTCATCCAAAAAGATAATACATGGCTGACTTTTTTTTGCTTGCGCAAATAAATCCCGAACTCGACTTGCTCCCACTCCGACAAACATTTCCACAAAATCGGACCCCGCCAAACTAAAAAAGGGAACCCCAGCTTCCCCCGCAACAGCCCGGGCCAACAAGGTTTTTCCGGTTCCCGGAGGCCCCATCAACAGCACCCCCTTCGGAATCCGCGCGCCGATATCCTGATATTTCCCAGGACTCCTGAGGTAATCTACGATCTCATGAAGCTCAACCACCGCCTCGTCAACACCGGCAACATCTTTAAATGTCACCACTTTTCCCGCTGCCGCATCAAATGCGACCGCCCGAGACTTTCCAAAAGTAAGCGCCTGGCTATTGGCGCCTTGGGCCTGCCTAAATATAAAAAACCACAGCCCAGCAATTAAGATGAACGGCAACAGTCCCTGAACAAATAGATTCCAGAGCCATCCAGAGTCCGCCGGATTAACCTTAACTTTGACGCCCTTGTCGCGAAGCTCCGACAGAAATTCGGGATGGTCAATATAATACGTTTTAAATGCGGCGCCATCCTTCAGCTTGCCTTCAATAAGGCGTTCTTGAGGGCGGATATCAACCGACGCGATTCGACCGCCTAATAATCGATCATTAAATTCAGACCAATCCATCGGCTTAACCGTCGGAGTTCCTTTAAAATAGGACGTCGACACCGTTACGACCAACAATGCTATCAGCAAATACCAGATCAGACCTCGGAAATCTCGGGGTGGATTTTTGGGCAATTTAGGCTTCTTTGAACTTGATTTTTGTTTCATAACCATTCATTCTAACGCCTGTGAAAATAATTCAGCAACAGCCCTTGATTCTCTATCCATTAATCGGGTTCATTATGATCGCTTCCCCCGCATTGGGCCAACGCGCCACACCCATTAAAAAATCAATAGCAACACCTCGAACGGTGACCGCAATACCCACCGACTTTTCGGACGGACTCAACCGAATCCGGACACTAACCACAGAACGCCGATTCGCACTAGTGTTACTAGAACTCAATGCGTTAACCGTACGGGCTAAAACCATGCAGCAGCAGTCCATTCAGTCTTCATTACCGGGAACTCCTGACGGATTTTCAGTAGAGCCCCCACAGTCCGCCGACGACGCAGATTCCCCTTACATCGTATTTTCAAGATCGTATTTGGGACCTGAAAACTGCGGATTCGAAATTACTATTACGATGTCAGATCCATCGATTGATGAATACCGCCAAATGATCCAAAATCCCGCATCCGTAGCCTTAATGGATGACACAAAAATTATTGAGTTCAAATCTGGATTTCTGGCCCTCGAAAAATACACATCGTTCGATGGCATCTATGAGCGCCATATTATTTTAGGAAACAATTTAATGGTTACGGTCACCGGCCATGGGATCAGCAACCGCTCTCGAATCGATACATTTTGTGATGCGCTAGATCTAGCTCGCGTTCAATCTGAGCTCAGACAGTGATTAGCCTTGCCAATTTTAAATCGTACTTGCTAATATCCGAGACCCCAAAATGAGTCCTGTTCTTAAAATATTTTTGCTCCTGTAGCTCAGTTGGTAGAGCGCTTCCATGGTAAGGAAGAGGTCATCGGTTCAATTCCGTTCGGGAGCTCCATAATGGGGCTCTTCATCGTTAGTAATCCCGGAGCACGTTAACTATGACATCCACCCCACTCGTTACCCCACTTTATGACACCCATATTTCCCACGGCGCAAAGATGATCGATTTTTCCGGATATATGCTTCCCGTCTGGTACTCTTCGGTGAAAGCGGAACACTCTGCCGTACGCGCTCGATGTGGTGTATTTGATATCTCTCATATGGGCGTCATTCGTATCACTGGGCCCAAAGCAGAAACACTCCTACGGCAAGTCACCTGTTCATCAACGGACAAAGCAAAACGGGGAATTATGACCTATTCCATGGTACTTTCCCCCACGGGCGGAATTTTAGACGACATTATGATGGGCCAAGTGACGGACAACGAGTGGATAGTCATCGCCAATGCGTCAAATAAAAATAAAATTACAGACTGGTTTCGAAGCCACAATCCTGACCAGGTTCCTATAGAACTCATTACGACCCATGCGATGATCGCCGTTCAGGGTCCCTTGGCCGCCAATGTCATCGGACAAATACTGGGTAGCCAATGGGAAGGAATTCCCAGATTTGCCATCAGGGCCATCGATTATTCAGGCTCGCCAGGATACATCATGAGAAGCGGGTACACCGGCGAAGACGGCTTTGAGCTGGTGGTACCCGACACCGCAGTTCCCGCCCTATTTACGGCCATTGTTCAGAACGGGGCAACGTCCTGTGGGTTGGCCGCTCGGGATAGTTTGCGGGTAGAAGCTGGTTTGCCCCTATATGGACAAGAATTATCCGAAACATTAACGCCACTCAATACCCGATATGCGTGGGTCGTCGATTGGAAGGGGGACTTCATCGGAAAGCCGGCATTAGTTACCCAGCGCGACGCAGGAATTACCCCCGTAACCGTTGGCATCCGGTGTGAAAACAAACAAATCCCTCGGCATGGCGCAATAATTGTCGAAGGCGGTGAGGTCACATCAGGAACACTCCCCCCCGATAGCGACCATGCGATCGGACTGGCGCTGGTCTCACCGGCGCTTCAAAAAATAGGAACGCCCCTTTCGATTCAGGTTCGCAACAACATCGTAACCGCCATAGTAACGGCACTGCCGTTTCATAAGAAGTAAGGAACGAACCCCATGCCACAAGCCATGATTGTCCTGGCCGATGGATTCGAAGAACTCGAAGCCATCGCAATTGTTGACATACTTCGCCGTGCCAAATTCAAGGTATTTGTTACGGGCCTAGACTCTTTTGAAGTCACCAGCTGTCGGGGTGTCACTATCGTCGCCGATTCAATTTTAGCCGACGAGGTCGACCACGACTTTGATATCATTATCCTCCCTGGCGGAGAACCCGGGAGCACCCATCTTCAAAATAGTGAGCTCCTTGCAACCGTTTTACAAAAACAGCATCAAGAAAAAAAATGGATCGGCGCGATTTGCTCCGCTCCACGAATCCTCGCTAGCCTAGGTCTTTTGGATGGCGTTAGAGCCACAAGTTTTCCCAATTCCGAGGCGTTTATGTCTGGCTGCATTTATGAAGACAAACCCGTGGTCATTGATCAACACTTTATTACCGCACGCGGACCCGGTCCCGCAATGCGATTTGCATTAGCCATTGTTGAAAAATTAGTCGGTCGGGAAACATCCTCGGATATCAAGAAAGCCATGTTATACGATATCCGCTAATGCTCCGTTTTAAACTCATATTTTTATGGAGTATCATCCTCAGCTCCGCGATCGCCGCGTCCCCGCTGAGGATTGTATCCCTGGCGCCCGCAATCACAGAGATACTTGCAACACTTAACCTAACCGGCGAAATCGTTGGCGTTAGCTCCGATTGCGATTACCCAGAAACAGTAAAACGACTACCTAAGGTCGGCGCATTCCTTCAACCCAGTCTCGAACGAATCGCCAGTTTATCCCCCACATTGGTACTTGGAATGGGACAACCCGATTCACCGGGATTTCGCCAACTACAAAAAAAAGGCACCCGAGTCGTTTTATTCGACAATCCTGACAAGATTATTGATATCTACAACATCATTCGACAAATCGGGATATTAACTAACCGCAAAGAACGGGCCAGCGAATTGATTCGATCCCTTAAAGACCAGGTCGCCATCATCGATCAAAATCGACCGACAATCTCCCCGGCGGTTATGGTCGTGATTTGGCACCCGCCGATTACTGTCGCCGCCGCTAATACATTTATCTGCGACATGGTGAAACACGCAGGGGGTAATAACGTCATTGAAGGCGGTTATATCCGGTATCCCCATATCGAACGGGAATTGATGATGTACAAAAATCCAACCGTTATCATTGTTGCCGATCAAGCGGCAGCGGACGCGGTTCGCAAAGACGTCATGTTCCAACTGACCCCGGCCGCGCGACGTGGGTTTATTGTGTCAGACATCAACCCCGATTTACTGCTCCGTCCTGGCCCCAGATTTCCCATTGCAATGCGTCGACTTCAGACCGTTTTTAGGGCCTCCGTTCCCCATGAATAAACCGTTTCTAACCGTCGCTCTTATTGGGGCGCTTGCCCTAACAATACTCATGGGCATCGCTATCGGGCCAGTCTCCATCCGTCATCTTCCAACCGAATCGGCGCACCTAATCATCAGCCTCCGTTTTGCCCGACTTTGTGCCGCCGCCGTCGTCGGAATCTGCCTCGGTGCCGCTGGTGCCGCGTTACAAGGAGCACTCGCAAATCCCTTAGCAGATCCCTATATTCTCGGCGTTTCCTCCGGAGCCGGACTCGGTGCCGCCAGTGCAGTGGCACTCTGCCCCGTGCCATTTCTCCCCATCGCGTTGCCGGGCCTAGCCATTACTGGATCGCTCCTCACCATGGGTCTTGTGGTCGGCGGGGTCCGTCTCGTTGGCCGTCATTCGCCGTCCCATTTTCTTCTCGTTGGGATCGCTGTTAACGCCTCTTTTTCGGCATTAACCCTCCTCATGCTTGTTGCTGCAGGTCCACGAATGAATTGGGTCATCCTTTGGCTAATGGGCGATTTCTCACAGGCGTCCTGGCCACAGATCATTCTATCTGCCGTCGTCTGCGTCGTAGGGCTCGGCGGGTTGATGTCGATGGGCCGGGCGCTGGATGCAATGTCCCTAGGCGATGAAACCGCAACATCCTTTGGGTTTAACGTCTCTCGATATCGATTTTGGAATGTCATCGTCGCATCAATCCTTACAGCGACCGCGGTCTCGATGGGAGGCATTATCGGATTTGTCGCACTGGTGGTCCCCCACATCGTCCGCCTATTGGGCGTTCGACAATACCGCTCACTGGTTTTTTTAAGTGGGATTTGGGCCGCGTTAACATTAGTCGTCTGCGACATTGTCGCCCGTTCGATTGTCCCCTCTGTCGAGCTCCCAATTGGTGTCATTACCGCGCTATTGGGAACCCCTTTCTTTTTCTTTTTGTTATGGCGGCGACGACATGTTGCCTAAACCAATCATCTGCAAATCCGTCGATTTTGGGTACACCCACTCCGTCCTTCACGATGTTGAATTCATACTCCAGCCAAGAGAATTTATCGCGATTTTAGGAAAAAACGGGTGTGGAAAAACCACCTTACTCCGACTCATTTCCGGAATATTACGCCCCACTTCAGGCACCTTATCAACAAACCCAATCGTCGGATGGAAAGGATGTGACCTCCCCGGATATTGCCCTTTTTCAGTCGATGAAATCCTTCGTCTTCACCCCGCTCATATTCGACCAAGCTCCTCATCGGATATCGAACGAGTCATCTTGAGATTTAAGCTTGCCCCACTCATATCAAGAGCCCTCGAAACATTAAGTAGCGGAGAGCAACATCGAGTTCTACTTGCACGGCTATTTTGTGGAACCTATCCGGCGATAGTCATCGACGAACCCCTCACCGCATTAGATCCACGCCAACAAGAGATACTCTCCGAAGAGCTCACCACATTTACAAACACAGGCGGAATGGTCATTGTCGCAAGCCACGACGTCCATTGGGTCGCATCAACTTGCGATCGGGCGTTTACCGTTACCAACGGGGCAGTCGCCGAAATACCAGTCGCTGACGTCATTACCCCAGAGTTTCAACACATCTACGACTAAACGCAGCGCGTTACGGAGTTCGGCGACGCTCCGAGGCGTACTGAGAAACAATCCCTTCACGCTCCAAATCTTCCATGAGACGTGCCGCCCGGTTATATCCAATCCGGAGTTTACGTTGTAAATAAGATGTCGACGCATACTGGGTACTCATAATAATTTGTTTGGCTTCGTCATACAGTTCATCTTGCTCCGACACCCCATCATCCCCTTTTGAGGCCAACGGCTCGACATCCAAAATAGCGTCCACATAAGTCGGTGCCCCTTGGGCCTTTAAAAATTGAACGACTGCTTTCACTTCTTTTTCGCTCACATACACGCCTTGAACACGAAGCGGTTTAAACGATCCGACCGGGGAATACAACATATCCCCTTTGCCCAGCAACTTCTCCGCACCCGGCATATCGAGGATGGTCCTCGAATCGATCTGAGATTGCAAAAAGAACGAAATTCGTGAGGGAACATTGGCTTTAATTAACCCGGTGACCACATCGACACTGGGCCGCTGAGTCGCAATCACCAAATGAATTCCTGTTGCCCGAGACATCTGAGCAAGTCGGCAGATTGTGTTTTCGACTTCTTGAGACGCGACCATCATCAAGTCGGCCAACTCATCGATAATGACGACGATATAGGGATATTTTTGCATCACCTCATGGACTTTTCCGTCGCCTTCAGGATCATGCGTTACTTTCTCCTGATCAATTACCCACTGGTTAAATCCCTCGATATTTTTAACGCCCACTTTAGAAAAAACTTCATATCGACGCTCCATCTCAACTAACGCCCACTTATTCAACGTGGCTGCTGCTTTATGAGGATCCGTTACTACCGGCGCTACCAAATGCGGGATCCCATCGTATAAACTCAGTTCAACTTTTTTAGGATCAATCATCAGAAACTTGACCTCATCCGGTTTTGCACGAAGCAAAATCGACAAAATCAAGACGTTAACACAGACACTTTTCCCAGCCCCCGTCGCACCCGCGATTAAAACATGGGGCATTTTTCCCAAATCCATCAACGTCGGTTCGCCCGTGATTGTTAATCCAATACCGGCCAACAATTTTGAGGGATGCCTAAAAAAATCGGTCTTTTCCAACAACCCTCGCAGTGTAACCGTTTCAGTCTGCGTGTTAGGAACCTCAATACCGACCAACGCTTTTCCAGGAATTGGCGCTTCAATACGGACATCCGCCGTCGCCAATTTAAGCGCCAAATCCTTAGCCAATGCCGTTATTTTAATCACTTTTACCCCGACCCCAGGTTCAAGTTCAAACCGTGTCACTGATGGCCCAGGGCTAATATTCACCACCTTGGCATTAACCTGAAAACTGGCCAAGGCCTCTTCAAGAATCTTTCCCTGCTCTTGCCGTCGCTTGATGTTCTCTTTGGAATTCATCGTGCTGGCCACGCCAGGATCCAATAATGTGATTGGCGGAAATTGATAATCCGCAGGATCGGCCTCAATCATCAATCGAGGAATCACTGATTTTTTTCTATCGCGAGATTCGGGAATCGGGGACATTTCTTCAGGCTCGTCTAACTTCACAGCAGTAGAATCAAAGTCAAGGATGGGCTGAGAGTTCAATAATTCGGCCTCAGATACAATCGGCGGATTCTCCACCCTATTTTTCCGACCCATCATTTTCGAGGCGCCATCGTTCACCGGTACCGATGGGATACCCCTTCTGGGTTTTATAGATGCAAACCCACGTCGAATAACTTCCACAATCGAGATATTAAAAATAACCCCAATCCCTACCGCAAAACTACCCAAACTCCATAACGCCGTTCCCAAGTTGCCTACCAAATGGAACGATCCCCAATACAATCCCCACCCCAGAACACCTCCACCGGCCATTGGGACCGGCCATGCCCATTCGTGGGGGGATCTATACACCATCATTTCGATAAGGACGCTTCCAGCCACCACAAGACCCAGTCCGCCGACCAAAATGCGCCGCCACCGTTGAACACCCATCATCATCACAACACCAACGACCCCGCCCACGATTGGAACAATCGCTACGGAGCGCCCTAAAAATCCAACGGCAACGCCACGAACTATCCACTCGCCCAACCACCCCGTCCAATGGTCATCGATCAGTGAGACCGCAAAAAAAACACTGCCCAACGCCAGACCTAAGCCGCCCCACTCATAATGGATATTTCGATCTATTTCATTTTTTTTTGGCGGCATTATCTACCTTACTTGGACGTAATCGCCGACAGCAATGAGCTTTCGATCAACCGTCCCCGCCGGAACTTCCAGAACCCATTTTGCCCGTCCTGATGGAATAATCGGAACCTCAGAAAATGGCGTCGTATTACGTTTAAAATCCAAGACACGACGGCTCCCGTCGACCCAAATAATATCCAAAGGAATCGATGTATTCTTCATCCAAAATGGATAAATACCTTCCGCCTTGAATACGAACCACATTCCCGATTTATTGCCCAAGTGCCGACGATACATCAGCCCCCGCTGACGCTGGGACTCCGTTTGCGCAACCTCGACGTCAAAACAATCGGATTTAATACAAACTTGAGTCGCTAAAATGGGGCCTACAAAGAGGCCCCAAACTAGGACTAAGACGATAAGCTGATGTTTACGCTGCAGCGTTGAGTGCGCGGGCAATCCGAGACTTTCGACGTGCCGCTGCTTTTTTATGCAAAACACCTTTGGTCACGGTTTTGTCTAGAGTGCGCAACGCGCTCTTGACGACGTCAATCCGGTTTTCTGCCCCAGCTGCAACCGCGGCCAGTGATTTTTTAATCACAGTCTTTACCAAGGTTTTATATTTTAGATTCCGTGTCCGGTTTCTTTCATTGATCTCAATATTCTTCTTCGACGACTTAATGTTTGCCACAATATCTCCTTAATCTACTTACTCTGCCTAAGGGTCAGAGCCTCTAAAACGTCACTCCCACAAGTTTGACACCCTTCTTGGGCGTTCGTTATGATGAACTTAGAATTTTATCGCCTCTAAATTTCCTATGTCAATCATCGACTGGTTTGCTAAAAAAGAAAAAAGCACTGGCTCAAGTGAGCGCCTCAATATCCCCGGTGATGTTTGGGTAAAGTGCACGAGTTGCTCTGAGATCCTTTTCCAAAAGGATTTGGAGTCCAACCAAAAGGTATGCCCTAAATGCGGCTTCCACTTCCGTATATCTCCTGAAGAGCGTATTCGATATACGTTTGACACCAATACATTCATTGAAAAAGACACGACGCTTGGCCCCACCGACTTCCTTCGGTTTTTTGATACGGAAAGTTATGCCGACAGAATTCGTAAAGCCCAGTCTAAGTCAGGGAAAAACGATGCCGTGGTATCGGGAACCGCCTCCATCAATGGGCTCCCTGTGAATACAGCCATTATGAATTTTGCGTTTATGGGTGGCTCAATGGGATCTGTCGTCGGCGAGAAAATCACACGAATTATCGAGCGCAGCGTTGAGGATTTTAAACCCGTCGTCGTCTTCACCTCTTCAGGTGGTGCACGAATGCAAGAAGGCATTATGAGCCTCATGCAAATGGCAAAAACAAGTGCAGCACTTGAACGTTTAACCGAACAACGGGTCCCCTACATCTCTGTTTTGTGCGATCCAACGACCGGCGGAACATCCGCTAGTTTTGCAATTCTTGGAGACATTAATATTGCGGAACCCGGCGCTCTCATCTCATTTGCTGGACCCAGGGTCATTGAGCAAACGATTCGCCAAAAGCTGCCGAAGGGGTTCCAGCGGTCCGAATTCTTACTTGCGCACGGCATGGTCGACATGGTTACCGACCGACGGGAATTGAAAACCACCCTATCCACAATACTGACAACGTTATCGATACCGCGAGAGCCCATTTAATGAAACTATTACCCTTCGAAAAACCACTCGCTGAGCTATACGACAAAATAGCCCAACTGCGAAAATTGTCCATTGAAGGCAATATTGACCTTTCCAGCGAAATTGAAAAAATTGAAAGTCGGGCAGAACAGGTTCGTAAGGAAATTTATACAAACCTAACCCCTAACCAAATTGTTCAAGTTGCCCGTCATCCACACCGGCCCGATACCGCAAGTCTTATTCGGTTGATATTCGATACCTTCGTCGAATTGCACGGCGATCGCCTCTTTGGGGATGACCCGGCCATTGTCGGAGGAATTGCAACCTTGGGGAAATTTCGGGTCGTCGTTATGGGACATCAAAAAGGCCACGACACCAAAGAGAATATCCATCGCAACTTTGGCATGCCCAATCCAGAAGGCTATCGCAAGGCGCTACGCCTCATGGAAATGGCCGATCGATTCCGCATGCCCATTATCACCTTCATCGACACACCCGGCGCGTATCCAGGCATCGAGGCGGAAGAGCGGGGACAAGCCGAAGCTATTGCAAGAAACCTTCGTGAAATGGCAGGTTTCACCGTCCCAATTATCTCATTTGTCATCGGAGAAGGCGGTTCCGGTGGTGCATTGGGAATCGGTGTCGCGAATCGGTTATACATGCTTCAAAACGCGGTGTATTCAGTTATTTCCCCCGAAGGGTGTGCCTCGATTCTGTTCCGTGACTCCAAAAAATCAGATATCGCCGCCGACGCAATGAAGATCACCGCTACAGAAATCATGAAACTGGGAATTGCTGACGGAATTATTCAGGAACCATTAGGCGGCGGCCATCACGACTGGAAAATGGTAGCTCAACGCATCCAGGAAACCGTACAAGCCGAACTCTTAAATTTCAAATCGCTGTCGGGAAATGAGATAAAAGCACAACGATATGCCAAGTTTAGGGCGATGGGGCGATTTCTAGAACCGTTAGAGTAAACCTATAAACTTCCTGGCTCGCTATCCCCGCCAAAATCGGGGATAGCATTCCACCCAGAACAAACTATTTCTTAGATTGCTCAGGTTCTTTAAACGCAAACGCCATCATTGGGCTCGCAATAAATATGGACGAATAAGTACCCGCCAAAGTCCCCATGAGAAGAACCATACAAAACGGCCGCAAAGTGCTTCCACCAAAGACAATTAACGACACCAATACAATAACAACAGTCACCACCGTGTTAACGGTCCGGCCAATGGTTTCTCGAATCGATACGTTGAGTACCGTGGCAAGATCAAACGGCTGTTTAGAGGCCCGTGCTTTCTTTATGTTATCTCGAATACGATCAAATATAACGACTGTGTCATTGATTGAATACCCCAGAATCGTAAGGAGCGCCGCGACAAACGCAGTATCCACCTCAATATGAAAAATAGACGCAACGCTTATCATGACTAATGCATCATGTAGCGTCGCCGCCAAAGCCCCAATTCCGTAACAAAATTCAAACCGCCAGCTGATGTAACCCATCAAGGCCACACTGACAACAATAATAATCAGTAGCGATTGATTTCTAAGCTCCGTTCCCATGGCAGGTCCAATATAATCAATCTCAAGCACCTCAATGGGTCCAAGACGGGCAGTAAGCGCCTCCCGAATATGATTACTCTTATCTTCTGTAACCTTGGTTGTCTTGATAATTACATCCTGGTCAGACGAAATCTGAATCGCACTATTTTCGAGCCCAAACTGACCCAAAATATTCCTAATACTTCCGATAAACCTACTCGACTCTTCTTGAAAAGCAACTGGATTATGGCCAATTTGCTTATATTTCTCGTTAAGCCCATCAAATCGAAGCACCATGGTATTTCCGCCGGCAAAATCGATACCCAGGTTAAGAATCGGTTCGCCTTTTATTGCACGCATCCCCATCAACCCAACGCCAAGGAGAATAACTAACCCCGAGATCGCAAACCAGAGGTTCCTTTTTTCAATGATTTTCCAATATTTTGCTATCATAAATAGTTCCCTTTATTATTTCACTGAAATACTATTGGCGGACTTAGAATATCGGGTCACCGCCGTTAAAAGTAGCCGAGTCACAGTAATCGCAGTAAACATACTCACAAAAATTCCGGTCGATAAGGTCACCGCAAACCCACGAATCGTCCCGGTGCCAAACCAGAACAAGACGACGGTCGCAATCAACGTACTGACGTTCGCATCCACAATCGTCCAAAATGCCTTTTCAAAGCCCACGTCAATCGAGGCTTTCAGACTTTGTCCAAGACGCCGTTCTTCCTTAATCCGTTCAAAAATAATGACGTTTGCATCAACCGCTATACCGATTGTCAAAATAAACCCCGCAATCCCCGGCAACGTCAACGTCGCGCCCATCGCCTTCAGAACAGAGAAGAAAATGAAGGTATACAACAACAGCCCAATACTCGCCATGGCGCCTGGCAACCGATACACAACGATCATGAACAAACAAACCACCGCAAATCCGACAACCCCCGCCAACTTGCTTTTTTCAATAGAATCTTTACCCAACGTCGGACCCACCACTTTATTGGACACAATTTCCACCGGAACAGGAAGTGCACCCGCTTTTAACTGAATCACCAAATCACGCATCTCTTGAATGGAAAATCGACCCGATATTTGAGCTCTACCACCCGAAATCGGTTCATTTACGTTCGGAGCGGAAATGATTTTTCCATCCAAAACAATCGCGAGCGGCCGACCGACCGACCGTGTCGTCGCCGCCTTAAATTTTTCCGAGCCTTCGGTTGTAAACTCGATATTAACAACAGACTCCCCGTATTGATTTTGCCCCGGAGTCGCCATTTTTAGGTCGGCCCCAGTCAATGCAACCCCTTTTAAAATGATGGGCCGTTCGCTAACGATCTTTCCTTTTGCATCAAATTGAACCACTTTGCCGACCCTGGCATTGGGCCCTGCGAGCACAGCAAGTTGCTCGGCATTAAGGCTACTCACTTCAGCGGGGGCCCATTCAGCCTCGACAAATTCGAGTCGCGCAGTATCTCCGATCAATTTAATTGCCCGATCGGGATCCTGAACACCCGGCAACTCCACCACAATCTGGCGTTGTCCCTTACGAGAAATAATGGGCTCTGCCACGCCTAAGCTATCTACCCGATTCCGAATAACCGACAGAACCCCTTCTACTGCATCGTTATCAACTTTGACATCGGGGGTATCTTTGGCTTCAAGTACCAACCTTGATCCACCCTGAAGGTCCAGCCCCAAATTAATGGGATACATCACAAATGCAATTGCACTCAACGCCAAAACGACAGCGACAACGGCCACACGAAACCGGATATTTCTAATCACAGAAGACTCCTCCAAACCCGCTTGTTTTCTACGCAACGATACCCGACACCCCTACTTGCATCAACTTTCTTTTCGATCCTTCATGTGCGGAAATGCGATCACATCCCGAATACTCGCCGAATTGGTCAGCAACATGACCACGCGATCAATCCCAATCCCCAAGCCTCCGGTCGGTGGCATTCCATATTTCAACGCATTGACAAAGTCGTCGTCCATCTGATGCGCTTCATCCCAGCCCGCTTCTTGCGCCTTCACCTGCTCCACGAAACGCGCATGCTGCTCAATCGGATCATTCAGCTCAGAAAAGGCATTTGCAACCTCCATTTTAGCGATAATGAGCTCAAAGCGCTCCACTAGAGCGTCGTCATCCCGCTTCCGTTTCGCCAGTGGCGACGTTTCCCAAGGGTAATCAATGACAAAAACAGGCTGAATCAAATGGCCTTCCACTTCTTTATCATAGATAAACGCCAACAACTCACCTCTCATCGGCTGAATCGATGGATTCAACCCCAAGCGCAACGCGTGCTGCCGAAGGGTATCCACCGTCGCATCAGGATCGACCCCTGCGTACGTCTGAAGGGCATCAAGCATGGTAATTCGTTGAAACGGCGGTTTAAAATTAAGTAAATGCCCTTGATATTCAATTTCGTAGGTCCCATACGTTTTTAAGACCAAATGCGCCAAGAGATTTTCCGTTAACGCCATGACATCGTTGTAATCCGCATACGCCTGGTAGAGCTCCAGCAATGTATATTCAGGATTATGCTTAAACGACACCCCTTCGTTGCGAAATACACGACCAATTTCAAATATTTTTTCAAACCCGCCGACGATCAGTCGTTTAAGCGGTAGCTCTAACGCGATTCGCAAAAACAGATCCTGCCCCAAATCATTATGATGCGTCACAAACGGTCGGGCCGACGCACCCCCGTAAATAGATTGAAGCACAGGCGTCTCCACTTCCATAAACCCCTGGTCCGCCAGATAGTTCCGCAGTGAATGGATCGTCTTTGAGCGTGTGAGAAATACGTTTCGGACCTCCTCATTGGAGATCAAATCAACATACCTCTGCCGATATCTCGTCTCTTTATCTTGCAACCCATGATATTTCTCAGGAAGCGGATGAAGCGACTTCGTAAGTAGCTCAAATTCGTGGATATGAAGGGAAACCTCGCCCCGCTTCGACCGAAACATATGCCCCTTGAGCCCCAGGATATCGCCGATATCCAAATGAGCCAATTCATCGAGCAACTCAGATCCCAGTCGATTCACGTTTGCGTAATACTGCAACGTCCCGGACTGGTCCATCAAATTACCAAAGGTGGCTTTTCCATGCCCTCGTTTTGCGACAATCCGTCCCGCCACAACCACGATCTCAGCGCGCGATTCTTCGACCCCGAGCGTTTGATTCTCTTCTAACACCGCTTGGATTGTGTGGGTCCTATCGAACCTATACGGATAAGGATTAACCCCCCGTTCGCGCAATTGTGCTACTTTTTGTAACCGAACCTGTTCTTCACTTAAATGACCATCCAACACACTCATTCTCCTTAAAAAAAAACCGGCTGGACACCCATGGTACCCACCCGGAAACTATCCCCGAAACACGCTTCCGATAGCGGCTACTTTATTAGGCCCGTTAACGCCTCAGTTTGCGTCGTAAAAATCTGAATTTTAGAGGACATTTTAGTAATATCTAATACCCGACGGACATCCTTAGTCGGGTTAAGCAAAACGAGTTTACCCCCGCGTTGCGCCGCTTTTTTATGACCTTCAAAAAGTGCCCAAAGGCCAGACGAATCGATGTAGCTCACGTTTTCCATATCAACAATGACGTGAACATTCCCATCATCAAAAACCGAATTCACAATATCAACAAAATAGGCCTGATTCTCGATGTCAAGTTCGACCACGCCGGTCAATTCTTTTTTAACGTCATCGAATTCAGCGCCAATTTGTAATTTAATCACCTTGTCATCAACGACATCTTTGACTATTTCCATAAATCCTTCTCCTTAATCCATCGAAAAATCGCCCATATATACCATGACGCTGGCCTTGAAAATATTGGTTACCTTACCATACCTTCCAGCGCCATGGGTACTATGATTTTGCAGGAAGGCATTTCGTCAACCACAGCTCCGTGCCCACTTTGGAGGTCCGCCGATACCGAACACGATCCATAACTGTTTTAATTAAAAATACGCCAAGTCCAGACCCTTCTAATTCGTCTAAATACTCTTCACCCTTCGTAGTTCGAGGACCCATTCCATGGCCAAAATCCTTAATCACAACTTCAAGACGATCCGAAAAAATCATGAACTGGAACCAAATATCTCCGGTATCACTTCCCCCATACGCATGTTCTATGACATTCGCATGGGCTTCATTGATCGCCAGTTTAATGTTGAAGATATCTTCTTCTGGAAACCCCATTTCAAGGGCAATTTTCTCGACCTCCGCCCTTACTTTTTTAATAAATTTAGTGGAGCTCGTTACCCCCATCTTCTTGACCCTAAGGGGTTGCTCCGTGCCTTGGACCTGATGGGCCACATCGGTCTTCAACACGACAAGCGTAATATCATCGGGCTGAGACATGCCCTTCATAAACTGAGACACATGAGAAAATAGTTTGTCAGCAATGCCTTTCGCTGACTGATCCGAAAATTTCTTTAAGACGGATTTAACCCCGGCTACACCGAAACTATGATTCTTAGAATTTCTTGCATCCACAATTCCGTCAGTGAAAAAGACCACCAGATCTTTGTCACTCAACTGAATTTCATGCTCGCCGTACTCAGATTCTAGTAGGGCCCCCAACGGAAAGCCCTCCGTGTCCAACACCTCGAATTCCGTACCATTGTACCGTAAGGCGGGCTCATGACCCGCATTACTGTAGCGAAGTATCATCGTCGCCGGGTCCAATACGGCATAAAACAACGGGACGAACTTATCGATCACGGGATCTCGAAACAACACTTCATTAATTTTTTTCAACGCCATTTTGGGAGAGACTACTTGCTGCAGCTGCGAATGCAAAAGACTCTTCAGCATCGCCATGAATAGCCCGGCAGCGATCCCCTTACCGACAATATCTGCGACACAAATCCCAATCTTCCCATCATCCAATTTGAAAAAATCATAATAGTCCCCGCCCAAGCCTCTCGCAGGAATGGAGATGGCCCCCAACAAAAAGCGATCCAGCTCTGGAACCTGCGAGG
The DNA here is from genome assembly GCA_947465765.1 of bacterium. GTDB lineage: Bacteria > Margulisbacteria > Marinamargulisbacteria > SXXA01 > SXXA01 > CAIPHK01. The sequence continues at coordinate 79,099 of CANIAP010000002.1, read as the reverse complement.
GCAGTAGTTTAGTATGAATTTCGGTAGCAATTCGAAGTTCTTGATCGATTTGTTGTTTTTTTAAGGTTTCACGGTAGAGCAACGCATTTTGAATTGCCGCACCCGAAAGTGCCGTAATAGTGGTCAATGTCCGGATATCATCTTGGGTAATTTTGGGGTTCATATTCCCATATTTTCGAACGACGCTAACCACTCCAATCAAGTCGTTTTTAACCATTATTGGAATGCACACGTAACTCTCAATCAGCACCTTCACATCCGGACACACGCGGGGATCCGCGTGATAATCCTCAATAAAGCAGATATCCGCGCTCCGAGACACAAACTCCGAAATCGTCTCACTCGATTTAAACTGATATTCCCGCCTAATTTTATCCGGAAAATTACTATGGACTTTAGTCACCAATTTCTTGCGATCTTTGAGTTGTATTGATCCCGACTCCGCATTGACGACGTTCAGAATAAATTGCATGAGAACAGACAACATATTATCCAAGTCCGTAATTGATTTTATAATCACATTAACTTGCGAAATGGCCTCCAGTCGCTGTGTCTTAATCCGATTGTTTTTTTGAATTTCAGTGAAGTCTCGAATGACCAACACCGTCCCCAAGCGTCCTTTAGCCCCATCCATGACGGGAGTAGCATTCACAAGATAAATTCGATCACGATGGATTACCTCTTGATTCAAATACGATTTTTTTGTACGCAAACTTTGGCGATATATTGGGTCAATTCCAAGCTCAACATATCGCGCGGATAATTCATCTTTCGATACAACGCCATGCCCAGGAATTTCCAGCAATTCTTTTGCCGCTGGATTAATAAACTCCACCTCGCCATTTTCATCCGTCATAATCACCGCTTCGCTCATACTCTTAATCACAGAGTCCATTTTGGATTTTTCTAGATTTTTGACCCCCTTCAATCGCCCCAAATGAGACGCAAACTGGTTTGCCATTGTATGCAAAAACGTCATTTCGTTCCGAGGAAACGCATTTCGAGAAGTTGAACAAATATTGAGCATCCCAATTACTTCTTCTTTAAATATAAGGGGCACATTTGCAAACGACTTCATTAGATCTTTTGAAGGCACTTGATCCCGGGTCGGTCGGTACCCTAATTCTGTTGTCAACTTTACCTGTAGCGGATCAATTGGCCGCCGCACAAACGGCGCAATTGCAGAAACGACATTCGACTGAACACTGTTTACAAAAACGTCTTCCAGCGGTTTATTGATTCGGGTGACAATTTCTCCACCGGACACAAAGTCCAACAAAAAAATTGCACATATATCAAAATTCAATACCTTTGAGAGACTTTCAACCACTAATCTGACGATTTGATAATAATCGAGTGAATACCCCAACGCATTCGAGGTATCGTATAAAACTGTTAATTCTAAAATACGTCGCTTGAGATCTTCTTCATCTTTTTGGATACGAAGCTTAAGTTCCCGCTTATCAATAAGGAGGCTCTCTATTTTCTGATGGATGTACAAATCCTCAAGAGCCAAAGCCACGCCCTTTGAGAATACAGAAAATTCGGATTTCCGCAGTTTGAATTGATCCATATCGGCCAATGAGGCCCCGCCCCACGACCGAATTACAACAACCCCAAGAATAAGCTCATCTTCGGAGATAAGAACCTGGAATAATATTTCTCTCGCATTGCCACCATAGTGCTTGAAATCTTCTTTTTGTTGGACACTATCCAATGCCAAGTGTTTGCCCCGATCGGATACGTATATAGTTCCTGATCGCTCCGATTTAATCAGACGCTCCTTGGTTTCCCGAACCAACCAAGACCGGTCGTGATCTCCCAACGGCCAAGGGGGGCCAACATGCAGGGTATCTACCACTTGCCCCTGGGTGGGGTCCTGCAAATAAATCGAAATATATGCCCCAGGGAATAATACGGCCGCCCCCTCCGCAATAACTTGAGATATTTCGGAAGAAGTATGAACACGCTCTCGAAGAGATTCTATCAGCGCCGCAAGGGCCGTTCGAACAGAGGTTGTCAGTGGCTGCATTCCGATATGATCGCTATTTAACTGAGCGCAGGCAATCTAAAAATCTTCTCGATGACAGACAGCACCTCTTCGACATCGAACGGTTTATAAATGACCCCATATGCCCCAAGGTCAAACGCATCCCGAAGCAACTCATCTACGGAATACCCGGTCATCATAATCACTAACAGCATTGGTCTCAGCTTCTGAATTTCTTTAAACGTGTCTATCCCAGAAATTCCAGGCATTTTCAAATCCAAAAACACAAGATCCAACGGCTGATCCGATTTAATGATATCGATACATTCCTGCCCAGAGGTGGTGGTAATCGTGTAATACCCCGCCTGTTGTAAGACAAACTCAAAAATCGAGTTAATGGATTGATCGTCATCTACGACAAGAATTGTTTTGGTCATGATGATGTTATCCCCGAGTTTTCCGACGACGTGGATTGTAATTTGGAATCCGACAAAAAGTCTACTAAATCTCCAGTCGCCCCATTCAACATATTAAAAACCATTTCGCTATACGCGATCGTAAACCACTGCCGCAACAGGCCACTCGACAGATGCTCCGGCCATATTTCCGGATCAATTTGCCATTCGAGAAGTTCATTTGACAACAATTCGACCGACTTTTGATCAATCACCCGGTCTAACTCATCCTCGCCATCAAGCGGTGGAATCAAATAGATGTGACCATCTTGTTTCGACTTCTCGCGAACCGTTTCATGAATCTCATCGGCCCATTCAGACTCGACAGCGGTCGACTTAACCCATTTAATAAAGGCCATAGTTGGCCTCAACGTCAGCGCCGCAGTTGATGAAAGTTCCATAAGTCCGATAGTTTACATGATGACACCACCACTCGTCACACCTTGTCCAAATCCCATATCTGTCTGGTACGATGGGGCCCGACTAACGGCCGATGTAGCTCAGCTGGTAGAGCAACTGATTCGTAATTAGTAGGTCACCGGTTCAATTCCGGTCATCGGCTCCAGTTAATTCCAAAACATATCGTATGCGAAAAACCTCCCAACATAACCCAGAAGATCGAAATATCCGTCTTTATGAGGCGCTTTTCAAGCTCGTCCTCAAGGGTGCGGGCGTTGTCATGGTAACACTACTCCTTGCACTACTGATCACTATCCTGTGGCAATCTTGGCCCTCTATTCGCGAATATGGCATTCATTTTTATACGGGCAGAAAATGGGACCCCGTATTTAAAGATTACAGCGCGCTTCCTTTTATTATAGGGACTTTAGCCACCACGTTATTATCTCTAATGATCGCTGTCCCGATTGCAATTTCTCTGGCCATTTTTTCTGGATTTTACGTAAAATCCGGTTTCTTGGCGTCTGCCATTCGGACCCTCGTAGACCTTCTCGCCGGTATCCCCTCTGTAATATATGGTTTCTGGGGATTATTTGTTCTGGTTCCTGTTATAAGAAAGCTGGAACTGGCGATTGGAATTGTCCCCTACGGCGTGGGAATTCTGACCTCGTCGCTGATTCTTGCCATCATGATCATTCCTTATGCGGCGTCGATCGGACGGGATGTCATATCAATGGTTCCAACCGAACTAAAAGAAGCGGGACTGGCGTTGGGTGCGACACCCTTTGAGGTGGTGACCCAAGTCGTCCTTCCGTACGCAAAATCAGGCCTGCTCTCGGGTGTACTACTGTCATTTGGCCGGTCAATTGGGGAAACGATGGCAGTCACCATGGTGATCGGAAACGCCAACTTTATACCAGGCTCTATTTTTGACCCGGCCAACACATTATCCAGCGTGATTGCCAACGAATTTGCAGAAGCGACCGACCCCCTCTACATTTCCAATCTGGTCCACCTTGGACTTATCTTATTTGTGACGACAACGATCATCGGATTTCTGGGCCGGATGGTGATTCGTCGCTGGAATGTGAATCAATGAACAGAGTTCCATTTCGCTTGGCCAAAGACCTGGGATTCCGAATTTATTTGGCCACGAGCACATTGATCTTGTTAATTCCGTTGATCTTGATTTTATATTACATTGTCAGCAACGGCATCAACGTGATCAATTTGGATTTTCTGACATCATTACCCAAACCCCCCGGCGTACTTGGCGGGGGGATTTCCAATGCAATTGTTGGTTCTGGCCTATTGATCGGAATCGCCGGCGCATTATCCATCCCATTTGGCGTCGCACTCGGTCTTTTCCTCAATGAATTTTCCGAGACTCGATTGGCCAGCGCGGTCCGAATTTGTGTCGAGATTCTGCAAGGCATTCCATCGATCGTCATCGGAATTATCGCGTATCTTTGGATCGTTGTTCCCTTGGGGGGCTTTTCCGCGTTTTCAGGGGGCATTGCGTTAGCGATGATGATGTTACCCATGGTGGTTCGGGCCACAGAAGAAACATTAAAATTAATCCCTCATTCTCTAAAAGAAGCCTCTCTTGGATTGGGAGTCCCGTATTATCGGACAATGATTAAAATTATCGTACCCGCCGGCGCAAATGGCATTTTAACCGGGGTGTTGTTGGGTGTTGCCCGTGTGGCGGGCGAAACCGCGCCCCTTTTATTTACCGCTTTCGGCAATCCGTTTATGACGGTCAATATCACACAGCCGGTCAACTCATTGCCTCTGATTATTTACAATTTCGCAACAAGCCCTTATTCCGATTGGCAGCAAGTCGCTTGGGGGGCGTCCTTGGTTCTGATTATTTTTGTACTCGGCCTCAGCCTACTTGCAAGGACACTAATTAAACAATGAACAAACATATTTTAGAAATTGATCGACTCAATGTATCGATTGGCGACGACAAAATCATCAGAGACATTTCGATGGCGTTTTCTCGAAAAAAAGTCACCGCTATTATGGGGCCATCCGGCTGTGGAAAAACCACATTGGTCCGCTGTATAAACCGAATGCACGAACTCATTCCGAACACAGTAGTTACGGGAAGCATCGCCCTCTATCGCAAAAACATATATGAAATGAACCCCATTATGGTCCGACGAGAAATCGGGATGGTATTTCAGCGTCCCAATCCGTTTCCGACCATGAGCATCTATGACAATGTGATTGCGGGGTATTTACTCAATGGAATCAAACTCACCCGGTCCGAAAAAGACACATTGGTCGAAAGTTCCTTATCGAAAGCTGGGTTGTGGAATGAAGTCAAAGACGCGCTACATCGCCGAGGCGCATTTTTATCCGGCGGCCAACAACAGCGACTCTGCATTGCCCGTGCCCTTGCGATGAAACCCCGAGTCCTCTTACTAGATGAGCCCACATCAGCGTTGGACCCCAAGTCAACTGCCCATATCGAGGACCTCATTTCAGAGCTCAAAGAAACCGTTACCATCATTATGGTGACCCACAACATCGGGCAGGCCTCTCGGGTTTCTGACTTCACCGCGTTCTTGTACATGGGTGAGTTAGTCGAATATGGCACAACAGAAAAATTATTTACGGTCCCTGATGACAAGAGAACCGAAGAATATTTGTCGAGGAAATTTGGATGAACTTGAGACTCAAACCTAAACGCGTCTTATGGAATATTTTTCCTGCATTTCTTGTATTGGCAATCCTGATCCTATCCGCCATGACCTGGTATTCCACTTATTACTTCGGCAAAGTGGTACTTCAACGTGAAAAAGAAACACTCCGCCAAGAAACCGCAGTCATAGAAACTCTAATTAGGCGCCAGTTATTCACCCACGATTACTCAATAATTGACTCGACGCTTAAACAACTTGCGATCAACGGAAAAACTCGAGTGACCGTCATCCTGCCAGATGGAACTGTGATTGGCGATTCTTTAGAGGATGTTCAGACTCTCGAAAACCATGCCGACCGGATCGAATTTATTGAGGCCATCCACCAAAAAATCGGGATATCCGAGCGCTACAGCAGAACACTTAAAGAGCGTACCCTCTACGTCGCTATCCCCGTCACAGAAAATGGAAGTCCCATCGCGGTAATCAGGGCATCCATATCATTAGACTCAGTCCACAACGCTACGCAACGATTTTACATCCAAATTCTGGTTGCCTGCGCATCAATTCTCGGGATAGTGTCGGTTGGATGTTACCTTCTATATCACTGGCTTACGATCCCATTGGAACGACTCAAAGAAGGAATCGAACGTTTCTCAACGGGCAACCTTCAATATCGCCTATCGGTACCCGCTGGAGATACAGAAATGAGCGTCATTACCCGCGCCGTCAACCAAATGGCATGCCAACTGGATGAGCGATTTAAATGCCTCCAGGACGAACAACATGAAAAGGAAACCATATTAACAAGCCTGTTTGACGGAATCCTGGTGGTCGACAACAACGAAACCATCCTCAATTTAAACAACATTGCAGCAGACATATTAGGATTTAGCCTCGGATTTGGACCTGGCCAAAAGTTAGCTACGCACGTCCGCAATAGTGCGTTAATCGAATTGGTTCGCCGTACGATTCAAGAAAAAAAACCTAGCACAAGGGAAATTGTATTTAGAAACCATGACGACGAATTCTATCAAGTGGATTGCATCCCGATTCGGGAATCCTCGTTCGCGCTCAAAAAGATATTAGTCGTATTTCACAACGTCACCCAATCAAAGCGAATCCAAAGTGCCCGGCGAGAAATCATCATGACCGTCTCGGAGCATTTAATATACCCTGCAACCCGGATCCAAGAATTGAGTCAATCGACAGAAGCCAACGACGCCGATTCTGTACGCACCGCCATTTCAAACGAAGCCACTCTTTTAATTACGATTCTTAACGATCTAATCTACCTAACCCAACTCGAACAACTTGCCGAAAATCAAAAAATAGAATTTGCAAAGATTGACCTCGCAACCGTATTTCAGGAGGCGGCTACCTCCCTCCACGACATCGCCACCGCGAAGTCGGTTACCGTAACAATCGTAGGCCAAGGGATTGCGCACGGCCACGCCAGTAGCCTTCATGAAGCCGCAATTCATCTCCTAAACAACGCGATTACATATTCCCCTACTGGCGGCGGACTCATCTCGATAGGGGTATCCAGTTCTGACGACCAGGTAACCGTTACAATCGAAGACAATGGAATTGGGATTCCTGCCACAGCGATTGAACAAATTTTCAAACCGTTTTACAGGATCGACACCCCCGAGCACCAACTTGTAAAAGGCGGGGGATTAGGACTTGCCATTGTAAAAGCGATAGTGGATGTTCATCGCGGGCAAATGACGGTCCAAAGCCATTTTGGGCAAGGCACAACGTTTACCATTCACATTCCAGCGTCATCTTCAGGAGGATCTCATGTCATACCAACTTAACCGTGAAATAGACCTGCTCAAACGTGTATTTTTATCCCTCAGTACCCGCGTCGAGGAAAATGTAGCGTTGGCATCCGACGCATTCCAAACGCTCGATGCGGCGAAGGCCAAAGCCGTAATTCTGAACGACATCGACATCAATCGTGAAGAAATCGACGTTGAAGAAGAATGTCTTAAGATTTTAGCGCTCCATCAGCCCGTCGCTACCGATTTGAGATATATTATTTCAATTTTAAAAATCAATAACTACCTGGAACGGATTGGGGATTTGGCCGTCAGTATGGCCAAAAAAGTCATATACATCGCCAATACTGGGACAGAAACACTTCCCGTAGACTTCGACTTTCAACCAATAATGGAAAAGGTGAAATGGATGTTGAAACACAGCCTGGATTCGTTGGTTCAGGTCGACGCCCTACTGGCACGAGAAGTTTGCCGGGAAGATGATGTAGTCGACGCTCAGAAACGGGCTGCGAATGACGTCATCGTTGCCACTCTAAAAGACCACCCCGACCAATGCGAAGTGCTACTTAACGTTCTCTCCATCACACGTCACTTGGAACGTATTGCAGACCATGCAGCCAATATCGCAGAAGATGTGATCTACATGGTCGAAGGCTCCATTATTCGGCATACCGGGGTTTAGAGTCGGTGTTAAAACGCTACCGTCAGATCCAACTCTGACACACCCAAGACCGTCACTTCCGCGATATCCCCAGGGCTGAGGCCCTTCGGATCGGCAACCAAAAGCCGGCCATCCACGTCAGGGGCCTCGCGATACGAACGTCCCACCCGATTCCCCTCGTAAACCATCGTTAGCCGTTGGCCGACCAGCGACCGATTCCGGGCGACAACTAATTCCAATTGCCGATCCATTACCCGAGTAATCCGACGTTGAATTTCGTCCAACTCTATTTTGGGTTCTATACGAGCAGATCGAGTTTCTCGTTCTTCGGAATAGGCAAAACACCCCAAATGAGCAAAGGGATAGTCTTCTATAAATTGAAGCAATTCCTGCACATCGGCTTCCGTTTCCGACGGAAACCCCAAGATCAAACTCGTACGCAACACCAAATGCGGAATCTCAGTCGTCAATTCCCGAATAAGTTCCCGTAAAAAATCGCCGGTATATCGCCGGTTCATCATTTCTAGCAACCGTGTATTCGCGTGCTGAACGGGCATATCCAAATAGGGAATAATTTTGGGATTGGCCTTAATCGTCGCAATCAAATCCGCGTTAACCCGAGGGGGAAATATGTACATCAATCGAATCCATTCGACCCCAGCCACATGCACCAATTCATTCAACAGGACCGGCAACGATGGTTTACCGAACAAATCTTCACCCCAGGCCGTCGTATCCTCCGCAATCAGAATCAACTCTCGTGCACCAAAAGATACTTGAAGCCGGGCCTCTTCAAGAACCGCTTCAACCGTTTTACTGGTATGTACGCCTCGTATTTTTGGAATCGTGCAAAATGAACACCAATTGTCACAGCCTTCTGAAATTTTAATGTAGGAATAATGTGACGGGGTCAGCTTCGTATATCGCACGGGACGACTCGGCAAGAACCGCTTTTTAAACACAAGCTGCGCCAATTCTCCCTGCAATTTGCCTTCCTCTTGCGTCGTCAACCAAATATCGACATCAGGATACCGAATCTTCAACTCATCTTTTTTAAACCGGCTGGGATAACACCCAGTAACCACCAAATAGCGAATTTCGCCCCGACGTTTTCGATCAGATAGCGCCACGATATTCGCCTCTGTTTCATCTACTGCTGACTGAATAAACGAACAGGTATTCAAAATGGATATCTGTTCATTCCCTTCGGGAACCAATCCGAAGCCTCGTCCCTGCAAGGACTGAACCATTTTTTCAGTATCCACTAGCGTCCGCGCACACCCCAAAGAAACAACACTAAAATTAGCAATTGGCTTAACGCTCATTGTAAATACCTCATAGGATCGACGGGCACACCGTCTTCCCGAACTTCAAAATGTAAATGGGGCCCCGTCGAATACCCGGTACTTCCAACCAAGCCGATTTCATCACCCTGCTTAACCAACTCACCCTCCCTCACCAGAATACGGGACTGGTGAGCGTATACCGTGGAAATCCGTTTCCCATCGGCACGTCGTTTTCCATGATCAATAACGGTGATTTTACCGTATCCATGGTACTCCGGCTTTTCTCCAGCAACAATAACATAGCCAGCTTCAGTCGCTCGAATACGCGCCCCTGCTGGCGCACCGAAATCAATTCCGTTATGACGAATCCGTCGTTTAAAAATAGGATGCATCCGATACCCAAAATACGACGAAATCCACGCCTGAACCGGTTTGGCGAAGGTCCCCGATCCAAAATAGGAATCGCCATAGGTTTTACCCGCTCGCCGGATTGCCTGCGCAATTTCTAGAGAAGACTTCTCTAACTCCTTCGTTTGACGCTCCATTTCTTGAATTTGGGTATGGAGTGATGCAATATATTGCTTTTGTCGGTCCGCTTTTTGGGTGAGTTCATTCTCCCGTTGGCCAATTTCAGACTTTAAATCAGATATTCTTCGAGTTTCTCGCTCGACTTGTGATTTCTCTCTCGTCACTTCCGCGTATTTTTGGCGTAATGACTGAATCAATTGAGAGTCGCGATTCAGAACGCGATCAAAATAATAAGCGGAATCGACAATCGACGTTAAATCCCTGGATGTAAATAGATATTCGACAAACCCTAAATTCTGGTTTTGATAAATCGACCGGAGCCGTGACGAAAATTGGGTACTAGAATCAGAATATTGTCGGCGTACGGTGTTTAATTTTTGACGAAACTGCTGCTCTTTTTTTTCAGAACTATCCAGGTCTGTCTTCGCCTTATTGAGGCTTAATTCAGTATATTTTAATTCCCTCGCCAGCACGCCCAAATTACGCTCAGCAAATAATTTTTCCCGCTTTTTCTCTTGAATCCTGGTCTTATTCTCCCGAATCTGTAGCTCGATATGCTGAGCATCTTGGGGCGCCGCCTCCCGAGAAGACGCCGCCGATTTAGGGGCCCCACCTACGGATACAGACCCCATCCAAATTCCAAAAAAACAGGCCGCAATAATGACTCGATACTTATTCATGAGTTGAGATAGTTTTTAATTTGGAGAGGATGCGCGAAGCGAGACTAGGGCTAAACCCTCCAATTGTAGCAATTTCGATATCCGATGCCTGAAGCAGTTTCTCAAGATTGTGAAAATGCCGATATAGTTTCTGTATGCGTTTGGGACCGAGGCCGGGAATAGAGTGAAGCGCACTTGTTTCAAGCTGCTGTTTCCGTTTTTTTCGTTGAAAAGTCACCGCAAAACGGTGCGATTCATCCCGAATCCGCTGTATCAACTTTAACACATTGTCGTCTTTTGATAAAACCAAGGAATTCGGATCATCAATTCGAAAGAGCTCCTCGTTTTGCTTGGCCAAAGAAACCAAATCCACTACATTTTCTAGACCCAATTCCACCAGTGCCTTATATGCAAAATTGAGCTGCCCTTTGCCCCCATCAATGACCATTAGATCGGGAAGAGGCTCATGCTCCGCAAAACAGAGTTGAAGTCTCCGCGAGACCACTTCGTAAATCGATTGAGGATCGTTACTATCTCCAACCACCGACCGAATCATCATTTTTCGGTACCCTGACTTATAGGGATTTCCCCGCTTAAAATAAACGGCTACCCCTACGATATTCGTCCCCTGAAGATGAGAAATATCCACGCCAACAATACGATCCGGCCGATTTCGGAGTTTAAGCGTCTGTTGGAGCAAGCCGAGAATATCTTCAGCCTTTGGACGAATACTCACAATCGATCGATCACGAATAATACGTCCAATCGCCAATCGCGCATTTTGCCGAGCGGACTCCAACAACTCCAATTTCAGTCCCCGTTTTGGAACAATAATAGACCCGGGCTTGAACCCAGAATTAGTCCATACCCGAGTTACAATATCAAAAAGCCAAGGATCACAGATTACAGAATCTGGAATTTCGGATTCGGACCAACAGGTCAGAATACTCTGCTGAACCATTGTTTCCCGGCTCTCGTCCGAGGGGCTTTCAAGATAATATCCGTTTTGGTACAGCAACTTTCCATCCACCAACGTCTGCACAATAATATACAAGAACCCTCGTTCCTCAGCGGCAGTCCACAACTGAAGTCGTCCGACATCGTCAAGACACACCGTTTGACGCTGGCCGAGCAATTCCAATTTTCGAATTCGATCCCGACATTCTGCCGCTTGCTCATACCGTTGCTCTTTCGCAGCGTCACCCATTTCAATTTTCAGCTCGTTGATGAGTTGCTTGTTTTTCCCCGTCAAAACCTTCTTTAGCTGCTGTACAACAGAGTCATACTCTTGCGTCACGTGTTTGAGCACGCAAGGCCCCAAACACTTATGAATATCTAACTTAATACATTTCGGCTGCATCTCATCCAATGTAATAGATTGAGAACAATCCCTGAGCTTAAACATGTCCTGCAGCATCCTCCGCACCGCCCTAGAGGAACCAATAGACGGATATGGGCCAAAGTAAAGCCCCCCGTCCCTAGTCCGCTCACGAACAATTTGAAGCCGGGGAAACAACTCCCCAGTAATTTTAATATACGGAAATGCTTTATCATCTTTAAGCAAGATGTTGTAGCGCGGTTGAAATTCCTTGATCAATTGTGACTCAAGAATTAACGCCTCGGACTCCGACCGCACGGCAATCGTTTCAATCGAAGCAATATGCGCAACAAGATGCCGGGTTTTTACATCAAGACGATCTACTGACTGAAAGTACGATCTAACTCGATTTCGAATACTCTTTGCTTTGCCAACATAAAGAAGCACTCCCCGATCATCCAGCATCTTATAGATACCGGGCTGCTCAGGGAGTGACGAAAGATCGATCGGTGGATTTGTGTACAAATCCTATTTAGACGATTTTTTTAACGCCTTGGCCTCTTTAACTTCAGCGGTAACAGTCAATGCAACACCGGCAGTAACACCCTGAGGCAAGGAAATAGTGACCTCGAATACCCCAACTTCTTTGATGTTATCGTCAAGTAAAATCCAATGACGATCTACTTCGATCCCATGAGCGGACTTAATTGCGCCCACAATATCCAACACGGATACGGATCCGTACAACGATCCATTTTCTTGAGCCGACGATGAAATTTGGATTTTCTTACCATTCAATGCTGCAGCGAGTGTTTCTGACTCCACTTTTTCCTGCTCAACACGTTTACCTTCCCGTTTTTCAATTGCTTTAAACCGAAGTTGATTAGAAGGGGTCGCCAAGATTGCAAATTGATACGGCAACAAGTAGTTGCGTGCATATCCCAATGCAACGCTCCTCGTTTGCCCAAATTTCCCTAGACCTTTAACTTCTTGAACTAGAAGAACCTGAATTTCTTTACCCATTTTAGTTTATCCTAATCTACACAAAACGGAAGCAATGCAATAAATCTTGCCCGCTTAATCGCTTCAGCCAATGCCCGCTGATGTTTGGCACAAATTCCAGAATTGCGTCTGGGAACAATTTTGCCACGATCCGTTACAAAACGTCTAAACTTAGACAAATCTTTGTAATCCAACACATCTACTTTATCCACGCAAAACGCACACACCCTACGTTTCTTTGCTCGTCGTTTAATAACCTGCTTCTTTTTCTCCACGATGACTTTCTCCTTTCAAATTCCCGTCGACTAAAAACCTGATTCGGAATGGGATGAGACCATATCCATTTCGTTCTCGGCCCCGCCAACGCCACGATCTAACATTTGCAAATTCTCAGCCACAACTTCGGACGTATAAATTTTCTCTCCATCCTTGTCGTAACTACTAATCTGAAGGCGTCCTTCAACGGCGACGAGCTTCCCCTTTTTGAGATATTCTCCACAGATTTCAGCCAACCGCCGCCAAGCTACTACCCTAATAAAATCAGCCGACTTCTCGGCACCCTTGCGGCGGACCTGATCCACGGCAATTGTAAAATTGGTAACCGCAATCCCGGACGAGGTTACCCTCATCTCTGGATCCCGAACTAATCGACCTATCAAAAACGATTTATTATACATAGCTTAAAACGGCACATCCTCATCCAGTTCGGCATCATACTTGGGCCCAGCCGCATACCCGGCCATCGGTTTCGGCTCTCCAAAGTCAAAATCCCCGAGGGACACTTCATCGACCGGGGCACGCTCAAGGGTCGCCGCCGATTTTGTCGGAACTGAGCTCGCAGCTGGCACTAGAGAAGGCATTGCCCCAAAAACATCCGCGCCTGCACCGACCGATCTAATTTCCCGAGCCTCAACTTCAGTGGTCCACTTACGCCGACCCTGGGTATCTTCAAAACTACGTGTCGAAATACGTCCTTCAACCAGAATCAGCGCCCCCTTTTGAACCAATTCTTTTCTCTCAGCGAGCTGCCTCCAAGCAATGACTGGAATATAGTCGACAGACACAGGCATCCCCTCTGCGGCAGGCCGTTCGGTTGCAACGGTAAAACGCAACATCGGATCCCCCGAATTAGTTACGCGTGCATCAGGATCATTGGCTACAGTTCCTATCAAGGTAATTCGATTAAAACTTGTCACAATTCATTACTCAGCGATTACAGCGACTTCTTCTTGAACCATATTTTTTGACTGAATAGATTCCATTGTAACGTTCAAATCACGCAAAATAGTCTCGGTAACACGAATACGGTTTCGCATTTCTACCAAGGTCTTACGAGTGGCATTAAATTGGATCTGGTAATAGTGACCTTGGGTAAATTTACTGATTGGATAAGCGAGCTCTTTGATCCCCCAGGGCTTAGAAAGAACTATTTCGCCTTCGTTGGCGGTAATCCAGCCCTGAATCGTATCGATGAGGGTTGTCACTTCACTGTCCGACAAATTAGGTTTGATAATTATCAAACTCTCGTAACTTTTCATTATTGAAACTCCTGCTTAAATACCTGGCCCAATCCAACCACATAACCTGGGCTTGATTCGGACAAAAAATGGGATGCGATTATATATGGGTATCCGCCAGTTTGTCTACTCGCCCACCTTCTTATAGAATGATTTAAATGAACAGCAGAGTACAACAAGCCACCCGCGCCACGGTAATTGGTGCGTTTATGAATCTTGGGCTTGCGGCACTCAAAGGCGGGGTCGGAATTCTGGGGAATTCTTACGCGCTAATTGCAGATTCCGTGGAATCATTGGGGGACGTAGTGATTTCCGGCTGCACACTCATCGGAATTCGAATTTCGGTGGCGCCACCTGACGACAGTCACCCCTATGGACATGGAAAGGCAGAGCCCATCGCCGCCATTGTAGGGGGAATGGTTCTGATGGGATCAGCGACGCTCATCACCTGGCTATCGTGGGGACAAATCCATGCACCGGCGTCGCCTCCTGCAGAATTTACATTGCCCGTCCTAGCAGGAATCGTCGTCATCAAGGAAATTCTATTTCGATTTGTACATCGGGTAAGCAAAGAAGTTGAAAGCACCGCACTCACCATCGACGCATGGCATCATCGAAGTGACGCTCTAACCTCAATGGCCGCGTTATTCGGTATCGCGCTGGCTTTATATGGAGGCCCTCGATTTATGTTCGCCGACAAATGGGCCGCCATTATTACCGGAGCAACGGTTGCAATTAATGCCATCCGGCTGGTCTGGCCCGCTATCTTAGAGCTGATGGACACCGCTCCTGCTATTAATTGGACCGACATCGTAAGAAAAACAGCTATGGAATTACCCAATATCAGCCAAATTCAACGGGTCAAATCGCGTAAAATGGGATTGGTTTACTATATCGATATCCATATGCATGTCGATCCATTGATGACGGTACGCGATTCTCACGCACTGGCCCATGCGTTAAAAGATCAGCTCATCAAGAACGACATCCGAATCAGTGACGCACTAATCCACGTCGAACCAAACGGATAAACAGCTAGATCGAGGGCTTTAGTCCCAGAACATCCAAACTATCCGCATCCATAACCCACCCTGATTTTCCATCGACCTCAACCCGAATCGACGCATCACGAACGATGAGCCGCTGACCCGACATACTCGGAATTCCGTGGCCTCGAATAAAGCGCACATTCGACGTGGGCGTTATCTCTAGGTACGCCGAGTTAGACTTGGTAGTCGGTTTCAAATAGACACAAATTTTTCCTTGAGCCCGATGAAAGACGGGTACCTCAACGTAAAAATCGGTTTGCTTCGGAACCGGCGAAATAGTTCCAAACCAATCGATGACAAGAGGAATATGTAGATAAAAACTCCCCGTCCAATACCGATATGTCCATGTATCACCCTTACCAAGCCGAATCGCATTTCCTGTCGGTTCGGCGCCCACAAATTGGTTGGCCATTTGGGTTACAAT
The DNA here is from genome assembly GCA_947465765.1 of bacterium. Lineage (GTDB taxonomy): Bacteria > Margulisbacteria > Marinamargulisbacteria > SXXA01 > SXXA01 > CAIPHK01. The sequence goes on along the minus strand of CANIAP010000002.1, from coordinate 63,376 downwards.
AGGGACAACTTCCGTTGCCCGCGCCCCAATAACTGTCGGGCTCCCTGAGCGAACCCCAAAAACATCGATCCGTCGGGGCACATCATATGTCGGGCCCAAAATGGAGATCACAGCAACCCCGGCCCCATTAGCACCAGTCACCGGCTTAACCACCACCACGTTATAATAGGCGTCTTCGGCGAATGCTTTAAATGGAATATCAAAATCTCGCCGATAGAGCTCGCGTTCAAATTTGTCTCGTATACGCACACCATAAACGACCCGCTTTTGAGTGAGAGTATTGACAGCTGTATGGTATTCCGCGATCAACTCTTGTTTGCCGACAACGATCCGATCCCGGGTCTGGACAATTCGAATCGTCGAATATTGAAGTGGATTTGCACCAATTATCTCTGATGCGGCACACAGGCACCCAGACACCGCCAAAGCACCGCATAAAAAAATCCGCAGACCAATACGGAAAAGACATCTCATGGATTCATCTTAAACGTCTCGCTGCGTATTGACTACCACCCCCCCCTTTTCAAGGACTAGTTCGTTTTAACCGCTTCGATATCAAGATCTACAGAAACATCATTCCCTACCACCAACCCACCATTATCGAGGGCCTTGTTCCAAGAAATACCATAGTCCTGCCGATTCAGCTTAAACTGCGTCGCAAAATTTACCCGTTGATTTCCCCAGGGATCTTTTACCGGATCACTCACTTCCAAAGGCAGTGTCACTGTTTTAGTCACCCCGCGCATCGTTAGATCCGCCGTTAAAACATACCCCTTGCGGCCTTTTTTAATTGATTTGCTCACCAGCGTGATGTCTGGATATTTGCCTGAATCAAAAAAATCAGCGCTCTTTAAATGTTCGTCCCGTTTAATGTCCCGGGTATCAATACTATCAACCTTAACCGTACCCGCCAAAGCGCATAACTTTAGGTCCTTATCCCACTTAATATCTCCGGTATACGCGCCAAAATTGCCATGTGTGTTGCTCAGAACCATGTGTTTAACTGAAAACCGAACCGTCGAATGAGCCGTGTCAATTTTATATGAGTCAACAGCCATTACCGGAAAACCAACTCCGATTAACGCGGCAACTGCCATGCCTTTAATCCCCTTCATTATCGTCTCCTTAGGCGCTAGTGCCACATTAATTACCTCCCCGAAAGAGAAGGATAACTCAGACTAATCGGAGCAATTTCAATTGTCAACAAAACGGCTTAATTTACCATTGAGCTGACATTTGAGTCGCAGAATTCAAGCGCACGACGGGGCATAGGGCGACGGACGTAGATCTCGCAATTGTTTAAGCACCACCTGATCCACGGAAGCGCCAGAGCCTGACGACGATGCATTGGTTTCCATCTCACTCAAAACCTGGTCCAATTCTTTGGTAGAATTAATCGAAAATCCGGCATCTTTAATCATTTGCAAGGTTTGGACAGCGGAATTCCCCATTGTGTTCAAATACCCCTCCATAAACAATGAATTCGCAGGGTAAAGCGCGAGAACCTGTGTTTGCCGCAAATGCAATTCCCTGCCGGCCGCCGCCCGAAGTTCAGATTTGGGGTTCAATAACCGAAACAAGGATAATACTCTCAAACAATATTCTGGATTTAACGGAGTGAAGGTTCTCAGCGTCGTACCCGGAATAGGAATCAAAAAGTTGATTGGGATTGATACAGCCTCAACCGCGCGTAACCGCATGGCAATCTCCACCACATCTTCAGCCGTCTCGCCCATACCCATAATCGCGCCAGAACACAGACCAATTCCCGACTTTTTTGCCGCATTAAGGGTATTTAGTCGATCATTAAATGTATGAGTAGTACAGATATTGGGATAATGCGCCTCTGAGGTGTTCAAGTTGTGATTCAACCGATCTAGACCCGCTTCTTTAAGCGATTCGGCCCCCGAATCATCCAACAGCCCCGCCGATACACAGACCTCGATCGGATACGCTGCTTTGATTTGGCGCACCAAACTGGACAATCGCTCTACTCGTTTTTTACTGGGCCCTCTACCACCAAATACCATACAATACCGAAAGGCTCCGGCTTCGTAGGCCCGCCGTGCTTCGTCCAATATTTCTTCATCAGATTTAATCGGATATTCCTCAATTCCTGAATCAGAGGTCTTGGCCTGCGCACAGTAGTGGCAGTCTTCAGGACAGTGTCCGTTTTGGGCGTTGTTAATAATATGAATGGATACCGTTTTACCCCAATACGTCTTCCGAACGTCATACGCCGCGTGAAGTAATGGCAAGAGGTCAATCTCGGGATCCTGAAGCAATCGTAACGCGATGTTTTCGTCGAGGGTCTCCCCGGCCAAACTTATCTCCGACAACGACTGGTAAAATTGTCTAGTGGTCATGTAATACCCTCCGAACGGAGTATATTCTGTGGCCGCGCCTACTGGCAAATCCCGGGTTCGCCCAATAGATAAGGGGTCTGGTAAACTGAAAGAATGAACCCAGATGATTCTCGCCTAGTCACTCCAGATAAGCGAACGGAAGATACTAAAGAAGGGTCGTTGCGACCCCAATTTCTTGCCGAATTTATCGGGCAAGCCAAAATAAAACGTAACCTTGAAATTTTTATTACGGCCGCGCGACAGCGTGGCGAGGCAATAGAACACGTGCTTCTTTATGGCCCCCCCGGGCTCGGCAAGACGACCCTGGCCAGCATTGTCGCCCGAGAGATGGGCGTAAATATCAAGATTACATCTGGCCCAGCGATCGAACGCCCCGGGGACTTGGCCGCTATTTTAACCAATCTGGAACAGGGCGATATTTTATTCATCGACGAAATCCACCGACTCAATCGTGCAGTAGAAGAAGTTTTATACCCTGCGATGGAAGACTTTGAACTCGATATCGTCATTGGAAAAGGGCCCTCCGCTCGTTCAATTCGTCTTGATCTCAATAAGTTTACGTTAATCGGCGCAACCACTCGTGTTGGTATGCTTACCGCGCCCTTGAGGGATCGATTTGGCATCATTGAACGCCTCGAATTTTACGAGCCCGCTGATCTTGAAATTATTGTCCGCCGGGCTTCCGGTATACTGGCGACTGAAATTGCTCCCGACGCCTCGTTAACGATTGCTGAACGCGCGAGAGGGACCCCTCGAATTGCCAACCGTCTCCTAAAAAGGATCCGGGACTGGGCACAGATCCGATCGGATGGAACGATTGGAATACCGGTGGTCGAGGAGGCGCTAGCCGGGATGGGAATCGACCCACTCGGCTTAGATGAAATCGATCGCAAATATTTAACAACCATTATTACCAAGTTTGGCGGTGGCCCTGTCGGCGTAGATACTATTGCCGCTAGCATTTCAGAAGAGACGGATTCTTTAGAAGATGTTGTCGAACCATTTCTTCTCCAACTAGGATTTATCGACCGGACTCCTAGGGGCAGATCGGCAACACCATTGGCCTACCGCCACCTTGGAATACCACTAAAAATCCAAGAATCGCCCCAATCCCCATTATTTTCGTGAGGTACACCATGAGACAGTCAACAATTACACGCAATACCAATGAAACCCAAATCACCCTTAGTCTCACTTTAGACGGAACGGGTAAATCAGAGCTTTCTACAGGCATCGGTTTTTTGGACCACATGCTGAACTTATGGGCTGTGCACGGGCTATTTGACCTCTCGGTTAACGCGACGGGGGACCAATATGTTGATTTTCATCACACGGTCGAAGATGTTGGAATTTGTTTGGGGATGGCATTTCGGGAGGCACTGGGTTCGGCAAAGGGAATCCGGCGGTACAGCTCTCTCGTATTGCCGATGGACGAGGCGTTAGCTCAGGTAGCAATCGATGTTTCAAACCGAATCTATTTCGCCTTTTCTCCCCCAATGCCCAAGGCCAAAATTGGTGAATTTGACGCCGAGCTGGTCGAAGAATTTTGGCATGCATTCGTGACCAACGCGCGAATAACCACCCATATCCAGGTATTATCGGGACACAACCTGCATCACATCGCTGAAGCCGTATTTAAGGCAATGGCGGTCGCGTTGGACGACGCCACCCAATTGGACTCCAGGAAATCGAATATACCCTCCACCAAGGGTGTACTCTGACTAAGAGTTAGCGAATCAGCTTCCCCTGATAGGTCATTCCGTCGATTAATTGAAGCGATCGCGATACGGTTTCCTTAGGAACGGGGGCGTAGCCCAGCGCCGAAGCGTATGTGGATCCGTTGAGCACGACCCAACGCAACATTGTTTGTAACGCTTTTGCATCATTCAAGCTACGCCCAGAGTAAGCCTGATCTTTATACACAAGAAGCCAGGTAAAACTGGCGATTGAATACCCAAGTTCGGAATTCGTATCCGTAATAAGAACACGAAGATCGCGCGGAATTTGAGCCGGAACTGCCTCACTCACCGCCCCAACGGAGGGCGTAATCACACGCCCTCGACGATTTATTATTCGCGCGACATTCATCTTATTTTGAACCGTATAAACTAACTCCACGTACCCTATTGAACCAGGAATCTGCCGAATCAGCCCAGAAACGCCCGGGTTCCCCTTTCCTCCCAACCCAACAGGCCAATTGACGGACTTTCCAACACCCACTCGTGCAGCCCAGCCCGGACTGACCTTCGATAAATAATCCACAAACACATGGGTAGTCCCACTCCCATCGGACCGATGAATCACTGCAATCATTAAATTGGGCAACCTCACAGTCGGATTTAAAACTTTGATCCGGCGATCGTCCCAGCGTTTAATCTTGCCTAAAAAAATATCAGCGACAATATCGCCGGATAACGTCAATTGAGGTGAGCCCGGCAAATTATAGGTTACCACCACAGCGCCCAAACAGGTCGGAATATGAATAATATCCGACTTAAACTTAGTCAGATCCTTATTAGAAACAAAAGCGTCTGTCGCACCAAATTCAACAGTTTTATTCTGAATCTGCCGAACTCCGCCCCCTGATCCAATTGCCTGGTAATTGATCCGATCCCCAGACTCCTGGTAATAGTCATCAAACATTCTAGAATATAACGGGTAGGGGAACGTAGCTCCCGCGCCCAATATGTCATGCCCCGCCCCAAATACAGATTGACAACAACACAAAATAACTACCGCTATAATTCCTACCCGATTCATTGTCTTGCCCTTATCCACATATCGGTTTTGAATCCGCCCCATTGGGCGTCATCGCTGGTGACAGCCTAGCATGAATTAAACCCTGCAGAAAACAAAAAAATCCCCATTTCTGAGGATTTTTTTTTAATACATTATTTATTTTATGATCTTTGTCGAAAAAGGCGATGCATATTGTTCTTGGCCACGACCCACTCTCCCACCGGTGAAACCGGAAGTACCATAGGCGCTGAAGGGCTTAACTTCTGTATTCGGAATGAGAACAGGTGTACCCCCTTCGCAATAATGACCAAGAAGAATACGCACCGCGCTCTTTTTCGTTTTTAAATGTAGTCGCCTCAATTAAGTTATTGATTCATAAGCCGTTTATAATTAAGACCTCGACCGATTAGTACTGGTCCGCTGAATACATTACTGCACTTACACGCCCAGCCTATCAACCTCGTTCTCTACAAGGGGTCTTACTCCCACAAGGGGATGGGAAATCTCATCTTGAAGTGGGTTTCCCGCTTAGATGCTTTCAGCGGTTATCCCTTCCACACGTAGCTACTCAGCATTTACCCTTGGCAGGATAACTGATACACCAGAGGTGTGTCCACTCCGGTCCTCTCGTACTAAGAGCAGATCTTCTCAAATTTCCTACGCCTACAGCAGATATGGACCAAACTGTCTCACGACGTTCTGAACCCAGCTCACGTACCGCTTTAATGGGCGAACAGCCCAACCCTTGGAACCAACTTCAGCTCCAGGATGCGACGAGCCGACATCGAGGTGCCAAACCTCCCCGTCGATGTGAACTCTTGGGGGAGATAAGCCTGTTATCCCCGGGGTAACTTTTATCCGTTGAGCGATGGCCTTTCCATGCAGTGCCACCGGATCACTAGGTCCGACTTTCGTCCCTGCTCGACTTGTAGGTCTCGCAGTCAAGCTCACTTATACCCTTACGCTCTACAGACGATTTCCAACCGTCTTGAGTGAACCTTTGGGCGCCTCCGTTACTCTTTAGGAGGCGACCGCCCCAGTCAAACTACCCGCCAGACTCTGTCCTACTTCCGGATAACGGAAGATAGTTAGCATTCCAAAATAATCAGAGTGGTATCTCAACGATGGCTCCACTATGCCTAGCGACACAGTATCAAAGCCTCCCACCTATCCTGCACAAATTATTCCAAAACACAAAGCCAAGTTATAGTAAAGCTCCACGGGGTCTTTCTGTCTTGCTGTAGGTAGTCCGTATCTTCACGGACACTCCAATTTCACCGAGTCTCTCGTTGAGACAGTGCTCAATTCGTTACGCCATTCGTGCGGGTCGGAACTTACCCGACAAGGAATTTCGCTACCTTAGGACCGTTATAGTTACGGCCGCCGTTCACTGGGGCTTCAATTCAATGCTTTGCTTGCGCTGACATATCCTATTAACCTTCCAGCACTGGGCAGGCGTCAGCCCCTATACATCACCTTACGGTTTAGCAGAGACCTGTGTTTTTGGTAAACAGTCGCTTGAGCCCATTTATTGCAACCCTTTCGCACTCCAATCGCGAGGATCTTCATGCTACAAGGGCACCTCTTCTTCCGAAGTTACGAGGCTAATTTGCAGAGTTCCTTAACGAGAGTTATCTCGCGCGCCTTGGTATATTCTACCCACCTACCTGTGTCGGTTTTAGTACGGACACCCATGACTCTCACTAGAGGTTATTTCTTGTCAGTGTGGACTCAATCACTTCGCCCGAAGGCTCGTATTCACTTCTCGGGGTTGAATGAAAAGGCGGATTTGCCTACCTCTTCCCCCTACCGGCTTAAACCACAATCCAATAAGTGGCTGACCTATCCTACTGCGTCACCCCATCGCTAATAACGATTCATAGGTGGTACGGGAATATTAACCCGTTGTCCATCGGCTACGCCTTTCGGCCTCGTCTTAGGTACCGACTAACCCTGGGCGGACGAACCTTCCCCAGGAAACCTTAGGTTTACGGCGAGAAAGATTCTCACTTTCTTTTTCGTTACTCATGCCGACATTCTCACTTCCGCGTCGTCCACCAGACCTGACGGTCTAGCTTCATCCTAATGCGGAACGCTCCTCTACCACTTGCTTACGCAAGTCCATAGCTTCGGTAATATGCTTGAGCCCCGTTACATTTTCGGCGCAGGATCACTCGACCAGTGAGCTATTACGCTTTCTTTAAAGGATGGCTGCTTCTAAGCCAACCTCCTGGTTGTTTGAGTAATCCCACCTCCTTTTCCACTTAGCATATATTTAGGGACCTTAGCTGATGGTCTGGGCTGTTTCCCTTTTGTCCTAGAAGCTTAGCCCTCTAAGACTCACTCCTGAGTATACAAATCCGGCATTCGGAGTTTGCCTAGGTTTGGTAATGATGGTTGTCACCCCTAGCCTAAACAGTGCTCTACCTCCGGATCGCTTAACCTCAAGGCTGACCCTAAAGTCATTTCGAGGAGAGCCAGCTATCTCCCGGTTCGATTGGCATTTCACCTGCTAACCACAAGTCATCCAATGGTTTTTCAACACCAACTAGTTCGGACCTCCACGGTGTGTTACCACCGCTTCATCCTGCTCATGGTTAGATCACCGGGTTTCGGGTCTAATCCTAGTAACTAAGCGCCCTATTCAGACTCGCTTTCGCTACGGCTCCACATTTAAGCTTAACCTTGCTACTAAAATTAAGTCGCCGGCACATTCTTCAATAGGCACACCGTCAGTCCCAAAAGGAACCTTCGATCGCTTGTAAGCGTATGGTTTCACGATCTATTTCACTCCCATCCCTGGGTTCTTTTCACCTTTCCCTCACGGTACTTGTTCGCTATCGGTCACACAATGGTATTTAGCCTTGGATGATGGTCCACCCTGATTCCCGTAGGATTTCTCGGGTCCCACGGTACTTAGGAATATTTTAAACGAGGTCTCAACTTTTCGCATACGGGGCTATCACCCGCTATGGCAGAACTTTCCAGAGCCTTTTGCTAAGTTGAAACTTTGTAACTCGTTTACACAATTACAGTTGTGTACAAAAACATCCTGCAACACCACAGCTACAGCGCCTGTAAGCTACTAACATAGGTGTGGTTTAGGCTATTCCCTTTTCGCTCGCCGCTACTAGGGGAATCTCGGTTGATTTATTTTCCTCCAGCTACTGAGATGTTTCAGTTCGCTGGGTTCCCTTCGCATATCCTATGTATTCAGATATGGATATATAGACATTACCCTATATAGGTTTCCCAATTCGGAGACCTCCGGGTCAGAGCTTTGGCCAGCTCGCCGGAGCTTATCGCAGCTGCTCGCGTCCTTCGTCGGCCTGTGTGCCAAGGGATCCTCCATACGCCCTTACTATCTTAATCTAAACGACTTATGAGCAATAACTCACTCAGTTTTAACGAAATTAAAAACTGGTAGCTAAGCTCTATTCTCGGCTATTTGAAGACGACTACATTTAATTTTCAAAGACCAGTGCGGTTTAGCGCAGGAGGGGTAATTTACTAAAACCGACCCCATGATGTCAACACCTTTTTTTTGATACCCTCTCATTCTTGGGAGATTCGCGGTCTTAACAATTGAGTTATTAGGTCCGCTTTTAGTTGATTTAATAGGAATTTCAACGAATTTTAAAACCACCCAATCAATGGGAAACTAATTGCGATTCGAGGGCGTTTCGTTGGCCTTTTTCGATTCGACATACTGCATCGATACCGCCCCTGGTGTTGTAACGGGTAGTAATTGATAGATATGCGGGGGTAAGGAATTGAAATAAATCTTGAAATAATCGATTCGTCGCAGGCTCTTGATAGATCCCCACGTTGCGGTATGACACCAAATAATACTTCAGAGACTTCAATTCAACGCAATGAAGATGGGGAACATATTCAATCGTGAGGGTTCCATAATCGGGCAATCCAGAAAACGGACAAACACAGGACCACTCACTGGTTTCATATGTAATGAATTGTCGCTCCCCAACATAAGGGAACATCTCAAGATATTCACACTGAATCCCTTCCTCTCCAATAAAGGGAAGTCTCAGACCTTCAGCAACCGCCATAATTTCTGCTCATTTCTTTGTATATATAGGAGGGGCCTTATTTTACGATCCCCCACGGATCCAAAATACTACGATTCAGACGTGTCCGCACGTGGAGAGAATCGAGACCCTCATTTAGTAAGGCGGTTGTGTATTGGCGTCGCCTTTGATAGAGTACTCTCCCCAGGTTTCTTTTGGACTTGGCTGGTATTTACATCGCGGGGTGGAGCAGTGGTAGCTTGTCGGGCTCATAACCCGAAGGTCAGGGGTTCGAATCCTCTCCCCGCTACCAACGATATTAGATTGAGCTCGCAGAAATGCGGGCTTTTTTTGTACACAAGCCCATTGGACAAACTATACATCACCATTCTAAATGATCGGTTAAATAATGAAGCGATTGCACGAGATTGATGGCATCCGTGGGTGGGCCGCTTTAAGCGTATTCATCTTCCACCTTACCTGGGAAATATTTGGCATCCGGTTCCCCGAATTTCGGCTTTCATACTTACGGTTCTTCGTCGATGGACCACTCGCTGTGTGTATATTCTTCGTCTTATCAGGAGATGCCCTATCCAGCAGCTACCTCAAATCTCTAGATGAAAACCTAATCCACAAACTCATTGCAAAGCGATACTTGAGGCTGCTAGGCCCAATTCTCATCGCTTCGTTTCTCGTCTATCTATTGATGGTATGTCATCTAACATTTCACATGGAGGCCGCCCGAATCGTCGACAGCATGGATTGGCTGGGTACATTCTTACCGTTCAAAGCAGATTTTTTTACGACAATCCTCTTCGGAGCAACGATTGTGCTTCCAGGTAGTCCATCGGTCAATTCGTACAATCCCTTTCTTTGGCCGATGGCCATTGAGATGTTTGGATCTGTGGCCGTGTTTTGTTTTTTGATCATCTATAAAAAACTAAGGAACCCGCTTGGGGCAGCCTCGCTACTTGCGATTTACCTCGGTATCCTCGGCTCATTTTATTCACTATTTTTTGTTGGCATTGCGTTTTCAATACTCAGAACCCGCCAGCATTTCGATCGTGCATCAAGATCAAAATATTCAAACTTAATAAGCTTCTCTATCTTGGGAACTATCGTAATAGCCGAGTGTTTGCTTACTAGAAATGGGACGATTCACCATTTGGTGGGAGGAGCTGCCCCAGCGATCAAAGGTACCGATTATCACTTTCTTTCTAAGTTGACACAGCTCCTGGGCTCTCACCCCAACCCAGTCAGAGCCCGGCTCAACCTATTACTGTCTCCCCTAGTGATTTACGCAATCTACCAGAACTCCAAGTTAACTTCCTGGATGACCACCCGACTTTCGGTCTGGTTAGGCCGAATTTCATTCTCGCTTTATGTTACTCATTTTTCGGTACTGATATCTTATACATCATGGACCATCATCGCGCTTTCCAAGCGGAACCAGCTTGGTTTTTTGGGAGCATTATTCGTTATCGGAAGCAGTATCGCGATCGCGCTGGTATTGGCGGAAGTGTGTTCAAGAATTGAAATTCTCTACCTCAAGCGATTAACCGTAGTAACCAACCGATGGTTCTACTAACTTGTCGGGCTCATAACCCGAAGGTCAGGGGTTCGAATCCTCTCCCCGCTACCAACGATATTAGATTGAGCTCGCAGAAATGCGGGCTCTTTTGTTTTTTATTGCGCCGCTATTTTAGGGCTATTCTTCTAGGCTAGTATTATTATCCTTTGCTAGTTCAACCTCGGATTCGATGCGACTAACCCAACCTCGTCAAAACTCCCCATCGCCATAGGATATACTCAACCGATGTTTAACTTAGCGGTTGTAATTTGTTCTGGATTTTTTCATGCGTTGTGGAACGTCGTTAGCAAACACAGCAGGCATAAACTGGCGTTTTTCTTGTGCATCCAATGCATGGCGCTCGTCATCTTTTTTCCTTACGTCGCCATGAATTTGAGCCCAATCGTATGGAACACAACCACTTATATATTGATCCCTAGTATGATGTTTTTCCATGCACTGTATTTTGTTTTTTTAGCCCGCGCCTACAGTCTATCGGACGTCTCGACCGTCTATCCGATCGTGCGTGGATCAATGTCGTTGATGCTCCCAATCGTTGGCGTATTTTTCCTAGGTGAGCATATCACCGTCATGGGATGGGTTGGGATTGCTGCCATCATTATCGGCATTGTGCTTTTGAGCGAGTCCGCGTGGTCGGTGAGCGGCCTTAAAAAAATGATAACGGGCCACACCGGTATCGCGTTATTGGTGGCGGTGTGTAGCGCCGCAAACATAATGATCGACAAGTTTGCGATCTCATTTTTTCCGATTATTACCGTCAATTGGATTGGAACATTGGGAAACTGTGTCGTGCTTCTCCTGTTTATTTGGGATAAAGAAACGGTCCGACTGGAATGGCAACGAAATAAAGGATGGATTTGGATTTCTGCCATTCTGGCCCCGGTGTCCTACCTCATGTTTTTATGGGCAATTCAATCGGCACAAATTGCGCAGTTGGCCCCTATTCGAGAAATCGGGAGCGTGTTCGCTGTCGGATTGGGGATTGCATTTTTAGGCGAAAAGAATGGACGCCATCGACTGATCGCATCATTGATCGTCACCGCAGGCATAATTTTATTGGGACTGAATCGGTAGATCTGTTGAAAAATGCTAATGCGATTATTCCAACTTTTTGTAGACAACCCAAATTTTCAAAAAAAGTGAAGCATCTCTTTATTTATGTGGTGGCCTACACCCTGTTGCCTACCATTGAGGACACGCTTCGCCCGCGTGGTGACACCCGAAGTTGGGCCAACTCTTCTTTCAGCACAAACAACCTCATCAGACTCAATAAAATTATTATGCAATGCAAACAATTAAACAATATCAAAATTTAATAAAAAAAAAACGACGAGTCTTAGAAATTAGGATTATTTTTTAGAACACTATAGAATTGTCTTTTACTCTATTTTATTTGGAAGTTGCCGTGACACCCCCGTCTAAAACACGCGTCCTCATTTTATGTACCGCCAACTCCTGCCGATCCCAAATGGCGGAGGGCCTCGCCAATGACTTGTTTTCGGATGATTACGACATCTTTAGTGCCGGGACGTATCCCAATATCGTAATGCCGGAAGTGATTACTGTATTGAAGGAAATTGGAATCGACATTTCCCACCATCGTTCAAAATCGGTGAGTGAGTTTTTTGGGCAGTCGTTTGACTATGTCATCACCGTTTGTTCCGAGGCGGACCGGAATTGCCCTGCATTTCTAGGAAATGCCCACCGCATTCATTGGGGGTTTGATGACCCATCGCGGGTAGCTGTCCCCTATTATGGTGAGGAACTGGCCCCATTTCGCGACCTGAGACACGGAATGTTTCAAAAATTTCAGAATGACTGGATATCCACGCTACTATGAAAACCGAGACCAAGGCACTGGTTGTTTTTTCGGGGGGGCAGGATAGCACCACCTGCCTCGCTCAAGCGTTGGCGGACTTTGATTCCGTCGAAACTGTCACCTTTGATTACGGGCAACGGCATGTTATTGAACTTGAACAGGCCCGTATTTTAGCTAAAATTGCCGGCGTCGCAGACCATCATCAGATCGACATGCAATGGCTGGGTCGACTTACCGAAAATTCATTGACTCGGATCGACATCCCGATTACCCACACCGACGGGCAACTCCCAAGCACATTTGTCGACGGGCGAAACTTATTTTTTTTGAGCGTGGCCGCAGTGTTGGCCAAGCAACGTGGCATCCACACCATCTATACCGGCGTATGCGAAACGGACTTTTCAGGGTATCCCGATTGTCGAGACACCTTTATCCAAAGCCTTACCCAAACCCTAAAACTGGCCATTGAATATCCGTATGAAATTCGGACACCCTTAATGTGGCTGACAAAGGCTGAGACCGTTCAGCTCATGGCGCGGCTTGGAAAATTGGCCTGGTATGCAGAAACCCACAGCTGTTATGAGGGCCAACGTCCGGCATGTGGACGATGCCCCGCATGTATCCTACGGCTGAAAGGCTTTGCCGACGCAGGTGTCCCCGATCCACTTCCCTATCATTAGTCATTCTTTGAGGTACTGCGCCACCTCCGGGGGTTGATTATACCTCGTATCAAGGTACAATAAGGCATTATCTACATACTCTATTATATTAGTAGAGTACCAAGTTTGGGAGCGCCAATTCATGATTAAATTTTACGAACCACCGGTCGAGTTACTAGAACCCGACAAGGCCCATCTGGCCCATTCCATCGACCAATTTGTTAATGGAACATTAAATCCGATTCAATTTCGGGCGATCCGCGTCGCTTACGGTATCTATGAACAACGAAAAGAAGGCACCCATATGGTGCGTATTCGAAACCCGGCCGGCGGCATTACTCCCACCCAAATTCGAAAATTGGGAGACATTTCGCAACGATATGGCGCGCACGAGTACCATGTCACGACCCGCCAAGAAACCCAACTGCATTACGTTGACATCAAGGATGCTATCGCGGTTATCGATGAATTATTGACCGTTGGACTGTCCTCTCGAGGTGGCGGAGGAAACACGATTCGGAATATCGTCACATCCTATAACGCAGGGATTTCCCCAGATGAATCATTTGATACAACGCCGTACGTTGTTTCGTTAACCGATCGATTGATTCGGGAAGCAGATTCCTGGACCCTACCTCGGAAGTTTAAAATCGCATTTTCGTCTGACCCCAAAGATAACGCGCATGCGTGTTTTCATTGTCTAGGATTTATTGCGCAAATTAAAGACGGAAAACCCGGATTTAAAGTTTATGTTGCCGGTGGAATGGGTGCGAAACCGTTGTTGGGTCATGTGTTATTTGATTGGGTTTCAGATGACCGTGCTTACTACGTTACCCGCGCAATCAAGACCATGTTTGATAAACACGGTAACCGGAAAAATAAGCACGAAAACCGAATCCGATTTTTGTACGAAAAACTAGGCGGAGACACCTTTCAACGCTATGTAGAAGAAGAGTACGCCGAAGCACAAAAAGTGCTCGGCCAAGAACTCGTTTTACCTCAAATTGACAACGTGGGCCAAATTCCAAACTTTGCCCCAGCGACTGTAAGCGGCCCTGAGTTTGACCAATGGAAAAGTCGATATGTATTTCCACAAAAACAAGCTGGCCTGATTTATATCAAGGTTCCGTTGCACCTTGGAGATATTCTCAATGAAGATGCTGCCAAATTAGCCGACTTACTGGAACCATTTGGGGACAACACGGCTCGCTGCTCCACTGACCAAAACCTTTATGTCCGGAATATCCCAGAAGCCTACGCTGGGAATATCTATAATGGGCTTCAGACCATTCGGACCCAATCGGACGCACCTCGCATGATCAGTAACATGATCGCATGTACCGGTGCCGCCACCTGCAAATTGGGAATCTGTTTACCTCGGGGTGCGACGCCTGAAATTCAGGACCGATTGATCAAGTCGCAACTCCAACTCGACCAGATTCCTGAGCTCAAAATTCATATGTCAGGATGCCCAAACACCTGTGGCCTCCACCACGCATCGGATCTTGGATTTTTTGGAAAAGTATCCCGAAAAGATGGCCGAATGCTACCTGCGTATTGGGTAGTTGCCGGCGCAATTCGTGAAGAAGGAAAAACACGATTTGCACGAAAGATCGGTGAAATCTCATCCCACGACACGCCCAACTTTGTTCACGATCTTCTGGAGCGATATATTCCGTTGAAAGGGAATTACTCCACTTTTGCTGAATATGTCGACGATCGTGGCGAAACCGACATCAAAGAAATTTGTGAAAAATATGCCGCGATTCCCTCTTTTGAGGAAAACAGTCAATATTTCCAAGATTGGGGAGCTGCAGATTTCTTTTCGTTAGTCGGACTGGGCAAAGCGGAATGTTCTGCAGGGATGTTCGACATGATCGACGTCGACGTAAAGAGTATCACTGACGCTAAAAAAGCGATTGAAAATTCGACTAGCCAAGACGAGATTGACCAATCATTGCGAAACATTGTGTTCTCCGCATCTCGAATGTTGTTGATCGCCCGAGGGATCGAGGCCTATGACGACAACACTGTATTTGACCAATTTATTAAACACTTTATTGAAGCCGGTTTGATTTCTGACAAGTTTAAGGATTTGGTATTTGCAGCCCGCCTAAACCACCACTCGTTTCTGAATGACCACCGAGAATTGGTGTACATGTTGGGTGATGAGATGACCAAGCTATACAAAAGCATGGATGACTCCCTTCGTTTCCCCAGTGATCAAGGAAAGCCTGTCGCTGCCACCGTCGCTGCAGCGACAGATCGAACCGTCAAAGATTTTCGCGGAGTAGCTTGCCCGATGAACTTCGTAAAAACACGGCTGGCCCTGGATACCGTTGACTCCGGTAAGTTGTTGGAAATTTGGCTTGATAACGGTGAACCCATCGAGAATGTTCCGGGTTCGGTTGAAAAGCTGAACGAAGGCCACCAAATTGTAGAACGTGTGTCGGAAGACGGGTACTGGCGGGTGCTTATTCGGAAGGGGTAACCAACTCCCTTGTTTTAGTCCCCGCAGCTTATAGGCCTTGAAGACGAGGGGGGACGTTTTCGAGGCCTTTTATTTTTGCTCAAACGATTGATTCAGAAAGGCCCCCAATGATTCATTCCCCATCCGTTTCCGAACTCAATAGTCGTCTTTCGATTGATGATCCCGAGAAATTGCTTCACCAAATCTCCAACGAAATGGGGGCCATTACGTTGGCGTCCAGCCTCGGCGCCGAAGATCAGGTGCTGACCCATATGATTCGGCACGCCGATTTACCAATTTCTATTTTTGTTTTGGATACGGGCCGGTTGCATCAGGAAACCTATTCTGTGATGTCCAAGACACAGGCATTGTACGGCTTTAAATACCAGGTATTTTTTCCTCAAACGGAGACCGTTCAAGCGATGGTTAGCACCCATGGTCCGAATCTCTTTTATGAATCAATTCAATTTCGGAAACAATGTTGTGGCATCAGAAAAGTGGAGCCATTAGGACGCGCGCTGTCGGGGAAATCGGGATGGGTCACTGGGCAACGTCGGGAACAAGCCGTTACAAGAACCCAGCTGGATGTAATCGAGTGGGATGAGGCTCATGGCATTTTGAAATTCAACCCGCTTGCTTCTTGGACGACAGAGGAAGTTTGGGGCTACATCAAAACCCATTCGATCCCTTACAACATCCTTCATGACCGTGGGTTTCCGAGTATCGGATGTGCGCCATGTACCCGAGCAGTAAAGCCAGGCGACGACCTTCGGTCCGGTCGTTGGTGGTGGGAAGACCCCGATAAAAAAGAATGTGGATTACATATCCATTCAGAGGAATCAAAATGAACCATTTAGATCGATTAGAGGCACAAAGTGTCTATATTTTCCGAGAGGCTTATCGGGATTTCAAACAATTGGGGATGTTATGGTCAATTGGAAAAGACAGCACCGTATTGCTGTGGCTCGCCCGAAAAGCGTTCTTTGGACATGCCCCATTCCCTCTGATTCATATTGATACGTCCTACAAAATTCCAGAAATGATCGCCTATCGAAATGAAAAAGCATTGGAGTGGAACCTCAATTTGATTGTGGGTCAAAATGTGGACGCATTGGCCAATAAACAAACCTACCCGGATGGGGCAATTGATCGAATTGCCTGTTGCCGAGCCTTAAAGGCGGATGCGTTAAAACACACGTTGGATGGAACCTGGCCCCGCTGGCGGCTAAACCATGCGACGCGGCAATTGGAGCCGGATACCAACCCCGCCGCATTCACCGGTGTCATTGTGGGCGCCCGTGCAGATGAAGAGGGAAGCCGGTCGAAGGAGCGGTATTTTTCACCCCGAAGCCAAGACCACGATTGGGATGTTGCCGACCAACCTCCTGAGTTTTGGAACCAATATAAAACCGATTTTGCGCCCGGAACCCATGTTCGGATTCATCCATTGCTCGACTGGACGGAATTGAATATTTGGGAATATATCGACCGAGAAAACATTCCAATTATTGATACGTATTTTGCCAAGCCAGGGGGAAATCAACGGTACCGATCACTCGGATGTTTCCCGTGCACCACACCGGTGGAATCCCCATCGCAAACGGTAAAAGAAATTATTGAAGAACTGCGATCGGGAAAGTTTGCCAATATTGCAGAACGATCGGGACGTGCCCAAGACAAAGAAGATGGCGGGGGCCTCGAAACCCTGCGACGAGAGGGATATATGTAATGGAGCGAATGAATGTTGTCATTGTCGGCCACGTTGACCATGGAAAAAGTACGTTTACGGGGCGTTTGCTTGCGGACACCGGATCCTTACCTGAAGGAAAACTAGACCAAGTACAAGCCTGGTGTGCGATTAATTCCCGCCCATTTGAATATGCGTTTTTGCTAGATGCCCTCAAAGACGAGCAAGCCCAAGGCGTAACCATCGATGCCGCACGATGTTTTTTCAAATCAGATAAACGGCATTACATTATTATTGATGCACCGGGGCACATTGAATTTCTAAAAAACATGATCACAGGTGCCGCACGGGCGGAAGCCGCCATTTTACTGATCGATGCCCACGAAGGGGTTCAAGAAAATTCCCGTCGGCATGGCTACATGTTGTCGATGTTGGGCATTAAACAAGTAGCGGTTTTAATCAACAAAATGGACTTGGCTAATTTCGACGAAGCCGTCTTCAACCGAATCAAAGATGACTATTCCCAATTCTTAACCTCAGTGGGGGTGAAGCCCTCAGCCTGGGTTCCCGTTTGTGCGAGAGACGGAGACAATCTTATTTCTCCGTCCGACCGAATGCCTTGGTATACCGGCCTCGACGTGTTGGCCGTGATGGATGCGTTTCATAAAGAACTTCCGGCCGAAAACTTGCCCTTCCGATTACCGGTCCAAGATGTGTATAAATTTACGGCTCAGGGTGATGACCGACGAATTGTCGCCGGCACCATTATTTCGGGAACAATCAACGAAGGCGACGAAGTTATTTTTTTACCGTCTGAAAAACGATCCAAAATTGCAAAAATTGAAGGCTTTAATGTCGACCCTCGATCATCGATTGGTACGGATATGGCCACTGGCTTTACGCTCACCACTCAAATCTTTGTCAAACCCGGGGAAATGATGTGCAAAACGGGTGCGGCTAATAGCCACATTGGAACTCAGTTTAAAGCCAATATTTTTTGGCTGGGGAAAACCCCCTTGGTCTTGGGGAAAAAATATAAATTAAAATTAGGGTCAGCCCGGGTTCAGATGGGGGTAAAAGAAATTATCAATGTCCTTAACGCTGCGGAACTCAGTTCAGAACACAAAGCCGAAGTCGGCCGCCACGAAGTCGCTGAAGTGATATTTCAAACCCAAAAACCCATCGCGTTTGACACGGCTGACGAACATCCATTGACCAGCCGATTCGTTATTGTCGATGGCTACGAAATTGCCGGTGGTGGAATTGTGGTTGAAAACCGATCCAACCGTACGGGATATACCGCTCGTTTGGAATTTGATTCGGATTGGCAAATGACCAGCATCGATACCGTCAAACGCGCCCAGCGGTCGGGGCATTCTGCCGCTATCGCGATTGTATTCGGGGACCATTCGAAGGAATTGTCGAAGGCCATTGAAATCGCTCTTTTTGACACCAAAATATCCGCCTACCGAATTGGGGCAAGTAGCCCACTTCAGTGGGAACGATTGGTTGAGATGGCGTATATTCTCGCCGACTCGGGACAAGTGGTTATTGCGGCAATTGCCGGAACTGCCCACGATGTTGTTGCGGTGAGCGATCCGTTGTCACGGTTTTCGATCATCCCGATTGACTCCGATCATTGTAATATCGACTCTGCTCTATCCGCCATTCGTGGTCGGATTTAATGGAGTATTACCCTCTATTTCTAGATATTAAAGGCCGTCCCGTCCTCGTTATCGGGGGCGGCAATATCGCTTTGGATAAAATACAAAACCTCCTAAAAGCCGGCGCCAAAATCACCGTTATTTCACCGGAAATCAGCACGAGTATTCGAAGATTTAATCGCCGACTTACATTTATCGAACGGGCATTTGAAATGTCTGATATTTCTGAAACCTACCAGATTGTTTTTGCAGCCACCGGTAAATCCCAATTAAATGCAGCCGTTTCTGAAGAATGCCGTCATCGTAGAATACTTTGCAATACGGTGGACGAATCCACATATTGCCATTTTATCGTGCCGGCAATGCTTCGACGGGGATCTGTTACCGTGACCGTATCGACCTCAGGGGTTAGCCCTTTTATGGCCAGGGAGATCAAAGATCTACTAAAAAATGTAGTTGGACCGGAATATACAGTCCTGAGTCGGATTCTCAAGAAATATCGAAACCCCATAAAAGCTAGATTTAGCAGTTTACAAGAACGACTGGGATTTTGGCGGCAATTTTTTGCCGGAAATCCGGCACGTAAAATTCGCGAAGGCAGACGGGATTTGCTGGAACAGGAACTGGGATCCAAGTAATTAAAGAGGGCGAAATATGTTTCGCCTCACGGATTAATGTTGCCGAACCGCCCGATCGGTTTCGCGTTTGACTTCCCGTTCCTTAATCGCATGACGTTTATCGTGAAGTTTTTTTGATTTCGCTAATCCAACTTCGAGTTTTAATATATTTTTTGAGAAATAGAGATGCAACGGCACAATGGTAAATCCTTTTTCAGCGGTCTTTTCTTTCCACTTTACGATTTGCCGATGGTGAAGAAGTAGCTTCCGATTTCGACGCGGCTCAATTTTTTCGTGGGCGATTTTGTCATATTCTTGGATGTGACAATTCATTAACCACATTTCGCCTTTATCGACATGCGCAAAGGCGGAATTAATCGTTACGTGCCCCGCCCGAATCGATTTGATTTCCGGTCCCTTTAAAACAATGCCCGCCTCAAGTCGATCGATAATTTCGTAATCGAAAAAGGCACGTTTATTACTGGCTATAATTTTTCGGGGTGCGTCGGTCATTTAAACAGAGTACGGTTATTCCGGTGGCAAAATCAAGTGAGGGTGTCGCCATTCGACGTTCGGCAAGATCACCGGCGGTGCTTGGTCATCCAACCAAAGAATTTGATCATACTGTCGGGACAATTGGTGAATCGTTTCTGACTTAAACTCCCACAGAGGTCGAAAATCCCCTTTCCGCCTCATCAATAACGCTTTAAATGGGATGTTGTGATTGGCCATAAACCGAATCGTTTTATCCCGACATTGCTCATCTCGATTGGTCAGCAATATCGGCGGGATCGATTGGCGTCGGAGAAAATCCACGGTTGCATGAATCGGCTCATCCCCTTCGACGTCAAGCGACGCCAACCAGGTATAAAATTCTTCCGAAAACGCATCGCGAAACGGGCAAGACATCGACACGTGGAACTCCGCCTCGGATTGAGTCTCGCACCGCCCAGATTTACAGGGGAAATGCTGGGTCATCTGAAAAATCGGGCACCTGGATTCATGGGAAGCCAAACATTTGGCAAAAAACGGTTCTTGGGTTTTTTGAGGTCGGCAAATTGTAAAATCGATATCGCTGACCACTTGAATCATCGGGATTTCTCCAAGAGTTGGCCGGCCTGAATTTTAATCGCTTCAATGACGCGTCCATTTGCTTTTGGAAAAGGGTGGTCACTCAACGTATCGATATCCACCCATCGAAGTTCCGCCGCCGATTGAGGAACCGGAACACCCTCCACCCAAGCACAAGTGTACGCATGAAGGGTAATTTTGAAATGAGTATAGGCGTGTTTAACCACCGTAATACAGTCGCCCACCGCGACCTTGATCCCGAGTTCCTCATCAACTTCACGAGAAATAGTCTCTTGAATTGATTCATCGCCCTCTTGTTTCCCGCCGGGAAATTCCCACAAGCCCCCAAGCATTTGATCATCCCTCCGCCGCCCAATTAGGATTTTTCCGTCTTTCCAAATCACCCCCACCCCAATCGTATAATGAGGCACGGGTGGCTTTGCTGACTTAAAGGGGAATTTCGACACTTGATGGGTGGTGAGTGCTACACAATCCGTCGCCAAAGGGCACTGAGTACAGTGAGGATTTTTGGGGGTGCATACCAACGCCCCCAGCTCCATAATCGCCTGATTAAATTGGGACGGCTGGGCCATTGCCACCAGCGGCGTTAACCGATCAAACACATCGTTTCGGACTTTGGCGGCTCGAATGTCATCGGGGATCCCCCAATATCTGGAAAAAACCCGTAATACATTGCCATCCACAACAGGCACCGGCACCTCAAACGCAATCGACGCAACGGCCGCCGCTATGTAGGGACCAAACCCGGGCAATTGTTGCAGGGTGTCATAGTCCGAGGGAATCCCTCCGCCGAAATCGGTCACGATCAACGCCGCCGCACGATGAAGATTTCGGGCTCGGCTGTAATATCCAAGGCCTTCCCATACCTTTAATACCGCCTGGGAATCGGCTGCCGCCAAGGTCTCGATATCCGGGAATTGGTCTACAAATCGGTAAAAATAAGGAATAACAGTCGCCACTTGGGTCTGCTGAAGCATGGCCTCACTGATCCATACCCAATAGGGTGACGAGAAGGTCCGCCAGGGCATCGGACGCTGATTTAGGGTGAACCAATTCATCAATTCAGTAATCATATTTGTGCCCTTCAGGGTACCCGATTTTGGTCAAATTTGCATGTCCTAAGCCCACCCCCTACAATCACTTCATGACAGAATTTCCGACTTTTTCGTGGTCACGTCAGCATATTCAATTTCAAAAAACATTAACGGGGCCAGGCCCTCGACTCGCGCAAGTTGCGTTGGCATTGCCCCAATGGGGACGATGGTGGATTGCGACCCCTTTGTGGCAATGGAAATCAGAGCCGCTCGATTTCCATCGGGTTCGGCTCAAAGGCACATCATTCCTGTTCGGCCGCGCACGAATTGAATTGAGTTGGACAGAAAAATCCCCGTTCACCCTAAATTGGACCATGACCTTTGATCCGGTCGGTCCCGTCGGCATGCTGTATTGGGTGGCGCTATGGCCCATCCACCACATTGTGGTTCCTTTGATTTTATCCCAAATTAACAAAAAGGCTCAGATTGGAGCTCAGCGATCAACATAGTTCAGCAATGGGGCGCCAACGCCACCTGTTGGCAGGTCTTTAACCCGGGGGTATCCCATTGGATTCATCCAAACTCAAATACGCTCATCGGGTTCCGGCGGTTTGGGACTGGCGCGGTCGTTGTCGGAGACCCCATTGGCCCCCCCGACTTCTGGACCGCTGCAATCGTGGATTTTGAAAGAACCCATCGCCGAACGGTATGGTTTGGCGCATCCGACGCCCTATCGAAACAAATGACTGAAGACCTAGCACACATTCGAATTCCCATTGGCTTTCAAACCGTAGTCAACCCAATCGACTGGGAAGAAATTAAATCCCACAACGGTCCGATGCGATATCAGATCAGCCGATCGGTCCGAAAAAATGTGACCATTCGAGTGTCTGCTCCCTCTGATTTCAACCCCATTCACCGCTGTCTGGACGAGTGGAAATCATCCAAATCTCCTTTCAAACTCTATTTTATGACCGACCCAGATATCGCGCTCCACCCCAATCACCGAAAACTATGGTTGGCCGAACAAAATGGACAATTACAGGGATATCTCATCGCTTCGCCAATTCCTCAAAAAAAGGGGTGGCTATTGGAACAATGGGTTCGCAAGCCGACGGCCCCCAACGGGGTCATCGAACAATTGGTCGACCACGCCATCACTCAGTTGGGAATGGAGGGGGCCCGCTATATCACGATGGGACTCTGTCCGCTCACACCGTCACCGCTACTGCCGCTATCCGCCACGGAGCGAGGGCTGTTCGCGATGGGACGATTTGCCACCTCGTGGTTTTACAAATCCTATTCCCTGACTCGGTTTAAACTCAAATTTGGGTTCCCCATTCACGAGCCAATTTACGCCTCATTTTCACGGGCACGCACACTCCCACTGTCTTGCGTGGATACGGTGTTGGCGTTTATGGTCCGACCCTCTACCATGTGACTCTTATGACTGACTCCGTTCATCATCTTCTCGAACTCATTGCCAATCGCATAGGCAATATTGAATCGCGCTTAGCCCCGCTGGAAGTACCTGGGGATTCATTTTTTCGACGTATTGCCGAAGCCACCTCCGATATTATCGTAGAGGGAGACGCGGACGGAACGATCGAATTTATCTCTCAATCCATCCGCCAATTGGGGTATTCCCAAGCGTCCGTGATCGGGTCCAACGGCTTGGATTTGATTCATCCTGACGAACGGGAAGATTTCAGTCGACTGTTGGCCAACATGCCGATTACCCGACGTGCTATTGCGACCCTCCAGGTTCAACACATAAACGGTCACTACATCCCATTTGAATGCCGAATTAACTCCCTCGAAACAGAGGATCCCAACTCCGCTAAAATTATTATGGTCGCTCGGGATATTAGCCAGCGGCTCTCGATCGTCCAAGAACTTCAAGACTCCCTCGATGAAAAAGAAGTATTGTTGAAAGAAATTCACCACCGAGTGAAAAACAATCTTCAAATCATTTCCAGTATGCTCAACATCCAAAGCCATTATTTTGGAGATGTTCAGGTCAAAGAAGTGTTTCGAGAATGCCAAAATCGAATTAAATCCATGGCCCTGATTCATGAAACATTATATATGTCCAAAAATTTGGCGAACATCGAATTTTCGGGGTATATCAAAAACCTGGTGCAGCGACTGTCATTGTCCTACCGAGACACCGCCGGAAATATTACGGTCAACATCTCCATTCCCGAGGTCACCCTTCATATCGACACGTCGATCGCCTGCGGATTGATTGTGACGGAGCTGGTTACCAATTCATTTAAACATGGATTTCCAGACAACCGTTCGGGACAAATCTGGGTATCATTGGTTGAAGACGAGGATCGATACGCGTTAACCGTCCGTGATAACGGCGTCGGGTTCCCCAAAGGAACCGATTTATCAAAAAGCAATTCGATGGGGTTGCAATTGGTCACCACGCTGAGTCATCAATTGGACGCCGACCTGGACCTCGACAAAGTCAACGGAACCTCGATCACGCTCATCTTTTCCGACGCCAACACGGAGGACCATGAGTAATGGTGGATTTAAAACGAATTCTTATTGTGGAAGACGAAGCCATCGTTGCAAAGGATATCGAACTTCGTCTCAAAGAGATGGGCTACGACGTCACCGGCATGGTCGCAACAGGTGAAAAGGCATTAACAATATTATCCACAATTCCCACCGACCTGGTACTCATGGACATTAACCTTAAAGGGAAAATGGACGGCATCGACACCGCTAGTCTTGTCCGAAAAACCCACGACATCCCCGTGGTATTCCTGACCGCCTATGCCGACGGCCCCACGTTCGAACGGGCCAAATTAACCGACCCCTTTGGATACATTCTCAAACCATTCGAAGAACGAGCACTTCAAATCCACATCGAAATTGCATTCCATAAATACCAGGGTGAAAAACGAATCAAGTCCCGAGAAAAATGGATTGAATCGGTATTAAATAGTATTAACAGTGCCGTAATTGCCACAGATATGGAGGGGAAAATCACCTACATAAATCCCAGCGCCGAAGCGTTTTTAGACATTCAGCGCACACAGTTATTGGAACAATCCGTTATTGACTCCATCCGATTCCAAGACGACTCCGGAAATCCAATGCTGACCCACCCGATTGAACTGGTCCTCAGAAAAGGGACTCCTCAGCTATTTGACCAGATTGGAATACGAGTCCAAGACAAGGCCCCACAAACCATCCAACTCAGTATCACGGGACTGAGAGACCACAGCGACCAACTCATTGGATCAGTCATTGGATTGAGCGACATCTCCCGCCGTCGCGAGACCGAACGGGACCTTCGAATTGCCCAACAATCCATCAGTAGCCGGATTGAAGCGTCGTCAAAATCCCTTCGAAAAAAATTGAAGAATACCCAACACCAACTCACCCTCAATCACCAAACCATCAAACAATTGCGCAAAGTGGAACGCCGCTATACCCGCCTCGTCGGTGGGAACGGATCGGACGAGTAGGCCATGTCGTTCATCCACCTCCACGTTCACACGGAATACTCCCTTTTAGAAAGTCCCATCCGCGTCGACAAACTTATTGAGCGGGCCAAGGAATTTGAGATGCCCTCACTGGCAATGACCGACAACGGATCGATGTACGGGGTCATCGATTTTTACCTGTCATGTAAAAAGAAGGGCATTAAACCCATTGTCGGGTGCGAAATGTTCCTCACCACCACCATCCGCCAAAAAGAACGGGGGCTCAACCGACTGATCCTGCTCTGCCAAGACTATGCGGGATATCAAAATCTGATTCAGTTGGTAACGATCGCTTATTTGGAGGGCTTCTATTATCGCCCCCGAATCGACCTTGAACATCTGGCCAAATTTTCGGAGGGGATCATCGCAATTTCCCCGGGGCAACGCGGCCCGGTCGCATACAATATCCGGTCTCACAACCCCGTGGAAGCCGAGCGATTTGCCCGGGAACTTCAGACCATCTATGGCGATCGGTTCTACCTGGGCTTAGTACGCCATTCCTCATCCATGGATGACTTTATGATCGAAGGCAGCTTGGCCCTATCCCAACAATTGGGAATTCCCGTCGTGGCCACCAACGATGTATATGACCTCAACCCCCATTCCACGGAATTACGCCAAATCGTCAATTGTATTCAAACCGGCCGCCGAATTGAAGAAGAAACACGAATTTCCGAGCATGATGACAGCTATTTTAAATCGGCCGACGAAATGATCGCGTTGTTCTCGGACATCCCCGAAGCCATCGAAAATACGCTCAAAATCGCCGATCTCTGTAACCTTGAAATCGAAACAGAGCAGGTCAAATTACCGCAATTTGAATGCCCCGGAGGTCTCCATCCCAAAGATTATCTAAATGAACTGGTTTGGAAAGGCATCCGAAAAAAATATGGGGAAATCACCCCAGAGCTAGAAGCCCGGGCCAATTTTGAGTTGGATATCATCAACAAAATGCATTACGCGCCTTATTTCCTGATTATTTTTGATTTTTTAGACTTTTGTGTTAAAAGCAATATTCCCGTTGGACCGGGTCGGGGGTCTGCAGCAGGGTCCATCGTGGCCTACGCGTTGAACATCACCAAAATTGATCCGATCCGATACAAGCTCCTTTTTGAACGATTTTTGAATCCGGAACGGGTATCGATGCCCGATATCGATTTGGACTTCTGTATTCGTCGGCGAAGCGAGGTCATCGACTACATCGTTAACCGATATGGGACGGACCGGGTGTCCCAAATTATTACGTTTGGAACCATGGCCTCCCGAGGCGTCGTTCGGGACGTGGGTCGCGTGTTAAATGTTCCCCTCCCCGAAGTGGATCGGCTGGCCAAACTTATTCCCTCAACGCCCGGGCAATACACCAGCATTCCTGAGGCATTGGAACAGGTCCAAGAACTCAAAGCCACGTACGACGGGTCGCCTCAGATCAAACGGTTGCTGGACATCGCCATCCAATTGGAAGGTCTGAGTCGTCACACGTCGACCCATGCAGCGGGGGTAGTTATTTCAAGAGATCCCTTGGCCACCGTGGTTCCATTAATCAAAAATGAAGGCCAAATTGTCACCCAGTTTCAGATGTCCGACCTTGAAAAAGTGGGCCTCCTCAAGATGGATATTTTGGGACTGCGCAACCTCACCGTATTGGACGATTGCATCAATATGATTGAAAAACGCCATGGCATTCGGATCGATCTGGACGCACTCCCCGTCGATGACGTTGCGACCTACGACCTTCTCTGCACCGGTGAAACAGCGGGAGTATTTCAGCTCGAAGGCCGTGGCATGCGGCAGCTGATTAAAGATCTTCGCCCCCGGGTATTTGAGGATATCATCGCGTTATTGGCACTCTATCGTCCGGGGCCATTGGGGTCGGGAATGGTCAACGAATTTGTATCTAATAAATCAGGCGACACCCAGGTCAAATACGACCTCCCCGAATTAGAGCCTATTTTAAGCGAAACCTACGGACTGATTGTCTACCAAGAACAGGTCATGCAAATTGCCAGCACGGTGGCCGGATTTAGTCTGGGACAATCCGACATGCTGCGACGGGCCATGGGTAAAAAGAAAAAAGAAGAGATGGACCGCCTCCGCGATGAATTTATTGACGGGGCCGACGACCGGGGCTTCGATATCGACAAAGCCCGCCACATTTTTGACCTCTGCTATAAATTTGCGGAATACGGGTTTAACAAATCGCATAGTGCCGCGTATGCCCTCATCTCCTACCAAACCGCATACCTCAAAGCCAACTACAGCGTGGAATATATGGCCGCCCTGCTATCGTCCATCTTGGGCCTGGGAGATCGAACGTCCCTCTATATTCAGGAATGCAGGTCAATGGGAATCCCGATTTTGCCCCCTGACATCAATCAAAGTGGCGTTGATTTCACGATTGTTGCCGTCGAAGATGGGAAACATGCGATTCGATTCGGGATGGGGGCCGTCAAAAACGTCGGCGAAGCCGCCATCGAAAATATTATTGCCTCCCGGGAACATCCATTTACTGACCTCATGGATTTCTGCATGAAAGTCGACCTCAAACAGGTCAACAAACGGGTCATTGAAAGTCTAGTCAAAAGCGGGGCCTTCGACCTAATCGGAGATCGTAGTGAACTCTTAGAAATCTACGAATCCACGATTGAATCGGCACAAGTTGCGGCGAAAGAGCGAAGCAACGGGCAGGTCGGGTTATTTGGTGACGCGGCAATGGTGTCTGTTCCACGGCGAGACGTCATCCGACGAGGTGACAATATTATCCTAAGCTATGTTGACCGCCTCAAAATGGAAAAGGAAATGTTAGGCCTCTATATTTCTGGACATCCCCTCGACCACATCCAAGATTTAATTAAAAAAATGCCCCACAATTCTGGGACGCTGAGACCGGAAGACAACGGCAAAAAAGTAGATATGATCGGTCAGCTCACTGATTGCCGTCGAATTATTACAAAAAAAAAGAAAGAAATGATGATCGGAAGTCTCGAAGACTATCGTGGGTCGGTCACCGTGATGATGTTTCAAATGGGAGAGAACTTCGAAGAACGAGCCAATCACTTTGTTGACGACGCCATTATCCGAATTGCCGGACGAGTTCGCGTAAATCAGGACGAAATCACGATCTCGGTCGACGATATCCAACCGGTGGATTATGCATTGCAATCCAAGACCATCAAAATCGACCTTGAAAACATCGACTCAGATGATCTGCTTCATGAGATCAAGCGCATCCTGACGCAATTCAAGGGATATACCCCGGTCTGTTTTCAATTGGGAGACACCATGATTTTGGCCCACCGAAAATATTGGGTCAGCGACGATGAGCTCTGCTTTGCCCAATTGAGAGAAGTGGTGGGCGAGGGGCATTTTTGGATTGAGCAGTAAGTATTAAAATAAACAGCGTGACCATTTTATCGGCACATGAAAAAACAGACCCATGACCACAGATCCTCGATATCTCGAAACAGCCATTGCCGACCTCTGTTTTTCTGGCCATAAAATGGCATTCATTTCCGGACCCCGCCAGTGCGGAAAAACGACAATGACCAAACACCTCCTTAAAGAACGCGGCCAGGGCGCCTATTTTAATTGGGATGATTTACGATTCAGAAAATTATGGACAAAAGACCCCTCAGCCATCACCAATGGATTTCATGATCAACTCCCGCTCATCATTTTGGATGAAATCCATAAAGCTAAATTATGGAAACGCAACTTAAAGGGCGTCTACGATACCCTCGATATTCCTGCAGATATCATCGTGACGGGAAGCACACCATTAAACGTTTATAAAAAGGGAGGGGATAGTTTATTAGGTCGATACTACCACTTTCGAATGCATCCATTTTCCCTGGCTGAGCTTTTGGAAAACCGGGACACGACCCCACCCGATCTCCTCCTCGACAAAATTTTCCACACACCGAATCCCACGACAGACGAATCCTCCTTGCATTTAAATAACCTCGATGAATTTGGGCCATTTCCAGAGCCGCTATTTGCCCAATCACAAAAAAAACTAAATGCATGGCGATTGGGCCGCATCGAACGCCTGGTCCGAGAAGATTTGAGAGACCTATCCCGAATTAGCGAATTAAGTCGGATTGAAATGCTGGTTTCTTTACTCCCAGATCGGGCATCCAACGCATTGAGTATTCAATCACTCAGCGAAGACCTGGAGGTCGCCTACACCACAATCCAACGATGGATGAATTACCTCGAAGCACTTTATTATCATTTTGAGCTA
This sequence comes from bacterium, assembly GCA_947465765.1. GTDB lineage: Bacteria > Margulisbacteria > Marinamargulisbacteria > SXXA01 > SXXA01 > CAIPHK01. The sequence goes on along the minus strand of CANIAP010000002.1, from coordinate 33,864 downwards.
ATGCCGTATTCAACTCGCTTGTCACGTACCATCAAAAAGGAAACCAAACTCTATCTATGGGACTGGAGCGAAATAGCCGATGACGGGGCGCGTTTTGAGAATCTCATTGGTGCTCACTTGCTCAAGTATGTTCACCATATGACTGACGCAGGCTATGGAAAATATGAACTGCGTTACGTGCGCAATAAACAAAAACAGGAAATTGATTTTTTGATCCTTAAAAACAATCAACCTTGGCTTCCTATTGAAGTCAAACTATCCCAAACAACCCCCAGCGATAACTGGCGACATATCATGCCCCTCTTAGGCTGCAAACGGGGCCTTCAAATCGTGAAAACACCCAATATCAATATCATTTACCCGTATGCATTTGGGGACGTCGCCATTAAAAGCGCGGCACAGTGTTTGAATTTTTTAAGCTAATTCTAATGCGATCAAAATGCAATCAGCGACGGTTCATACCCCGGAGGCGCATGATACCCCAATAAATTACAGAGAGTTGCCGCCACGTTGGCCAGGCCCGCGTTGGGAATTTCCGCCCATTGGTAGACGGCATTGCGTCGAAAATCCATAATCGCACAGGGTACCGGGTTTAACGTATGGGCTGTTTTTGGGGTTCGAATTCCGTTTTTCTCAGTAAACATTTCGTCGGCGTTGCCATGATCCGCCAATACCATCACGGCACCGCCTTGGGCGCTAACCGCATCAATAATCCGTTTCACACTGTAATCGGTCGTCTCTACGGCGCGAATCGTTGCCTCTAGATTCCCGGTGTGACCGACCATATCCCCATTGGGGTAATTAATCCGTCCAAAATCAAATTTACCGGACTCAATCAGCTCAATCGCTTTGTCGGTAATGTGAACCGCTTGCATATCCGGCGCTTGATCAAATTGAATACGATCCGACGGCACTTCCACATAAAGTTCCAAATTGGGGTCAATGTATCCCGAATTATTTCCGTTCCAGAAATAGGTCACATGGCCATATTTTTGGGTTTCCGAAATGGCAAAGCTACGAAGCCCCGCTCCACACATGTAGTCCCCAACGGGATGCTCAATCGCGGGGGGATTCACCAAAAACTGTCGCGGAAGATGAAGGTCCCCGTCATATTGCATCATCCCCGCAAAACAAATTTGAGGAACCCGCACGCGATCAAATCGTGAAAACTCGTCTGAATCCAATGCCATCGTCAATTCAATGGCGCGGTCACCCCGAAAATTGAACATCACCACACTATCCCCGTCATTGATCGTACCGATCGGGTGGCCCTCCTTCACAACCGTAAACGATGGCAAATATTGATCAATGGCTTTCGGATCTTCGTCGTAAAAGGTTTGGACCGCCGTTTCTGCGTCAGGAAATGGCCTTGCAAGCCCCAACACATGCGCATCCCATCCCCGTTTCACGATCTCCCAATCGGCATTGTAGCGATCCATCGTCGTTACCATTCGCCCCCCCCCTGAGGCCACTTGATAGTCATTACCGGCACCATTTATTTCGGCCAAAACGGAGTTCAGTCGATCCAGATACTCTAACGCAGACTTTTCAGCGACATCCCGACCATCCAAGAGCACATGAATTCGACCCCGGCGGACGCCTTCGGAAGCCGCATGACGCACCATCGCGATCAGGTGATCAATATGCGAGTGAACGTTCCCATCCGATAACAATCCAATCCAATGAAATGTCGATTGTGCCTCGATGACATTTTTGATTAATGGGCTCCAAACCGGTCCTGCAAACAACGCGCCGGTATCGATCGCCGTTCGAACCAGCGATGCTCCTTGGTCAAATATGCGCCCAGCGCCCAATGCATTATGTCCCACCTCGCTATTGCCCATGTCCTCATCTGAGGGCATCCCCACGGCTTTGCCATGGGCCCTCAATTCGCGATAGGTCGGCAGCGCCATCAACTTGTCCAAGGTCGGAGTGTTCGCTAAAAAGACCGCATCGGCCGCGTCCTGTTTTCCGATTCCGACGCCATCCATAATAATCAAGACCACCGGTCGACCGGCCAAACGACGGTTATTGAGTGGGGTTAAAGTTAACGTTGCCAGGGGTCACCTCTTGGGTAAAATGAGATTTGAGATAGTTAACAATTTGACGGGAAGCCGTCCCGTCACCGTAAGGATTCGGGCTCCCGGCCATCGCGGAGTAGGCCTCGGGATCCCGAAGCAGCCGAGTGACTTCGTTCACAATTTTCGCCTGTGACGTCCCCACCAGCACCGCGCAACCTGAAGTAACGCCTTCGGGACGTTCGGTGACATCCCTCATGACTAATACGGGCTTATTTAACGCGGGGGCTTCTTCTTGTAGCCCACCCGAATCGGTCAGAACGAGGGTCGATTGGCTCATTGCCCAGATTAATTTATCGTAAGGCAACGGCTCTAACAAAATCATCCGACGGGTATCTTTGAGTCGTCGATGAATGGTGTCAAAAAACTCGGGATTACGATGAACGGGAAGCAAAATTTCCAACTCAGGATTTTCGTCCAAGAGCTGGCGTAACGCCCAACAAATTTGATCCAATGGCGCGCCGCCATTTTCACGGCGATGGGTCGTCACCAAAATTCGTCGTGCGCCGGGCACGCATCCCAGAGATGCCATCCATTCGTGATAGGGCTGGACACCCCGCTGATCGATCAGTTGAAGGCCCAACAGCAAGGCATCAATCACTGTATTTCCCACCATGACTGCATTCGCCCCCAGATTTTCAGCCACCAATCGCGTCAACGAGGCCTCTGTCGGGGGGAACTTAACCATCGCCACCTGATCGATCACCCGTCGATTAAATTCTTCAGGAAACGGCGCATAAAGATCGTCAGTCCGAAGCCCGGCTTCAATATGAACGACATCAATTTTTCGGTAAAAACCCACCATCGCTCCCGCCAACGCGGACGTGGTATCCCCTTGTACCAAAATCGAGTTCAAATTTAATGTTGGAATCACACGATCCAACTCAAAAAGAAGCCGAGAATTTAATTCGGCCAACGATTGCCCACGGACCATCACTCCCAACTCCACCTCAGGAAAAATTCCAAAGAACGACAAAACGGGGTGTAACAATTCGTTGTGCTGACCCGTGACAATAACGATGGGCTTGATACCCTCCGTTTCCCGAAAGGCCGCCACCAATGGCGCCATTTTAATGGCTTCCGGCCGGGTTCCAATAATAATCCCAGGGCGATATGTCATGCGCGTCCAATTCCGTAATAGTTAAACCCTGCCCGAGTCGCCGATTTAGGATCAATAACCCGCCGAGTATCTACAATGGTCGGAGTCCGCATCTGAGACTTCAACGCCATCAGATCGATATCATAAAATTCGTTCCACTCGGTCAAAATTAGCAGAACATCGGCATCCGCCGCAGCCGCCATCGCGCTACTACAATACCGGACATGCTCACCTAAGAGTGGCCGGGCATTGTCCGCCGCCACCAAATCATAGGCTTGGATCATCGCACCGTTTGCAATCAGCGCGGGGAGAATATCTAACGCAGGCGCATCTCTCATATCATCGGTATTGGCTTTAAACGCCAATCCCAACACCGCCACTATCGGCGCCGAAATCCCCGAAAGTCGCGTGAGCACTTGGTTCACAACATGGCGTTTTTGCCGTTTATTGATGAGATCCACTGCCCCAAGCAATTTTAATTCGACGCCATTTTTTTGACCGACGGCTTCCAATGCGCGAATATCTTTGGGGAAACAAGACCCCCCGAACCCAGGGCCCGGCATCAAAAAACTGGGACCGATTCGAGCGTCCAGCCCCATCCCTCTGGCGACTTCTAATACATCGGTATGCGTTTTTTCACACAACAACGCCAACTCATTAATAAACGAAATTTTGACCGCCAAAAAGGCATTTGATGCGTATTTGATGTGTTCCGCCGCCGCTAATGATACTTCGACAAACGGAATTTCTCTGGCGACGTAGGGATGATACAACGACTTCATCCGATCAAATGCCACCGCTGACTCTGCCCCTATCACCACCCGTTCGGGATTGAGACAATCGCCAATGGCATTGCCCTCTCGCAAAAACTCCGGGTTGGAGACCACAATACAGCGATCTTCTCCAATACCTGCGTTGAGAAGCCGAGTCCGAACCGACGTACAGGTCCCCACAGGAACCGTGCTTTTGACCACGAGAATCGTCGGCGTTTCGGACGGATGTTGAGACAAAATCGCCGCCACTTGGTCGACTGCAGTAAACAGGTATCGAAGGTCGGATTCACCGGTATCCGATGACGGAGTGCTCACCGCAATAAACACGACCGATGCCGCATGGACCGAAGATTCCAAATCCATCGAAAACGCTAACCGCCCCGATTCCAAATTGTGGGTAATCAGTCGTTCAATGCCCGGCTCAAAAATGGGACTATGTCCGGCCTTTAACCGCTCAATTCGGGACGCATCAATATCGATGACGTCGACCGAGTGGCCAAAGTCGGCCAAACACACCCCCGTCACTAACCCTACATATCCGGCCCCGATTACCGTTATCCGCATCACAAACCCCTTACTCGACCGTTACGCTTTTGGCTAAATTACGGGGTTGGTCCACATCGCACTCCAGTCGGACAGCAATGTAATAGGCCAACAACTGCATCGGTACCACGGTTAAAATCGCAGTCAAATCCTCAGATGCATCGGGAATCCAAATGATGTCATCCGCAAATTCTTCGATATCCGTATCGCCTTCGGTCGCGATTACGATTGTCTTTCCTTTTCGTGCCCGCACTTCCTGAATATTGCTCATCATCTTGTCGTAGGTTGAACATTTTGGCGCGATACACACCACCGGCAACTGATCATCAATCAACGCGATAGGCCCATGCTTCAATTCTCCGGCCGCATATCCCGTGGCATGAATATAGGAAATCTCCTTAAGTTTCAGAGCCCCTTCAAGCGCACTTGGATAATTCATCCCTCGTCCAATAAACAAGAACTCTCGTTTTTTGTAATACTTTTCGGCAATGGCTTGAATTTGTTCTTTTTGTTCTAGAATTCGTTCGATATAGCCTGGGACTTTCTTGAGTTCCGTCAGCATCGTTTGAACTTCCGCTTGGGACAGCGTCCATTTTAATTGGCTAATATACAGGGTAAATAGATATAAATTAACAAGCTGTGCGACGTAATTTTTGGTCGATGCCACACCCACTTCAGGCCCAGAATTAGTATTAATGACCCCATCGGACTCCCGATCAATCGTCGAGCCTCGAACATTCACAAAGGACAATACTTTAAAGAATTTACTTTTTGCTTCTCGAATACACGCCAGCGTATCCGCCGTTTCCCCGGACTGAGAAATGGCCACAACGATATCGTTGACCCCAGAAATCATTTGTCGATACCGAAACTCCGACGAAATATCCACTTCCGTTAAGACGCGGGCATATCGCTCGATCATATACTTGGCGACCAACCCCGCATGCCAAGATGTTCCACAGGCCTGAATAATAAAGCGAGTGGTTCGAATCAGATCTTCGTTCCCCATTCGGAGACCCTCAAATTGAATCGAGTCCCCTTTAACACTGGCCGAAATAATATTCCGGACCACTGCCGGCTGCTCAAAAATCTCCTTGAGCATATAATGTTCAAATCCATTTTTGTCCGCTGAAGTGGCCTCCCAAGCGATTTGGTGAACCGTCTTTTCAATCACCGCCCCGCCCAATTTTTTAAAGGTGACCTTATCTTGTTCCACAATTGCGATCTCCAAATCGTCCATGTAGACGATTTCTTTAGTGTGAGGAATGATCGCGTTAATATCAGAGGAAATAAAGTTCTCGTTTTTGCCCAATCCCACAATGAGCGGACTTCCTTTTTTACAGGCAATGATCCGCTCCGGATCCGATTCGGCAATCACCGCAAACGCGTACGTTCCTTCCAAATCCAGCAGGGTCCGTTCCACGGCTTCCAGAAGACTATCTTGAAGGTAGCGCGCGATAAGATGGACAATGACTTCAGAATCCGTTTGGGACCTAAAGATATACCCCTCCGCAATTAATTTAAGCTTAAGTGATTGATAGTTCTCAATAATCCCGTTGTGAACGATGGCCACTTTTTTGACCGTATTAACCTGAGGGTGCGCGTTCACTTCATTGGGCTCGCCATGGGTAGACCATCGGGTATGACCGATTCCCACACGTCCTTGGACGTTCATGTTTTGGAGCAACTTTTCTAATTCACGAATTTTACCGGGTGTTTTCCAAGAACTCAGCTCGCCATCAGAAATCGCTGCGATTCCAGACGAGTCATACCCCCGGTAACTGAGCCGTTCGAGACCCACCAGTAATACTGATTCAAGATTTCGATCGCCGACATAGCCTACGATTCCACACATATCTACTCCTTACGTATAAAGGACGGGGAAAAAGAGGTCTATTATAGGTAATATGATGAGGGATCGCTACCCCCGCGCAACCTTGGCGACGACAGAATCGCCGCCAACCATCCGTCGCAACTCATCGGTGCGGTCTGAAGGCAACAATGACGTGACCACGGTGAAGGTTTGCCCCTCCCTGACTTGCTTCTCAATGAGCAAATGATGGTCCCCATTTTGGGCAATTTGAGGCAGGTGAGTAATGCAAAACACTTGGGCGGACTTCGAGGTCAGCTTCAAAAGCTCGCCAATTCGGAGCGCCGTTAACCCCCCCACTCCGGCATCCACTTCATCAAAAATCAATGTCGGGGTTGGGTTCAGCTCAAAAAAAACAGAATTTACGGCCAACATAATTCGAGACAACTCACCCCCAGACGCCACTTTACCTAACGGCTTCCGATCTTCCCCCGGATTCGGGGCAATTTGCATCTCGACAACCGTCGCCCCTGTCGCCGTTAACCGGGACAAATCCAAGTCGAGATGAACTTTAAAATCGGCTTGATTAAACCCCAATTCCTCTAGCTTTTTACTGACGGATTCCGATATCTGCGCTCCGGCCCGCTCCCGAATGTGATGAGTTTCGGTGGCGAGTTCACGTAACCGGACCAGTAACGTCTCACGTTGGGACTCTAGACGAGTCGATGTCGACTCAAATTGCTGCAACTCGTCCCGATCCGACTTCATGACCTCCAATTGATGTAACAGAGAGTGAAGATCCAACGCCTTATATTTGGTTTTGAGTTTAAACAGGATATCGAGCCGCGCTTCAACCGCATCCACATCCATCTGATCCAAGTTAGCCGTTGCTTGGCGATAGCGTTCCAATTGATCGGAATGATCTTCCGCCATCAGCTGCATGTCATTGGCCGCCTCGAGCAGCGAATTAAATTGATCGAGCACAGGCACCACTTTTTTTAAGGCGGTAATATATCGATGACTGACCGTCGTCATCTGACTCAAGGCCGACACCGCCTCACGCAATTGGGTCACCACCAAGGTGCGGTGATTCAGGTCTTTTTTAATGGTGCTAAGGGTTTCTTCTTCGTCTTCTTTGAGCTGATATTGAGAGATATCGTCGATTTGAAATTGAAGAAAATCAATTTTCTGGGCAAGCTGCCCCTCTGACGATACTAAGCCGTTATACCGAGCGGTGACATCGGTCCATTCCCTAAACGTCACTTTATAGTCGGTGAGCAACGCGTCAATTCCCCAGGCATTGGCAAATTGGTCTACCAGACGCAATTGATACTCGGCACCAAACAAAGCGAGCTGATCATGTTGTCCCGTAATCCCAACCACGGATTTCATCACTTGTCGCAATTGTTTCAAGGAAATCGCCTGGCCGTTAATTCGATTAATCGCCGGTTTTCCTCGGGAGACCCGACGATAGACGATCAACTCATCGGAACCCTCCATTAACGCCGTCAGTTCTGGGCTCGAATGAGGGAGTAAAAAGGACCCTTCAACCACCGCTGAATCAGCCCCGGTTCGGATCAGACCTTCGTCACCCGGGTGCCCCATCAAAAGAGAAATAGCGTCAATAACAATGGATTTCCCTGCCCCCGTTTCACCGGTAAGCACTGTAAATCCAGCGTTGAATTCGATGTCACATTCGGCGATAACCGCCAGATTTTGGATACGAAGGGTAGTCAGCATGGGCGGCTATTATACGGGGTTGAGGCGGGGTTCGTATATCCGAAGCATACTTTTCCCCCATGGAAATCGCACCGACACGGCGTCAACAAGGTCAAACAGGGTCGTCGGCAACTCAAGGGTAATCACAGCGATCTTTGTTTTGGCTGAAGATTGCAACAGTCGCCGCTGTAATTCACCCACCGCAGAGGGAGAAAAACAGGTTCCCGCAATATAAATCAGGTCGACATCGGGCCATTCCACCTCCGCAAAATCCCCGACAATCACCGTCCCCGAAATGGACAGGCACTTAAACAATTCTCGGGTAGCGGTACCCAACGCGGGGACTTCTTCAATCCCAATCGGTTCCGCACCGAAAACGCTCGCCCAATACGCCAAGGCCGATCCACGTCCACAGCCGATATCCAAGACCCGAGTGCCCAAACCCATCTCTGCTTTTTCAGCAATCACCCTCAAAACATGGGCCGGTGTTTCCCCTTGAGTATACGAGTCAGCTACCCTCCCCAATTGGCGAATCTCATACCACATCTGATCCGACGAAAAATGCCATAGCCAGGTCCAGGCCACGGCCAATCGCCAGGTCAGAACCGCACGATTTACTGAAACAGTTGCCATCGGCGCAACGCCTCGCCGTTGGATATCACCTCATCGACCCGTGCCAACGCACGATCCGCCAGCCCTAAACTGGCCACGATTTGCGCCGCTTGGTAGCGAATTAAACGGGAGGCCACCCCAGACGCGCCGTTCAGTGCCGCCACTCCCGCATCCAGACAATCCCCAATGGTGATCTCCGCGTCGGGAAGTATCCGCGCCTCTTCAGTAACGAGCCCAATATCTTCCGGTCGGACAAAACCGTCGATTGGAGATTGCCCCGGCCGCACCACCATCTGAGGCGCGCGACGATCCAGCGGCAACTGGGCGCTCCCTTCGAGTCCCCGAACGATGATACCTGCGGTAATCGGCAGGCAATTCAAAAGAGTCACCGTTTTGCCTTTGTAGGGCGGATGAGTATACCCCGTCACGATGAATGTCTTGCGACCTCGAACCGGCAGCAACAATTTTTCAACCGTCGCCAAGATCGGCCGTTTCACCATCTCCAACCGCAACGGCTTCAACGCATACAGCGCCGGACAAAATACCGATTGATCTGCGTAAGTCCAGCCCACAGTGGAAAGGTCATCGGCAATCATGTCGGGGGTCCGCACGGCCTGCTTGTCGGCCCTCGTCAAAATTTTACGGGTGTTGACCCCTTTTTTGGGGGAGACCTCATCCATTCCATGCAATACCGTCGGAAACGCCATCGCAGCCAAAACCGCCGCCACGAATGGGGCTAAAAATAGAGTGCGATTAAACCCATCGTACGCATTCGAAATATCGATTACGACCGGCAGATTCACGGCAACCGGCAATATCCGACGGAGACAGGCCGCAAGTGCGGCCTTATTTTCGACCTCCGTTTCCCGCCGTAACCGGAGGGACTCCAACACCGCTGCCTTGCCCCAATTGGGCACCGCAGGATCAAACAAGGATTCCATCCAACGATCGGCGTCCCGACCGGACAATTCTTCCCCGCGAATAATCTGGAGAACCGCCGCTTCTAAGTCAGAGCTCGAATCCCCCGTAAGAAGCCACCGAATGGGCTCTGGAATACAGGTCAAATCCGCCCGAGTTCGCGCCAACCACTCCGCTTCCGCCGGGGTAGATTCCAACAACACCATGGCAGTCAACATCGTCGCCTTGGTTACCAACGGGATATCCGAGTCCTCAAACAAGGTCGATACCCGAGCCAATTCTTCCTCCGACAAGCTTTTACTCATCGTGGGGCCGGTGCCTTTTTTCTTTAAATACTGGATAAATTCATCAGAGTTCATCGCGCCCACCTCTCCATATTCGCCGTCTTACAACAGATGGCATCCAGCGTAATTCCAGCATCTTCTAAATAGGTTTTATACGCCGGAATTTCTTCCGGCCGTCCCTGAAGATCGGGTGATACTAGACACAATTTATACCCCCACTCTTTCATTTGACGGGACTGATCTCCGGTAAGCCTGAGTGCCGCAAAACTATCGATCCATACCCAACTGGCCTTCCCCGCCATGCCGGCAATCGTGTCCATCCCCTCATATTCCGAAAACCGAATAGCCGTATTCAATTCGCCCTTTTGATTGAGTTGAACGATCATTGGAAACGACGAATCCAAAAAAAAATAATTCGGAATCTTATATTTCTGGATCAGCTCCAACACTTTCCATTCAATCCGTTCGCTCTTAATATTCAAAATCATCGTCCCGTGGCGGTAATGGGCCAAATAAGATTCAAACGATTCGCCTGTGGAAAACGGATCATGTTGCAACACCAACTCGTCACCGACATCCCTCAAGTCAAGCTCAACACCCATCTCGAACGGGGTCCGTTGCAATTCCGCCAAGGTATTAATCCGATGGGCAATCCATTCCATAGCTAGACTCCCAAAGTCCGTTTTAAGGTCCGACTAAACGCAAGCGTCCGATTGATAAACTTCAATTTAGCCCGAAATCCAAGGTTCCAATGCGAGTGTCCAAACGAGCGAGGGGGGAATAATACCGGAAACCGAACCACCGTCTTTCGCTGGGTTTCCGCCATAAAATACACATACAAATCCAACGCAAAATCATGGGGCGGATTCCGCCAAGCCTCGTAAAACGACCGATGAAACAAGTTGGGCTGGGCATTAATATCCCATAACGGCCGCCCCAGAACCACCGTTTCGTAGACACCCATTCCAAAGGTAAAAAACTGATCAAACAGGCTCCGACCCTTTCGATTTCCTTTGGCAAACCCCGTTTCAGGGGAGGCCAGTGCCTTCAAGCGCCGCCAGCCAATAACGATATCCATGGGATCAGTTTGAAGATCGGCATGAGTCCATCCCAGAAACGGGGTGTGGCAGTCTTTTAATCCACTCAGAATCCCAAACCCGTAGCCTTGATTAACCGGAACATGAACACAGGTAATTCCGGGATAATGGGCACAATGCTCCGTAAGAAGGTCCGCCGTATTATCCGTTGAGCCATTGTTCACCAAAACAATATGCAATTCAGGACAGGCCTGCACCACCGCCTTTAACCGATCCACTAGCCTAGGAATTCCCTCGCCTTCGTTGTAACACGGGATCACTACCGACACCTCCGGCGCCCGCCGGGCCAGGGAAAAATAGCGCGTCCAATACTCATAGGTCTGCCAATCGTCCGGGGTCCCCCAACCCAAATAATAGTCGACCTTGAATGCCGCAATTTTAGACCCAGTGCGGACGAGTTCAGCCATCACACTATCAACATAAAATTCATTATTAATTCGTTCATCTTTACGCCGCAATGCCGCCAGTCCGTCGACCAAAAGGCCGGCCCGTTTGAAATAAAATGCACCGACAATCGCATGATCGGTTTCCGGGTGATCCGAGACCGGTTGCTTCACCAAAATAGCCTCAGCAATGTCCTCGCCGGAGGTTTTCACCCAGCCATACATCTGGGGATGGGCCACTGCGGACGCATGTCCCTTCATCGTAAAGACAATCCCGTCGATCGTCGGATCATTGACCAAGGCTTCCAGACGGGACCCGTCATATCGCATCCCGTTGTCACAGGCCCCGATCCAAAGGGGTCGATCCGAATCCTCGGCGGTTAATCCCAGCGCACAGGACACGGCTTGGCCGTCCGTCACGTAGTCAATTGGGATGAACCTGGCATTCGGAAACGCCGACAACGCCTGGGACAGTTTATCGGACTTCAGGTGGTCGGATTGGCCCACAAATCGATATGCGCCGGTCGTTGGCAACCCCCTTACGGCACTCACCACCATTGGCTCCCCATCAACGAGAATCAGTGGTTTGGGCGTCGTAAACCCAGCCGTCACAAAGCGCTCGCCTTTCCCGGCCATTGGGATCACAGTGATGGCATTTTCAAACAATGGAACCGTTGCAGGGAGTTGCGCCGCAGTAAAATAGTCAGACCATCGTTGGTAGTTCTGGAGATCTGCCGGGGTTCCCCACTGCAGCATATGGGGAATTTCATAAATGGTCGTCCGCAGTTTGGCTTCCGTCAAAAGGTTGTACACCAAGCTCACATAGAACTCGCCATTGGTATCGATTTGGCGGTCCATTAATGCCTTAAAATACTGTTTCACCATCGCCCCAGTTTTAAAGTAATACGTCCCATCTGACGCGTACTCTGCCATTCGATTATTGGTAAATGGGGCTTTCTCGCGAATTTCGAGCAACCATTGATCCGCTTCTCTCATAAACGCATAGTGCGTACTGCCCAACATGTGGGGATGAAACCCTTTATAAGCACTCATTGCCCCGTCGGAATCGCGTTCCCGCACCACTTTTAAAAAGTCAGCGTAGTCCCACCATTTTCCAAAATCACAATAATTAACGATGACTTCCTGATCGTCCCGAATCCATTCTGAGGCCGCCAACACCGCGTGAACCGGTCCCAATTTATGCGGACGAATCGGAATTATTTTTGCAGACGGCGCATATTTTAATAAAATTTGGCGCATCGGCGTCGTTTCCAAATGGTCCCGATTACATATAAAAATGAACGTGGTTTCTCCGGGAAACAGGTCCACCACATGAGCGATAATCGGCCGCCCATCCACCATAATAAGCGGCTTTGGCATCTCATACCCGGCCGCCAGGAACCGTTGACCCACACCCGACATTGGAATCACCACTTGCATTACCGCACCCTCCATTTTTCAGCGTCCCAATTCTGAAGAAAGCTCACTTCTTCAGGGCTCAAAGAAACCCCCGATTGACCCAATTTCACCGCCATCAACTGGGCGGTCGCCACATCCTCAATTTCCCTTGCCCGACTCAATGATTTTGCAGCGATATAGACCCGATCACCGTCTCTTATGATCGATGGGTAGGTCCCGAAGGCCTCAATATACGTAGCCATCTCCGACAACATCGGCCAAGTGGTGCCACTAAACACCGCCTGATCGGGAAACAATGGCCCAATGTCCGACGCCCGCCGCACTAAGTCCACGTCCAAAAACAACGGTGTTTGGCACCAATGCACCACTGGAATTTCTCCCGTTTTTGCCTCAATCATATATTGAATTCGAGTGACCATTCGATAGGGCAATGGATCAATTCCAAGCACATCCGCAACGGTTCCGGTAACGGCGTGCATCAACTCCAGCACCATATCCTCGGTCGGTCCAGACACAATCAACCCGTGATTCTGAAGCCAAATTGCAGTTGGAATCGCCGGATCTATCGCGAGATCAGCAACGGCAACACCCAATGCAACGCCGGGGGTACAATAGGGAACACAGGCCACGTCCGTCCCCCAAATCTCCCCCAACTTTTCTTTCCAATTTGCGTCACACAGTATCGGCAACGCATCCCAGGGATGCACGTGCAGCACGACTCTTCCCAATACAGCGTGCATATACGTCTCAATGGAGGGGCGACCCTCGGACATCACCGGCAAGGCCCAGTGCTCGAATATTCCCCCACGACGTGGTGCCGACAAAAAATCAACAATCTGGGGGAAATCAACATCCACAACGCCCACTGAATCGGTGACAGTGGAGAGCCCAACGCCTGATGCTTTAATCGTCATTCGAACCGAGTCCCTCTTGATCGAGGCGTTCCCACCCCCCGCCTGAATCCAATCCAACCGAGACCCTGCCAACCGACAGAGCCTAGAAAACGCACTAACTCCGGTCATCGCCCGACCCTTTCAATGCCTCCGCCAACACCACCAAGACAAAAAATTGAATCACCCCCGAAAATCCCGACTCCCATACCACGGGCACCTCAATCAGATCTTCCAAATTATCAATCGCAACAGCCAGACTGCGGTCTAATACGGAGGCGTCTAATGATCTCGAAAAGACCACCGTCTGCAACCGAAGATCCTCGTCATAGTTCCATGAAAACGGAACCCCAGAACTCTCCCATAACTCTAAAATCGCATCCAACGCGATACTCGCATTCACCGACATTCCCAATTGAATCTCAGGAGTACCCTCCGTCAGGGGATCGATTATCGAGACCGTCGGGAAAAAGCGAATGACCAAATCCGCAAAATTCCGCTGGGGCTGTATAAATCGAGAGGCATCACCGGCCCGCTTTTGGATGTCATGCATTACCTTATCAGGCGTCTGGCTACGGGATAGGCTATCCCTCTGAACTTTCCAATACCGCCGCAACCCATCATCCGTATCGATAAATATTTTGATATCGGTCAGGCGGCGGGCCACCGGCAAATAAAATGGATGGAGCCCACTAAAAATGATATAACGCCGGGGTTTAATTTGGGTCGGAGGATCAAATTTCCCCGTATCGTGATTATAGTCAATCCGAAAAATTGGACGCCAATTCTTAAGTTCGATCAGATGATTAGCCTGCCGATGCAAAAAATTAGCCCTGGGATCTAAGTGGGTCACTGACTGCCAATTCGTATCCTTTCGTTCCCATCGATGGTCGCCGTCCCCCTCGATTTCCAATGCATCTTGTCCCAGCAACCGACTCACCGTCGTTTTTAAAGTAGACTTTCCCGCGCCACTATCCCCACCGATTCCAATCACCGTAGCGGTATCCCGAATATAGAGTTGGTTACTCCGGATCCCCACCTTATACAGCATATAAATCGTGACAACCCCCATCAATTCAAGGGTCGTAAACATCAAATTTCGAAGTACCGGGTGGTCTATCTTTACCAGAATCGCATGCCCCAGTATCGACAAATCCGGGTAATCCGGCACATAAAACCCAATAAAAAACACCAAATACGCGAGAACAAGTCCAATATACAGATAGGGATACATCCGACTCCGGCCATGAAACTTAATAAAAAATATACTCAAAAACGGCAGTGGCCAGATATACCAACCCGGCGATGGCGGCACCATCCCAACAAACAACGTGAACAAAATCGCCAAAAACGCGATCAATATATCCCGATTAAGGGTTCGAAACGTGGCAAATCGAATCACCAACAACCCGCTCACCAACAGCGGCAAATAAATCCGAAGCGCCCCGACATCCAGGACCGCGTTCATAACGCTCATTTGTTTGGGGTTCTGAAGCACATTCGCCACAAACTCAGGCGACCAGTACGGCCCCACCAACGCCCCAACAACCCATGGAATCGGCAACAAAAACAACAGTGCCGCCCGATTCCCATATCGTTTGACGACATAGACAAACAGCAACGGAACCGCCACCACCACATGGAGTTTGGTCGCCATCGCCAGACCCATCGCAACGCCGCCCCAGGTCGGCTTCCGAACCAAGACCCAATGGGTCCCCAATACCGCCAATGCCGTCGGAATCAAGTCCAATTGACCGTGCATATATGCGGCATAAAGAATGATCGGCGATGCCCAATAAAACAAAAGAATTTCTATCGCCTTTTTGGGAAACCAACGGCGCAATAAAAACGCAATCGTCAAATCTGCTGCAATTGTCGGCAGTTTAAATAAAAGATGTTGAACAAAAAACGACGGAACCCACACCATCCCAATCCATTTAGAAAGCGCCAACCCGGGAACCAATAGCATCAACATTAACGGAGGATACGGAAACGACGACGACGTCACTCCAACCGCGGTCCACGGGTTCCCCCCGTCAGACAAAAACCGAGATACGAACGGAATAAATAACTGATCCAAATAGGCCGACGAAAATACCCCTGCCAGCCCCAGCTTCACGACAAGTACCGACAAAAACAGACCGATCTTTCCTCGATTGCCTATCGACATATAAACGGATCCTGAGCGTTAGATTCAGGCTCAAACCATTGAAGGTGCTCGGCAAATCGGCAGACTTCTCCGACAACCAACAACGATGGGGATTCCATCCGATGTTCTCGCGCCAAAGCCGCAATCGACCTTAATGTACCGACGACATGCCGATGGGCCCGTGTTGTCCCGGAGCTAACGACCGCAGCCGGAGTATCGTCAGAAAATCCACCGGTCCCCGCCACAAGAAGCGTCAATGCCTCCAAATGCGCCAAGGGCATTAAAAAAACAACCGTATCTGCCGTCGGAATGTGAAGATCCCCGAGCTCATCGACGTTGGAAAATGTCGCCGCTGTTACAAATGCAACCGACCGCGCCACCTCACGAAACGTGAGTGGAATCCCTGAATAAATCGGCGCAGCCGTGGCCGAAGACACACCGGGGATCACCCGATACAAAACATTATTATTTTTTAGATAGTCCATTTCCTCACCCAAACGGCCAAATACCGATGGGTCCCCACCTTTTAGTCGAACCACCCGATGGCCATCTTTGGCATACGACACCAACAATGCATTGATATCATCCTGGCGTTTACTATGATGCCCCCGACTCTTCCCGACCAAAACAAGTTCAGCGGCGCCGGCAAACTCCAAAATAGACGGAGGGATGAGGTAGTCATAAAACACAACCGAGGCCGCCCGCAGCGCATCAACACCCGCGAGAGTCATTAACCCGGGGTCCCCCGGTCCAGCGCCAACAAAAATAACGGTTGAGGGGGGAAATACCACGTCGGCATCATACCAAACTATCCCCATCATAAAAAATCGATGTTTTGAATCACCGCCCCCTGTCGATATATTGGCTATCCCAAGTAATTCTAAAATTTTCCCTGAGGTGACTGATTATGACCGTAGGCAACGCTAAACAAATTAATACCATTACATTGTCGTCCGCTGATACCGATTGGATTCTTTTTATGTAGGTGAGTGGCCAGTACCCGTACTAAGTAATATACTGCGCGTCTATGCAAATCAGACGTTCCGATATCCATAAACGACGCGCTAACCGATGGCCGATCCGACTGGCCGGTTTATTTATAATTTTATTGATTGGATTTGGGATTTGGAAATGGAATTCAACCCCTAAACTTAAGACAATCCCCACTCCACCGCCTGAAAAAATATCGCCACACACCTATACGCCCGGCCAACCCAAGCTCGTTGATGTGCGTTCAGGCACGTACGTCATCCCTCTTTACGCTAACAAACAAATGATTAATATCGCCCTTTATCGCAGGGCCACAGGCACGCAAAAGGTACTATTTAATCGGGCCGTATCCATCGATGACCTTGCCGTCATCCAATATCGTGGCGAACCGATTATGCTCCTCACGATGGCCACCGAAGATACCAATAGCAATGGTGGCGTTGATCCTCAGGATATCCATCAATTATTCTGGTGCAACCTCCTTACAGGCAACATTCACAAGATCAGCAAGCCGATATTTAACTTTATTAGTTATGTCTCAATACTTCCGGAAGGCAGTAGTTCAACCGGGAACGTATGGAGCGGCGAAGTGTTGTACAAGGTCAGCGTCGACGTTAATCACAACGGAGAAACAGATTCGTCAGACCCTATTCAGTTCGTACTGGTCGACTTAGGTAAACAGACATTAAACGAGATCCTACCGGAATCGGTCGTCCCGACATCTGCCATCAAGAATGACGGACCCGACCTAAAATAAAATAGTCGTACTGATCTGGTGGGGGTAAGGCGCCAAAACACAAAGAACCCCCCTCCCCAGGCTACCGCCCGTCAAGTGATTGAATATCTTTATGAATTTGCGAAATCAAGGCATCCGTTGAGGCAAACTTATGTTCCCCCCGGATTTTCCGTGAGATCCACACCTTGACCCGTCGGCCGAGCAATTGAACATCAATACCGGGAATATGCACCTCAATACTATCCCCATATCCCAAGGTCGGACGGTTTCCGATATACAAAATAGCGGGACGCCTCCCCGTTTCCAATTCCACCTCTGCCGCGTAGACGCCAAATCCCGGAAGACATTTATTCCTAAATACCCGGAGATTCGCCGTCGGAAACCCGAGGGTTCGGCCTTGCCCTTTCCCCCGTATCACCCGACCAAACAGGGGATAGGAATGCCCCAACAACCCGCAGGCTTCCGCGAGATGCCCCGACTGAATTAAGTCCCGAATGCGGGAACTCTTAATGGGAGTTCCCGCCATCGATGCCAAAGGAACCACGGTCACAGCTACCCCACGCGACCGGCCCCACGCTTGTAGCATCGCCACCGTTCCCGCGTGACGATGGCCGAACCGAAAATCACTTCCAACCACCACACGTCCTGGTCGAAGGGTATTAAAAATCATTGCCAAAAACGCCTCGGGGGACAGCAATGCCGTCGCCGACGAAAACCGGAGAACCAACACATTAGGAACCAACGCCGCTAGCTCCACCAACGAACACAGATACGGCAACTCGGCGTTTTTCCGGAGAATGCGATCGGGATGAGGAAACAAGGTCAAAATACCGTCTGTTTGATCCACAATGGTTTGGTGCCCTACATGAACCCCGTCAAACACCCCTAGACCAATCGCACCCCCCTCCGGAATTTTCCCTAAAATCCGCAAGGAATGGCCTCCACCGAAATGGCATCCGCCAACTGATAGTCTCCAATAAATTCCCGCACCAATAGCTGGGCATACCCGACCGTCCCTAGGGCCACAGCGACATCCCGAACGAGACTTCTGATATAAGTCCCCTTGCCACACCGAATCCGCAAATCGATCGTGGGGAATTTCGTCATCCGCGTACCCACCACTTCAATTGAATCGATTCTGACGTGGGTAGGACGAATCTCAAACTCTTGATTTTTCCGGGCCATGGCATACATCGGGACCCCGTTAATCTTCTTTGCCGAGAATCGAGGTGGGATTTGAGAAATTTCGCCGATCCATTGCGCCAATATCTCGTGTTGGAATTGGGGATCCTCGAAAAACCGAGTCACCCTACGCCGGGTTAAAACCCCCTCGTCCACCGACACAATGCGACCCTCAGGATCCAATGTATCCGTTTCTATCCCCAATACCATTCGGACCAAATACCCTTTGGCCTGCGCCTGAACGGACTCAATTTTACGGGTAAATTCTTTCCCCACCGCGACCACCAGCACCCCCGACGCAAACGGATCCAATGTCCCCGCGTGCCCGACCTTTTTGACCCCCGTTTGCTTCCGAACCCGGGCCACCACCTGAAAAGAAGACCACCCCACCGGCTTATCCACCGACAACCAGCCTTGCCCCGACGCTGCAATCAAGGCCGCCATTTCATCGGGCATCCAGCGTCTCCCGCAAGCGGGTTAAAACCGCCGCCATCGCCGTATCCAACGGTCCAGACAACGTAATCCCCGCTGCCTTTGCATGCCCACCCCCCCCAAAATGATGTGCAACGGTATTCACCACCCCATCGCCTTTAGATCTTAAATTAACTCGAATAATGCCATCATCCTGTTCTCGAAATACAACAACGACATCCGCGCCCTCCAGTTGCCTGACAAAATCGACCACCTTAATGGTGTCCGGCCCGGTTCCCTTCGGCAAACTCGTGTACGCTAACCGACGTTCCGGTTCAATCACCAACCGAGAAAGCGCAATATTTAGCACCTCAAACCCCGACGCGGGGACCGACTCGAACATTCGTCGCCCCAGATCCCCAGGATCGATCCCCGTCCAGACCAACGCAGCCGCCGCTTCAAAGGTCTGCGCAGTGGTGTTGCTATATAAAAACCGTCCGGTATCAAAACTAATTGCCGCGTACAGACAGGTGGCTACTTCTGGGGTAATTTGAAATTTCAATCGTTCCGCAATCGCAACCAAGAACTCGCCGACTGACGAAATAGTCTCAACCAGGATATGGTCCCCAAACAGCGAATTGTCCGCATGATGATCGATATTAATAATGGGACGTTTGCCCACCCACGGAAGTAGACGCTCATAGTGCCGAACCCGTTCCATAGATGCACAATCCAAAAACCAAATTGAGTCATAGTCCACCGACTCATCAAAGTCGGTCTGCACGCGATCGACGCCCGGCAGCCACTTCAAATAGGGTTCTAACGGGTCCGCTGCCCAGATCGTGACGTCAATACCAGATTGCGACAAAAACGATGCCCACGCCAACGCCGACCCCACCGCATCGGTATCCGGATCCCGGTGAACCGTGACGAGCGCGCGACGAGTACCGGCAATTACCGGTGGTAGGGCCTCAACTGCCTTGAGAGTCTTGTCGGATAATCTCATCAATCCGTTGGGACATCTGGACACCGCGTTCAAGCGAGTTATCCAACACAAACGTGAAGTCGGGAATGGTAACATTACGAATCACCCGCCCGATTTCGCCCTTAACAAACTTTGATGCCGCATTGAGCTTCTTAACGACGTCATGTCGTTTTTTTTCAGATGCCAGTACGCTCACATGGACCAATGCCTTAGATACGTCTTTAGATATATCAATCGCAGTCACGCTAACAAGACCTAAATCTTGATCTTGCATCCGCTTAAAAATAATGTCGGATATTTCTTTCCGTAGAATGGACCCGTAGCGGTCTAAACGCAGTGGCATAAGTCGATTGCCCTAGCGTTTCTTCTCTTGAATGGTATAGCAGTAAATAATATCGTTTTGCACGACACTAAACCCATCCAAAACAATCCCGCATTCAAATCCAGATGCCACCTCTTTGACATCTTCTTGGAACCGTTTTAACGACCCCAACTTACCTTCAAAAACCATCTTTTTATCCCGGAATACCCGAGCAGAACTGGTTTTAAATATTTTTCCAGATTGAACATGGCATCCCGCAATCGTACCCACCTTGGAGAATGAGAACAATTGGCGAACTTCCGCCCTACCTTGCTCAACTTCTTCAAAAATAGGCTTCAATAGCCCTTGAACCGCCCGATTTAAGTCATCCAATATCTGATAGATAATACTGTAAATTTTAATTTCGACGCCTTCAGCTTCAGCGATTGACTGAGCCTCGGCGTTAATCGTGATCCCAAACCCAATGATGATCGCAGAAGATGCTTTCGCCAACAAAATGTCAGTCTCATTGATTGGCCCCGTCGCGGCGTGAATGATACTAACGGTAACCTCTGGCGAATGGACTTGTTGTACCGATGTAATAATCGCCTCTAACGAGCCATTGACGTCTGCTTTAATAATTAAATTCAACCGTTGGACTTCGCCCTTTTCAACCTGTTCGGACACCGCCTCGAGGGTAATTGCTTTAAATGCGCCTTGCGCACTTGACGACAACGCCCGTCGTTCCATCTCGTCACGGCATTCGCGCTCGGTGGCCATCACTTCCAAAATACTCCCAGGCGCAGGAACTTCTTCGATCCCCAACACTTCAACAGGGGCACCGGGCAGTCCGCCGACTATTTTTTCGCCCAGGTCGTTTAACAAGGCCCGGACTTTCCCCATCGTGCTACCAATGACAAAAAAGTCGCCCACTTTGAGGGTTCCTGATTTGACCAACACGGTGGCAATCGGTCCCTTTTTACGAGATAGTCGAGATTCAATGACCACCCCTTTTGCCATACAGGTTGAATCCGCACGAAGTTCCGCCATATCCGCCACCAAAAGAATCATATCCAGCAACTCGGAAATTCCGAGATTTGCCTTGGCAGAGATTGGAACCATAATGGTTTTTCCGCCCCATTCTTCAGGCACCAAATCATGCTCTACGAGCTGTTGTTTGACGCGTTCTAGATCCGCTTCGGGTTTATCAATTTTATTAATGGCCACAATAATAGGAACGCCCGCCGCTTTCGCGTGATGAATCGCTTCCACCGTTTGAGGTTTAATCCCCTCATCCGCAGCAACCACCAAAATGGTGACGTCCGTAATTTGAGATCCCCGAGCTCGGAGTGAGGTAAAGGCCGCGTGGCCGGGGGTATCCAAAAAGGTAATTTTCTTCCCTTTGGCAACCACCTGGTACGCCCCAATATGCTGGGTAATCCCGCCCGCTTCGCCAGAAATGATGTTCGATTTTCGAATGGTATCCAGCAATAACGTTTTTCCGTGATCAACGTGTCCCATGATCGTCACAACAGGAGGACGTTCCGTCAGTGAATCCGGTGCCCGACCCAACTCGGCTTCTTCGATGAGATCAAGGGATGCCCGAATATTCATCGGAGCCGATTTCTTGCCCCCTTCAACTTCCAATACCACATTGAGTTTAGCGACCAATTCTACCGCCAAATTAATATCGACTTCTGAGTTCAAATTAAGAAGCATCCCGCGTTCCAACACGGCCTTCATTAATTTACCTAAGTCAACTTGAGTCAATGCGGCAAGGTCTTTAATCAGGATCCGTTCTTGGGCCACTTTAACAATTTTAGGAGGCGCCAACCCGTCTTCACTATCCGAAGACTCCCCCTTGTAAAGGGCACGAATTTGGTCGACTAACCCGGCTTCCAAACGCTGATTCGGTGATTTAATCCGAACATTCAAGTCCCCCAAAAGCTTTGCAACCTCTTTATGAGATTTTCCTAACGATCTAGCAAGTTCAATCAGTTTCAATTTATATCTTTTCTTTTAAAAATTCGATTTGTTCCGGCGACAATACACTCCGCGCATTGGAAATCTCAATTCCCATCTCTTGCGCGCGATCAATCAATTCCTTGGTCTTTATTTTCAAGATTTTGGCCAACTCTGACGCCCGAAGTAGATGATCTGGGGCATCCAAATCAGATCCAACCATTGCTTGAGCAATCGCAGCGGCTTGACTTTCTTCGTCGACAGGAACCACTTTTTCTTTAGAACTCTTTATTTTATCGACGAGCGATATATGGTTTACTTCGCGAATACTATCGCTTTTTTTTGCGTATTCTTCCTCGTTCAAAATATCCATCTTCCAACCCGTCAACTTCACCGTCAGGCGAACATTGATCCCGCCCTTTCCGATGGCCAGCGACAACTGATCATTGGGAACAACGACCACCGCGGTCTTTTCAATCGTATCCGTAATAATGACTTGGGACACCTTGGCGGGCTTCAGCGCATTGGCGATATACGATTTGGGATTTTCGTCCCATTCGAGCACATCGATTTTCTCGACGCCCAACTCTTTAATAATGGATTGAATCCGTGCGCCCAAGTGCCCTACACAGGTTCCCACCGCGCCGATTGAGGGACTATTGGACTTTACTGCCACCTTGGCCCGCTTACCTGGCTCCCGAGACACACTAACCACTTCAATAATACCGTCTAGAATTTCAGGAATTTCCAGTTCAAACAGCCGCCGCAATAGTCCCGGATGGGCCCGAGAAATATTAATGAATGTTCCACGACTATTTTTATCAACCCCAGAAATAAATACCCGGATTTTTTCTTTGGCCATAAAGCGTTCGCCCGGAATTTGATCCCTAAAATTAAGAATCGCCTCGGCTTTACCCAAATTGATCAAATAATTTTGATTTTCGACCCGTTGAACGGTACCCACCAAAATCTGACCGACTTTATCCTTAAATTCCGTGTAAATGATATTTTTTTCAGCTTCACGAATCCGTTGGATGATGACCTGTTTCGCCGTTTGTGCCGCGATACGTCCAAAATCACTCGGAGTCACTTCATTCTTAAGCACATCCCCGATTTCAATCGACGGACGAAACTTTTGGGCTTCTTCATGATCCATTTCAGCGTATTCATTGTCGACTTCTTCGACGACATTCCACAACTGAAAAATACGCGCTTCGCCCGTTTCCGAGTTCAACTTCCCTTCGAGAATCGCGTCATCATGGAACTTTCTCCGACATGCGGAAACCAACGCCTGTTCTATTGCGCTAACCAGGGTCTCTTTAGTGATCCCGCGCTCATTTTCAATTTGCGCTGCCACTTGGTTAAAATTATCTATAACGATCATAACTATCCTTTCACATCCTCGTAGCCTCGATGCGAGAATTGACGAACCATTGGCCTTATTGGGCCGTATTCTTCACGGCCTATAAACCAAAAAAAGTGGGATGACCCACTCAATATCGAGGAAGCAAGCTGGGTGGATAGTATCAAAATTCGAATTGGATCGTCAACGGAGTGAGCGAAAAACAAGTCTAAATCCCACTAAAACCCAGCCGCATGTTTAATCGCATTGTGGTTTTGAATCTTGATGGTAACGGTAGCCGCAGGCTCCGGCATTCCACCCCACTCCACAAAATAACCCGCCACTCCTGTATACCCTACAGGGAGGTCATTAAAAGTACCGGCAGTCGTAATTTGCAGGGCATCTTCCTCACCCGCATTATCCGGCTGGGTACTGGGCCAGTTACTATAATGGTCCAACGGTGTTTCCAGTTTTGTTTGAATGACTACCTGCACTATGATCATTTCCAATCCAAAACAACTGACCCTGTTCAGGCCCCGCATCCCATTTCCAATAGCCTTCTGACAACGTATCGGTGGCCGCGCTTGCCGAATAGGTCCCGCCAACCATCCACTATTCCCGGGGGCTTGGTTCGACATATGAGTAAATTCTTCTGACGATGTTATCGTCCCCAAATATCCCGTCTTTCCGTACCACTTCTGAGAACTGGCGGCCGCTTTTGCAGCCGTCCAAATTATCCCCGGCGACGAAATGAAATCGTAAAAATGATAGGTTTCGCCGATTTTAAACCACTTACCTAGTTCAAGGACCTCATATTCAACGGTACGATCGTTATTGTGAGAAGGGCTAACCGGCCCCGGGGTAAATCGGAGGGTTCGAAGGAGCATTTCCCACGCGCCCCCAGAACTACCTCTCGGCGAGGAAGGACTCGGGTCCGTAATGGTTAAAATTCCAGAGGTGGAAACATACGCTTGAGAGAAAGAAGAGCTATCGGAGCCAGGGGTGGCACTATAGATTGGTGTCACCGCAAGACGATCTCCTACTTCAAAGCGACTGAGTTTGCATCGAATGATTTAAATAGTCCCTCCTCCGCTATCTAAACTAATACGGGGGTCCACCTCGACTGATGGCCCATACATTGAGACACCGCGGACAGAATTACTGATAGTCAGGGTCCGCGCCGCAAAGACGGGGGTACTTGCAAATAACAACGCAAATAAAACAAGTCTAAATCCCACTAAAACCCAGCCGCATGTTTAATCGCATTGTGGTTTTGAATCTTGATGGTAACGGTAGCCGCAGGCTCCGGCAATCCGCCCCACTCGATGAAATAGCCAGGAAGAGTCGCAGTATTGCTAAGGTCATTCCACTGCCCTGCAGTGGACCCCGAACTATACATTTGGAGGTAATTAGATTGCGGAGACGTAGCATCATGATTGGGCTCTCCGCTGGCAAAGTTCGCATATTTTCCGCTGAGCGCTACCGCACCAGTTGAAAATTGAGACCCAGTTTCCGGCCCAGTATTCCAACTCCAGGTGTCATTGCCAGCGACCCCGTTATCAGCCCCCCCCAGCCAGCCCGAAAGGCCCGCTGAGACTTGGCTAAGTATGAATCCATTTTCGTACGCCACGTTAGTCCCTGAGCCCGAAGTCACCGTCGCTAAGTATCCGGACTTTCCATACCATTTTTGGGATGACGCATTTGCATTAGCGACGGCCCAGGTATTCGCAGGCGACATCGTAATATAACTGTAAAAATGATAGGTACCATCCGGATGTAAATAATATTTATTTTGTTCAAGGACCTCATATTCAACGGTACGACGGGTATTTTGAGACATCTTCACCGTCGCCGGGTAAAATGAGAGAGTTCGAAGGAGCGTTTGCCACGCGCCCCCGGAAACACCTCTCGCCGAGATCGGATTCGGGTCCGTAATGGTTAAAATTCCAGAGGTGGAATCATACGCTTGAGAGAACAAAGAGCTATCGGAGCCAGGGGTGGCACTATAGATTGGTGTCACCGCAAGACGATCTCCGCTCTTAAATCCCCCGAGTTTGCACCTTATTGTTTGAATAGTCTCGCCAATCAAAATGAGGCCAGGCTCTACGAGTATCGATGTCCCCCCTAACAGGGATACGCTGCGGACAGGATTGCTGATAGTCAGGGTTCTTTCCGCAAATACGGGGGTACTTATCGATAGCGACAAGCCCACACCGACAAGAATCCATTTGAACCTTTTATTATGGTTTAAACTCAAGATTCACTTCACCGTAGTATTTATTACCGTCATAATAGAGCCCCAGAAGGTCGTAGACGGGGGCAGCTATGGTGCCCCCCGCCGTCTCAGAATGGCTCATGGAGAGGGGTGTTGCATTTTGCCAAAGTACACTTGGAAATGCGGCGACGCCGGTCCCCGTTCTCTTGATCACCAACAGCAAGCCGCAAGGGCCCGCCGGGTCAACAAATGTTACCGAAAGCCCCCCGTTACCGACCGTGACTTCCTGATATGGCGACACACTCCAGTCGACGGTACTCCCCACCACGTAGTTCATCGTCGAGTACACATTTCCAAACCCGGAAGCGTTGACCGTCACCAAGAAATTTCCTCGGACATCCAATGTATACTGGGGCGTTGGAGTCCCCACCCCGATCTTTCCTCCGGTAACGATCACACTGGAGTTATTAACTCCAAGGGCGGCATTACTCATGGTGGTAACCCCCAGCACGGAATGGACCATTCCGATACAGACACCAACACACACAATCAAAAAGTTAAAATACCGATTTAACTTTTTCATTTGGGTATCCGATACCAAAAGGTAGCAAAGCCATTATACGTCGACACCAGGGAGCCTTTTTCGTAGAAAAAATGCACCACATCGATATTATGACTAATCGGCGTATTTTCAGACACATCGCAGCTCCAGACAAACTGATCCGTGGGATTCGAACTCGAAAACGTCGTTTTCCCAGGGGTGTCGGTGTTGTAGTCGATCGACAAGATGAGATGCGCACTGGCGGAGGGAGCCGTCCCCATCGATATACCCGCCGCACCATCCTGGGTTATGACCATCCGCTGACAATTACCTTTTGACCAATCGACCGTATACGGGGCCCTATCCACCTTATCAAAGGTAACCGTTTGTTTTAAAAAAACAGACCCTCTCACATCGATTGACGCGGTTGGTTTCGCCCACCCTACCCCAATCCGATTCTGAGTAACCACAAGACCGGTTTCCTCCATTAGGATCCCCCCAGAATCCATGAAACTGGGCACCGCATACCCTACGGAACAGCTAAAAAACACCATAAGGCCGACCAAAATCCATTTAATTTGGGTCATTTATTCCCATAGCTCCTTACGCCGTAATACACCCGACGATTCGCATCGTAAAAGAAAAAAACGGTATCACTACGATCGGTACCTGTGAGACTGCCTGACATGATCGGCTTTTCTCCCAGCGGCCAAATTACCGTCGCAGGCGATGCACCCCAGGTAAAGTCTCCGAAAGTACTCCCGTCGTTGTACCTGATTTTCAAAGTCAACACTGCCGTCCCTTGGGGTGCAGTAAAGGCAAATGTCGTGACATCCGCACCGATTTGGATTTGTTGATTATTCCCTTTACGCCAATCAATCGCGCTCGTAGTACCGAACACTTCACCCGAAGAAAACGACCCATGGATACGCATCGACCCGGCAATTCCCAAATTGGGCGTCGAAGGCAATAAATATTGCTGTGGATCGGTCATCCCAATCCCCACAAATCCCGCACCGGGACGACCATTTACTTTTCGGTACACCATCAGCCCATCCGAGATGGACATTTCATCCCCCACATACGAGACGGAGCCATCGACCGTTAGGTCCATGACACCCACAACACACCCAAAGGCGATACTCATTATTCCAATCCAGCGTTTGAGTTTCACTATAAGATTACCTCGTTAGGGTCAATTGGGAGCAAGCCATATCATACTTATTGTTCGGGGAATCGTAAAAGAATATTCATCCACTTGTATTTAATTTTTAGAGTGAGGTGAGCGTTCGCAACGCATCGGAGAACACGGTCAAACCAGAAATTTAGAGAAACACGATTGCGTGACGTGGACCCAATAACCGGGATACCGCGACTGAACCCATTCCGTGACTCGATTCGCCTCCGATTCAGAATCAAACGGGATAAACACCGTGGCCCCCGACCCAGACAAATATAACGGAAGGCCTAATTCAGTGCCGATCAGAGACTCTAACTCCGCCAATTTCGGGATCAACTTCCAGACCACCTGTTTAAACCCATTTTCCCCAATGTCTCCTTTTAAAATCCGTCGGGGAGTGGGGCCGGGACGCTTAAGCGGGGCCATTTGGTTGTCATACGCCCGAAACACGTCTCCAGTTCCCGCGTGTTGATTCGGATTGATCAACACAAACCATTGTTTACGAGGGGTTGGGAGCGAGCGAACTTTTTCGCCGATTCCACGCACCAGCGCGGTGCCCCCCGTTAAAAAAAAGGGGACATCCGCACCTAACAACACCGCCATTTTGATCAGTTGCCGGTCGGAGAGGTCTCGTTGTTCAAAGTGAACCAGCCACTTTAAAAAGGCGGCGGCGTTGGTGCTACCGCCCCCTAAGCCCCCGCCGATCGGGATTTGTTTATCGATGGTCACGTGATAGCCGTGGGTCAAGGTGCCGTTAAATGCGCCGAAGACTTTATCCAAAATATTGGGTTGGCCATTAATTGGGGAGCCAGGAATTGATACGGAAAACTCACCTTTTTTTCGCAGTTCGATTTCAAGTGTATCGTGGAGAGAAATCTCTTGGAACACCGAGCAAATAGGGTGATAGCCGTCCGGTCGTGGCGCGTAGATCAACAGAGATAGGTTGAGTTTAGCGTGGGATGAAATAGAAAAAGGTGCCTGGGAGGCACCTTTTTCTTGATTGCTCGACCGAGACGTCATCGAGGACAATTTATTTTACGTTTTCGTCTTTTCGCGACACCTTGATGTCTTTTTTCAATGTGACCAACAAATCAGCAGTCATGGTCTTTTTCTTTTCAGTGGTAACCATCTGACGGATCTGTTCTTTTACTTGCTCAAAGTCATACCGAGGGCGCATCCGGGCATCTTCTAGGCGAATAACGTGGTACCCAAATTGGGTTTGAACGACATCGGACAGGCCGCCTTTTTTGCTAATACCAAACCCGGCTTGTTCAAATGCTGGCACCAATTGTCCGCGTTGTACCCATCCCAATTGTCCGCCATTTTGGGCAGTTGCGTCTTGGGATTTTGCTTTTGCCAATGTGGCAAAATCTTTACCTGCTTTAAGCTCCTGCAGAATCGCTTGGGCTTCCGCCGGAGTCTTCACCAAAATATGGCTCAGTTGGCGTAATTCTGCTTCTTTAAATTGAGCTGAATTGGCATTGTAATAGTTACGAAGGTCGTCGTCGGTCACCGTGATGGCTTTGTCGATTTTTTCTTGGACAAAGAAATTTAACACCATTTGGCGTTCACTGGCCTTGATTTGCTTTTCGAGTTCTTTGTTTTTATCGAACCCTTGGCGACGTGCCGCTTCAAGAACCACCTCTTCGTCGATCATTTGATCCAAGACCTTGAGTCGGTTTTCTTTTTGTTGCAACGCTTGTTGATATTGCGGAGGAAATGCCGCCAATCGTGCGGTTAGATCCTCGACGGAAATCTTGCTATTTCCGATCGTTGCTGCGGTATCTTTACCCCCAAAATTACATCCCACTAGTGCTGCGCCGACGATCATTACCATGACCGCTGCGGATAGCTGTTTCCGCGACATATCCATCCTCCTGAAAAAATTAAAATAATAGAGTTTCATATCTTACAATAGAAAGCCTGTGTTTTAAAATACGAGCCGCCCGTTAAACGACGTTTATTGATATCCACGATTGACTTCCCCGTAGTATTTGTTGCCGTCATAATAAAGGGTTAAAAGGTCGTAGTTGGAGGCAGCGGTCGAGAACGCGGGGGTGATTGCCCCAGGCCAAAGGACACTCGGAAATGAAACGCTACCGGTCCCGGTGTGTTTAATTAATAAGATCAGGCTACATGGCCCCGCTGGATCGACAAATGTGACCGATAGTCCGCCGTTACCCACAGTCACTTGCTGATACGGTGCCACACTCCAATCCACCCCACTTCCAACGACAACGTTCATCGTGGAGAACATATTCCCACGGAACGTTGTTTTATTTGGGTTCACGGTAAAATTTCCACGTACCTCCAATGTATATTGGGGGGTCGGCGTCCCCACTCCCATTTTTCCACCCTTAACTGTAACGCTGGTACTATCCACGCCCAACGAACTATTCGACATGGTCGTCAACGCCATGACCGGTTGGCCCAGACATACTGCCAACATCACCACTACCCAACTATATCGGCGCAATGAGTTCATTTGGGTATCCGATACGCCCAGGTCGCAACGCCATTGTAGGTACTCACCTGATCGTTGCCAGATTTGCGCTGATAATAAAAATGAAGGACATCAATATTGTGACTAACCGGTGTGTATGTATCAACGCCCAAATTCCACACCAATGCATATCCACTCGGCGCTGAGAACGACGTCTGGCCCGGGAAATCCGTATTATAGTCTACCGACAGAATAAGGTGGGCATCCGCTGAGGGTGGAGTGCCCAAATTAATCGCAGCAGGCCCATCCATAGTAACCACCATGCGTTGGCAATTTCCCAATGACCAATCGACGTTATACGGTGGCCTATCCACCTTATCAAAGGTCAATGTATTGGCCATAAAGACGGAGCCATAGGTCTCTACCGCATCTCGGGGTAGCGATGTTCCGATCCCGATCCGATTGCGGGTGATTACCAATCCTGTTCTTTCGATCGCCACCGTGTTTGGATCCATCAAGGACAACGATGTCGCACATTCCACTCCCACACCACAAAACAGAACTATCCCCACCAACCAATATTTAATAATGTTCATCTGGTGGCGACTCCCTTCACGCCGTAATACACACCACGCCCCGCTTCATAGAAGAAATAAAAGATATCAAAATGAGGCCCACTCGAAAGAGCTGTCGTTGAATAAGTGGGCGATGCATTCCCGGGCCACTTCACTTTATCGTCCCAACTGAACCCAGGAGTTGAAGAAAAAGATGACCCATTTGGGTAGTTGATTTGGAGTGTCAAACTGGCTGTTCCATTCGGGGGCACAAAGGTAAATTTCGGGGTGACAAACGCCGTGAACTTGACTCGTTGATTGTTACCGTTGCGCCAATCGACTGGTACCGTTGTCGACGATGAGGTCACAATAACATTCTCTATATTGGATACCGCCCCTTTAATTCGTACGGTTCCCGCAATTCCCAAGTTGGGGGTTGCTGACAAAAGATACGCGTTAACGTTGGACAATCCGATACCGACGTACCCGTCACCGTCCCGGGACGCTTGAGGGGTATACACCAGCAATCCATCTGAAATAGATAGGTCGCTCCCCATATATGAGGTGGTTGCATCGGTACGCAAAAGGGTCCCGGGCAGGCTCATTCCGATGAGCATCACCATGATTCCAATTTTTAGCTTGAGATTCAGAATAAGGTCACCTCGTTGGGTTCAATTGCGGAGATGCTACATCATAATTACTGTTCCGAGAATGATTAATTACACCTCGAACCCAATACCCCAAATAATGCGGCGAAGACTTTATCCTCGAAAAAATTGAAATACCCGCGTTTTCCGTCTTACAATAGAAAGCCTGTGTTTTAAAATATAAGACCCTCGTCAATCGGTATTTTGGAGGTTATTTAATGAGTGATTCTCGATCGTTTTCGGGCCCTGTTGTCGATGGACCCGATCGTGCCCCGTCCCGTGCCATGCTTCGTGCTGTTGGATTTTCTGATGCAGATTTTGAGAAACCTCAAATTGGGGTGGCCTCCACGTGGAGCATGGTGACCCCTTGCAATATGCATATCAATCACTTGGCCGTGGACGTCGAAATGGGGGTCAATTCGGCGGGTGGGAAGGGGGTTATTTTTAATACCATTACGATTTCTGACGGCATTTCGATGGGCACCGAGGGAATGAAATATTCACTGGTGTCTCGGGAAGTGATCGCGGATTCCATCGAAACGGTGATCGGATGCCAAGGGTATGACGGATTTGTGGCAATCGGTGGCTGTGACAAAAACATGCCCGGTTGTGTGATCGCCATGGCCCGACTCAATCGACCCTCTGTCTTTGTGTACGGCGGGACCATTATGCCGGGGTATCACGATGGAAAAAGTCTTGATGTGGTGTCGGTATTTGAAGCCGTTGGGGCCCATGCGAACCATCAAATTGACGATGCCGAGCTGAAGGCCATTGAAACCTGCGCGATCCCCGGCCCCGGTTCCTGTGGGGGAATGTACACCGCCAATACGATGGCATCCGCCATTGAGGCATTGGGACTAAGTTTGCCGAATAGTTCTGCACAAGCCGCTATTTCGGACGCAAAACGGGACGATTGTCGCCGTGCCGGGATTGCTGTACTCAATCTGGTGGAGAAGAACATCCGGCCCTCCGACATCTTGACTCCGAAGGCATTCGAAAATGCGATTACGGTGATTATTGCCTTGGGTGGATCGACCAATGCCGTACTTCACCTTCTGGCGATTGCGCATTCTGCCGACGTGAAATTGAGTATCGATGACTTTACTCGAATTGGGGCCAAGACGCCGGTTCTCGCCGACCTTAAACCCAGCGGAAAATATTCGATGTCCAAATTGGTGGAAATCGGGGGGATTCGTCCGTTGATGAAGACGCTTTTGGACGCTGGGTTGCTCCATGGTGAGTGTATGACGGTGACCGGCAAAACGATTGCTGAAAATTTAGCCGATGTTGCGCCGTATCCCGATGGCCAAGATGTGGTGTATCCATTGGATCGGCCCCTTAAAACCTCCAGCCATTTGGTGATTTGTTATGGCAACATCGCACCGGGTGGCAGCGTGGCAAAAATTTCAGGTAAAGAAGGACTTCAATTTACTGGGACTGCGCGGGTATTTGAGTCCGAAGAATTGGCACTGACGGCGATATTGGATGGAACCGTGGTTAAAAACGATGTCCTGGTTATCCGGTACGAAGGTCCCAAGGGAGGCCCCGGAATGCGTGAAATGTTAAGCCCCACGGCGGCGGTAATGGGCAAAGGGCTGGGCAAGGACGTGGCGTTGATTACTGATGGTCGATTTTCTGGGGGAACCCATGGATTTGTGGTCGGACACATTACCCCAGAAGCGTTTGATGGCGGCCCGATTGCGATTATCCAGAACGGCGATCCGATCACCATTGATGCAGACACCCGAACGGTGACATTGGGGATATCCCAGGCGGACATTGATGAACGGTTGAGTCGATGGACGGCACCCGCACCCCGATATACACGGGGAGTGTTGGCTAAATATGCAAAAACGGTGACATCGGCCTCTGACGGTGCCGTCACGGATCGGTTTTAAGCCTTGATTACAACGCAGTGTGCCGGAGGTATAGTTCTGTATCAGGATCAGGTATTGGTGATTCATCAGAACAAAAACAGTTGGTCTTTGCCCAAGGGCCACTGCGATCCCGGGGAAACGATGGAAACCACCGCACGACGGGAAATCGAGGAAGAATCGGGCGTATTTGCGATGGATTTGGTCGCTGAGCTGGGCACTTACGCCCGACACAAACTCGGCATTGATGGCGGGGATGACGACAGCGAACTTAAAGAAATTACGATGTTTTTGTTTTTGGCCCGAAGTCCCACTTTGGGGTCCGTGGAGTCTAAATCTCGGCCCATCTGGATGAATAAGGATACCGTTGGGGAGTTGTTAAGCCATCCGAAGGACAAGGTGTTTTATGCATCGCAATTGGCTCGGGTAAATGCGCATAGTGCACCGGTAATTTGGCAGGTGACAACGACGGTGAATAGCGTTGAGGCCGCTCGGGCGATTGCGGATACCTTGGTGGGGGGGAAATTAGCCGCCTGTGTGCAAATTATGGGACCCATTGAAAGCCGGTATATATGGGATGGGCTGCCTGAGATTGCTCAGGAATGGCAGGTGGTGGCCAAGTGTCGGCGGGATGGATATGCGGCGGTGGAGGCGGCGATTTTGAAGGGACATTCGTATGAGGTGCCGCAGATTACTGCAGTGGAGGTCGTGGCGGGGTTGGGGGGGT
>CANIAP010000001.1 GCA_947465765.1 bacterium | reverse complement strand
GGAACTCCTCGCCCGTCTCGGCGACAAATGGAGCATGCTCGTCATCATGGCGCTGGCCAAAAACGAGATCTACTGTCTGCGGTTTTCTGATCTACGCAAACAGGTCAACGGCATTTCTCAACGCATGCTCACCACCACGTTGCGATATCTGGAAAGAGACGGCATCGTCTCACGTCACCAATACCCCGAAATTCCTCCCAGAGTCGAATACAGACTCACCGAACGCGGTAAAAGCTTATTAGAGCCGGTGAAGTCTTTTTGCCAATGGGTAGAAAAAAACTGGACGGATATCAATGCATCGCGAAACGACTATGATACAAAAATATCTCATTTTAAAGATTACGATTGAGGCGCCCATTGGGGCGTAATTGGCGGTGATGCATAGCCCCCCCGTTCTTGTTAAACTAAAGCCCATGTCCAAACAAACTACCAAAAGCCAAAAAGGCTTCGAAGAATCCCTCTGGGAAACCGCCAACAAACTCCGTGGCACCGTCGAATCGTCTGAATACAAACATATTGTGCTCAGTCTGATCTTTCTGAAGTTCGTCAGCGATAAGTTTGAAGCACGCAAACAAGCCTTGATCCAAGACGGACAAGCACAATACATCGACATGGTCGAATTCTACGCCATGCAAAACGTGTTTTACCTACCCGAAACCGCACGCTGGGACTATATCATCCAGCAATCCAAACAAGCCGATATCGCCATCAAAATCGATACGGCATTGTCCATCATAGAAACCAAGAACCCGTCACTGAAAGGCGCGCTACCCGACAACTATTTCTCGAGAATGGGCTTGGACAGCAGCAAGCTCGCTGCACTCTTAGACACCCTGAACAATATCGACACCACCACCGACAAAGAAAACGATGTCGTGGGCCGTGTGTATGAATATTTCCTGGGAAAATTTGCCGCCCAAGAAGGCAAAGGGGGTGGCGAGTTTTATACCCCCAAATGCATCGTCAATCTCATCGCGGATATGATCGAGCCCTACAAAGGGAAAATCTATGACCCCTGCTGTGGGTCCGGCGGGATGTTTGTCCAATCGATTAAGTTCGTCGATAGCCACGAGGGCAACCAAAAAGACATCTCTATTTATGGGCAAGAATACACCGCTGCGACCTACAAACTGGCCAAAATGAATTTGGCGATCCGAGGTATTTCCGGCAACCTGGGCGACGTGGCGGCTGATTCTTTTTTCAAAGACCAACACCCCGATTTGAAAGCCGACTTCATCATGGCCAACCCACCCTTCAACCAAAAAGAATGGCGCGCCAGTGACGAACTAACCGATGACCCCAGATGGGCCGGCTACGATGTCCCCCCAACGGGTAACGCCAACTATGCCTGGATTTTGCATATGGTGTCCAAATTGTCCGTCAATGGCATCGCAGGCTTTGTATTGGCCAATGGGTCGATGTCCACCAACACCACGGGCGAAGGCGCGATCCGACAAAAGATGATCGAAAACGATTTGGTGGATTGTATGATCGCCTTGCCAGGGCAGCTTTTCTACACCACGCAGATACCGGTGTGCTTGTGGTTTTTGACCAAAAACAAAACAGGACAAACCTTTGGCGATGCCAGCCGCAATACGCGCAACCGACAAGGGGAAACCCTCTTCATCGATGCCCGAAATATGGGAACGATGACAGATCGCGTACACAAAGAACTGACCACAGACGATATTGCAGCGATTGCCCAAACCTATCACGCCTGGCGCGGTGAGCCCAAAGATGGCGTCTATGAGGACACAGCCGGGCTTTGCAAATCGGCGACCTTGGAGGACATCAAAGCCAATGACTATGTCCTGACCCCTGGGCGCTATGTCGGCGCGGCGGAGATTGCGGATGATGGCGTTTTGTTTGAAACCAAGATGGCGGAATTGACGGCGACACTCTTCAAACAGATGGATGAGGCGAAGGTCTTGGACGAGGCGATTCGACACAACTTGGCCAAGCTGGGGATGGGTAGTGTCGATGGCTAAATCGGCGATAGCAGAACAAAACACCAACACGCCTCTCTTCACCCAAATCCAAACCCTCATCGCCAACGCCCGTACCCGCGTGGCAACGGTGGTCAATCAGGAACTGGTCACCTTGTATTGGGCCATTGGGCATCATATCCGTCAGGATATTCTAAACGCCAACCGTGCCGAGTACGGCAAGCAAATCATCGTGACATTGTCCGCGCAACTGACGTTGGAATATGGCAAAGGCTGGAGCGAGAAACAATTACGACACTGCATGCGTTTATCAGAAGCATTCCCCGATCAGAAAATTCTCTCCGCAGTGCAGAGAGAATTGTCTTGGACACATATCAAGATGATCATGTCTATCGACGATGAGCTCAAAAGAAGTTTTTATATCGAACTTTGCAAGCTGGAAAAATGGTCCTCCCGACAGCTGCAAGAGCGAATTCAATCTATGTTATATGAACGTACCGCTATTTCCAAAAAGCCTGAAGAAACCATTCGCCAAGATATCCAAGCACTGCGAGAGCAGCAAACCCCATCACCGGACTTGGTTTTTAGAGACCCCTACTTTCTGGATTTCTTAGGGTTGTCGGACACCTATTCTGAAAAAGATTTGGAATCCGCTATTATCCATGAGCTGGAACGCTTCATCATCGAATTGGGACAAGACTTTGCCTTTTTAGGCAGACAAAAACGTATTTCGATAGACAATCGCGATTATTACATCGACCTGCTGTTTTATCACCGACGTTTGAGATGTTTGGTGGTGATTGATTTGAAAATCGGCGAATTTGAAGCCAGCTATAAAGGCCAAATGGAACTGTATTTGCGCTACCTGGAAAAATACGAAACGGTAACCGGTGAAAACCAACCGATTGGCTTGATATTGTGCGCAGGCAAAAATCACGAACATATTGAGTTGCTGCAATTGGACCAAAGCAATATTAGGGTTGCGGAATATTTGACCCAGCTTCCGCCCAAAACCGTGTTGCAAGCCAAGCTTCACCAAGCCATTGAAATCGCCACACAGCGACTATTGAGAGCTGATGATGATCGGGTTTGAGGGGGAGGATTTGCGTTTTTTATTGAATGATTTTAGGGAGGTTTTAGGACATGGAAAATAAATTGATACTAACGTCGCTTGAAAACGCCGTCGCTTCTTTGCAAGACGCCCTCAACGAATATGCAAAAGAAGAAGACACCTATGTCAGAGATGCCGTTATCCAGCGGTTTGAGTACACCTACGAGCTATCCCACAAACTACTGAAACGGCACTTAAAAGCCACCGCTGCGAATCCAGACGAGATAGATACCCTGAGTTTCCAAGACCTCATTCGCTTGGGGTCAGAACGCCAGCTCTTGCGCAGTGGATGGGAGAAATGGAGCCTCTATCGAAAATTGCGTGGCACGACCAGTCATACCTATGATGAAGCCAAAGCACAAGAAGCCCTGAAGAAAATCCCAGAATTTTATGAAGAAGCCCACTTTTTACTCCAACAACTCCAAGCACACCATGGGTAAAGGAACGCCGCGTGTCGCGTAGTATCGATATCAGCGAAACCCACAAAGAGATCGTGCAAGCGATACTCCGAGAGCACCTTACCACCAGCTGCCATGTTTGGGTCTTCGGCAGTCGTGCCACATGGTTGGCCAAAGAGTATTCGGATCTGGATCTGGCAATTGCGCGCAAAGACGGCACCCCGTTGTCGTTGACGGTGATGAGTGCCTTAGAGACCGCGTTCGAAGACTCGCTGCTACCCTGGAAAGTGGATGTCATTGATTTGCATGGTGTGAGCGCAGAATTTCGCTCAGCTATAGAGCGGGATAAGGTGTTGTTTTCTTTGGGGGTTGGGGGCTGGAGAAAAAGTCGCTGGGGGAATGAAATTTCTTTAGAATATGGAAAGTCGCTTAAAGGCTATAGAAATGGAACTGGCAAATTCCAAGTTTTCGGGTCTAATGGCCCCGTTGGATGGACAGATACAGCATTAACGCAGGGCCCAGGTGTAGTTCTTGGACGAAAAGGCGCTTACCGAGGCGTTGAATTTTCAAAATCTTCATTCTATGTGATAGATACCGCCTATTTTATAAAACTTAAAAGTAACCTCGATATGCGTTGGGTTTATTATTCAATAAAGCATCATAAATTAGGAGAAATTGACGATGGGTCACCTATCCCATCAACAACAAGGTCTGCTGTATATGTTTGCAATCTAAATGTACCTGAATTAATAGAACAAAAAGCCATCGCCCACATCCTAGGCACCCTAGACGACAAAATCGAACTCAACCGCCAAACCAACCAAACCCTAGAAGCCATGGCGCAAGCCTTGTTTCAAAGTTGGTTTGTGGAC
Organism: bacterium; assembly: GCA_947465765.1. GTDB lineage: Bacteria > Margulisbacteria > Marinamargulisbacteria > SXXA01 > SXXA01 > CAIPHK01. The sequence continues at coordinate 169,498 of CANIAP010000001.1, read as the reverse complement.
TTTGACCCGGTTATCGACAAGGCACTGGCTGCGGGGAATGAGATTCCTGAGGCGTTTCAAGCCAAGGCCGCCGCCAGAAAAGCGCTTGGAGATCAGCGCTTGGCCTTGCCTGAAGAGGTGACCGCGTTGTTTCCTGATGCGTTTGTGTTTACGGAGGAGATGGGGTGGATTCCGGAGGGGTGGGAATCAAAAAAATTAAGTGCTCTACTTGAAATTAAATATGGAAAAGATCACAAGAAACTAGGTGAAGGCGATATTCCTGTATATGGTTCAGGTGGCCTTATGAGAAATGCCGAAAAATCTCTTTATACAGGAGAATCAGTGCTTATCCCAAGAAAAGGGACGCTAAGTAATATTCTATATGTAAATGAAGCCTTTTGGACTGTAGACACAATGTTTTACACAATCCCAAAACATCACAATATTGCAAAATATGTATTCTATCACCTTAAAGGTTTAGATTTTGCATCAATGAATGTAGGGTCAGCAGTCCCCAGCATGACAACAAAAGTTCTTAACGAGCTATCAGTAATATTGCCAAATGACAGAGTTCTTAAAAAGTTTGACGATATTCTCAAAACCTATTTTAAAAACTTATTAGCAAACATCAATCAGAATTCAAATTTAATTAACATCAGAGACACCCTCCTCCCAAAACTCATCTCTGGGGAGCTGCGTGTTGCTGATGCTGAGAAGTTTTTGGGGGAGATTAGCGTATGAGCGAAGCAAACATCCTCCTCTACCAAACCCCCACCGGCGACATCAAACTCGACGTCCGCATCGAGGACGAAACCGTTTGGCTATCACAAAAAGATATGTCTCAACTGTTTGAGTGCACGCCCGACAATATAGGCTTACATTTGAAAAATATCTTTCAAACCGAAGAGTTAAACAAAGAATCAGTTACCGAGGATTTCTCGGTAACTGCGGCAGACGGCAAAACCTACACTGTAAAACACTACAATTTAGATGCGATTATCTCTGTGGGCTATCGTGTGAACTCGAAGCGCGGTACCCAATTCCGCATCTGGGCCACACAACGCCTCCGCGACTACATCATCAAAGGCTTTGTCCTCAACGATGACCGCTTCAAAACCGGCCAATCCATGACCTACTTCGACGAGCTACAAAACAGAATTCGCGAAATCCGCCTCTCCGAACGGTTTTTTTACCAAAAAATCAAAGACATCTACACCACCAGTATCGACTATGACCCCAAAGACGAAAACACGATTACCTTCTTTAAAATCGTACAAAACAAACTCTTATGGGCCATTAGCCAGAAAACAGCGGCGGAGCTGGTACATCAGCGTGTGGATGCCACGTTGCCATTGATGGGGATGCACTCACTGGACAAAAAAGACCAAAAATCGATTCAGAAAAAAGACACGTCTATTGCAAAGAACTACCTCACCGAAAGCGAAATGAAACTCTTGGGCTTGCTGGTGGAACAATACCTCGCCTTTGCAGAAACCATGGCCCAACAACAAACCCCTATGACGATGCAAGATTGGGCCTCACGTTTGGACGCCATCATCCAACTCAACGGCAAAGAACTCCTCACCCACGCCGGCAAAATCAGCCACCCATTGGCCGAAGAAAAAGCCGCCTTGGAATACAAACGCTTCAAGGAACTTGCTCAAAAACAAGACCACGACAACAACCTCGCCGAACTGGCCCGTGATATTAAGAGGCTCAGCAAAAACCGATGAAATTCACCGAAGCCAAACTCGAAGCCGCCATCATCCAACTCCTAGAGACCCAAGGTTACCCGCATACCCACGGGGACACCCTCAGGCGTAGCCCCCAAGACGTCCTCATCGAAGACGATCTGCGCGACTGAGCTTGCCCCCAAAAAGTGGACCAGTAGAATAGATAGACTACGGAGGACACGAGAATGGGCAAGAAGGGACTGTTGCAAAATACAGCAAAAAAAAAGATGAGCCAGGTAAAGTCTGTCAAATCCGGATAAAAATGGTTAGAAAAAGGCTGTAAAGAGGTTGGGGGTATTAAGTTTTGGGCGGAAAATGGTAAAAAGTCAAAAAAAAATTCATTAGTACTTCACCACTACTTTTAAGTTGCGGTGATATGGCCTCATCACGGTATGAAAACTAGCATTTTGATCCGCTAGGTCTATACAACCTTTAGAACCAGGCGCTTCACCGTATCCCACAAAGACTCCGCACTTACATAATCAATCGGATTTTCTCCGTTAAACCCATATCGATAACGTCTATCGATTCTTACTTACATGATGGTGCAACACCGGTTTGACGTTCTTAAAGGCGATGGTTCCCTCTGTGAACTAGGTATTTTGACGTTATTCCCGTAATCACATGAAATAGTTCTGCCCGCTGGGATCTCTGGTGTAGTGCCACGATATTCAGGATCTCCCCAAGCCACGACCCCTCCATTATCTAGAGGTGCTACGTGTGAAGTATTACTTGAAGAAACCGAACTAACGGCTCTGCCCTTTGGGATCTCTGGAGTATCGCCACCATAGTAATAACTTCCCCAAGCCAAGACCCGCCCATTGTCTAGAATTGCTACGTGTGAGCACTGATTTGAACAAACCGAACGAACGGATCTGCCCTTTGGGATCTCTGGAGTACGGCCACCAGTTTGAGGATTTCCCCAAGCCACGACCCCCCCATTATCTAGAAGTGCTACGTGTGAAGAAGAACCTGAAGAAACCGAACTAACGGTTCTGCCCTCTGGGATCTCTGGAGTACTGCCACCATAGTTAGGGTCTCCCCAAGCCACGACCCCCCCATTATCTAGAAGTGCTACGTGTGAATAATCAGTTGAAGAAACCGAACGAACGGATCTGCCCTCTGGGATCGGTGGAGTAAGGCCACCAAAGTCAGGATTTCCCCAAGCCACGACACCCCCATTATCTAGAATCGCTACGTGTGACCTATCACTTGAAGAAACCAAACGAACGGTTTTGTCGGGTGGGATCTGTGGAGTACGGCCACCACAGTCAGGATGTCCCCAAGCTACGATACTTCCATTATCTAGAATGGCGACGTGTGAGATTCCATTGGAAAAAACCGAACGAACGGTTCTGCCCTCTGGGATCTGTGGAGTACGGCCACCATAGGTAGGATTTCCCCAAGCAACGACCCCTCCATTATCTAGAATGGCTACGTGTGACCAATTATTTGAAGAAACCGAACAAACGGATCTGCCCTCTGGGATCTCTGGAGTAATGCCACCATAGCCAGGATTTCCCCAAGCCACGACCCGCCCATTATCTAGAATTGCTACGTGCGAATAATCAGTTGAAGAAACCGAAAGAACGGTTCTGCCCTCTGGGATCTCTGGAGTACTGCCACCATAGCCACCATAGCGAGTATCTCCCCAAGCCACGACCCCTCCATTATCTAGAAGTGCTACGTGTGAAGTATTACTTGAAGAAACCGAACTAACGATTCTGCCCTCTGGGATCTCTGGAGTACTGCCTCCCTGGCTAGGCCCTCCCCAAGCCACGACCCGCCCATTATCTAGAATGGCTACGTGTGAATGAGTATTTGAATAAACCGAACGAACGGTTCTGCCCTCTGGGATCTCTGGAGTACGGCCACCGTAGTCAGGACCTCCCCAAGCCACGACCCCCCCATTATCTAGAATGGCTACGTGTGAATGTCCATTGGAATAGAGTCTAGGAAGAAATGGAGGTTGAAGCGTTTCTTTAGAGACACGGATGGCTTCCCATAATTGTTTTACTGGGAGGTTATAGTATCGAATGAGGCTCAATGCCACCGGAGAGGTTTTGTCTTGGTCACTCAACGTGGATAAATACAGGATAGGATTAGATATATCTGGCAGAGCGAGGTGACCCAACGGTGATGTATATACGCTAATTATTTTATGGTGAGCCATAGAGATGATGACTCCAAGATAGTCTATTTATTTTTAATGGGATGGAAACTTCGTTAGTCGGCCCCGTCTTCAATCTTTAAGTGCAATATTTGGGCGAGATTTGCAAAAAAAAACAATTGTAAGGAAGTTCCTTTCACCATGAAATAAAATACCGATAAAGTATCCCGTTTGTACAGACATTTCTCCGATCGAACACCCAACTACCCCAACCTGACTGACTCCACCCTTTTTTTCGCCTCCGGCGGAAGGGATGTGGTTCGTGGATCGCTTACGCTCAATTCAAGTCATGGAAAAGATTGGAATGACACGAAATCAGGCCGATGACTTCTGTCATCCGAAACTCCCCGCTGGCCATCAATTCTCAAAACACCTTTTGTACCGTATTCAGAAAAGCCCCAAATAAGATGGATTTGGGAAATGGAAAACACCGTACGTCGTCGTGTGGAATATCAAGCTGCGGTCGTAAGTCCGTCAAAAACCGTTAAACCTATGTTTAGGTAACGCAAAAGTAGGGTAGGAGCCATCAGTGGCCCTCCCGCCTTCCCCCTTTGACTGCCCCAAAGCCTTGAGGCGATCAATTTGTGCCTGAACTAGGGGGGTATGAAATTTTTATTAGCCGTAACTGATAATGTTTTAAAGGTAGGCTGCGGTTACACAGCAAATTCAAAATCCAGGTTTAACCGACGGTCGTTCAGGCGTTTGCCTTTTTCCACGATTTCCATTCTTGCGAATCACTCTTTCGCAATCTCAATACTCTAACAAGGCGCACCCATGATTATGTCACACAAAAAAGTCTCAACTCCGTCAGATTCTGGAATAGGGAGGCTGGTTGCCCACCTTAGCAAGGTGCTCCCGAGGGAGGGTGCGCCATTAAATAGATTTGTATTAAAAAGTGCGTTAACCGAGTTACTTCAGTCTCCTCCTGAACTCGAACAAACCATGAGATCGGCAGATCATTCGACACTCCTTTACCAGACTAAAGCGGCCCTTGCGTTGTATGACTGGGTAAACTCAGATTTAGTTTCGAAGCAGCTGGCTCCCTCGTTGAAAGCGCCTTACCTATTAGCCGCCATTGAGGCCCATGCGACGATAATGGAACTTTTGACGTATGAGGCAATAGACGCAGACCAAATCAAGGAGATCGGGCTGCGCATTATTGGGACCTCCGTAGACCTCACAACAATAGATATTGTTAAACAAGAGTATCTTGAGTTGAGAAGGCCTCTCGTTGAAGCGCGTCTTCACACGATGTTTCAACAGCTGGTGAGCTCCCCTTTTACACTGACGGATTTCCAGTCGTTAAACCCGGTGCCCACTGCCGCCGAATTCACGCCAATTGCCGCTCGATTACTGACCATATTATTTGAAACCATGTGTCCTGGTCTGGCCGAGCGTTCATTGCCTATCTCAGACCGTTGGCTGGCTATGATGGCGGCGGCTAAGGGAATCAAATTTTCACCGAGCATATTTGATTCTGTGAGGGCCACGGGTCCTATCGGATCAGCGCTGGATACTAGACTCGCGAGCTTGCAGAACGAAGCGGTCAAAACCGCCTTCGGGGGCCTTGTGAGCAGTATTCGAACAAGACAACCTGGCGTGCAGGGCATTGAGAAACAGCGCTGGGAAACCGCAGAACAGAGGGTGGGAATGGCGGTGGAGCAGCTTCTAGGCAAGCCAGACATCCGGCCAGAACAGGAGGCCGCGTGTTGCGAACTTATTGAGCGCTGGACAGTCTCGCTTAGAGGCACCTGCTCTGTGGGGGTGGATCTTCAGCTCATGGCATTTCAAGACGAACTAGCAACGATTTTCGGGGGAGTAAACCAGTCGACTTTGAATATCAAAATCGCGAGCTGGGTCGTAGCCAGAGTGTCGGAACTGTTGAGAGAAAAATGTTCGCTCTCGTTTGAATTTTCCCAAGATGTGCACCATGTCAATTTGGCAATCAGATTGATTTTAGCGCATATGGGAGACTCTTCTAACGTTTTTTCGGATCCCTATGCGGCAGGAATGTGGGAGAGAATAACGGCCCAAAAAGATACGATCGCAAAAGAGTTTTTGGAGGTATCCCCGCTACTCGATACCCTCCACTGCTCGTCTGGATTGAGCCTAGAGGCGTTAAAGGACGGCGGCGCGATTGAAACGGGGGGTACGTACGCACTGGATCCGATGGCATGGCGTCGATTGGCCGAATCATGCATGAAAGAATTAGATTTCGAGATTTATAGATCGATGGGAATCGACATGCCCGAACTGGATGGAAAGCTAGGATGCCATGGACGCTTAGGGATCGCGGCACGGTTGGGGAAAGCCGATTATTTCTATGCGATTTTAGGAGGAAATTCTATCGATCCGAAATCGGTTTTCACGAGAGATGACGTTAACTGCACGTTGATGGACTACGCCGCATTGGGCGGAAACGTCGCGATACTGGATAGCTGTATGTCAGGGGTGAGTGAGCCCGACTGGGACACTCTGTTCGCAGACTCTCCGCTGCCACAAAATCCGCTGGCACTGGCGGCAGAATCTGGGAATGCCGAAATGGTCACGAAAGTCGCTGGTCTCGTTGGCGATGTATGGACGCCTCACTTGATGATGGCACGCGATCAACAGGGATTTGACCCCCTCATGCGGGGTGTGATGAGCGAAAATGTACCTGTCGTTAGCCAAGTGATGGTCCTGTTTAACGACCCCAATGTTCGTTTAGCAACAGTCAACGCACAAAACCGTGACGGTCAAACCCCCTTGATCTTGGCAATAGAGAGTGGCTCGCCTGCGATCACGGGTCTGCTTTTGGCAGAGGGGGCTGATCCGAACGCAAGGGTTTTGGGTAACGGAATAAGTCCGCTTGAGTTGGCCATGTTAAAAGGGGACTCGGCTGTGGTGAGGGTTCTGCTGACGCGTGACAGAATCACTTTACACGCAAGTGTCATCCGCTACGCCGCTAATAGCGCGTGCCTCTGGCTACTTCTAGATGTCGCTTGTGAAAGATTACAGGGGGACGACTTAGCTTTTGTTGTAGGCATTGCCATCCAAAGTGGGAAGCTGACCGGAGACCAATGTATGGCGCTCTGCGACATGGCAAAAGAAAAATTAACCAAGTACAACTTAATGAATGTTTTAAACACGGCCCTCCAATACGGGGAACTGAACGATCCGCAACGTGGAGAACTCAAGGCTATGGCCCGTGACAAGGGTGTCCGACTAGCGTAACGCGTTCAAGCCCCTATAAAATATACCCATTCCAAAATAGAATTCAGGTTTCAAATCGTGGCGGGAGCATATTCCTTATATGTGACCAGAGCGATTTGGAAGCTGGGTTTCATTTTGGAACGGGTATAGCTATCTTTTTATTCTTCGATGTCGGATCTAAGGGGGTAAGCGCTCCAGCAACCCCATACTGCCCCCCGCCAAAAAATAGGGCTAAAGTTCTGTAGGAAACAAAAACTACGGAGGGCAAGCATGGAAAAAGAGAAAGTGATGGACTGGGAAGCGGAATATATCGGCTGGCAAAAAAGCGAACTGAGCCAGCGGACATACAGTGAGAAGTGTGGTTACAGCGTGTCGGCATTCAAAAACGGGATGACGCGAACGGGGTGTCGAAAACGGCTCAAAAAGAGACGGGAGACTACGAAGTCCCGCTTTGTAGCGCTCAAAACGACCCAAACAGCGGCCATCGAAAACGAGAAGCTGACCGGAGCCCAATTTATGGCGCTCTGTAGCATGGCAATCAGTAAAAATTTAACTAAGCGCGACGTAGCTTATGTTTTAAGGACGGCTATCCGAGACGGGGAACTGGACACAGACCAATGTGCGGCGCTCTGTTACATGGCAATCAGTGAAAAATTAACTGGGAGCGACTTAACAAATGTTTTAAAGGCGGCCATCGAAAGCGAGAAGCTGACCGGAGCCCAATTTATGGCGCTCTGTAGCATGGCAATCAGTGAAAATTTAACTGGGCGCGACTTAGATTATGTTTTTAATACGGCTATCCGAAGCGGGAAATTGACTGATCCGCAACGTGGGCTACTCAATACTATGGCTAGTGCCCATTCTAATGGCTTCCCGCCTGCGCGGGAATGACAAAGAAGGCGTTTGCCTTTTTCCACGATTTCCATTCTTGCGAATCACTCTTTCGCAATCTCAATACTCTAAGAAGGCGCACCCATGATTAACCATCCTCAAAAAAGGGTATGATGGAAGCCATGAAAAAAAGAACAGCCGTCACAGGAACAAGGGGTGCTGCGTAAGCGATCCACGAACCCCATACTCCCGTTGGCCCCCCATCGATCGTAAAATAAGCCTCAAAAGATGAAGGAGGCAATGCAACGTGGGGAACTCAATGCTATGGCTAGTGCCAATCATGTCGTTCTAGAGTAACGCTTACCCTATTTCTAATGGTCTGATTAACAGACGCAAGGTGAGTATTTGATGACAAAACAGCTCAAAACATGGGACACTCACGCTCTAATATACTAAAAAGATTCCGGAGCATCCCCTTATTATGAAACGCACTTATCTATCGATCGCGCTCTGTTGTCTTGGCATCGCATTACTCCCAGCATGCCGCAATCAGGACTCTGCTGCAGTCGACCCCCCTACTCTCTCCGGTCTCGTTGGTGACTGGACTCTTCCCCGGTCAGAATCAACCCCTACCGCAACCATTCAATTTAAAGAAGATAGTCGATTCATCGTCACCCTCGACGGGCAACCCACCCCGGACTCCGAGGGCAGCTATAGCGTCACGGGCAACGAAATCATCTTGCAAAATGAAGGAGTCACCGCCAGCGGAGACTGTACGTTATCGGCCACATACACATTTGCCATCGACGGCGACTCGGTCAAATTCGAGCGAATTCAGGATGATTTATGTGCCGCACGTGTGGATCAATTTAATAAAATATGGAGTCGAAAATAACGTATGTCATTACTACCCTGGATTGGATTTGGCGTCTTTGTTCTGGCCATGCTCGCCGTTGACTTAGGGATCTTTCATAAGAACTCCCACGAGGTAAAGGTTAAAGAAGCCGTCATATGGAGTGTCGTTTGGATCTCCCTCGCGCTTGCGTTTAATGGACTCATTTGGGCCACAATGGGGGCCCCCAAAGCAATGGAATTTTTTGCAGGGTACGTCATTGAAAAATCGCTCAGCGTGGACAATATCTTTATATTTGTCTTGCTATTTGCATCATTTAAAGTTGCAAAAAAATACCACCACAAAGTGTTGTTCTGGGGAATCCTCGGCGCTCTCGTGATGAGAGGGCTCTTCATCGGTGGGGGCATTTCATTACTTCATTACTTCCATCCGATCATCTATATATTTGGTGCATTCTTAGTCTTTACCGGTATAAAAATGCTGATTACAGACCAGAAAGAAATGGATTTTGAAAAAAATATCATCTTACGAATTTCAAGAAAATTATTTCGTGTCACCCCCCATTATGTTGAGGACAAATTGATCGTCATTCAAAACGGAAAACGATACATCACTCCACTTCTGTTAGTGTTGATCATGGTGGAGGTCACCGACCTTATCTTTGCAGTCGACTCGATCCCCGCTGTACTGGCCATTTCTCATGATCCATTTATTGTATTTACATCCAATGTCTTCGCCATCATGGGCTTGCGATCGCTCTATTTTGCATTGGCCGGTGCCGTACAGAACTTTCATTATTTGACCCATGCGTTGGCCGGCATCTTGTCCTTTGTGGGGATCAAAATGCTCACATCGGATATATACCCTATTTCGACGGGCATATCGCTGATGGTCATTGTGAGTATCTTATTCATTGGCGGATGTGCCAGTTGGATTTATAGCTACCGTAACCGCACCCAATGACGCGTCAGCTCCCCGGTTGGCGGCCTGAATTAGAATCCACACTCACCGTTAAACATCCTTATATTTTAGGGCGGGTGATTGAACAAAACCGTCACCACTATCGGGTCGCCACAGAAAATGGTCCTATCGACGGTGAAATTGCCGGAAGACTCCTCTTCAAAAGTGATTCCTTGGCCCAATTGCCCACCGTTGGCGATTGGGTCGAAATCGACATGCTCCGCAACGAAAAAAAAGGAGTGGTTCGGTCGATTTTCCCAAGATACTCCAAGCTCTCTCGCAAAGTCGTCGGTAAGCGATCCGATGAGCAAGTGCTGGTCGCCAATATCGATCAGGTTATGGTGGTCCAGAGTGCCGACAGTACCTTCAATGTCCGACGGGTGGAACGATTTGCAGTGGTGGCCAAGGAATGTGCCACCCAGGTCGCCATTATTCTAAGCAAAATCGACCTGATCGACGATCCCTCCCCGATGATTGCCGCCCTCAACAGCGCCTGTCCCGGCATGCCGATTCTGACCTGTAGTTGCGACCAAAAAATCGGAGTCGACGCCATTCGGACTTGGGTCACACCCGGCCACACCGCCGTGGTAATCGGACCGTCCGGTGTGGGAAAATCAACCTTAATCAATCAATTAACCTACTCCGAATTACTCAAAACCCAAGCGGTCAGCGAGCGGCATTTTAAAGGCACCCATACCACTACCAAACGTCAATTAATCGAAATGCAAGGTGGTGGCATATTAATCGACACCCCCGGACTCAGAGAACTCCAGCTTTGGGACGCCGACGAGGGCATTCAGGAAACCTTTGACGACATCGCCGCGCTCGCGATGCAGTGTCAGTATTCCAACTGCTCCCACCAAAAAAACCGAGGCTGTGCTGTCCTCCAGTCGGTCCAAGACGGGAAACTCAGCCCAGATCGACTCGAGCATTATATTAAATTACAAGGGGAAACTTCCCGAATGGCCACCAACCTTCACCGTCTAAAGGATGAACGGCGAAAAAAGCACCTGACTCAAGCCAAAAAGGGGTACAACATCCCCACCCGGGACACTGACCATTCTGACGAATAAATTATAAACCCAAAAAGGAACTCACGATGCCCATCATCCAGTTGTCCAATGTCACCAAAGATTATGCCCTCGGAGAAACCCTCGTTACGGCCCTTCGAGGCGTCGATTTCTCGGTTGAAAAAGGCGAGTTTTTATCGATTATTGGCCCATCTGGAAGTGGCAAAACCACGTTACTTAATATCATTGGATGTATCGACACCGCATCCACCGGCTCCGTTATGATCTCCGGCAAAGAAATCACGAAGATGAACGACCGGGGCCGCACCGATTTAAGATTGTATAAAATCGGATTTATCTTCCAAACATTTAATCTCATTGCGGTTCTAGACGTCCTTGAAAACATCGAATTCCCACTTCTTCTGATGAACAAATTGTCCAAAGACGAGATCCGAAAACGTGCCCAAGAACTCGCCGACGCAGTGGGACTCACCCAATACACACATCACCGTCCCTCGGAGTTATCCGGTGGACAACGCCAACGAGTCGCCATTGCCCGGGCACTGGTCACCCACCCGGACATTGTCCTCGCGGACGAACCCACCGCCAACCTGGATTCCCAAACGGGCGCAACGATATTGGAACTCATGCAGCACCTGAACGAAACCCAAAAAACCACATTTATTTTTTCAACCCATGATCCCGAAGTCCTCCAATACGCGCGACGTATCGTCAAAATTAAGGACGGAAGAATCGTCGAATCATGAATATCGTGTTTCGAATCGCATGGAAAAACCTGATGCGCCATCGGGGAAAATCCCTAGTCATTGGCAGCATTCTGTTTACCGGCGCATTAATTATGACGGTTGGAAACGCCGTCATATCAGGACTCGACGCGGGACTGGCCCAAAATTTCCGTCAGCGAATGACCGGGGACATCGTGGTGATATCCACCGAGCAATTAAAGGACAATGTGTTTTTCACCCCGATGGGCGAACCGGTGGAATCCATTAACCGACTCGGTGAAGTCCTCAAAATTGTGACCCAAAATACCGCTGTCCGACACGCGCTCCCCGTGGCAAAAGGCATGGTCACCGTTCTCAACGAAGACTCCGAACCCTATTTTCAAATGTTATTTGGGGTCAATTTTGACGATTACTTCCGAACGTTCCCCAACGGCCTCCAATTGGTGGAAGGCCAATTTCCAACCGGCACAACCTCAGGCTTGATTTTATCGACCCAAAGCCGGGAGGCACTATTTAAGTTCGCCAATTTGTGGCCAGTTCCCGTTGGGGAAGGCATTGTGACCCGTAACCTTCCCGAAGGGACCCCCCCCGACTCGGTCATCCGCCGAGATCAAATGATTTACATGGGATATTCCGATCGCAACACCAGTCTGGATATTATCGCCCAGGTACGTGCCGTTGGAAAATACGCCGCGTTTAATGGTCTCTGGGGATTTTTTAGTCTGATTGATATCCAAAGTTACAATCAATGCATGGGGTATTTCGATGAAAAAGAGCCTCAAAAAATTGCAGAAAAAGACAAGGAATTATTAGAACATCCCGAACAGAATTTAGACGACATGTTATTTGGTGATAATAACGACGCCGCCGCCCCCACCCAACCCACGCCGGTCCCGACCATCACCCCCGACTCCGCCACCTCTGGATACAATCTCATACTCGTCCGAATTGACCCCAAACAGACGATTTCTGAGACACTCATCACACTCAATCGATCATTCAAAGCCCAACACCTTCCGGCCAAAGCAATTACCTGGCAGGCCGCCCTCGGCCAAGTCGCACAAATGGCATTATTAATGAGAGCCGTTCTTTTTGGCTTCGTCATGACCGTCTTCATTGTCGCGATTATCGTCATCACAAATACCCTTAGTCTCGCCGCAATGGAACGGATTGCCGAGATCGGAATGATGCGCGCCATTGGGGCCCGTCGCCGATTTATCTCCTGGCTATTCATCATGGAAACAGGGGTATTGTCCATCGTATTTGGCGGCGCAGGCATTATCGCAGGGACCCTACTGGTCACCGTTCTCCGACTCCTCCACATTAAAGCCGCCAATAACTTTGTCGAATTATTCTACGGTGGAACCACCTTCAATCCGGTGCTGTCGCTCCCCGATATTGGATTGGGCGTTCTTCAATTGATCGTTGTTACCACTGTCTCCGTTATCTATCCCATCCTGATCGCGAGAAAAATTTCGCCGATGGATGCCATCTCCAGGGAGTAACCATGAAGACCATTATCCGACTCAGCCTTCGTAATCTGATCCGGCAAAAACAAAAAAACCTACTATTGGGCGCCGCCATCGCGTTTGGGACCCTCACGCTGATTACCGCCACTTCCTTCGTGAATGGCATCACCGATACGCTGTTTAACCGAGTCATCGTCTACATGACCGGGCATATCGAGATCCACCTTTCCGAGAACGGAAGCCAATATTACTCCATCCATCGCGACACCGATCGAATGAAGGCTCTGATTCGGCAAAATGTAACGGGAATCAAACAAATTCAAGAGAATGTCTCTGTATTTGCGCGAGGTATTGGTAACGGCAAAAGCGACAACTTAATCCTCATCGGATTACCACCGGACATCTCTCAATTTTTGACCCAATTCAAAGTGATTGAGGGCAACGCCAAAGATTTTTCAAATCCTGCGATTGAAAATCCCATGATCATATCGGAACCCAAGGCCAAACATCTTCGGCTCAAGACCAACGATCTATTAAGAATCCGACTCCGTACCATCAATGGCCAGCAGCAAACGGCGGTCATGCGAGTAGTCGCCATCGTCAAATCCACCAACATGTTTCTCGACGCGACCAGCTACGGACGACTCTCCGATATCAAGACCATCATGGGATATCGACCCTATGAAACCGGCAATCTTCAAGTCATTCTAAATGATCCAATGACCGCTCCGGCCCAAGCCGACCACCTTCACAACGCATTGGACAGCCCCCCCGCATGGATCTCTGGCACAATGGATGGGGCAACAGTGTGGGTCGGTGGGTTTAAACGTGACCCAGCCACCTTCGCCCAGTTGCGCCAAGCCGTTCGCGTGGTATCCGGCACCGCCACGCTGTCCAAAAAAACCGTCTTAGTCAGTCGACCCTTTGCCGACGCCCACAATATCCGAGTGGGCAGCGCGTTACCGCTAACTTATGCGGCACGATTGGAATCCGCCACGGGAAACCTGACGCTCATCGTTACCGGAATATATGAGCCGATTGTCCAGGATATCGGAACCAATATTATTCTGGCCCATGAAGAGTTAATTCTCTCCGACTACTATCGATTACTTCCCAAACTGCCCACCCCACTTCCAAAATTAGGCGCTTTGGCCAATCTCCTGGTTCCTGAATGGACCCTGCTCGATCGCACCCACACCTCCGAGGAATTTAAGAAAAAAAATCAAGAGTTGGGACGTCTAAAATTAAAAAATGGAGTCCTCGACGTTCGAACGATGGTTGAAACCGCCAGTACAATCGTGACGTTTGATGCCGCATTACGGATTATCACTTACTCGGCCGTCACACTCCTGTTCATTATAATTTTGATTGGAATTGTAAACAGTTTGAGAATGAATATCCGAGAACGCACCCGTGAAATTGGAACCATGCGGGCCATCGGAATGCACCAACGCCAAATTTTATCGCTCTTTATCCTGGAATCTTTTTTCCTCGCGTTATTCGCGAGTATTGCCGGTCTTATCGCTGCATTACTCTTTATGGGTGGACTATCGTTAATCCCGATCACCTCCCAAACGCCCCTTAATATTTTCTTAGTCGACCATCATTTGTTCTTTTTAGCCCAATGGGGAACCATCCTCATCAACCTCAGTTTTATTGTCATAATTACTGTGATTGCCTCCTATTTCCCCGCACGAAACGCCGCTTACCTCGAATGCGCTGACGCATTACGCCACTCCGAAGGATAACCCGATATGACAATTAAATCGTTTGTCTTAGCCTCCGTTCTTACCGTCGCGCCCGTTGCAATATCCGCCCAAACGGTCCCGTCATTAATGCAACAAATCGACTCGGTCATGGAGCTCAAAAGCAATATCACGGCCAAAGTCGAACTCACCCAGCAACGCGTCAATCAAGGCACTCGGGTCATCGAAATGATGTACCGACGTCGCGACACCGACGATGCCTTTATGATCGTCATGACCGGCCCCGAAGTTGAAAAAGGAAATGGCTATTTAAAGATGGGCGATAACTTCTGGATGTACCGGAAAAACACCCGAACATTCCAGCACATTAACCGTGACGAAAGCATTGGAGGCACCGACGCCAGTGCGGAAGATTTTGAACAAAAGAAGCTGGTCGAATTATACAAGCCTGCCAAAGACACCCCCGACGCGATCAAAAAAGAAACCCTGGGCAAAATCCCTGCGTATAAATTTGAAATCCGGGCCAAAGCCAATAACGTCAAATACCCCAAAAAGATTTATTGGGTTCGACAAGACAACGGCCTTCCCCTCAAAGAAGAGGCCTATTCATTATCTGGAACCCTCATGGCTACCCATTATTATTTAAGTTACGCCAGCGTCGATAATCATTACATCGTTAACCGCGCACTGTTTATCGATGAATTCGAAAAGGGAAACAAAACCGTCATGTCCCTATCAGACGTATCCTTACGGCTAATTGACAACAGCGTCTTCACCAAGGCCTATCTGGAAAACCTCAGTAAATGAACCCACCTCCCCATTTTTTGTCATTCTCGGGAATGACATTTTTAATACTCCTTCTAACCCTAGTACCCCACTCGATTTCAGCCTCGAGTGAGATCGACGAATCCCAACTCTTTCAGTCTATGGAGTCCATCCAAAAAGTAGACTCCTCTGACCTTAGTGACGACGCAATCGAACAGGAAACCACCCGATTCAGCGGGCAACTATTAAGCCGAACGCTGTATTCTGTGGCTCGATCTGGGCAATGGGATTCCAATGGGCTGGTCAGTTACAGCCAAGCCACTATTTTTATGGACACCCGCCTCCAAAAAGGGGCTAAAGTATTCCTCAACGTTGAGCTATCCCAGATGGCGTCATCCAATGCCACCTTGGGCAGTATCGCCACAATTCGGGAAATATTTCTCGATTTTAATATCAACCGACAAGTGTACATTCGCACGGGAAAACAAGTTCTCCAATGGGGCCGCAGTTACTTTTGGAACCCCACCGACCTCATCAGCACCGAACATCGCGATTTTTTCCAACTCAACCGGCGCCGCGATGGAAGCTATGGAACTCGGGTTCACGTTCCGTTTGGCGCAGCGCAAAACATCTACATCTTCCTCAACCAACAAAACGCCACCAATATTGATAAAATCGCGGTCACGGCGAAATACGAATTTCTCGTTGGCAATTCCGAAATTGGGCTATCCACTTGGCAAAAACGGAACGCCGTATCCCTTTATGGAATCGATTTTTCGTCCCGATTGGGGGATCTAGACATCAAGGGTGAAAGCACTTTTTCATACGGTGAAAATCCCTCCCGAGTTGCGCTCGTCAAGTCCATTCCCACGCTGTATACCGTTCGGGGTGAGTGGACCAACAAGAGCACGATCACCCTCCAAAAAAATTGGGATTGGGATATCCCAGAACGCATCTCACTCACCGGCGAACTCTTTTATAATAGCCACGGCTACGATCAATCCACATTCGGCAACCCACTGATCAAAGCCGCCCTATTCAACAACAATCTCTACGTCCCCAACATGAATAACCGATGGTACGGCGCCATTTTTTCAACCGTCGCCCAATTCCCCATCCACGACATGACATTGGGGTTCAACACCATCAGTAATCTATCCGACGCGAGCAATATCACCGGCTGCAGTCTGACCTATGCGCCACTCGCCCATCTCACATTTTCAGGCACTGCATACTGTTATTGGGGCGATCCCAACGGGGAGTACACCTACGCCGGAAACAGCCTAAGCGCCGAGTTTTCGGGAACGGTAGAATTTTAAGAAAGTTGTCTTTAGCCTCACTTTTCGAGTAAACTAGATCAATGCCCAGGTTTTTGAGACTTTGTTCTATTGTTTTTTTTCTGGCATTCTCCCCCTCAATTGCCTCGGATGTAACCGCTGTCCCAACCGGAGAATCGATCGCCATCCTCAAATTGGTGACCCGCCGAAACCCCGGCATTTCCTCTGAAAACGCGACCTTAATCGCCAGTAGCTTGGTCGATACTGGCACCCAAATGGGGGTCGACCCAAAACTTGTCGCCGCCATCATTTCCGTCGAATCCGGCTTTAACCATAAAGCCGCCTATCATGGGGCATTGGGACTCGGCCAGTTGATGAGAGGTACCGCCCTCCGACTGGGAGTGACAGATCCATTCTCGATCACGCAAAACATTACGGGTACCACCCAATACGTCAAAAATATGATGGACTACTGGGCGGGTCACCCCCAACAAACCTCAATGGCGCTCGCCTCATATCTCCGAGGCCCCGAGTATGTTCGGCGGTCTAAAAACCCATTAGCCGGACGATCCGAGGCCTACATCAACAATGTCATGTGGGCCTACAATCGAATTCTGGTCTATCGGTCGGAAGTGGATTCAGCCGCAACCTTATCCAAACATCTTTAATAGGAAATAAATCAACACGCCGGTCACCGATACATACAGCCAAATCGGAAACGTCCATCGGGCCAATTTTTTATGCAATGGGAAATTTTCAAACAACGCCATCCCAAATGTACTTAAAATGAGCGGAAGCCCCCCAATTGTCAGCAGGATATGGGAACTCAGAATAAAAAAGTAAATCCAGCGAATCGGTCCTTGCCCATGGAACGGAGTATCGCCATGCAGTGCATGATACACAATGTAGGTAATCAAAAAGACCGTCGAAAATACCAATGCCGACACCATCAATACTTTATGAAGTGCCTGACGCCCCCGCTTAATGGCCATAATTCCAGCAACCAACGCCGTCGCACTACACGCATTCAGAAATGAATTCACCGCCGGCAAATAGGACAATGCCTGCCAATGAATGTCGGGTTGTTGTTTGATATAAATCAACCAAACCAAAAAAACGAACGCCACCAAACTCACGGCAACGCTTCCGCCAATAACGAATCGACTATCTTTATTCATAAATCCTCCCGTTTTATCCAATGTCCGTCTTCAGACGCCCCTTTTACATTCCACCGAATCTGAGTGATCGTCAGATCCTGTTTAAAAAAACTCACTCTAAGCCGTCTAAAAATATTGTCGACCATCCCATCTCCAAATACCAAGATCGGCAAATAGGCCGACACCGGAACCGATTCCCACCCCTCCATGGACTCAGACCGAAACACTCGAATTTCCGCTAAATTAATCATGCTTCCTCCCAGTTGTCCCCGATGGCGACGTCCGCCTGAAGTGGAATCGAAATCACCCAAGTCGTTTCCATTTCAGTTTTGACCATGGTCGCTAATGCGTCGACTTCATTGGGGTCCGCATCAAAAACCAATTCATCATGAACCTGAATAATCATTTTAGATTTGAAATTCAATTCCGCCAATCGGTCATAAATACGCACCATCGCCAATTTGATAAGATCAGCGGCGGTTCCTTGAAGGCGCGTGTTGATCGCCGTCCGTTCTCCAAATTGTTTCCGCCCGGGATTGCGATCCAATAGTTCAGGAAGCGGCCGTATTCGCCCAAATTCAGTCCAAACGCAGCCCTTGTCTTTTGCATCGACAATCGTTTGTTCCATAAATCGTTTCACCTGTGGAAACACCTCAAAATATCCGTCAATAATCGCCTTGGCTTCGCCCCGTGACACCCCAATATTTCGCGCCAGCCCAAAGGCAGAAATGCCATAAATAATCCCAAAATTAACCGCTTTGGCCTGATACCGTTGGCTTTTAGTCACAGAGTCCACCGACACGCCGAAAATCTTGGCCGCAGTGGTTTTATGAATATCCACGCCCGCAAGAAACGCCTCGATCATCGCGGGGTCTTGAGACAAATACGCCATCAACCGAAGCTCAATTTGGGAATAATCCGCCGACACGATTTTGCCACCGGGTAGCGACGACACAAACGCCCGCCGGATCGCAATCCCATCTGGATCTCGAATCGGAATATTCTGCAAATTGGGATTCGTTGACGACATCCGTCCGGTAACGGCCCCCGTTTGATTAAACGACGTATGCACTTTCCCCGTCCGTGGGTTGACCAATAACGGAAGTGACTCAACATAGGTATTCATCAGCTTTTCTAATTTACGATACGCCAACAACACCGTCGCAATGGGGTGAGCCTCCATCAACGACTCCAAGACCTCCGAATCGGTAGACCGTCCCGTTTTTGTCTTTTTAAAGACCGGAAGATTTAACCGATCAAACAACACCCCCGCCAATTGCTGAGTGGAGTTCACATTGAATACCATTCCAGCCGCCTCATGAATTTGGGCTTCAAGAATCGTTAACCGCGCCCGATACTGATCTTTTAACGTCGATAAATAGGGAAGATCGATGGCCACTCCAGTCCGCTCCATATCCGCCAACACCCGTTGAAGTGGCAACTCAATGTCGTGATACAACAAGGCGGCCGTCGATGTTTCCATTTCAGGATCCAATTTTCGAATCAACCGCAATGTATAATCGGCATCGGCCCCGGCATAAGCGGCGACCTCGGAGGCCGGGACATCAATCAACGCCCGCTTGGTTTTCCCGCTCCCGATCAACTCTGTGAACGGTGTCATTTCAACCGAAAAATGCTGACGCACCATCTCCTTCAAGCCTACCCGTTGCAACGGATCCAGTAAAAATCCTGCCAGCATGGAGTCTCCGGCGATTCCCCGAAGTTCAATGCCATAATTCGCAAATACTTCAATCTCGTATTTTCCGTTGTGGGTCCATTTTGGAATCGATGGATCCTCCAAAATTGGTTTCAACGCCGCCAACAACGGATTCAAAACGAAGGCTGCAACCTCGACACTGGTTCCAAACAAATCCATCTGAGGCTGAACCACAATCACAAACGCATTCAACGCAACATAAAAGGCATGTCCTGGCTTAACCGAGATCGCCACCCCCACAATTTGAGCATCATGCACTTGCAGCGACGTCGTCTCCAAATCAACCGCAAACCCGTCTTTAAGACCGGCTAAAATGTCGTTCAATCCCGATTCAGTATCGATAAGTACCGTCACCCCATCAGGAGCCGCCACTGAGGCCACCGGTTCCGGCGCCACCGACCCGGTCGACTTAGCCCGATACCGAGACGCCAAGGCTTTAAATTCAAACGCGTCAAAACAGTGAACGATGGTGTCCCAATCGGCCGAAAATTTTAAGTCATCGATCGACACCGTGACCGGGACATACCGATCAATCAAAGCGAGTCGACGCGATATTTCCGCAGATTCTTTCCCGGCCATCAAGGCGTTACGGACCCGATCCGGTTTGACTTCATCGATATGGGCGTACACCGCATCCAACGACCCATATTGAATCATTAAATTCGACGCCGACTTTTCGCCGATTCCCTTAACACCTGGAATATTGTCGGAGGCATCCCCTTGCAACGCCTTCAAATCGATCAACTGTTTAGGAACCAACTGATATTTTTCTTTAACTGCCTCGGGGTCAAAGAGATCTAATTCGGAAACCCCCCGACGATTCATCAACACATGAACGTGGGAACTCACCAGTTGAAATGAATCCCGATCCCCGGTCAAAATCAACGTCTTCATTTCATGTTCATCGGCCATCCGAGACAAGGTTCCTAAAAGATCATCCGCTTCATACCCCACCTGATCCAGTCGACACACCCCAAGACGCGACACCAATGCCTCAAGAATTGGCATTTGAACCACAAAATCATCAGGCGCCGGAGGTCGATGGCCTTTATATGCCTCATAAAAATCGTGACGAAAAGTGGGTTCTTTCCGATCAAAACACACGGCTAAATGGGTCGGTTTACATTTTTCAATCACGCTCATCAACATGGACGCAAATCCAAACACCGCGTTAATGGGCTTCCCCTCAAAGGTCAAATTCGCCGGAAATGAATAAAACGCACGATAGGCCAACGAATGGCCATCAATTAAAAGTAGTGTAGGGGATGTCATCCCAATATTTAACCAAACTCACATTGATCCTACTAGGAAAGGGTGGGAAAACACGGCCAAAAGCGGTACACTACGCCCATTAAAATGGCCACGTAATAGGCCCGATTGAAAGGACCCCGCATGACGACGACCCTCGACAAAATTCAAACCTCCACCGCCCTCAGCTACTCAGAAATCCAGGCCATCCTCGACGATAAAGCCGAAAACCTACTCGGACACGAATGCAGAACCATTTCCAAATCCCAAATCCATCTCCCATCCGGCGATTGGGTCAGCCGAATGTTTTCACAAAGCGACCGCAACAACCGCGTTCTCCGCAGCCTAGAAACCCTCTATTCCCATGGACGACTTGCGAACACCGGATATCTCTCCATCCTCCCCGTTGACCAAGGCATCGAACATTCCGCCGGCGCATCATTCGCCCCAAACCCAGACTATTTTGACCCTGAAAACATCGTTAAGTTAGCCATTGAAGGCGGCTGTAACGCAGTAGCCTCTACATTAGGAGTCTTGGGCAGCGTATCCCGAAAATACGCCCATAAAATTCCTATGATTCTTAAAATCAATCACAACGAATTGTTGTCCTACCCCAATTCATTCGACCAAATTATGTTTGGCTCGATCGAACAAGCCTACGACATGGGATGTGTTGCGGTCGGCGCCACCATCTACTTTGGATCCCCAGAAAGCAAACGCCAAATCGTTGAAGTGAGCCAAGCATTTGAACGGGCTCACGAACTCGGCATGGCCACCATCCTTTGGTGTTACCTCCGCAGCGAAGGCTTCAAAAAAGACGGTGTCGATTATCACGAAAGCGCCGACTTAACCGGGCAAGCGAATCATCTGGGCGTCACCATCCAAGCCGATATTATCAAACAAAAACTACCCACCAATAACGGTGGCTATACCGCTCTAAAATTTGGGAAAACCCATGACAAGGTCTATTCCGAACTCACCACCGATCACCCGATCGATCTCACCCGATATCAGATTGCTACTAATTATATGGGACGCATGGGGCTTATTAACTCGGGTGGACCGTCAGGCAAAAACGATCTCCATGATGCCGTCTCCACCGCCGTCATTAACAAACGTGCCGGGGGAATGGGATTAATCTCTGGCCGCAAGGCATTCCAAAAGCCCCTTAAAGACGGCGTAAAGCTCCTCAACGCCATTCAAGACGTGTACCTAAACTCGGAGGTAACCATCGCTTAACATGAGTGATTTATGCGGAGACGTCAAAAAAGTATTCGTTGCATCATCGGTCAGCACGGCCCCTGAAAAGATCATCGTCGGAGTGGAAATCTCCGACGTCGCTGCCGACAAAATTAAATTATTTCTGACTAACGACAACAAATCTCCAGAGGAATATGGACTATTTGTATCGGTGGTCAAAGACGGCTGCTCTGGAAAATCATACACGATGGCACTGGACCCCATCGCTCCACACAAAGACGCGGGCGACAAAGTGTTTACGCATAATGGCGCAACCATCATGGTCGAAAAGCTGAGCTATTTGTTTGTCACTGGATCTCGCCTCGATTATGTCGAAGCATTGACGGGTTCCGGCTTTAACCTCGTGAACCCCAATGTCAAAAAAACCTGCGCTTGCGGCAGCTCTTTCGCCATTTAATTTTTACAAATACGTAAAATAGCGACCATTTATTCGGATTCAAAAAACGCCACATTAATGTGTTTCGATGGGGCTCAAGATGACGAATTTTGACAATTTATTTCGACGTACTTCATCCCCCACGGTCAAATTCTTCAAACTCCCGATTGGCATAAATAATGTTCTACAGGGATTGGGTTGAGCTAAGGGGTTAGCATGTAACAGCCATAGGCAACTATGGCTGGACTCACACCACAATGAAATTTTTCTCGATAACTAAGCATCGGGACCAGTAAGGTGAAATAGCATGAGTGATGTTAGTTTTCGAAAAACAGGATGGACCGCCAATTGGGCCCAAACGGGTAGCGCAGGTAGCGGCGGACCGGGTCGTCGTAACCAATACATGGCGACACCGAGTGGACCGGTAGAAAAATCCAATGACCCGCCCCTAGGCGAGGTCGGCACTCCAGTGGCACCACGATACCAGCCATTTAACCCAGCCAATATCGTTCAAGTTAATCTCGGCGATATCCTCGAGAAAGAACACTCCAGCGCCCAATCTTAGATTTGGGTTGAAAAGCGATTTTCGATGTAGCGATCAAGCATCGTTATAAACTGATCTTTCACATCATCACCACGCAACGTCTTAAACAGCTTACCGTCCTGAAATACCGGAATTGCCGGCTTCTCTGAACTTCCAGGCAAACTAATTCCAATGTCCGCATATTTACTTTCTCCAGGGCCGTTGACCACACATCCCATGACGGCGACGGTTACCTTCTCCACCCCCACATACCGAGCACGCCATTCAGGCATTTTTTTCTCGATATACTCGGTGACATCTTTGGCAAGATGCACAAATTTATCGCTATTCGTTCGCCCACATCCCGGACAACTGGTCACCGACGGCATAAAATAGCGGAAGCCCATTGATTGGAGCAGCGATCGACAGGTTTTGACCTCCACATCACGAGAGACCCCCGGTTCCGGGGTCAATGATATTCGAATCGTATCCCCAATCCCCTGTTGCAACAGCACGGCCAAAGCCGCCGAACTTGAGGCAACCCCCTTAATTCCACCCCCCGCCTCCGTTAATCCTAAATGCAACACGCAATCCGTTTTCGCCGCCAACATCTGATAGACCTGGATCATGTCTTGAACTTCAGACATCTTGGTACTCATGACCAATCGGTCCTTACCTAAGCCCAATGATTGCGCCAATTCAGCGTTTCGAACCGCACTCAGCACCATCGCATCATAAACTACATCTTTAAAACTTTTAGGATCAGAAAGCCGTGCATTCGCATCCATCAAGTCGGTAAACAAGTCTTGATCCAAAGACCCCCAATTGACCCCGATACGTACGGGTTTTCCAAATTCGTTCGCTACCCGGATCATGTCAGCGAAATTATCTTCGCGACCCGATCCTTTGCCCACGTTTCCTGGATTGATCCGATATTTTCCTAGCGCAGC
The DNA here is from genome assembly GCA_947465765.1 of bacterium. Lineage (GTDB taxonomy): Bacteria > Margulisbacteria > Marinamargulisbacteria > SXXA01 > SXXA01 > CAIPHK01. The sequence goes on along the minus strand of CANIAP010000001.1, from coordinate 145,576 downwards.
CGCCGCTTTGGGATACCTCGTTAACAAAATATGACCATTAAAATGGAAATCCCCGACTAAGGGGATCGAACATCCAGAATCGGCCAACCGTTCCACAATTTCGGGAACCGCCGCCATCGCGTCAAAGTCATTCACCGTAATACGAACCAATTCGGACCCGGCCGCTGCCAGCTCGAGAATCTGGGCCACCGTTGCGGAAACATCCGCCGTTGGAGTGTTGGTCATCGACTGAATAACAATCGGATGCGCCGCACCCATCAATACCGATCCAATCTGAACACTGGGCGTCACGCGCCGCTGAATTTTTAGCATAATTTCCTTAAATCAAAAACGGCCAGAGGCAATACTACCTTGGCCGTTTTTTTATCCAATAACCAAGTCCGGCAACAAATCCTAGGGCCACGATCACGGACATCACGATCCGCCACCATCGTCGACCCCTTGACCATGCCCGTTGTCCATGCGGATGATATCTAAATGGCATCTCTACACCTCAATAATCAAAGTACTTACTATATTCCTTTTTTTTGATTTTTTAAACGTAGGAGTTCATGATAATTTGACGTCGGTGCCTGTAAATCAATGAATCAACGTCGACCTGTTTCTATTTTTGGGGCCACTGGACAAGTCGGGCGACACCTTGCCGCGATGCTTTCGACGCATCCCCGTTTTTCAATTGGCCAACTGGTCGGAAGCCCCAGCTCCGTCGGACGGGATTACCCCGCGGTGTGGGGCGAAAAAGAAACCACGTTAACCACTCACTATGGGGAATGGTATCCCGCGTTACCCTATCCAGAATCAATCCCCTCTCAAGTCGTGGTCGGCCTATCCGACATCCCTGATGGCGCGCTGGTGGTGTCCTCCGTCCCAGAACGTGCCGGGCCCGATGAAGATCGGCTGGCAGCCCAAAAATGCACGATCATCTCAAATAGCCCCTATCGGCGAATGGATCCCGCTTTGACTCTGACAATTCCAGGGATTCCCTCAACGCTCGTCGGGAACTATGTCAAGATTCCCAACTGCGCTACCATCGGGATCGCGTTGGCGCTGTACCCCATTTCCCATTTACTGAAGACCCTTCCACTATCCGTTTCGACCTACCAGTCGTTATCGGGACGGGGGGACGCCCGATATCCGAAAGACTTGGCTATTGGCAATGTATTTCCCTTACGCCACAGCTCAGAAGATACCGAGGCTCGAATTCAGGGTGAGTTACGACGAATTTTGCCCGATCTCACCGTTTCGGTAAGTTGTTATCGAACCCCTACTCCGGTCGGACATCTCATTGATGTTTCATTATTTCATCAAGGTCGCCTTTCAATAGACACAGTGATTACTCAATGGATGACGCACATCGCTCAAGGCAATTCGTGTGGCATTTATCTCACCCATGCCGATCAACACCCGCAATCATTACCCGACTCTTCGATCGATCAGGGAATGACCGTGGTCATCGGCAACATCGCGGATCATCAAGACGCGGGCATCATTCGATTCACCGTTGTCGTCAACAACTTAATTCGGGGTGCCGCCGGGAGTTTAATCCTTGCATTGGATTCAGTTGGAAATTCTACATAAATGACAGGCACAACGCGCCCCTCTCATCATGTTCAATCTGACAGCGCGGTCCTCGAAAAAGTCAAAGTGACCCGCCCCCCCCGATATTCGGTCTGGATGTTGAACGACGATTTTACTCCCATGGAATTTGTCGTTGAGGTTCTACAGGCTGTATTTCATCTTGCCCCGGCAGTGAGCCAACGTCTGATGTGGGAAATTCACACCAAGGGCAAGTCCCGATGCGGCGTTTATTCTTACGATATCGCCACTACAAAAGCCAAAAAAGCCATGGAATTGGCCACCGAATCCGGGCATCCGTTACGTTGCATCGTCGAAAAAGAGAATCGAGAACCCTAAAATGAAAATCAGTGAACAACTCCAACAAGTGTTGACCCGGGCCGGTCTATTGGCCGTCCGCTATCGCAACCAATATGTAACTCCCGAACATCTCCTGTTTGCGATTGCCGAATCTGAAGACGGAAATGCCATCATTTCCAAATGCGGGGTCGTCCCTCAGATATTATTGGACGAACTCGACGACTATCTTTCAACGGACTGTCCCATTGCCGAAGGAGGGGCCTCACCCCAATACAGTTTGGGCCTCCAGGAAATCATTGCAGTGAGCGCCAACCACACGATTTCATCTGAGAAATCGGAGTTAAACGTGAGTGCTGTATTTGCCGCATTATTTCGTCTCAAGGATTCGGATGCGGTCTATATTCTTAATGAGCACGGTATCACCCGGCTAGATGTCATTCGAATAATCTCCCACGGATCATCCGATGAGGAGTCCCCGCTTATGGATACAGCGCCCTCGTCAGGGGCCGCTGACTCCCCCAACACTCACCTTGAGAACCTTTGTATCAAGGCAAAAAACGGCCTAATTGATCCCCTGATTGGACGGACGGACGAACTCGAACAACTCATCCAAGTCTTGGCACGTCGGCGTAAAAACAATCCCATTTTTGTCGGGGAACCCGGCGTCGGAAAAACCGCCATTGTCGAAGGACTGGCCTCCGCAGTGGTCAATGGAACCGTTCCCGAATCGCTCAAAACCCTCGAGATTTTTTCGTTAGATATGGGCAGCATGTTGGCAGGAACCCGCTATCGAGGGGACTTTGAGGAACGAATCAAAAAAATTCTAACCGAACTCAAGTCCCACCCCAATTCCGCCTTATTTATTGATGAAATCCACCTATTGGTCGGCGCTGGTGCGGTATCGGGCGGTGGCGTCGACGCCGCCAATCTTCTCAAACCCATATTATCAACCGGGGAATTACGATGTATCGGGGCCACGACCACCAAGGAATATCGGCAAATTTTTGAAAAAGACGGGGCCCTCGCCCGACGATTCCAAAAAATTGACGTCGCCGCCCCGTCCGTCGAAGATGCCATCGCAATTTTAGACGGTCTTCAGTCCAAATTCGCGACGTTTCATGGGGTCACCTATGACCCAGACGCCGTTCACGCCTGCGTCACCCTCACCCATCAGTTTATCGACGACCGCGCATTGCCGGACAAGGCCGTCGACGCATTGGATCAAGCCGGCGCGGTGGCAAAACTGGCCAATCGTCCGTTGGTCACGTTGGCCGACGTCGAAAATGTCGTCTCCAAAATGGCAAAAATTCCCGCCAAAACATTGCAAGGTGACCAAAAAGAAAAAATTTCACAACTGGAAACAGAACTCAAATCGGCCATCATTGGCCAAGATGCGGCAATCGCTCAATGTTGTACGGCCATCTTAATTGCAAAAGCCGGACTCGGGAATCCAGAGCGTCCCATCGGCGCATTTCTGATGGTGGGGCCTACCGGAGTCGGAAAAACCGAATTGGCCAAACAAATCGCCCATCATCTCGGCATCACGTTGTGTCGGTTCGACATGAGCGAATATATGGAAAAACATACGGTTGCCCGGCTCATCGGCTCCCCACCAGGGTATGTGGGCCACGAAGAAGGCGGCCAGCTCACCGAAGCCATTCGCCAGACACCCAATGCCGTCGTCCTCTTGGATGAAATCGAAAAAGCCCACCCCGATATCATGAATATTTTACTGCAGGTCATGGATTACGGCGCGTTGACTGACAGTCTGGGACGAAAAGTAAATTTTCGGCAAACGATTATTTTGATGACCAGCAACACGGGAGCATGGGACCGAAATCGAACGCCCATTGGGTTTGAACAAAGCCCCCACGCGACGAGTAAGGCGGCTATTGAAAAAGACTTTTCACCCGAATTCCGTAATCGGTTAACGGCGATACTTGAATTTAATCCGTTGTCACCCGCGACCATCGACTTGATCACGGAGCGTCAATTGATCGAAGTTAAAGACCGATTATTCGCGCAAAAAATAACCCTAAAGTGGTCTGCCGCCGTGGTCAAATATTTGTCTGAAACCGGATTTGACCCCGTTCAAGGTGCCCGTCCGATTGCCAGGCATATCGAAACCATCATCGTTCAACCGATTTCTCGAGCCATTATCGAATCCAAAATTTCAGCGGACAGCACGGTAGATGTCGGGTACCAAAAAAATAAATTGAAATTTTTATTCTCATAAATCCGATAATTCCCCACAGTGATGTCTGTTAACACCCCGTATGACCGGGTGATTAAACCAAGGAGCCCCATTAACGATGCTTAAACCATTCTCTCTTCAACTCTTTCGACGTCGGATTGCCCAGCCACAAAAATCTGCTCCCGGATTAACGGGAGCGCAATGGGAATTCGTTAACACCGCGAAATCCTTCGTCGTCGATAAAAACCTCTTGGTCGTTGAAACGGCGCTTGCATGGGCCCTGCAAAAAGACGAATCGAATAAAAGTAAAACCCCACTTGAAGTTGCGTTAAGTCAGTTTCCGGCATCTGATTCTGATCATAGTCGTATGGTAAAAACGAGAGAGCTCCTCAATGCCCTCAGTCCACTTTTTTTTCAAATTGAAAAGCAGGTTAAAGAAACATCCGGTGAGGTCAAAGCAGGCCTTATTTCTAAGGGTTCCGAACTCAGAGCGATAATTTCGACGGTGATGAAAAGCACCAACTCGTGGAGTCGACTCCACTTAATTGGAACCGATGAGTCGGATTACAATCCCACGTTGTCCCGAGCGGCGGCTGACTATGCGGTCGAGATTTTATACAGTCGCGATAAGCCCAAATTGGTCAGCCTTTCACAGTACTACGTCAAGGGAATCCCCTATCTCTATAACATCCTTAACTCCCAACCATTCAAACTTAGGGACGGGGACGACACCTTATTGATGACATTTATTGCAGATTCCCTCACGGACGACATTACCCCGATTGCGATGACATTATTCGGCAAATCCGGCCAAGACGTTATCGCCACAAAACTCGGGGAAACAATCGGCTCCCACCTCGCGGATAATGGGGACGGTGCATTTGGCAATGGATTTACCCTCCTCCGGGAGCCATCCGCTGAAGTTACAGCAATAGAAACCATCACGACAGCGCTGACGCGCTCCAGGGTAGCCTACCCCCATTTTTTCACCAAATTCGGAGAGGGAATCAAGTCCGCGTTCGAAACTGCCATCACCGCACAATCCGAAGTTGAGATCTATCAAACATGTGCCCGACTCCAGTTCTTTAAAGACCATATTACTCACGCATGCCCAACCAGCCCATTACGGTCGACATTACCTACGATCGTAATGGCGTGCTTAGAATTAGGCGCAAAACGCATCGACGCCACTATGGATCGAACTCAATTTGCAGCAGAGTCCCCCTATGCCACCCTTCTCCTCACCGACTGGATTACGCTAAACATCGCCCAAATCGGACAGGCGGACCGAAGTGAGAAAAAACAACGTATCGCCCAGTTCATCGCCAAAATAGAACCCGCCAATTTCAGGACCGTCCTCGCCCACTTTGTGAATTTAATAGGCTCAAAACTCACTGAAACCACACTAAGAATGCGTGACGCACTCTTAGATAAAGCACCGCACATCGTCATGGGGCTCGCGACTGCCGAACGACAAACTGCCTTAGGCCTGACCAGAGACTCAGCCCCATGGCTCAGCACAATGCCCTGTGATACCGTCTGTGAGACATTATCTTTGATCGGAAGCCGAACGGATTTTTCGAAACTCACGCGGCTCAGCCCAGAAATCGAAACAAAATACAAACCAATAACCAAACTCGCCAGAGATCTGACGATTATACCGGGTGCGACAGTCCCATTAGAGGCTCAGCTCTCCGAATTTACAACACGAACCGAGGCGGCTGCGATTCTAAAATCCGCGGTCACCAACATAGTCAACGACCGGGCGTTTACGCCTAGAAAATTTTCAAAAGAGTTCGCCGATGAAATCGGGTTTATACTGGGAGTCGTCTATATGGCGGAACCCATTATCGGACGCAGCCAGGCACTGAGCCGAGGATACTTGGCTAAGCCAATCGCACCGCTATCCAATCCTCCATTTAAAGCCAGCGAAACCAATAAGTATATCCAAGGACTTCGGGATGGTTTTAAGCAACCGGAAACAAACGGGAAATCACTCACCATCCCAGATAAATTTGATCCCATTACTCCCGAAGGCCCAAGATTTTGGCAAACGCACAAATCCACCATTCGAAATGAGTTGCGGCGACTGGTCCTGGCCACCTTGTACTTCCAAAACCGAACGGCTCAGATAGGCGCACCTACCTGGGTTACACGTTCTGAAAACACTCTATTAGAAGCCCTCGACGGTATCCTCTCAGGTAAATCAGAGCCGATTAAGGCACTCGACGATTTATACACGTCCCTGGGTAGGGAAAAGAAAAGCTTCAGAACCGTTGAAGATAAAGCAGAACAGGCAAAAGTCAACCAATACAAACGACACGTTGATTGGGTAATGCTTGGGGTCGACCAGATCAGAAAAACCCTACAGCGCGATGCGTTTAAACGACTTGGGTATACCCCATTAACGGGACACCAAGCCTACATTGATAAATTTAAATTGATAGAACAATCCTCTCTCACACCTGACCACGTCAAAGTTATTTTGAAAGGTGCAAGATTACAGATCGAAGCCACCCGCGATACTCCGTTTAGTATCTCTTTAGACGATATTAAAGACAGCACCGTCAGTCGTCTCGACGCAATCGAAGCAGTTTATTACGCCCGTCAGGTACGGGAGTTTAAACCCGAAGAGCACATTAACATGGCGGCAGATCACGTATCCGTTTCTGACGGGTCCTTGCCAAATCGCGTACCACGCAGCGCCGTACAATCGACCACGTCCCACGAGCGTGAGTTAACGGCTAGTGTTGATGATGATATTGAGATACATCTAGAACAGGTATCAGTTTCATCTGAAGAGTCCCACCAACCCGATCCACGCTTAAACCCTCTTAGATCGCTAAGCAGCGCAAACGGGAGAGCCTCTGTTTCTGATGAGGAAAACTCCGACGAACCCGATGATGACCCCCGGCAACGTTTGCTGCCAGTTAGCTCAACGAGGACCCCCATCCTAAGACAAGCATCCCTCGACAGGGCGCCACTAAACAGATCCCGTGTAACCGCCGCAGTGGGAGGTGAACTAAGCCGGGATCCTTCAAGAGTTGCTAGTGATCAGCCTACCGCAGTAGACCGTTTCGACATTCAGGCGGCAACATCGGCCATTACCCAACGAACAATGGGATTTTTCTTAAACATATCGCCACCGGACACCGATTCGACCTTGATTCAGCGCACACTTGAACACCGTCAAGACCTCGCGGTGACGCAATCGTCGTTCCATCGCCAACTACGGGAAGAAGTGGAAAATACGCTTCGAACTATTATTAAAAAAACCGTTCCACTCCCAGATCAAGCCGCAACAATTAGCCACGTACTTACCAATTTAGATACCTCATTCGACGAATTGTCGACTACGTTACTGTCGCTGACGGGGGTAACCGCTCAAAAGGCCCACCATATATCTCCAAAAATTCAATCAGAAGTTAAAGCAGAAATAGATAAAATAAAGACCTTCATATCTGCTACCGGGAGCAGTCTTGATGCCATAATTCCGATATTACGTAATGAAAGAAAAGTACGGTACGACTATTCAATAGCCAGCGGATTAGGGATTGATAGCGAAGTGAATTGGGACAAAACATCCATTGACGGAATCCCGGCATTGAGACAAAAAATCAAAGATCAAAGTCTCACCCCCGAGGAAATACCTATCCTATTAGAACGTGGAATCATCAGCCAAACACTGGTTCCCGCGACCCTTGTCGTCGGCCTGGCCCTTCGAGAAATGGGCATTCTTAATATGAATATGACCAAAGGGCGGCATTGGGAGTTCAATCCTGGGTATTCATTGCAAAGGATCGATCCAGATAAATTCACCGACCCAGCAACCAGGTTACTCCGCGTCCTTGGTATACCAACAGAAAACCCCGACCGAAGTTCCACCTTTTTGCCACTACAAACCCTCAAAAAAACCCTAATTTACGCCGTGCAATCGGCACAATTCGGATTGAGATATGACCGTGACGCAACCGCCGCTGTCCAACTTATTTTTGGAACCCCAACGACGACATTAGCGCCCATGACCAAGGATTTTCCCGCGACCCCTGCGATCAGCCGGTTACTTTCAGCCAGACCGGCGCTACGCCAAATTGAAGGAGTGCCGGAGGCAATTACCGACAAAATCGTTGCCGCACTCAGAGCAACAGGTAGCAAAGAGGAAAATGACGGAATCCCGCCACGGCTGGCGATGCAAACATTGGAACTCGATTTAAAAACCCTGGTGCAACACCACGATAAAGAAGCGTTTTCACGAAGTCAGCTCGCGTCGATCACGTCAGACTTAGCAGGAACTCTAGGCCCAGAACTGACCTCTGCCGTTCGCCGATCCCATCGCGTACAAATAACAACAGAAGTCATCACCGCAATTGATAACTGCCTTATTTCTCTGGAAACCCTTCAGGCCGAATATCCAGCCTCCGCTACTTCCCTGGGCGCAGAAACCGCAAACCCAACTCGTGAAATCAAAGCACTATCCATCCACCTGCTAAATCTTCGCAGACTGGCCGTACCTAACAGTCCAAAACTGACCAACCTTGTATTGCGCTTTCGAGACCATTTAAAGGAAGAAAATACAATTAAAACCATTGTGACAGCGACGATCGGGCTTGAGTGGCTGGCCCCATTGCTAACCGCTGGCGGCTCGTTCATCACCGATGGCGCGCACACTCTCAACACTGAGACTATCACTGGCATGCTTAGTCGGTTTAAATCCGTCAAACCCCAGCTCAGAGACCTACATGATCTCAACTTATTGCTGGGTGGCATCACTATTCCAATATTTCAGGATAAAATTACTCAAATAGTCCGAAAAAGGGTAAACGAAGCAAACGGACAGATGAGGTTGATGGAAACGCGAACGAGCATGAAGGACCTATCCAGCCTTGAATGGCTCAAGCTGGGCCACTCTCTGGAGGTGATGTTAGCCGTTGGAGAAAAAGCAAATATCCCCGATCATGACCGGCGTAATATAACCGCTGCATTGACCCGATGGAAAGAGACGTCCGCGAGAATGCTCTCTGATATAGAAGAAACACAAATTTCGGGTGCCCAAATCGAAAAGTTAAAAAGAGATCACCCGACCCTGTTTTAGAGCAGCCTTTAGGTCCCCATTAATCCTTAAAAAATTCCCGTATCGCCGTTGAGACATACACCTGCTGCTCGTGGGTGAGTTCGGCATAGATAGGGATAGAAAGCACTTCCCGAGCCGCGGATTCTGCATGGGGAAAGTCCCCTACTTGATGCCCCAGAGAAGCAAAACAGTCTTGCAAATGAAGCGGCACCGGATAATATACCGAATTACCCACTTTCGCCGCGTTTAGCGCAGCCATTAATCCGTCTCTTTTTTTTGTTCTCAGTGTGTATTGATTGTAAATCATTCGTCCTGGCGTCCGATCCACCGGCAACGTCAGTTCAGAAATCCCCGCCAACAAGTCATTGTATAACAACCCATTTTTGATTCGTTGAATATGCTGGGTTTCCAACTCCTGGAGCTTCACCAAAAGCACCGCGGCTTGAATCGTGTCCAACCTAAAATTACCGCCCACCAACTCATGATAATACCGGTGCTTCGCACCATGAACCCGCAACACGGACAAGGTCTCGGCCAACGCAGCGTCGGTGGTCGTTACCGCCCCCCCATCGCCACAACAGCCCAAGTTTTTACTCGGGAAAAAGGAGAAACAGCCGATATTCCCAATCGACCCTGATCGACGGGACACCCCATCACGGCCGCGATACTCGGCACCGATCGATTGCGCGGAATCTTCGATAACCTTAAGGTTATAACGAGTCGCCAAATCCATTATCGGATCCATATCCGCCATCTGCCCAAACAAATGAACAGGGATAATTGCCTTGGTTTTTGGCGTAATTTTAGCCTCAATTTGAGAGGCATCGATATTAAATGTCTCGGGATCAATATCTACAAACACCGGAGTGGCCCCCACTCGGGCGATCGATCCTGCTGTCGCAAAAAAACTAAACGGAGAGGTAATAACCTCATCACCGGCCCCAATGCCCAACGCCATCAATGCCAATACCAGGGCATCCGTACCTGACGAAACGCCGATAGTATGCGGCACCTTACAATACTCAGATAGCGCCTGCTCCAGTTCCGCCACCTGAGGCCCCATCACAAATTGCTTAGAACGAACTACTCGGGTAATCGCTTCAATAACCTTGGCTTCCACCGGTAAATATTGGGCGTTCAGGTCCAGCATCGGAACATGGGTCACAGTTAATGTCGTCACGCAGTCGCTCCTTAATCAGAAATTAAATTAAATTAAATTAAATACCCGTTCAAAAATAGGATTGGAGTGCTTTGACTTCCATTTTTCGATTCATATAGTCGTCGATTGCACGCACAGTGGCCAACGCACCCGACATTGTCGTAACCACCGGGACGTTCAGCTGTAAGGCGGTTTGACGAATGATTACTTCATCCTTCATCGGATTTTTCCCGCTCGGCGTGTTAATAATAAGTTGAATTTCGCCGTTTTTAATCGAATCGACAATATTAGGACGCCCTTCATATACCTTATAAATAGGGATTGCCGTTAAGCCCACCGACTCCAAATATTTGGCGGTACCGGTCGTTGCCACCAATTCAAACCCCATTTCCGCCAATGGCCGGGCCACCGCTTCCAATTTGGGTTTATCCCGACTTTTGACACTTAAAAATACACGACCCGATGTCGGAATCTGCTGACCCGCCGCCAACTGTGCCTTGAGATACGACATTCCAAAATTGGAATCCAATCCCATGACTTCGCCCGTCGACTTCATTTCAGGTCCCAACAGAATATCGACCCCAGGAAACTTGTTAAACGGGAATACCGCTTCCTTCACCGCAGTATGAGTCATCACTGGCACCACAATAGCCAATTCTTGAATCGACTTACCTAAAATCACCTTGGTGGCCAACTTCGCCCACGGAATTCCCGTGGCTTTGCTGACAAAGGGAACCGTCCGTGACGCCCGAGGGTTTACCTCAAGAATATAAATGGTACCGTCTTTCACGGCGAACTGGATATTCATCAACCCAATAACCGCCAGTTCTAGCGCAATATCCCGGGTCGCAGATTTGATTGACGTGATCACATCCTCTTCCAACGAATGGGGAGGTAGCGAACAGGCAGAGTCCCCAGAATGGATTCCTGCTTCTTCGATATGTTCCATCACACCGGCTATAACCACTTCGATCCCGTCACACAACGCATCCACATCCACTTCAATCGCATCTTCTAAATATTCGTCCACCAATAGCGGTTTTGCCAAAGAAATTTCGACCTGCCCGGACTTCATGTACCGCGTCAATTCAGCATCGGTATAGACAATCTCCATCGATGCGCCCCCCAAGACGTACGAAGGACGAACCAACACCGGATATCCGATTTCATTGGCGACTCTCAACGCATCGACCAGCGATACCACAATCCCGTTTTTCGGTTGTTGAAGGCCTAACTTGGCAATCATATGTTGAAACTTATCGCGATCTTCGGCGATATCAATGCTGGCCGACGACGTCCCCAACACCTTTACGCCCGCTTTTTCCAACTCAATCGATAAATTCAACGGGGTTTGCCCGCCAAATTGAACAATCACCCCCAGCGGTTTTTCCCGCTCATAAATATTCAATACGTCTTCAAATGTCAGCGGTTCGAAGTAAAGTTTGTCTGAAATATCATAATCCGTCGATACGGTTTCTGGATTCGAATTGACCATAATACTTTCCATGCCTTCTTCCCGAATTGAAAAAGAGGCATGAACACAACAATAATCAAATTCGATTCCCTGCCCAATCCGATTCGGCCCGCCGCCCAAGATCATCACTTTGGATTTCTCGGTGATCCGACTTTCATCCTCGACTTCATACGTGGAATAAAAATACGGCGTCACCGACTCGAATTCCGCAGCGCAAGTGTCGACCAACTTATAGGTGGGCAACACCCCCGCCGCCACGCGCAACTGCCGGATATCAAGCTCAGAGCCTTTGCCTAACAAAAAGGCAAGCTGCTTGTCCGAAAATCCCCACTCTTTTGCACGTCGCAACGATGCAGGACTCGCCGTTATCTTCGGCGCCTCTGTCACCAATTGCCACATTTGAACCAAAAACCAAGGATCAATTTTGGTATAATCTTCAACCTGGCCCACCGAATATCCGTGACGAAACGCATAATGGATATAGTCCACGCGATCAGGATTCGGCGTCACCAACTTTGATATCAATGTCGCCTCATCTACATTTTCTAAATCTTTGCCATCAAATCCAAACCCAAACCGCTTGGTCTCAAGTGAACGTAAGGCTTTCTGAAACGCCTCTTTAAACGTTCTCCCAATCGACATTGCCTCCCCCACTGATTTCATCGCGGTGCCTAACACAGGATTTGTCTGAGGAAATTTCTCAAAATTGAACCGTGGAATTTTAACCACACAATAGTCGATCGACGGCTCAAAACATGCCGGCGTTTTTCTCGTAATATCATTCAATAACTCATCCAAGGTATAACCCACCGATAACTTCGCCGCAAACTTCGCAATCGGGAAGCCCGTGGCCTTGGATGCCAATGCCGAACTGCGAGACACGCGAGGATTCATCTCGATAACAATGACCCGGCCATCTTTCGGATTGACCGCAAACTGTACGTTCGAGCCCCCGGTATCTACCCCAACTTCTTTTAAAATTGCAATCGATGCATCCCGAAGGGTTTGATATTCACGATCCGTCAATGTTTGGGCTGGGGCAACCGTGATGGAATCACCGGTATGAACCCCCATCGGATCAAAATTCTCGATCGAACAAATAATAACGACATTGTCGTTCTTATCCCGCATTACCTCGAGTTCATATTCTTTCCAGCCCAAAATAGATTCTTCAATTAAGACTTCGGATGTCACACTACTGCGCAATCCGGATCCGACAATGGACTCCAATTCATCCTGGTTATAGGCAATCCCACCACCGGTTCCACCCATGGTAAACGACGGCCGAACGACGCAGGGGTATCCCAATTCAAGAGCCGCATTTTTCGCCTCTTCCAGCGAGTATGCTACCGATGATTTAGCCGATTGAAGGCCAATCTTATCCATTGCCTTTTTAAAGGCACGGCGATCTTCCGCTTTTTCGATTGATTTGGCGTTCGCACCAATCATCTCCACGTTAAATGCAGACAAAATACCGCGTTTATGGAGCTCCATCGCCAAGTTGAGCGCCGTTTGCCCACCCAATGTGGGCAATATGGCATCGGGTTTCTCACGCTCAATAATTTTAGTTAACACTTCGGGAGTCAGCGGCTCGATGTAGGTTCGATCCGCTAAGCTAGGATCAGTCATAATAGTGGCGGGATTTGAATTAACCAGCACCACTTCATAGCCTTCTTCCCGTAACGCCTTACAGGCCTGGGTCCCTGAATAATCAAATTCACACGCCTGCCCAATGACAATGGGCCCCGATCCAATGAGTAAAATTCGCTTAATATCGGTTCTTTTCGGCATATAATTTAATTTTCCTTGTTCCTAAAGAATATTTTCCTTTATCCTTCACTTTAAGAGGATATTTACCATCAAAACACCCGGTACAAAAATCCCCCGGGCCATAGGCAGTCAAGGCATTCAGCATCAACTGTTTGCTCAAATACCCGATACTATCCGCACCCACGTACTTCAGAATCTCGTCGACGGTCTTCTGAGCCGCAATTAACTTATCTCGCTGCGGGGTATCAATTCCAAAGTGACAGGGATGTGTGATCGGGGGAGACGAAATACGAAGATGCACTTCTTTTGCGCCCGCCTGACGAATGGCCGCCACCCGTTGTTTCGAGGTCGTTCCTCTCACCAACGAATCATCTACCACAATTACCCTCTTTCCCTCCAGAACTGACCGAATCGGATTGAGTTTTACCTTAACTGCAAAGTCTCGAATCTTTTGAGTCGGTTGAATAAACGTCCGGCCCACATAGTGATTTCGTGTCATTCCAATCTCAAACGGAATTCCTGACTGCTCTGCATAGCCCAAGGCCGCACTATTCCCTGAATCAGGAATGGCCATTACCAGATCGGCATCGACGGGATATTCGGCTGCCAAAGCCCGACCAAATGCCTTGCGAACCAAATGCACAGTTTCGCCGAACACGTGGCTATCTGGCCGAGCGAAATACACATGTTCAAATACACAAAATGCCTTCCGCGTTTGCTTGAGAATTTTTGTTGTTGATATCCCTGTCTTATCAATCAAAATAATTTCGCCAGGCTCAATTTCCCGAATGTAGGTGGCCCCGATCAGGTCAAAGGCACAAGTCTCCGAAGCCACTACATACCCATCACCCAATCGCCCCAAAACCAACGGTCGAAACCCAAAGGTATCTCTCGCGGCTACGAGATATTTCTCACCCAAGAGAACCAACGAGAAAGCGCCTTCAACCTGTCCCAACACCTCTTGAAACACATCCAGAGGCTTGATCATTTTTGACCTAGAAATTAAATGTAAAAGAACTTCAGTATCTACCGTCGTCTGAAACAGGGCACCATCGGATTTGAGCTGGTTATAAATAGTGTATGCATTGGTCAGGTTACCATTATGCGCGACCGCAATTTTCCCTTTAGACGTCTTGGTATAGAGAGGTTGGACGTTATTCAACATGGATGCACCGGTGGTCGAATACCGCACATGCCCCACTGCGGACTGGCCCTTTAAATAAGATAAATTATCTGGATTAAAAATTTCAGATACCAATCCCATATCTTTCACAACATAAAAATTAGAGGCGTCCGCCGTCACAATACCAGCGCTTTCCTGCCCCCGATGCTGCAACGAATACAATCCTAAATAACAAATTTGTGCGGCTTCTTTACACCCCCACGCACCAAAAACACCACACTCGTCACGAAAAACGTCGTCGTCATGGGACATTATTTGGCCTCTCGATGAAGTTTCATTAGATCAACAAAACTTTTAAATAAATATTTTGAATCATGCGGTCCAGGGGCAGATTCAGGATGGTACTGAACCGAAAATGCAGGGTAATGTCTGTGGCGAAACCCCTCAACCGTTTGATCGTTCAAGTTGATATGGGTAATTTCAATATCCGCCTCTGAAAGGGACTCAATATCGACACAAAACCCATGATTCTGTGAGGTAATTTCAACGTGACCCGTATCCAAGTTTTTAACGGGATGATTTGACCCATGGTGCCCAAATTTCAACTTATAAGTGCGTCCACCCAGCGCCAACCAAAGCAGTTGATGCCCTAAACAGATCCCAAAAATAGGAACCTTCCCCAACAGCGCTTTAATCGCAGTAATCGATCTGACGACCGGCTCTGGATCCCCCGGACCATTGGGCAAAAACACCCCATCAAAGTCCTGAGCCAAAATCTCGCTTGCATCAATCGTACTTGGAAACACGGTACAATCACATCCATGTTCAGCCAAAAGTCGAAGAATATTATACTTCACACCGGTATCAATAACGGCCACCCTATACTGAGCCGTATGACCGCCCATCCGCCATTGGTACGACCCTGAAGCCGAAACTCTATCGGCTAAATTCAACCCCAGCATCGAGGGCGAAGACCTGATCCGACGCAAAGCGACATCCAACGACTCTGACGAGGTTGTCAACAATGTCCGTTGAGCCCCATTCTCGCGAACATATCGGGTAATTGCTCGAGTATCCAACCCCTCCACACCCATTACATTATTCTGTTCTAAATACGTCTTCAAGGTCATTTTTGAACGCCAGTTGCTGGGAAAATCAATATATTCCCTAACTAACAAGGCTTCTAAAAACAACCCCCTGGACTCCACATCCTCTAAGTTAATTCCGTAACTGCCAATCATTGGATAAGTCATCAAAACCATCTGGCCACAATACGAGGGATCGGTTAAAACTTCCTGATACCCAGACATCGCCGTGTTAAAAACGACCTCTCCAAAACGTTCTCCACCACCAGCAAATGCCCGGCCAAAAAACACCGTACCATCTTCAAATATTAAACGAGCGTCCATGAAAACCCTATCTATCCGGGCTTATCCGGGGAGGTTATTATGCGAATTATGTAACAGGCCCATGTTATCGGGTTTTACGTGTTTTTGAAAGCGACCTCGACAAAAATAGGGCACGCCCTAAAACAGGGCTCACCGACACCACTAAAATCCCCATCACTACCTCAACCATATTGTCGGCAACCCACGGAATGGCCCCAAAAAAATAGCCACTTAATAAAAAAAGCCCGACCCAAACCACGCTTCCAATTAAGTTGTACACCAAAAATTTTGAGCTATTCATTGCACCCAGCCCCGCAAAAAAAGGCGCAAACGTTCGAATAATAGGGAAAAACCGGGCCACGATAATCGTTGCAGCGCCATATTTATCAAAATAAACACGGGTTCTATCGACATATTTAAGATTTACAAATGGAATTTTGCTGTCGCCAAACCTAAGCGCTGCCCATCGACCTATCCAGTAGTTAAGCGTCGCACCTAAAAAGGACGAAACGATTAATACCAACGACAAAAAGCCCAACTCTAAGCTACCCCTCGCCGCAAACGCCCCGCAGACAAATATCAACGAATCACCAGGGAGAAACGGGACCAATATAACCCCATTTTCGACGAAAACAATAGCAGCCAAAATGGCGTAAGTCAGTTCATGGTATTGAGAAATAAGCGCGGCGAGATGGGTGTCAATGTGTAACACCCACCCCAATAAATCGCTGTTAATCCCACTCATTAGCTAAGGATGGTTACAACACATCGACGACCCTCAACGCGGACTAAACCCGATTGATACGTGTACGATTTTGATTCCCCTGCGTCGGTCACCACAAAACCGCCGTTTTGTAATATTGATATCAGCGGCGCATGCCCCGCTTGAAGGGTCAGAACCGACAAGGCATCCGTAAATACCAACCGATCCGCTGAGCCCTCTTCCGCTTGAGTACTTAAAAAATTAATTTTGTACGCGAGTTTGCTCATAGCTTTGTACCACTTCTTCGATCACGCCCTTCATGTAGAAGTATTGCTCAGGAATATGATCATATTTCCCTTCACAAATGCCTTCAAACCCACTCAAGGTGTCTTCCAATTTCACATATTTTCCAGGTAACCCGGTAAAAAACTCAGCGACAAAAAACGGTTGGGACAAAAACATCTGAATCTTCCGCGCACGATTTACAATTTGTTTATCTTCATCAGACAACTCTGACGTACCCAAAATAGAGATAATATCTTGAAGTTCTTTATACCGCTGAAGAATCGCCAACACCCGTTGTGCAATTCCGTAATGGCGCTTTCCTACATATGACGGATCCATTACCCGTGACGTCGACCCCAAAGGATCTACCGCAGGGTAAATACCTTGCTCAACAATCTTACGAGACAATACCGTTGAACAATCCAAGTGACTAAAAATCGCCACCGTACCCGGATCAGTAATATCGTCAGCAGGAACATATACCGCCTGAATGGAGGTAATAAACCCCTTTTTGGTTGATACAATCCGTTCTTGGAATCGTCCGACTTCCGAGTTAAGTGTCGGTTGATACCCTACCGCGGACGGCATCCGACCTAACAACGTTGAAACTTCGGATCCCGCTTGAACAAATCGGAAAATATTATCCAAAAAGAACAATACGTCTTGACCTTTTACATCGCGGAAATACTCCGCTTGGGTCAATGCCGCCAAACCCGCAATCTGCCTGGACCCTGGAAGCTCTCCCATCTGGCCAAACAACAATACCGTATTATCGATAACGCCTGATTCATTCATTTCGATCCACAAATCGTTACCTTCACGACTCCGTTCACCCACACCTGCAAACACCGAAATACCACCATGATGTTTTGCCATGTTATGAATAAGTTCTTGAATAATAACGGTCTTACCGACTCCCGCTCCACCAAAGAGACCTGTTTTTCCACCCTTAATATACGGTGCAATAAGGTCAATTACCTTAATCCCTGTTTCAAAGGTTTGATTGTCTACCTGAATCACTTCAAATAACGGTGCATCCCGCCGGACACTGACGTAATCGACGTCCTTAAGTTCACCCTTGTTATCCAACGGTTCCCCCAACACATTAAAAAGGCGCCCCAATGTGGCTTCTCCGACAGGAACTGTCAGGGTATTTTGGATATCCAATACCTGCGCGCCTCGGCGAACACCTTCGGTGGGGGTAATTGCGATAGACCTTACAATATTACCCTCAAGCTGCATTGCGACTTCACTAATAACGGTCGAGATCTTGCCGTTACGCTCAAGAGTGATCTCCAACCGATTCCGTACTCTTGGAATACTGTCATATGGAAACTCCGAATCAATAACCGGACCGATAACTTGAACTACCCTACCAAAATTTTGACTCATACTGATCTCCTTCATCTTTCCTTCGATAAGGCTTTAAATGTACTAATAATCTCAGACACTTCTTGAGTAATTCCTGCTTGCCGCTGTTTGTTCAACTCAATCAACAATTCTTCAGTTAACGATTTTACATTATCAACCGCACTCTTCATTAACAAAAAGCGCTGACTGAATTCTGAACTTGCTGCGCTCCGAATAACCTTCAACATCTTAAGGTAATAATACTGCTGAAATAAGGCTTCAAAGGTAAACAATGCCGGTTGCTCAACAAAATGAGGAACATCTAATTTAAGCTCGCTGTACGGAGGAAACTCTTGCCTGGATGGCGGAAAAAATTCTTCCACCACTACACGCTGCGTAACGATTGATTTAAATCCAAAATACACCAAATGAACACGGGCTCCGTTACGAACATGGTCTTGAACCACATTAAAGACGCCACGGGATTCATCCTCAGAAAAAATATCCTTTTGGGACGCCTCAAAGGTGGTATTGGACAACGAATACCGTTTTAACACGTCCTTGGCTTTTTTACCCAAACACACCTTTGGAACGGAACTAAAATCCAAGCCCTTTGACTTACATAACGCCAAAGCCGCATTTAATATATCTTGATTGTAAGCGCCACAAAACCCACGATTGGAAAAAACAACCACAAGCACATCGTGCGAACCGACAAATTCTGGTTGAACCAACCGGTTGTAAAAAGACTCATTTTCAGTAACCAAATACCGAAGGGCAGACGATACTTCGTCTGTCGCATCGGTGATCCGTGCCAATCCTGAAATAATCCGTTTCAACCGAGAAATAGTAACAATCTGCATCGCATACGTTATGTTATGGATACTCTTTAAACCTTCAATTCGCGATTTTAACTCATAAACTTCGGGCATCGACGATCCTTTACTTCAACTCAACGAGCAATGCGTCAATGTGTGCCCGTATTTTCTGCTCGGACTCAGGAGAAAACTTATTAGTTTCCCGAATGGTCTTAAGAACCTCAGTATCCGTATTCCGAATCCGATCCAAAAGATCTAATTCGAATTTTTTTACATCCGTAAGATTAAGATGTTCGATCATATTAGACGTAGACAAGAAAATGCTGACGACTTGTTCTTCGACTGGCATTGGAACGTTTTTATCTTGCTTTAAGATCTCCACCAAAATCATCCCACGCTTTAGCTGCTGCTGCGTTTCAGCATCCAACTCTGATGCAAACGCAGTGAACGATTCTTTTTCTCTAAACCGCGCTAACTCCAGCCGTAGTTTTCCGGATAATTTCCGAATCGCTTCAATTTGTGCTTTTCCACCGACCCGAGATACGGAAATACCTGCGTTAATGGCCGGTCTAAACCCTGCATAAAACAAATCAGACTGTAGAAAAATTTGACCATCAGTGATTGAAATAACGTTGGTAGGAACGTATGTCGAAACGTCGCCACGCTGAGTTTCAATAATTGGAAGTGAGGTAATAGACGCCCCTCCCAATTCTTTAGACAATCGAGCCGACCGTTCCAACAAACGAGAATGAAGATAAAAAATATCACCAGGAAACGCTTCCCGGCCCGGAGGCCGCTTTAACAACAACGATATCTGACGATACGCGTTAGCGTGCTTGGTCAAATCATCATAAATAATCAAAACGTCTTTATGGTGATTGTACATAAATTCTTCGCCCATGGCCGTACCTGAAAACGGCGCCAACCACTGCATTGCTGCTGGATCATCTGCAGATGCATCAACCACAATGGTATACGGCATCGCACCATGTTTGGTTAAGGTCTCAACAACCTCAACAATTGAGGCCGACTTCTTACCAATTGCAACGTAAACACACACCATGTCGGCATCTTTTTGATTAATAATCGTATCAATCGCCAATGTGGTTTTTCCAGTTTGACGGTCACCAATAATCAATTCCCGTTGGCCACGGCCAATCGGAATCAACGCATCAACGACTTTGTACCCCGTTTGAAGGGGCTGCTCAACTGGAGTGCGATCAAGAACCCCAGGAACGGCCGTTTCTACTGGACGGAATCGATCTGTAACAATCGGGCCCTTACCATCAATTGGAATTCCAACTGCGTTAACGACGCGCCCCAACAACGCTGGGCCCACCGGAACCTCCATAATTCGGCTGGTACATTTGGCCCAATCACCGATACTAACCTCGGTCTTTTTTCCCAAAATAATAACAACGACTTGACTGGCTTCAAGATTAAATACAATTCCAAATATCTTGTTAGGAAACTCTAACATTTCTCCCAACATGGCGCTGGGTAACCCAGTAATACGAGCAATACCATCGGCTGTTTCAACAACCGATCCGATCTCATCGCCTTCGGTTTTGAACGAAAATTGTTCTAATCGGTTTTTAATCAACGACGATATTTCTTGTTGATCCACTTTCATTAGGTCTTCTCCATCAAATAAGATTTAAATTCAGATAACTGCCGTTTAATTGAAAAGTCATACACTTTTCCGTCTGGAAGCCGCAAAACGCTACCCGCGATCAACGTGCTATCCACATCATTACGGAGAACCACGGGTTGACTCAATACAGAGGAGAGCCGTCCCTGCACCTCGGTTAACGACATTTCTTCCAACGAGAAAGAGGTCGTGAGAACCACTAAATAGCGTCCGGTTCGTTCGCTGATCATACCCGTTAATTTATCAGAAATTTGCTGTATCTGATTAAAATAACCTTCTGACAAGATCACGAATAACAATTCAATAAAGGTCTGCGCTACTGAAAATCCAGTTAAGGACACCACCTGTTGAACACGGTCTTCTATGGGAACCTGAGTTGAGCGAATGAATCCTCTGAACTCAAAATTTGTCTTAAACAACAACGCGAGTTGCACAAGATCAGACTCGACCTTATCCAGCTCGTTGCGTCTCTCGGACCGAGCGTATAGCTCACCAAACTCCAAATTCAACTGAGCGCTCATGAACGAAATGAACTCTCAAACTCAGCAAGGTCTGCACGGATAATATCCATATGTCCGGCATCGGCTACTTCACGCTTCAAAATCTTAGCAGTGGCAGAAACAATTAAATCGGCCGCATGGGCCTTTACGTTATCAATTGCCTTCATTCTTTCAGACGAAATTTCGCCCTGAACCCCTGACAAAATTTGTTGTTTTTCCTGAATCAATTTCTGAACTTCCTGCCGCTTTAATTCTTCAGCCTCTTTTTGTGCCTTGGCCACAATATCCGTTGCCGATTTTTCTGCGCTCGCCACTTTTTCACGGTATTCCGCAATTAGGCGATCCGATTCCTGAATTTTTTGGTCCAACTCGATCAACAAGGCGTTACGCTTATCTTCACTTTCGTCGACCATCTTATAAAAAGAAGGCAAAGCAAATCGATGCACTAGCACCAGCAAAATAACAAAATTAATCACCGTCCAAATGGCAGTGTTCGCTTCAAATCCAATACTAGATGACATTGATTCTCTTCACCTTCTTTATGTAATTAATTATCGATTAGCTGTTGATAATCGAAAAAGATACGACCAACGCATAAAGGGCAATTGCTTCAATAAAAGCAAACCCGATAAACATCAATACTCGGAAAGTAGCCACCATATCTGGCTGGCGAGTAATGCTATCCAACGTCTTGTAATAAACGATAGCTAGCGAAAGACTAACCCCTAGTGCCGCTACCGCGATTGAAATACCTGCTCCGATTGCATTCATGAAAAAATCCTCCTAAATAATATATACCGAAAATGGGGGCAAGTTGCAGGCTTAATGGGCCCCGTGTGCAGCATCGCTGATGTAGAATGAAGCGAGATATGTAAAAATGAACGCCTGGATAAAAGCGACAAATATCTCGAACATCGACAACAAAACGACACCAGCAAACGGTAACAACTTTAAAAGGGGGAAGGTCGAAGCCGTGATCAAACCCAAGAAAATGAGCATCACGCTATGGCCGGCGAACATATTCGCAAACAACCGGACCGCCAACGAAAAAGGGCGAGCCAATTGGCTAATAATCTCAAGAGGAATAATAAAGGGAAGCATTGGCCACGGAATTCCGCTAGGGACCAACACCTTTAGATGTCCAAATCCATGACAATACACACCCACCGCTTGGGCTAACAAAAACACAAACACAGCCATTGCCGCCGTTACGCTAATATTACCAGTCGGCGACTCTGAAAACGGAATCAAACCAGACACGTTACAGAAAAATATAAACAAAAAAAGTGTCGCCAGAAACGAAAACCAAATCGTCTTCTTGGTATGCAAGCTGCCAGCAAAGGCATCTTGAATGAAGTCAAAAAGGAATCGTTCAACACGTCGAACCGGCTTGAAAAAATTAGCCAAAAACAAGAACGAAAAGACTACGCCACAAACACCCCACATCACTACAATTGACTTTGTTACATCCAGGTTAACGCCACGGATAGATAAGTGCATTAAGACAGAATGTACATGTTCGGCAGCCATCGAGAGATCCTTTAAAGTGAAAATAAATTATCGAAAGAGACGCTAGGGATTGGAAGACTAATGAAACGAAGTTCCCGCGTGAAATATGCTTAAAATATACCGTACGAAGGTTGGATCTTGCAACAGGGGAAGTCGTCGAGCTCACCCTCTTCACCCATTTCACCGTTCGGGAAAAATGATGCGGATGGACCATTTTATTTGATTTTTTTTTTGGGGGGGGGTAGGGCTGAGCAGTGTGAGTTGAGCATAAGGGGGAAACTCTTGCTCTCTTATTCAGCCCTAGGCGGTTAAGCGAAATTAATCGCTCGCTATCAATTATCGTAATTTCATAAAAAAAATTTCAGGGAAATTTTGTGTTATATCAATCACCCATCATTTCCATCCATTCGTGAGCGCGTAAACAGGCCACTAAATGGCCATTTGAAAACAATTCCAGGGCAGGGTCCGTAATACGACAGGCCTCTGTCACCATGGGACATCGCGGATGAAACCGACACCCGGTGGGAAGATGTGCCGGACTGGGGATATCCCCGGCGATGACCATCGGCCGACTGCGCAAATCAGGATCCGGTATCGGGATCGCCGCAATCAGCGCTTGGGTGTAGGGATGCGCGGGTGATTTAAAAATTTGGTGAGGGGTCCCCGATTCGACAATTCGCCCGAGATACATTATTAGGATCCGGTCACAAACTTGAGCAATAATCCCAAGATCGTGGGAGATCAACAAAATCGATAATTGATAGTCATCCCGTAACCCATTGAGCAACGCCAACACTTGGGCCTGAATGGTGACATCCAGTGATGCGGTGGGCTCGTCAGCGATAATCAACCGAGGCTTCATCGCCAACGTCAGGGCAATCATGATCCGCTGACACATGCCCAGAGAAAACTGATGGGGATAATCACCCAACCGTTCTAACGCATCCGGAATCTTAACTTTTGTCAGCAATTCAACCGCAATCGCCTTGGCTTGGGCGGTGGAAACCCGCTGATGCAAGACAATCGTTTCAATTAATTGGCTCCCAATCGTAAATACTGGATTGAGCGAGGCTAGCGGGTTTTGAAAAATCATTCCGACATCTCGGCCCAAAAACTGTCGATGGGCATCCGGCGACATCGTTAACACATCCGCCCCATTCCACCGAACCGAGCCGGACACAGTCGCGTTCCCGGACAACAAATTCATTGCTGACAGCGCCGTTACACTCTTCCCGGAACCGGACTCTCCAACGAGACCCAAGACTTCGTTGGGGCGCACCTCAAACGACACGCCATCTACCGCTCGAATCCGCTGTTTTCCGTTCAAAAAATCCGTCGTCAAATTCGTTACTTCTAGCAAATGAGAACCCCTAGGCTATGGAATAGTGCGAGCATATCATATACAAAGAAGTGATATGCAACGTCTATCCGAGACCACGGTCACCGCAGTCAAATCCGTCCAAGATATCGTGGGAATTATCCAAGACTATGTCAAGCTCAAACGTCGAGGGCGGCATTACGTGGGACTATGCCCATTCCATTCAGAACGGACGCCCTCGTTTACGGTGAGTCCCGATAAACATCTGTGGCATTGTTTTGGATGCCAGGAATCCGGTGACCATATTGGGTTTTTAATGAAAATCGATCACCTATCGTTTACAGAAGCCATCGAACATATTGCGGTCAGGATGGGGATCGCCGTCGAATGGGAGGAGCTGTCGCCAGAAGCCGCTCAATTTGACCAAGAAATGAATCAACTTCGGGCTCAACTGACGATGGCTCGGGACTATTACCGAACGCAGTATTCCAATAGCCCTGCCCTATCCTATATACAATCACGGGGAATCGAACCTGAAATTGGACGCCATTTTGGCATTGGATACTCCCCGGACCCCTTTGGACTGATTCGCCACCTGCACTCCAATGGATTTTCAGACGAGACAATCCAAACGTCCGGCATTGCGATTCAGGTCCAAGGGAAATTACAGGACCGCTTCGCCGGACGGGTCGTGTTCCCGATCGTTGATGATCGGGGGCGTACGATTGGATTTGGAGGCCGGGTCCTCACCGCGCAAAGTTCAGGCCCCAAGTATATTAACTCGGATGAAACCCGGGCCTTTGCCAAACGGAGAGTACTTTATGGGCTCGACCATGCAAAAACAGCCATCCGAAAAATGGGCACCGCCGTCGTAATGGAAGGGTACCTCGATGTCATCATTGCCCATCAATATGGGTTCACTCATTCGGTTGCCGCATTAGGCACTGCGTTTAGCGTCGATCACGCGAGGGTTCTTTCGCGGCTCACATCTACAATTATTACGGCACTGGACCAAGATGATGCGGGGCAGACCGCTACCGAAAGGGTCTATGACCATTGCAATGCATTGGAACTATCTGTTCGAGTCGCTTCATTTGACGAAAAAGATCCGGCGGACGTGTTGACCCACCAAGGGCGTGACTACTTTGAAGATCGGCTCACCGAGAGCATTTCATTTACCGAATTTAAATTTAAGCGTCTGGTTCAGGCGCTCCCTCCCACCCGAATTGAAAACGTATCCAAAATTATCGAAACGATGATTCCATATCTCCGAAAAGAAACCGATATTGTGATTCAACGACACTATGCACGACGCATCGCGTCACTGCTCAAAGTTGAGCCTGACTTGGTCTTGGCAAAACTCGCGTCCTTCGGCTACACTCCGGGCCCGAAGCGGTTCTATATAGCCTCCACAAACAAAAAAACAAAATACCAATTAGCTGAGGAAACCCTCCTCTTCTCGATGGCGACAAGCATCACCGACCGGGCGCGTATTTTGGAATCGGTACAAATTTCCGAATTCCATACCCCCGAATACCGGGCTATCGCAACCTTAATGTGCCAGTTTCCGTTCACAGACCGCGAGTTGATTGATGCATTTCCGATGGATGACTCCCGCAAAACGTTGAGTCGGATATTGGTTGAACGTGCAAGCGATGGTCCCGGATCCATTGATGAATGCATTCGCATGATTCAACGATACCCGATGGAACAACGTGTCCTGGAAATTAAAGGCCAGCTTAAAATACTGGACGCGGACGGGAAGGATCACGCCGTTGAACCCTTGCTCGCCGAGCTTCAAGCACTAATCAAGGTACTCGAGGAGGGCTAAATGTCCGATACCCAAGTGATATACGACTATGACCAAGAATTTGTAGCCGAATCAGACTTTACGGTCCAAGCGGCCTCTCATTTCTCAACCATCTCTGATCAACTGCTCGGATATTATTTAAAAGAGATCGGAATTAATCCACTCCTAAACAAAGAAAGCGAAGTTCATTTGGCAACCCAAATACAAGGGGGCGACGCTACTGCCAAAGAAAAAATGATCCTGTCCAACCTTCGATTGGTGGTCAATATCGCAAAACAATTTGTGGGACGGGGCATCACATTTATGGACCTGATCCAAGAAGGGAATATCGGGCTCATCCGAGCCGTTGAAAAATTTGACCCTACCAAAGGATTTAAATTCAGCACCTACGCGACCTGGTGGATTCGCCAAGCGATGATGCGGGCAATCACCGATCAGGCACGGGTGATTCGAATCCCAGCTCACTTGAGCGATGCCTTTTACCGAGTCAAACGTTCAACCCAAGAATTAACCCAAGAATTTCAACGAAAACCAACCGAATTGGAAGTTTGTGAACGGGCCGAAATATCGGTTGACCGACTTCGGGAACTACTTCAATTTTTGGAATATCCTATCGCCCTCGAAACCCCAGTGGGCGACGATTCATCGACCCTCGCGGATTTTATCCCTGATTCAAAGTCGGTGAGTGTCGACGAAAATGCGGAAAAAAATATGTTAAAGGAAATGGTAGAGGCCCGCATGACTATCTCCCTCAATGAACGTGAACGGATGATCATTTCGCTACGTTTTGGGTTACAAGACGGCGTCAGCAAGACGCTAATAGATATCGGTCGGATTTTTGGAGTCACCAAAGAACGGGTCCGTCAGATTGAAACCCAGGCCCTTGAAAAATTAGGACGGCCCAAGCATTGCGATTGATTGGAGGAGTTTATTCAGGTGGCGTAGGGTTTAGGGCACATGATCTTCAAGGAATTTGATCTTGTAATAAGGTTGTTGAAAGATAACCTTAGTAAGCTCCTTCGAATAAATTTTAGGCGCTTTTTCTTTTACAATAGCTGCCGTTTCTTGCATTAAGGCTTGAATCGATTTTCTGCTTATAGGATCGCAAGCTGATCGTGTTGATAAAAATGCTTTGATTAAGGATAGTTTGTGCCAAGCCATTAATTTTTTACTCATCCAAATACTGATTTTAATCCCCCCGAATTCGGGGGGATTACTTAAAATGCTTAGCTGAAAACGCCCTACCCGACCCAGACTTTAAATATCCTTCAAAAGCAATAGCCTTTTCTTTACCCATAAAACCCGTATAGATCACCATTTCCCAAGGGCTATATTTTTGAGTGTGAGTTGATTTGCCGGAGTTGGGTTCATCAAGGCGTTGGGCAATGTTTGTGGTGTAGCCTACATATGTTTGATCGGGGTGGTTAATAGAGCGAAGAAGATAAACATAGTGCATAAGTCATTATAGCTATTTGAAACTAAAACAAATAGACAAAAGACAGGGAGTTAAAAGGCCCTCCGTCGTCATTCTCCCTTCGGTCGAAGCACTATGGCGGGCAGCCTTCATGCCACGTCTCTGGGCGGGCAGCCTTCATGCCACGTCTCTGGGCTGGCCTGCCAGCCGTAGCCTTGGCGAAGGCTGGTGGGCCCACTAGGACTTGAACCTAGGACCTGCCGGTTATGAGCCGGTTGCTCTAACCAACTGAGCTATGGGCCCCCACACGCTCCGAAACGGAACACCGCAATGCTACCATGAGACATTGGGATCGTCAGCCCTTCGCCGGCAATCCAGCCTCATTCCTAGACACCCAAATCGTGGCCGGACGGGGCAACCCCAAATTCACTGAAATTATTTTTCAAATTTTTCCGATAACAAACAGAATCAATTGCTTTTTCGGTACAGTTTCCAAGACCTTATTTTTAGACATATCATCATATTTAGAACTTCGAAAGGGGCCCCCACCAATGACATCTGAACAGTTTAACAAGCCTACCCACCCTCACCACCGATCGGTGGAACTTTTGCACAGAAAGGTTGCCGTGGCAGCAAGACCCCTATTACGGTATTCAATGATATCCAGCGAAGCGGGTTTAGTAGTAACGGACGCGAGAAATTGCGTCACGAAATGTGATAGGAGATATCATAGCCTCGCCATAAATGCGAACTCTACGGTTGATGGTATTAATGATTTCAATACCGCCAACGGTTCTACCGTCAAAGAGATAATCGACACCTATCTAGTCACGGTTTCAAGAAGAAGCAATGCAACATTCTCGAAGGGGTGGTTCAAGTCGGCCCACGACGTTGCATTATCGGCGATCACGGACCTCACGGAAACCAGGAATTTCAAAGAGCTCCACCCCACTGTTCAACTCCGCATCACCCAAGAATTGATGAAGTATTCAATCAAGTATGTCGACAGAAGCACCGCGCAAATTGTCCATATGGACACCATCGAAGGGGCAGCAGCTTTCGACCCTCGCATCGTAAAGGCGTTAACAAAATCCGAAATCAAGGTGGCCAATACCGACGGAAACAGAACGAAAGTCAAAGCCATCTTCGCTGCGGCAATCCAACGCCTTTGTACAGGTATCGACGATGCCCCCGCCGACATACCCCACCCATTAATGGCTGCGAGATATGTCTCAGGACGCGTTGCCAAGAAGATCGCACATGAAATATTAAATACGACCACTATTGAGACCGCCACAAATGGCCTCACCCCCATCCAAAAGAGAGAGGTCCTGGTCCGAATCGCATTGGAACTCATTGCATCAAATTACACGTTTGATCCTAAGGATAAATCCGCGATATTGATTGCGGCCTTAACCCCGGCCACCTACACCCCAAAAGACGGAGATCAGGTTTCTTTTCCACGCTTGAGTCGATATCAGCGTTGGTTGGCCACAGCAGCTCCGGCAGCTCCGGCAGGCAGCCCCCAGCCGCTGATTGATGCCCCGGACGTTTTTCGATTCCTCTACAACCTCGATACCAATAAAGACGGACGGGGTATTTCTGCGGAGCAAATTGTACAAACTGTGTTTCCAGCTATTGATACACTCGCCACTCCGGTTGCCTATCTCGTCCGACGCTTTCCCTTGGTGTTCAACGTCGACTCTAATACGGGGAAGAGTTTAGATGTCCCATTAGTAACCACAACGAATAGGAGGCGAAGAGAGGATAATGTGCCAGAAGTTTCCAATACTTGGTCCGCCCTGGGATTTGACACTACCCTTAATCCGATGTTCAAAGCTGCGATTACAGAGCATTCGGAAGAAACTTACGAAACCCTTTTAAAACGAGGGTATGGGTTACCAGCTAAATTGGTAGCTGCGGCGGCCCAAAATAGGGCAGACATCGAGCGTTTTATTAACCACGTCCTTCCAACCGACTCAGAACCCGGTCAAGCTAAGGAATCTAAATCTAGAGCTCAGTTGATGATCGAGCATTTGTTTCCCGTTTCGCAAGGCGGAGCTAAAATAGGGCTCCCTTCACATGACGAAGTGAAGAGTGTTAAAGCTGAGGATTGGGCTTCCAGCCCTTTTGAGGGGATCCCTTTGAAGTGCACGCCATTTGTTATTGAAGCATCACAGTATCTAACCCCTACTCTAAGTGCCAGATCAAAACATCAAGATCAAGATAGCAATCAAAATTCAGGATTTCAAAGTTTGTTCAGTAGTTGTTTACCCAACTTTTCTCCAACCTCTTCTGCAGAACAATTTACTTTAGAGCGCCGGCCCACCGAAAATTTAGACGAGGTGAAATTAAACCTTTTTTCGGAACATGATCAACTCTCCGCTCATCGAGAGATAGTTTCCAACGCTTCGATTGAGACAGGACAATTAGCTCAACTTATTGGCGCCAGTTTTAATACGCCAAGGGGGGGTACGTCAGTCCCAAGACTCGCCTTTAACCCTCGCGCCCAAACTGGTTCATCTCATGACTGGACTGACATATTCGGTAGCTCTAGGTCGGAATTACCTATCGTGGAGAGACAACCTGGAGAGGTAGTATTTGGGCAACAAGTTCAGAGTCAACCTAACATAATTCATTCGGTCCAAGTCGGTACTCTTCAGGGTAAACAAAGTATCCCCAGATCAATAAGAGACTTATTAAGTACAGTTGATCCCAACCAATATATACATTTTTGGTACCAAGGAAATACTATTCAAGCATTGATCGGTAACGAACAAAGCGACATACCAATCACACTTCCACCCGAGGTCAAAACATTCCTATGGGATTTACCTAAGCCACCTGTCCAGCTACATAATTCAAGCTCCAATACTGCCCAACCTCTTTTAATTAAAGATAATAAGGTTCAAAGTCCATTAATCCATCAAGGGGGTAGCACCCCGGAAGCATCAAAAGCTGAACGCGAAGCCTTGACCCAACTCGGGGCAGTGAGAAGTAGAAGCACCTCCCCGAAAAAACAAGAAGAATCCGTTTAAGATAGTGGATCAAACCCGGCGATAAGGGGTACACTAGCCCGGTCGCAGGAGACCAACCGCTTCGATTCGTTGAAGAGGAAAGTCCGGGCTCCACAGGGCGGGATGCCTCCTAACGGGAGGACGGCCTTTACAGGCTGATGGAAAGTGCCACAGAAAAGATACCGCCTTTGGCTACTTCGGTAGTCAAAGGTAAGGGTGAAAAAGGGAGGTAAGAGCTCCCTAAGTCCACGGCAACGGCGGACTTCGGAAAACCCCATCTGGAGCAAGATCAAATAGGAGAAGAGAAGCGGCCCGCTTCGTTTGGATTCTCGGGTTGATCGCTGGAGTCAGTTCGCGAGAACTGACCTAGATAAATGGTTGGACAACAGAACCCGGCTTACCACCTGCGACTTTAATATTACCCCCACGCCGTAGCGGCTTTAGCGACGCCGATACAAGCTTGATGTATTTGGAAAAATAACAAAATATTAAAATATTATTTGACAAACCCTATTCAATGAATTTAACTGTTTCCACCTTCTCAGGAAGGCCACCTCATCTTGGGTCTGATCGAGTTTCAAATCACTATACCGACGGATGAACGGGATAACCCCACCATCACCCCTCCGTCCACGACACTCCATCCCAACTTCAGACCCGGGCTCGTTTGATTAATTCAACTCCCAGAGGAACCCAATTTTGACTATTACCACTGTCCCCAGCGCCACTATCACGGGACCCATCGCCCATCTCGTGTCCGTCGAGGTCAGTTGCCAACCGGGATTACCCAGCGAAACCATCGTCGGCCTCCCCGATACCGTGGTTAAAGAAAGTCGAAGCCGAATCCGATCAGCCATTCGCCATTGCCAATTTCAATACCCGGCCCGGGCCATTATCATCAATTTAGCCCCTGCAGAACTCAAAAAAGAAGGCCCCTTTTTTGACCTCCCCATCGCCGTGGGAATCCTCCAAGCGACCGGCCAAATCCCCGCTATCACCGACACCCTCTTCGTCGGGGAGCTCGGCCTCGCGGGTGATATCCGGCCCGTACGTGGAATCATTTCGATGTGCGCCATGGCCGCCCGAAATGGATTTAAACAAATTGTTGTTCCAGCAGAAAATGCATCCGAAGCGGCGTTGATGAAGGGAATCACCGTCATCCCAATGTCCACCATCTCCCAAGTCAAAGAATGGGCCACCGGACAATGGACCCCGCCTCCGCCAGAACCGTTGCCCACCCCGCCGCGAAACACCCACCTATTAATCGAAGACGTCAAAGGCCAATGGCTCGCCAAAAGAGCCATCGAAATTGCAGCTGCAGGCAGCCATAACCTCCTCTTCATCGGACCCCCAGGATCCGGTAAAACGATGTTATTACACCGACTCCCATCCATACTGCCGGATCTCACTTGGGAGGAGGCAATCGCATCACTAGAGCTCCATGCCCTGATCCCTGGAAACCACGGCAAACATCTTCAGTTCGCGAGACCGTTTCGAACCCCTCACCATACCATCTCCTACGCCGGGATGGTCGGCGGAGGCACCAACCCATTGCCCGGTGAAATCAGTCTATCCCACAACGGAATCCTATTTTTGGACGAATTGCCCGAATACCCTCGCGCAATATTGGAACTCCTTCGGCAACCCCTTGAGGACCGTCGCATCACCATCAGTCGGGCCAGTGCCACCGTCACCTATCCGGCGAATTTTAGCCTCGTCGCCGCCATGAACCCCTGCCCTTGCGGATACTACGGCGACCCCGTGCGCCCCTGCACCTGTCACCCCGGCCAAATTGCAAAATATGCCAAACGAATATCCGGTCCGTTGTTGGATCGAATCGACCTGATCATCGAGATTCCCCGCCCGGATGCACGGGACTGGGGCCGAGGCCCATCCGACCGAACCGAGTATCACACCGACAATATCCGTACCCGGGTCCGAGCCGCCCGGGACCGACAAAACCTACGAGGTGCCCCTAACGCATCATTATCCCCCGGCGCTCTCCAAAAATACCCCATCACTGACGGTGCTCACACGATCATCAATGGCTACCTCGCGCGGGGAATATTAACCGGCCGAAGTCACGACAAGGTATTACGCGTGGCCCAAACCATCGCGGACCTGGCGCATTCGGACATCGTTTCCGAGGCCCATATTAGCGAGGCGCTACAACTTAGATGTGCGATCCCAGGGGAACAGTCGTAATTACCATATCCACCGCAAACTGTCCCATCAACCGCTGAGTCACTGGGCCCGGCAAACCGGACCCAATAACCTGAGCGTCGACTCGGGTTACCGGAACAATATTACGGGTCGACGACACAATAAATGCTTCGTCCCAATTATAATCCATCGGGAGCGATTCTTCTTTGACGACCACCCCCATCCGAAGGGCCGATTCAATTACGCTCAACCGAGTGATTCCTTTCAAGATTCGACCGTCGGTAGCCGGCGTTATCAACTGCCCGTTTTTGACGACAAAAAAATTAAAGGTGGACCCTTCAAGTACTTCGGGATTTTTTCCTTCGGTAATAAATAATGGCATATCGGCCCCATGGTCTTTGACCACCGTTTGGTGGGCCAGTACCGCGCCGACGTAAAACGTTAGCTTAATTTCCGGAAAGTGCCGTTGGTGGGGGAATGTCGCCAACACGATTCCACGGTCGTACCATTCAGCACTGGGCAACTTGAGTTTAAATATCACCACGTACACATGTGCAGGCCCTGTGGGAGAGGTTCCATTTGCCGCCGCCGGACCTCCAGAATAAAAGATCTCAATTAACCGTTCACCCGGTTCACTTTTATTTTTTTCGAGTGTCTCCGCCACCAAGAGGCGTAACGCCTCTTCCGAATGAGGCAAATCCATTCCCAATTTAGCCGCTGATTCCCACAATCGTTTGAGGTGATCATCAAACCGAAAAATAACCCCATTAACCGTTTTACACGCCGTAAAAATCCGAAATCCCCGAAGGGTTCCAACCGTATCTGCCACCAATGGAAAGGCCACCTCATCCGTGGGGACAAAGCGACCGTTTGCATAGGAAATCATGCACCGACAGCCGTTTCTTGTGACACAAATAAACGATTCAATCGTTTTTCTTCACGACCTACCCAGTTCTTTTTGTGGTAGCCATATCCTGCAATTAATGGAAACGCAATCGTCGCCTCAGAAAACACCATTTGCTCATAGACGGTATCTACTTTGCCCCAAGAACAGGCTTCCTTTAATGTGGAACCGGACAATGCGCCATCCCGTTCATCCGCAACTGTAATTTGAATGGCATATTTGTGCATTGCAATTTCGGTATCCCGAATCACTTCGGCCGCAACAACAATATCCTGTACAAAATTCTTGGGAACGCCGCCGCCCAACATAAAAATTCCCGTGTCAGGATGCGCTAATTTTATTTGAGTAATTTCTAAAAAGTCCGCCGCGGAATCAATCGTTACCTTCGGTCCCTTGGTGAAATATTGATGATGCACCAATCCAAACCCAGCAGAACAATCCGAGAAGGCCGGAACAAAAATCGGAACATCCTTCTTAAACGCATTATAGACAATCGAATCGCCCCTAAACGGTTCGAACTTTGAATCTGAATCTAAATACCGTCCCATTTCCACAATAAATTCTCGTGACGAATACGGACGCCGGTCGAGCGCATTACAGATCGTCGCGATGGTTTCATCACAAATCCGCAAATCCGCCTCGTCGATGTAGGTATCGTAAATACGATCAATGGCCAGCTCACGCAGCTCATGGTCGTTTACAAATGGGGTGCCGATGTAATGGTAGAACCCCAGTGCTTC
Organism: bacterium; assembly: GCA_947465765.1. Taxonomy (GTDB): domain Bacteria; phylum Margulisbacteria; class Marinamargulisbacteria; order SXXA01; family SXXA01; genus CAIPHK01. The sequence goes on along the minus strand of CANIAP010000001.1, from coordinate 111,340 downwards.
AAAAAAGTCTTGATCCACAATGTTTGCACCTGTGGACACAATTGCATCGACCATATTGGCCTGAATTAATTGGGTCACAATCTTTTTTAGCCCTGCACTGATTAAGCTGCCGGCCAATGTTAAAAAAACTACACAGTCTTTATCTGCTAACATTTTATCAAAAATCTGCGCCGCCCGACTCAAATTACGTGCCTGGAACGCAGTTTTACCCATCGAATCCACGATTTTAACAACGTCAAAATCCTCAATGGATAAATGAATAACCCGATCCTTTAAAAATTCTGATTTGCGAGACTGAGACATAGCGATTTCCTCCAACTTTATTCTAATTTACCGAATTCAACAGAGCGACGACATCCGCCATTCGCTGAACCACCACTGACTGACCCAATATCCAGATTAATTCTGCCAAATGAGGCCCTGACGGCTGCCCCGAAGTCGCAATCCGAATGGGCTTAAATACTTTACCTTTGCCCAACCCCGTTTCAGTAACGACCGTTGCAATCATCGATTCAATACCGGTTACAGTCCATTCGGTCATTCCTCTAACATGCGCATGAAACGTCGAAATCGCCGTTAGATCCGTGGCACCAAACGAATACCCACGCACCTGTGCAATCCATGAATCTGCGTCCATCGCATATACTTCCAAAAACGAATTACAGTCCGTCAACACATCTAAATTATCACGGACCGAATAAATTGCGGCCTGAAAACGGTCGAAACCTAACGCCTCCAAGGCCACTCGAACCCGGTCGGACAAATAAGGACGCACGTGGGTCAACAGCTCAGTCGGCGTCTGTCGTCGAATATACTGGCCATTCATCCAACGTAACTTCGCAACGTCAAATACCGCGCCGGATTTCGACACTCTCTCCAACGTAAAACGATGGATAATCTCGTCGCGAGTCATGAGTTCCTTGCCATCCGCCGACGACCACCCCAGTAACATCAGATAATTAAATACGGCGTCGGCTAAAAATCCTTGTGCCCGATATTCCGTCACGCCAGTCGCCCCATGGCGTTTCGACAACTTACTTTTATCGGGCCCTAAAATCATGGGCAAATGGGCAAATTTGGGGACCACATATCCCAAGGATTCGAATAACAATATTTGCTTGGGGGTATTTGAAATATGGTCTTCCCCCCGAACCACATCGGTAATCCCCATCATTCCGTCATCCACTACCACCGCAAAATTATACGACGGTGTTTGATCTGATTTGACCAAAACAAAATCCCCAATCAGAGACCGATCAAAATCAATATCACCGCGAATCACGTCTTTAACCCGTACCGGCGGCCCGGTCGGAACCGAAAACTTAACCGTAAACGGAATCTGGGCCACCCTTTTGTCCTGAACATCCGACGGGGACAGTGCCTTGCATCTGCCGGAATACACATAGGGACGTTTTTCCGCCTCGGCAGTCGCCCGCTCTTGATCCAAATCGGCCTCAGTACAAAAACAATGGTAGGCATATCCTAATTGAAGCAACCGATCCGCATGCGCCTTGTAAAACCCTAATTCATTGCGTTCCGTTTGCCGATAAGGCCCCCACCCCCCCCCTTGGGAGGGCCCTTCGTCCATCGTCAGCCCCAACCAATCCAATCCTTGGTTAATATTTGTTTCAAATTCCACCTGCGATCGTGCCAAATCCGTGTCTTCGATCCGCAACACCAAGGTTGCCCCAATCGCTTTGGCATAAATCCAGTTAAACAACGCCGTCCGCAAGGTCCCAATATGTAAGTTACCGGTCGGCGATGGCGCAAACCGGAGTCGAGATTCGCTCATCGAATGTCAATTCGGTGATTGAGACAAGGGAATTGATTCCGCAATACTTGTTGACCGTAAAGATCCAAATCGGCGATCAATACTTCTTCGGAGTTATCTCCCCCACGCGCCAATATGTGGCCCCACGGATCGACGATCAAACTATTCCCATAGGTGGGAACACCGCCACCACCCACACCCACTTGATTCGGAGCAATCACAAACATGAGGTTTTCGACAGCTCTGGCCCGTACCAAAATCTCCCAATGGGCATTCCCCGTTGGCCGGGTAAAGGAACTCGGAACACAGGCAATTTTAGCCCCATGCGCCGAATAATAGCGAAATAACTCCGGGAATCGGAGGTCGTAACAAATACTCAAGCCGACCGGCACATCCTCAACCGTCCCAATGACAGGTTGGGCACCCCGCTCAAACGTATCCGATTCACGGAATTGCTTCTGATCAACATCCACATCAAATAGATGGATTTTACTGTACTGCGCCGCGATGACACCGTCGTCATTAATCAGGACCGATGTATTAAATAATTTATCTTGCCCAGTAATGACCTGAATCACACTGCCCAACAAGATCGTCACATTATAATTCTTAGCAAGGTCCTGAAATACTTTTGTGCTTGGACCCGGAATAGACTCCGCATTTGCCAGAAGGACCCCCTTGTCCCCCCTAAAATTAAAGGCCTCGGGCAACACGATAAATCGTGCGCCTCTTTCAATCGCTTGGACCGTTAAGCGTTTTGCATTTTCAATATTGGATGCTTTATTTGCCGTCGCATTTAACTGGATCGACGCCACACGTAAATTCGATATCATCGTCACTCTCTACTTCCCAAACTAAAATTTATGTCCCCACTGCGTGGGACTCAAAAAAAGTGGGATGGCCTAAAACCATCAACTCCAACTCGTCTTTAAGTGCCACTAATTCACGAACCATCTGGTCGCGATACTCTTGGGTGTACTCGACCAAAAATGGGACCATCTGGTGATAAAACAAAATACCATCATCAAGATTGGCCCGAAACTCCTGAAAATAGCTCATTTTACGCTCGACAATACCTAGAACCGTATCCCCAATCTGGTTGCCCAAATAATCAATATACATTTTGAGCTCTGAAACAAACATATTGGGTCGAACCGTCTCATTCAGCAAATTACATCGTCCATAAATGTGCCCCACCATCTCGGCCAAGGTTGAAATCTTAGAGAAATACGCCAAATTGGGCCCCGGACATACCGCTGACGCCAGTGCGCGCTGGTTATCAATCCCGTATTCGACCAACGCGCCGGCCGCCAAGTCCTCGCATAAGCAGGACTTATCAATCACTTTTTGATACGCCGTTTGATATTGCTCCGGGGTCAGATGGGCGTCCTGAAGCTGCTCAATTTTCTTTTTCTGATATACCGTCGACGCCGTGCATATCGGCTTACCGGTGAACTCTGTATTGGACACAAGATGACCTTTTGGACAGGGGCTGCCAGGTTTCCCCTCCAACGCACGCGCAAGCTTAAGCTTGTCGCTGGCCGATCCCCGATACGTATTAAAGGGAACACCCAACGGACTCACCCCACTCAAATACAAGTCATCACTCGTTGTTGCGGCCAATTCCAAACGGGTCGACTCGTCCAATGTGGTCACCTCAGGCACCAAAAGAAACGGGGTCGCCCAACCGGTTCCATCGGCCTTAAAATGATTCAATAAAAACTGATCTTCTTTATAAGTTCCAATTCCACCCTGCACCGTAATTCGGGTTCCTGGAACGGCAACAAATGGGTTGCGCCCCCGATCCGTTAGCGCCCCATTACATATTCCCATCAATTGCTGGACCAGCTCATCTTTTTTCCGACAAAATTCATCTAAAATGGGGCCCAGCAAAAATCCATCGGTAGCAAATGCATGCCCTCCACAATTTAATCCCGATTCAATTCGATGCTCAGACACCCACACCCCTTTTTTGGCAAAAAACTTACCTTGGGTGAGCGAGGACCGAAAATCGGATACCTTGAGAATGATCTTCTTTTTGATATTCCCGAGAGGATCTGGGAAAAAGTCCGAAAATTTGTCAACATACGCGTAGAGACGGCGATTAAATCCCGCAGAAAATATAATAGCGGACTCCAGTTTACTGTTGGCATACCCCCGAAGGGCGGCCAATGCATCCGAAAATTCCTCGGGGAGCAATTCGCCTCGTTTTGAATAGTTAAGTCGATCAATTTTAGTCATAATATTGACATCTAAAGAACCGGCAACTATCGAATCACGCAGCTCCGTTTGGATTAAGGACCGTTTTACGGAATCGGATTCAACTTTCATTTCTGAATACCGACGACACAACTCACTGTTATCCGGAAGCAACTCGAAATATTTCGACAAGTCGGTTCCCTCATCAAACGATTGCGCCTTCAATTGAGCGACCTGCAGATTAACAATGTCGTGAACCAAATCCAAATAGGCAGTGATCCGACGAGCACGAAAATCATGGTCCCACTTTTTGATCGGCTCAAACGGAATCGCATATTCTTGGCAATAGTAGCGACGCATGGTCTCGCACAGTTCATCATCTCCAATTGACATCACCGACGATATCCCAAAGCGAGCAACCTTAATCGGAGTATCAATCGTAAATGCAGTCCCCATAACCGGGATGTGAAAGGTGTGAACGGGTGAATATGTCATTCTTAATCCTGTATTTTGGTTTATTAGTTTATCATTTTGGAGCGAGGGAAAAGTTTGCACATCAAATACCAACAAAAAAAGGACTCAGTTTACACCAAAAGACCCCCGTGTGTATATCAATGCTGCGACCCAATCTCTCTAGTAAGTACCGCGTTCCTTTTTAAAGACTCATTGGCTATAATCGAGTTCAAGCCCAAAAAATTGACCCCGAATTAAAGGAGAAATCTATTTCATGAACAAGACAAAATTCGTAATGGCCGCAATCGCAGGAGTTATCGCAGTGTCCGTTGCCTCAGCACCCGTATTCGCACAAACTACCGCTTCAAAAGCAGCGCTTAAAACCGAAGCTAAAACCGAAGCTAAAACCGCCGCAAAAAAAGAGAAACACGCATGCAACGAGAAAGAATGCTGCAAAGTGAAAGCTAAAGGTGCCAAAGGCGAAAACCACTGCACCCCACGCAACTAGTAAAGCGGCAATTTCGAGTGATCACTATATATGACCAATTAGTCTCCTGGATCGGACGGTATGTGTCGGTTCCGTTATTATTGACCCGCCTCACAATCGGAGTCATTTTCATTCAATCGGGATTTGGAAAACTGACCCACCTCAGTGACGCCACCCAATTTTTTATGGAAATCGGAATTCCGTTTCCCTACCTAAACGCCCTCTTTACGTCCTCAACCGAACTCCTCGCGGGAACATTTGTTCTTCTCGGATTTTTAACCCGAATTGCGGCGATTCCGTTGACCATTATCATGCTCGTGGCCATCATTACCGCCCAATTTACCCACATTGGCTCGATTTCAGAGTTCTTTGTTTTGCGGGAATGGGACTATATCGTCATGCTCTCAGTGGTGATATTTTCAGGCCCTGGAAAAGCCAGCATTGACTATCTACTCCGCCGAACCCCACGTTAAAAAGGACACCCCCATGGTATCTATCGGATCCCCCGCCCCTGACTTTAGCCTCCCCGATCAAACCGGAACCTCCGTCTCCTTGACTCAATTTAAAGGTCAATGGGTCGTTGTTTATTTTTATCCCAAAGATGATACTCCTGGATGCACCAGTGAAGGGATTGGATTTACGGAAAAAAAGTCCGAATTTACCGCCAAAAACGCCGTCATTTTAGGCGTATCCAAAGACTCTCAAGCGTCTCACCACACATTTTGTCAGAAATACAATTTGACCGTGACGCTACTGAGCGACCCGGACAACGCAATGATTGACGCCTACGGCGCATGGCAAGAAAAAAGTAACTACGGAAAAAAATATATGGGAATTGTCCGATCCACCGTATTGATCGATCCCAACGGGCTCGTTCATTCGTTATGGAACAACGTCAAAGTCGAGGGACACGTTGACGCGGTATTGGAAAAATTGGGATGACCATCGCCGAAAAAATTGCAGCCCATTACCTCGAAATCCTCAAATTATTAGGGGAAGATCCAGAGCGTGATGGATTGCAATCCACGCCGATACGGGCCGCTAATGCGTTACTCGAAGCGACTGAAGGTACGAACATGACCCCAGAAGATGTGGTGGGTAATGTCTTATTCAAAACCTCGTCACAAGGCATGGTCACCGTCGCCAACATTCAGTTTTTCTCGACTTGCGAGCACCATCTCATGCCCTTTGAAGGACTGGTCCATATTGGATATATACCCAACGAAAATGTCTTGGGCCTATCCAAAATACCAAGAATGGTTGAGATGTATGCCCGTCGACTCCAAATCCAGGAACAATTGACTGAACAAATTGCCGACGCGATTTTGACATCATCGTCCGCCCTCGGTGTATTTGTGGCCATATCCGCGAAACACTCCTGCATGAGGGCCCGTGGGGTCAAAAGCGACGGAGAAATGATTACCACGTTTGCGTCGGGGAAATTCTTCGACAATGCCCCGCTTCAAGATCAATTCTGGAACTCCGTTCGTGCGACGTCTCGCGGTTAGTAAACGATTCGAATTCTCGGCCTCCCACCGACTGTATAACCCCCAATGGTCTCTCGAAAAAAACGTTGCCGTATATGGCAACGATTCCCGGGGGACCTATGGGCATGGGCATAACTTTGTGGTCTTTTTTTCTTTCGAAGGTCCGGTCGATCCGGTCACAGGAATGGTGGTGGAACTCTCCATTATCAAAGAAAAAATCAATGCCGAACTCCTTATTCATTATGATCATTTTTATCTGAATGACACCCCTCAGTTTCGGGAAACTATTCCCACCGTTGAAGCGATTGCAGTGGCATTACTGTCGGATGCAATCGGGCTATTTTCAACCACCCCATACACACCGATATCGGTACATCTCATTGAAACCCCGACGAATTCCGCCACCGCCTATCGAGACGGAGTGGCGCCCTTCCCCGGGATCATTCGCCGAGATCATCATGACACTGGAACAATCGAAACGCGACAAGACGGACGATCATTTATTGAAGTGCATTCGCCGTTCTCGGCCACCCATCGTCTGATGAGCCCGACCCTATCGATTGACGAAAATCGTCGGTGTTTTGGGAAATGTGTCCGGCCCCACGGTCATATGTTTGAGGTATGGGCCACATTCGATCACAGAACAATGACACTGGACGCAGCAAACGCGCATCTCAACACAGTACTCGGCCCGTGGAACTATGGTGACCTGAACGAATTGGAAGAGTTTAAGGGTCAATTGGTGAGTGTCGAAACCATCATCCGAATACTGTGGGATAAATTAGCCGTTACCGCACCACTGGTCCGGCTCAGACTCCACGAAACCCCCAATAATCGATTTTCATTAAGGAGCTCCCAATGACGAAAATATCCATTCATTCCCTGCAAATCGCGACTACCATCGGCCAATATGCGTTTGAACGAACGGCTCCCCAATGTATCACCGTTGATTTGGACTATTGGACCGACACAGAAATCGCCGAAACTACCGATCAAATCGGTGGCACAGTCGATTACGCAGCGGTGGCATTGGCCATCAGAGAATTCGCGAGTGGCTCCCACTTTCAACTATTAGAAGCCTTGGGCCGAGGAATTCTCGTCCATTTAAATAGCCTATTTCCGTTTCAAAAACTGAAGTTAAAGCTCACAAAAATAGGGTGTGTTCCCAGCGCCGAGGGGGTATCCGTTGAAATGAGTTTACCTCGGTGAATATCGTTGTCGCCCTGGATCTTGGCACCACTGGAAATCGGGCCATTGCATTCGATTCAACCGGTAAAATCGTTTGCCGGCATTACCAAGAATTTACCCAAATTTATCCCAAAGCGGCTTGGGTTGAGCACAATCCGATGGAAATATGGGCCGGTGTCCAAACGGTATTGGGCCACACCATCGCTGATGTGGGACGGGACAATATTGCGGCGATTGGAATCACCAATCAACGTGAAACTACCGTGGTCTGGGACCGCAATACTGGACTTCCGGTCTATAACGCGATTGTCTGGCAATGTCGGCGTACGGCGGATCGGTGCACCGCACTCGCGGACCATCGAGAATGGATTCAGAAAAAAACGGGACTGGTTCTGGATGCTTATTTTTCCGCCACCAAAATTGAATGGATTTTAAACCATCTCCCACCCGGCACCGATCGCCAGGCCCTCAAATTCGGGACCATTGATACGTGGATCCTAGACCGTTTAACGGGGGGAACTGTCCACGCCACGGATCCGAGCAACGCGTCCCGCACCATGTTATGGAATATTCACACCCGTGACTTCGACGCTGAATTGCTGGACTTGTTTCAGATTCCAACCACGATGCTTCCGGAAGTTCGGCCCAGCAATAGTATATTTGGAATCACCGCCGACACCGGCATTCCGATCACCGGGATTTTAGGGGACCAACAGGCTAGTTTATTCGGCCAAGCAGGCTGGGAATCGGGTGTGGTCAAAAACACGTACGGCACAGGGCTATTTGCGATGACCGTTTGCCCGAATGCGACCCCGATTACTCCCAACATCCTGACGACGGTGGCATGGCAAATCGACAACGACATTCGGTACGCAAAGGAAGGGAGCGTTTTTATTGGGGGATCGTTAATTCAGTGGCTGAGGGATGGGTTGGGCATTATTAAAGAATCAGCGGACATTGAAGCCCTTGCCAGTGAATCGGGAACCGCCGATGGCGTCGTGATCGTCCCTGCATTTGTGGGACTCGGTGCGCCCCACTGGGATGCAGATGCACGGGGAATGATCATTGGGATTACCCGACGGACTTCAAAATCCAATATTGCTTACGCGGCATTGGAAGCCATTGCATTTCAAAGCCTCGACATTATCCAAGTGCTCACCGGCACTCCATCCTCTGCATCCCAACTTCGGGTGGACGGAGGGGCCTGTCAAAATAATTTACTGATGCAAATTCAAGCCAATATTCTCGGCATTCCAGTGGAACGACCCACCGTTACCGAAACCACCGCCCTCGGGGTCGCCATGATGGCGGGACTCGGCGCTCAAATTTGGCCACCCGCCATCCTGCCACAGATTCGAAAAATCGAGCATATCTTTAACCCAGCCCCCCATTTAGGAACCCCAATCTCACGATGGGCGGACGCCGTCAATCGATCCAAGGGATGGGCCAGTTAAAGATCCGCGATTGTCGAATGCCTCGTTCATCATGCCCATATCTTTTTCGTCTCCGGCCACAGCTACAGACTCAAAAACAAACTCGACAAACTACCCTGACTTTTTTTGCTTCGAAAAGGAGTGATCTTTATGATTTTTAAGGGGTGGGTCAGGCCGTTGTTCCCACCTTTGGGTTTGGCAGCCGGGGTTCCCTTGGGGTATTGTGTTTATTTATTGAAAATTATTGGTTATGTGCATTTTTTTGACTCAAAAAGGGGTATTCTGTGACCGTTTCTAACATGATGTATATACACTATGCGCTTACGTTCTTGATTTGGGGAATTTTGATATATGGGTTTTTGATCTTCCCAAAATCTCTTTATGCTGAAATGGGAAAGATTTTCAGTCTTCAAAAAAGAGGAGAAACCAGCAAGTCAAAAAACCGTCGAATATCGGAAGGTTTTTTTCAGAAATACTGTCAGGGGCGGGGGCTGGATATCGGGTATGGGGGAGATTTGTTGACCCCAACTTGTAGCGGCTGGGAAATGGATCAAGGCGATGCGCAATATTTAGCTTATGTGCAAGATGGCTATTTTGATTTTGTGTATGCGTCGCATGTGTTAGAGCATATGGTGGATTTACAAGAAACTTTAAAAAACTGGGCTCGGGTCCTTAAGCCAGGTGGATATCTTATTTTTGCGGTTCCGGAGCGTGATTTATTTGAAAAAAAATTAACCTTGCCCTCCATGAATAACCCAGATCATAAACATTTTTTCTTGCTGGATCGTGATGAAGCGCCGGACACCGTGGGTGTGGTGCCGATGATGGAAAAATATCTCCCTCATTTTAAAATTGAGTATGCGAAGGTCTTGAGCGATAAAATTGAGTATCCTAAACATCCCTATTCTGGGGATCGAGAATATCAGATTGAGGTTGTCGCTCGAAAAAGTTAACTCTCCAACCTACCGGTACTAACGCAACAGTGTCCTGTTTGGTGTAGGTAAAATCCAGCTTGGTTGTTAGCAGCATCGACACCGAGCCCAATATTTTTATGTTGATCGGGTTTATTATGATTAGCAATGGCGTTGTAAATCTGGTTCAAAGTCAGTATAAACCGGACCCACCGGATGCATGGGCCCATTAAATCAGTCTAATAAAATTCGATCCCATGTTCGGCCAATCGATCCATACACATCGCTGACAAGGCTCTCTCCAACGGAAGTCGGGTCATATTAACCCTAATCCGAAGCCCGTGACGCCCAGAAAGTGCCTCAACCAGGGAGTCCTGGGTACCGGAGCTCAGGAGGATAGGGCTGTCTAAGTCTAAATGCACAAGGGCATTTAGACCCTTCAAAAACGAAAACGAATCGACTGTCGCACCTGCCAAATTCAACTCTTTGATGGATTTTGGCAAATGGATCAATTCGTCACTCGTTAACCCAGACCAGAACGCCAGAGACAGAGTTTCAAGAGATTTAAATTTAGAGAAAATTGAGAAGAAACCATGGTCTCGATCTTTCAAAAAAATCCCACCGAGGTCAATATCTCGACATTTTTCGGACAAAATGTGAAGGATCGCCGTCATCGAACCGGCATCGACCCCACTCATATTTGCGGCTTCAAATGAATAGATAGTTTTAATCACCGAGCACAGGCTGTCTAAGTTCAGAGTGCCAAGCGAACACGCCGACACATTCACACGCTGCAGCGCGCTCACATCACGAGACACTTGATCTAATACCGCTTTTAGATTGCCCGACGCCCTTACCATAATCAGTTGTTGGATCGGATTTCCAAAGACAGGAACGTCATCCATTCGCCGATCTGAAATATCCAATTTAATTATTTTTGCCATAGCCAAATTAGTCATAACCCCTCTTTCACTGGAAGCATCATCGCTACCTCTTCAGCTAAAGAGTTCCCTCTTCGCCCAATAAATACAGTTGCAAACCGCCCCACATCTTCTAATTTTACGCTACTATCCGCCGACAACCCTATCCGCTCAAACGTATCGTTAACCAAGTTTTCCAATCGAGTCAGTGCCCGGGAAAACAACGATAAATCGGCCATCGTTTTTCCACACTGTATATCCTCCTTATTATACCGATAGCCCAGATCCCCACCAAATTGAATCAAGCCGGCAACCACCGTCTGACACGCGGTAACCGGATCCAATTGTTCTAAAATTCCGTGACAGGATTCAAGAACACGCGCGGTCCGGGTCACATCTTCCCCCTTAACCGCGAGAAACCCCTCCTCACCCAATTCAAATTCTTTGTCATTTATAAATCTATAATAAGGGCCAAAGACCAACATCTTGCTCAATGGATAGGCCGCCGCCGTGGTGTCAATTTTTCCGGGATCAATACATTTCACTATTTTAGTCTCTGGATTCAAAATCATATTGAGGAAGGTTGTATCCGTCGGGAGCGCGGCAACCGGGCCCGACATCAGCAACGGTTCCAGCCGAGCGTACAATATTTCCCATCGACGACTCTCCAGGCTGAGGAGTTGTGTAAACTCAACCGCATTCGACATGGGCGCCAACGCGTCAACCGTGGGCTGTAGCCTACCGACGATCCGACCTAAAAAAAGTTGTCTTCTAATTTCCAGCTCATCTCCTCTGACACCCCCACCGGTGCAAATCTCAGTAATCGATCCCGCCACCGTCTTAAAAAACGAAACCATCGTCTCCAACGGTTCGGGAGAATCGGACATCACATGGTTGGCAAGAACAGAGCTGCCCGCATACTCCAAATAGAGCACTAGCCCGTCGTCTCCACTGCGGGTCTCGTGATACAACTCCCCAAAAGTATTTCCGAGTGGCATGTTACGCAATTGTTGATACGTCTTTAAATCATTTTCTAACCGCCCCTGCTCCAACGTCCATTCAACTCCATTTAGTTTTAGTTCAGAATTGACATATTTTTTTACGTATAAACCCATACTCGGGCTTTTGCAAATATCAACCGTGGCCTTGGATCCCCCATGGCAGGTTTTAAAAATTTCACCGTCGCTGGGCGGCCACAACGACGCCGGTTGAAGTCCGCCTTGGGAAACGGATACACGACTTCGAATATGAGCATCTAGAATAAGCGCCGCCTCTGGTGACGGTCGCCTGGAAATGGGAACTGGCGAAACCGCTTGAAGAGACGCAGGTACGGAACGTGGTGTCACCCCGCCCTTCGGACCCAACAAATCCCATAAAATTTTGATTGAGGGAAAAAACTGCATATCAACTGCCTCCCCCTGCCGAGTTCCCATATAGTTGAACACTTAAACAGCCCAATTTTAGATGGGGAGGGAGTCGCTGAATCTTAGGGCATCAAAACAACTATCTTCCGATCAAAAACCCCAACGATTCCGCGCCCAAATTAAGCGCCACCGTCATCGGCACCTGATTCCCCAGAGGACCCCACAATTGCCGAGGCCCTGGGCTTGAAAACATATCCGATTTGGCCCAAGCCTCCCGCCGCGACTCAAAAAACTTAAACGCCGGAGACTCCATTTCCACCAAGGCTTTTTTAATCACCATGTGATCGCCACCGGACCGACGTTCAGTGGTAATCAACCCACTCAACGGAATCGCAACCCCTTTCCCACCAGAGGCAATATCGGAAACTCCCGCCATATAACCCGACTTCCCCCGTACCACGAGCGCCCCGGCCACCAACCCCAAGTTATAGGTATACACCGCATCAAACCGAGTCGGCGCGCCACAACGACCTTCGTATCCAAAAAAGTGATTCAGCGGCGCAAACTTTACCGCGGGATCCAACTCAGCCACGCGTTTCTCTGTCAATTCAATAAACAATTCTTCCGATGGAATTTGTGAGACTTGCAAGTTGCCATGAGAATCACGGTCCATCAGCAACTTGGTTTGAATCGATTCCGGCAGCCCTGCAAACAATATCTTCATGTCCGAATTGAGGTGGTTTCCAAACCGCTGGACGCGTGCCGCCATCGACGCCGTCGGCACATCATCTCCCGCCATAAATTCATTGGATACCCGAACCAATGCCTTAATCTCAGGAATAAACTCAATGACTCCTTCAGGAATCAACACCACGCCATGGTTAATTCCACTCGCAGCCCGCGCCACCACTGCCTCAGCAATCTGCTCGACAACTTGGCTCAAAGTCATGTTCCGAGCAGCAATCTCTTCCGAAATCAACGTGACCGCCGGATGCGTTTGCAACGCCACTTCCAATGCCACGTGACTCGCACTTCGTCCCATCAATTTAATAAAATGCCAATATTTCCGTGACGACGGCGTATCCTGCAAAATATTCCCAACGATCTCGCTATAAATCTTAGTCGCCGTATCAAATCCAAACGAAATCGGAACCAAATCCCCCACCTGCAAATCCCCATCGATGGTTTTTGGAACCCCAATTACCGCGCAGTCATGAGGGGCCAAATAGTCAGCAATAAACGCCGCGTTTGTATTCGAGTCATCCCCACCGACCACGATAATGCCATCCAGTTTAAATTTCTGAACCGTTGCCAATACCCTAGCCATATCCTCCGCCGTTTTAATTTTAGTCCGATCCGACCCTAAAAAATCGAACCCCCCGGTATTCAGAATTCCATCCACATCCGACAAACCGATTTCGAAGCAATCCCCCAACATGAGTCCCAATGGACCGGCTTTGATGCCAAACAATGTATTGTCAGGCCCCAAAATCCGTCGAATCCCCGCCACCACGTTGTGCCCGCCAGCCGCAGGCCCACCCGAAAACAACACGGCCACCCGTTTCCCCTTGGGAGCCACATCCGACTGAACCGCAGTAAGCACGTGATTCCCCGTCAATCTCGAAATATTGGGAAACGCCGTCCGGGTCCGTTCCGCACCATCGGCCTCGACGACCCGGTCCGTCATCTTAAAATCCGGGCAACTTAGACGCCCATCTCGTTCAAACTCTGCGATAACAGGCAGTTCTATCCCCCTAATCGCACATTCAAACGGAGACTGATGCGATTCAAACGAAATGAGGTGGTCAACAAGTACTTTTTCAGTGGTAATAGTCATAAATATTCCTTTATTTAAAATTGAGAGGGGGGTGAGGTTCGGTCGCAGTCAGAATGTGATCCAATATAACAAACATACTCTCCGGGTAATCCGATCGATAAATATCTCCGGGGATGACCTTTACCCCCGTTTGCTTCGACACCACATCCACCAAATCCTGACCGTATTGCGACTGCAAAACAATCACGCAATGCCGACTTTTTTTTATCGTTGTAATAAGCGCTCTTAACTGCCGAACCGACGGCGGACGTCCATGTGCCTCAATCGCCAATTGCGTAAATCCGATATCTTTGGCGAGATAGGCCAAGGATGGATGCACCACAATCACGACAATGTCCCGTCCTTTAAACTTGTCGCGATACGCCTCGGTGCGATCCTGCAACCGTTGAGATAGAATCGCCGCATTACGGTGATATACCGCCGCCCCATGGGGATTAAGCACCCCCAAGGCGTCGGCGATCACCATTGCCTTACGCGCCATTATCAACGGCGACATCCACACATGAGGATCCCCACCGGTAACATCTCGATGAGCGTGATCGTCGTCATCTAACAGCACTTCTCCGGCCGTTAAATCAACAATTCGAGCGCCGGGAGACAATCCACGCAACCGTCTGGGTTCGGCCACCGCCAATCCCAAGTTTCCGATCGTCACAATTAATCCCGCCTTACGTAGCCCTCGAACCGCCATCGGCGATGGTTCATACACATGCGGCGACGATCCTGGCGGCACCAATGTCGACACGACGACTGACTCTCCCCCAATCTGGCGGAGCATTGCCGATACAGGTGGGATCACGCCGGACACCGCCACCGTCGTCGGTAACGCCGCACCCACTAATCCGCTTAGCGCCAGCCACAGAGCCACGCCAACCCACCCGCTAAATCGATTCATTTAATCCTCCCTCAGAAAAATGCACACCCAATTGCCGCGCCGACCGTTTAAGATCGGGATCCTCAGTCAATACATCACAGGCATCCGCATGACCCCGAATCCGTTCCAACGCACCCCCGTTCAATCCAATCGCCAAGGCCATGTTGTAATGGGCCACCGGATCATCCTCCACCTGGCTCAAATACTGCGCCAGCACCCATTCAGCCTCTTGATGTCGTCCATCAAAAAGCAAGGCTTCCGCCAATTGCAACATCGCGAACCGATGCCCCGGCACCAAACTCACCAACCGCTTCAGAAAGCCAATCCCCCGAGGCCAATCTCGTTCCGCCAACGCATGATTCGCCAAAAAAAACAAAATACCCGGATCATCGGGCCGATACCCCAACTGGGTCTCGGCCTCCAAAACTGCCGCATCCGGGCGCCCGCGCCATAATGTTTTTGAGAGAACCCCGGTGCTATCTCGGACGGCCTCATCACCCGAATGCACGGGCTGATCATGCGCAACCGCGGACACTTCCCCGATCTCCCGACCCAAATATCGCAACGGATATCGGCATTTTGAACAGCGGGGTGGCACCGGTGGATGCCCCTGCAACTCTTTATTAAAATGACATTGAATACAGAAATAAAAAGGCAATTCGCCAGCCGCCTATGTCAATCCAAGCGCAATAGCGGCCTGTTTTGCGGCCATTTGCTCGGCATCCTTTTTAGATCGCCCCGAACCTTCATACTCCCGACGGCCATCGTCACCGGATACCCTCACCATGACATAAAATAATTTATCATGTTCCGGACCCTCTTCACGCACCGTTTTATACTCAGGCAATTCTCGCCTTTGTCGCTGTACATGTTCCTGCAACGCTGTTTTGTAATCCACCACGTAATCTTGCGCCAACAATTCTTGCTCATGCCGAATTAATAAATGAGTAAAAAACTGATGGACCGCAGGCAACCCACTATCCAAATAATAGGCCCCCAATACGGCCTCCATCGCGTTGGCCAAATTCGATAGCCGCTGCCTGCCACCGGTATTTTTTTCGCCATGGGACATCATTAAAAAATCGCCCATTCTTAATTTTTCCGCCAAAAATGCTAAATTTTTATCCGAAATTAACTGCGCCCGGGTCTTCGTCAAATCACCTTCGGAAGCGGAGGGAAATTTTTTGAGCAAATACTCTGACACAATTAATTTCAGAACCGCATCTCCAAAAAATTCCAATCGTTCGTTATCCTGAATACCCCTTATTTTGACGTGTCTCGCGTAAGAACTGTGAGTCAAAGCGACCGACAAATACCCCGCGTTTTTAAACGCAATTCCGGCTACTTTCTGAAATTCCATCAATCGCCCAGTTCCTATTTCTGGCGTTGCGTGACAATCCATAGTCCCATTTTTCCTGCAATAATCATTGCCACTGACACCAAGAACCCAATACCAATGCCCAATACCCCGCGATACAGCGACAACTCCACCGGCGAATGAATATGACAAAATGAATTCAACACCGAAATAAACGCCACACTCCCCACACACAGCAAGGCCCATCGCCACCGATTCAATAGATGGGTCGGTCCAATGAGTAGCGCCGCCATTAAAAAGGGATACCCCACCAGAATCTCTTTGGTTCGTGGTCGCACTGAAAACACGGTTTCCAACCATTGCCTTACGTTTTGTTCGGAAGACCCCGTATCCACCGTCAAATAATTGCCGCTCCGAATGATATACACTGCCAAAAACACGACGCCCACACTGGCAATAAACAAGGCCGAATACCGTACCGGTGCATCCAAAACACGGCGGGCCATCCCCTCAAGATCAGAAAGTCGACGCGGCCGAATATAATAAAAATAAAATGTCAGCACTATCGGAATAATAAAGGCAAATTTTACACCCAAAAAGTGCCACGCCCCCACCAAAAATCCATAGTCCGATAATAGCCCTACCACCATGACCGCGCCCATCAATGTGACCAAAAATGCGGATATAATCCGCCCCATCGCCACCACAAATCGGGCAGCCCAGTTCCCTGGCGGAATTTCGTCACTAAAAAATACGGTCATCGCCATGGTTGGCGCACCGATTGCGGCCCCCAACGCCATCAGTTGGCACCACAAAACATCATGATGCGCCCAATGGGCTAATGCACCCGACCCCAGCGCCACAATCACTGCCCCGGCCAAGTTCCTCCCACTACCCCGACTCAACCCAAACACCGTAACTAAGGCCCACGCCAGAACCGCAACGCCTAAGCCAATCGTCACATGTTCCCAGGCCTTACCAGAACGATATTGGTCAGACATCGAGCGATCAAAGCGCTTCACTTCGATACCCTCCTGATGGAGCCGAGCACCGACTTTTTCAAAATAAGTCATGTTCGCCGACACCAGCCTCGACCCCATAGAATGATAGCCCAACGCAAAATAGGGTTTTAGAAAAATAACTTTAATATTGCGCTCACGGGCCGCCCGAACGTATCGATTGATCACCATAACCGTTGGCAAATTTTCGATCTCTGCATCCGAAAAACTATGGACGCGGACGATATGATTTGGGAGCCGTTTGGCCAACCCGGTCACGCCCAACTGATCAGCAAATTCAATCACTCCAAAATCATACCCACGCCGAACCAATTCATCCGCGACCTTATCTAGCTGTCGGGGATATCCCAACACCGTCGTCCCCTCAAAAATAATCGTCGTGATACCCGCATTATCGGGAAGGCTGGAAAACTTTGTGGTCACCACCGCCGAATTCACGCGAACCGAGTTACGAAACCGCGGAATAATTCCGAAACCATACGACTGCACCCATTTAATCTTTCGATCAGAGAATCCAAGCCCTAATTCCATCAGGTCCTTAGTATCGCCAATGACTGACACCGTCATAATGTCAGGAAAAATCTGAACCCCAGAATTGCCCATCTCAGCCACAAACACCTTAGACACACGGTCAAAATCCCTACGGTCTTCAAATACAATATAATAACGATCCGGCAGAATTACCGTCGTCGTTGCTAACTTTTCCAAGATCGAATGCGATTGCAATCCCAACCGAAACACCCGCAGGATTTCAGCTCCACTTAAAAAGGTGGCTTGACCGTCCGCCACCAAGTCCTGAATCGAATCTTCTTCCACCGCCACCGACGACACAACATGCCGACTCCGAATCTGAGCCATCACCTCTGACAAAGGAACCCCGGCAAGTCGGCTCAGTTGGGTCATATCGCGAATAGACACCACCGTCTCAACCGGCGCATTCAGTCGCTCAAAAAGCCACCGACGCGCTCCCACGGAGCCCGCGATGAGCACAGATATCACGATAATCGCTATCGCAACACGGCGAGCCGGCGGACTAACTCGATTTTTGATTTTTAAGTTGCGCATGAATAAACCGATCTAAATCCCCGTCCATTACCGATTGAAGATCCGTAGACTCCACCCCAGTTCGTGTGTCTTTTACTAACTTATACGGATGAAATACATAATTACGAATTTGATTGCCCCACGCGATATCTTTTTCAACCCCCCGCAAGTCTTCCAGATGCTGTTTGTGTTGGGTCTCCATCAGCTGGATTAAGCGTGCTTTTAACAAACTCATCGCCGTTTCACGGTTGGAAATCTGAGACCGACTGGCCTGAGATTGCGCCACAAGCCCAGTTGGAATATGGGTAATTCGAACCGCAGAATCGGTTTTATTGATATGCTGGCCCCCCGCCCCCGTCGCCCTATAGGTGTCGACACGAAGGTCCTTGGAATCAATAACAACATCCGAAAAATCACTACTCAATTCAGGAATCACATCCACCGCCGCAAACGAGGTCTGCCGCTTGTCATTGGCATTAAACGGGGAAATTCGGACCAACCGATGTACCCCAATTTCGGTTTTTAATAGCCCGTACGCAAATTCCCCAGCGACCTGAAGGGTTACTGATTTAATCCCCGCTTCATCCCCCGGTGTTTCATCCACCAATGAGTAGGTAAAACCGCTCTTATCCATCCAGCGTGTGTACATTCTCAATAAAATCTCAGTCCAATCCTGAGCATCCGTACCCCCGGCCCCTGAATTCAAACTAAAATAACAAGGCAACCGATCATATTTTTGGGACAAATACGACCGAATTTCAAGGGTGTCAATCCGATCCACAAACCGTTTGACGTAATCGTCCAACTCGACCATCGCGGCCTCGGATTCGCCCTCTTCGCGGATCAATTCGATATACACCTCGGCATCCTCACCAATACGGCGAATATCATCGTAGCTCGCCACTTCGCTTTTTAGACGAGTAAGACCCGAAAATATCTGCTGAGCATCCGTGTTTTGATCCCAAAAACTATCCTGACTAATATCGGATTCTAAATCCTTAATTTTGGCCCGTTTATGATCGATGTCAAAGATAGTCTCCGAGATGCAATAGTTTATCTCGATACGACTGTAACTGGGCCACCGACTCCGAAATCACGACAGCTGAGCCACGTCCACGAAGGGAGATACGGCATCGGAATCAAGTTCATTGTCTAAGGAAATTTCAGTCCGTAAAATCATTGAAATGGCTTCTTCCGCCAAGCTCAGCAATAACGCACGGTACATATGAAAGGCTTCAATTTTGTATTCAACCAACGGCTCCCGTTGGCCATAGGCCCGAAGTCCGATGCCTTCTCGAAGAACATCCATATTATGAAGGTGATCAATCCATTTTCGATCCAATGTCGACAACAAAATTCGCTTGGTCACTAATTCTTCAAATAACTCGGATGGAACCTGATTTTTTTTGTACTCATACAGCTTAATCATCGCCTCAGTAAGCCCGGCTTCCCCCGCACCTTGGGTTGCGACTTGTTTCACTAAATCGGACAGGTTATTTACCGGAAATACGGTTTCCAAATATAAAACAAAATCATCAAAGGCCTGACCCGACTCCTGAATTCCCGTTTTATCAAAGGCATCTTTCACCGCCGACGAGACAATAAGACCGACCTGTTCGTGCACCCGGGCTTCGAGGCCCGATTTTTCTAAAATTTGCCGACGGAACTGATAGACCGCTTCCCGCTGTCGATTCATGACATCATCATATTCCAGAATCTGCTTTCGAACCCCAAAGTGGTATTTTTCGACCTTGGACTGCGCTCGTTCAATCGACTTAGTCACCATCCCATGTTCAATCGGCGTATCATCCGGCATCCCCAAACTCTCCATAATCCGGACAATTCGATCGGATCCAAATAGGCGCATCAGATCATCTTCCAAGGAGACATAGAACCGTGACGCCCCCGGGTCACCTTGACGACCCGCCCGTCCTCGCAACTGGTTATCAATTCGCCGAGATTCGTGACGCTCCGTCCCGATCACACACAACCCGCCCAACTCGGTGACGCCCTCGCCCAACTTAATGTCGGTCCCTCGACCCGCCATATTCGTCGCAATCGTCACGCCTGCTTTTTGGCCGGCCATCGCGATAATTTCAGCTTCACGCTCGTGATATTTCGCATTCAATACGCTATGAGTGATCTTTTCTTCCTTCAGCAGCCGTGACAACATTTCTGAATTTTCAATCGAAATCGTCCCCACCAACACCGGCTGACCCTTGGTGTGAAGTTCTTTAATCTCGTTCACAATGGCCCGA
Source organism: bacterium (assembly GCA_947465765.1). Classification (GTDB taxonomy): domain Bacteria; phylum Margulisbacteria; class Marinamargulisbacteria; order SXXA01; family SXXA01; genus CAIPHK01. The sequence goes on along the minus strand of CANIAP010000001.1, from coordinate 90,777 downwards.
TATTTCTCAGCCTTGCTCTTGTACACCAAGTCGGGCAAATCGGTCCGCTGAACCGACGCGTGCGTCGGAACCATAACGACTTCCAGATTATAAATCTTCCCGAATTCCGCTTCTTCCGTCATCGCCGTACCGGTCATTCCCGCTAATTTGGGAAACATTCGGAAATAATTCTGAAACGTAATGGACGCCAAGGTTTGGCTTTCTTCCCGGACCTCAAGGCCTTCCATCGCTTCGATTGCTTGATGGAGACCATCCGAATATCGACGCCCTTCCATCAATCGACCGGTAAATTCATCCACAATGATGATTTCGTCGTCCTTAACCACGTAATCCACGTCCCGTCGAAACAAGTTCAACGCCTTTAAACATTGAATAACGATATGGGGGACCTGCATATTTTCAACCGAATACACATTGTCAATCGAAAGAAGTTCCTCCAACTTTTTAATTCCGGGCTCCGTCAGAATAACGTTTTTATGTTTTTCCTCTAGAGTAAAATCAATCCCTCGAACCAGCGACCGCACCACGCCCGCTACCCGATCATATACATCCGTAGAATGTTCGACGGCACCGCTGATAATTAACGGGGTTCTTGCCTCGTCAATCAGAATGCTATCGACTTCATCCACGATGGCGTAATGGCGACGCAACTGGCAGCACTGGCTAATATCGTGCGCCAAATGATCCCGAAGGTAATCAAATCCAAACTCATTATTGGTTCCATAAGTGATATCACATCGATAGGCGTCCCACCGTAATTTAGGAGACATATTGGATTGAATCAAACCTACCGTTAACCCCAAAAATCGAAAGACTTTACCCATCCATTCACTATCCCGTTTGGCGAGATAATCATTCACGGTAACGATGTACACCCCTTTACCTTCCAGGGCATTGAGATACGCCGGCAACGTGGATACCAGGGTCTTCCCTTCCCCCGTCTTCATTTCAGAAATTTTTCCTTGATGAAGCACCATTCCCCCAATTAACTGAACGTCAAAATGACGCATTTCCAGCACACGACGAGACGCCTCCCGCACCACGGCAAAGGCTTCAGGCAATAAATCACCCAGCGATTTTCCAGCCGCAAGTTCAGATCGGAACCGTTCAGTCTGTGCGGTTAACTGATCATCAGTCATCTCTAAAAATTGAGATTCCAAGGCATTAATTTGATCCACGATCGGCCGGTATTCCTTTATTCGACGCTCGTAAGGATTCCCAAAAACAGTTCTTAAAAAACGGGCAAAAAATGACATTAAGTACTCCAATATTTCCGACGAAATAGGCATTCAGATCTCTAAAAATCAATGAACGCGAACCGTCATTTTACACGCAACCTCTCCCCCCCCACAATGGCCGTATCCTAATGGAGAAATTACCCTGAACCTTAAATTCGTTTCAAAGATCGTTTAGAATGGGGACATGACAATCCGCGTCGGCTCCCCCCTTAGTCAATTCGCCAACAAGGTTGGCAAAGTCTCCCCAGGAAATTCAAGTTGGGAACGTGTTTTTCGAACGGGGATTATCAAGGTGGGGTATGCCAACGAACGCCCCTTTTCCTATCGAGACAAAACCTATGGCCCGATCACGGGTGAATCATGGGAAATCGGACGAGTGATCCTCGAAAAAATGGGAGTCCGCCAAATCGAGGGCATCCAAACCGAATTCTGGTCACTCATCCCCAAATTACTCAACCGCACCTACGACATGATTGCCGCCGGGTTTTACATTACTCCCGCCCGGTTCAAAGAAATCACATTCTCCTACCCAACCTATAAGAACAAAGAAAGTGTCGTCGTCAAAACCGGCAACCCGCTCGGCATTCGTACATTTACTGATCTCATTCGCCATCCGTTTGGCCGTGTGGCCGTTGTATTTGGATCGGTTACCGCCAGCCATATCCGCATGTACAATCTTCCCCCGAGCCGCATCGTCCAGTTCGCCGACGGCGCGAGCGCCGTCAAAGGAATCCGAAATGGAGAGGCAGACATGTTCGCGTCATCGGGAATTTCGCTAAATGACCTGGTGACTCGTGCGGGAAGTGCCCAGCTCGAAATCGTTCAAGGATTTAATGGATTCGTCGTCAACGGCCAGCCAATGGTGGACTTTGGGGCCTTCGGATTTCGAAAAGACGATCTTGAATTACGCAATCAATTCAACACCCATCTCAAGCCATTTATTGGATCGGAAGACCATCTTTCTGTAGTGGGCCCCTTTGGATTCACAAGGGAGGAGCTTCCTGGAGAACTCCCCCTTTCCATAATTAAAATGTTGGAGTAAATCGAGAATGAGTACTCGTCAAAAAATTGCGATCATCGGCGCCACGGGGATGATCGGATCGCCCGTTACTGCGGCATTAATCGACCAAGGCCATGACGTCACCATCATCACGCGATCACCCAAAATTGCCGCGCTCCAATTTCCAACTGCCCGCATTGCCCACGGCGATTTGCGCGATGCGGAAAGTTTATTGCGGCATATCGACGGCCAAGACATTGTCCATCTCAATTTATCGATCGCACCCGGAACCAACCCTTGGGAATTTGTATCAGAACGGGACGGAATCAGTACCGTTATCGATTGCGCCCGAATCGCGGGAACACCTCGACTCAGTTATGTCAGTTCATTACTCCAACGTATTCAGGGGCATAAAAAATTTGACTGGTGGGTTTTCCGAGTCAAATCCGCTGCCATTGAAGCCATTAAAAAGTCGGGGATTCCTTACATTATATTTTATCCGTCGACGTTTATGGAAAATATCGACCAGGGTCCACTCATTCAAAAAAACCGAATTATCGTTCCCGCGATTCGGCAACGGGGATCCTATTACATCGCCGGTCGCGATTTTGGAAACCAAGTGTCGACTGCGTTTACACTCGACCTCCCCGAAAATGCAGACTTTGTGATTCAAGGTCCCGATCGGCTAATTCCGATGGTCGCAGCTCGCCAATTTGCAGCCCATTACCCCCATCAGACGCTCATCCCAACCCGCATTCCAATGTGGGTCATTCGGTTGGCAGGCATCGTTAACCCACGCATCCATTATTTTGAACGAATGGTGACCGCCATCGGCGAGTTCGAAGAAACATTCCTGGCCCAATCCACGTGGAAAACCTTGGGCACGCCAGAAATTACCGTCGCCCAGTACGCCAAAACTCATGCTCGAATCATTACTTAGTCCACCGCAAAAATTCTTCCGCCCATTGTGGCACTGTTCCGAATTCTGAGATACACTTCGATCTATATTTCACCTATGAATAAAGCCATACTATCCGCCTTAATCGCTCTCATTCTATCCGGATTCACGGTCAGGACGTTGGCATCAGACACCGACAAAACCTTATCGGTCAGCAACGAGTTTCTCAAAATAGTCGTCAATAAACAGACTCAAGACCAAGGTCGATTTGCGATTGAAACCACGGGCGGAGATCCAGCCAATCCCAGTGATAACGAACAAAGTTTAATCTACGGTCGTCCGATTCCCTGGACTTCCTACACCACACTACGCATTAACGACACGGATTTCATCTTCGGTGGCCCAAGCCGGAAAATGGAAAAACGCACCGGAAAAGATCTCAAAACAGGCGCCCCTATTCGCCAATTTGCAGTCGATGATCGAATTATTACGGATTATGACTACGACGGAATTATTGCCCGACAAATACTGTCGTTTTTCCGAACACCGTCCACTCGAGTCAAAGACTCGGCCCTTATTGAGTATGAAATTACCAACAAAACCAAATTAACCGCCACCGTAGGTATCCGGTTAATGGTCGACACCAAACTGGGAAGTAACGACGGGGCCCCCTTCCGAATTGGAAGTCGCGCAGTCACCGGCGAAATCCTCGTCCCAAAATCAGAATTGCTCCCGTATTGGCAAACGTTTGATAGCCTCACCTCCCCTACGGTCATCGCCCAGGGTACCTTAGATTCTCCAGAGGATGGATTGACTCCTCCCGATCGTCTGATATTAGCCAATTGGGGCACCTTGGCAGACAACCCATGGGAACCTGATTACCAAGAAGGCCGGAGTTTTGTCCGAACTGGGGAAGAAGAAAAAGACACCGCATTGGCCATGTATTGGGAACCAGTAACCCTCCGACCGGGTCAAAGCAAACGGATTCGAACGGTCTATGGACTGGGAGGATTGACCTTAGCTGCGGGCGATTTAAGTTTAGGCCTCACCGCGCCAGCCGAAGCAACAGCAGGATCCTCCCGTGAATTATTTGTAGTGGCCTACATCACAAATACCGGTGGGTATACCTCTCATGATACCAATGTAACCTTGGTACTCCCCAAAGGGCTTGAACTGGTTAACGGACAGACCATGGTCCAACTCGGCCAATTAAACGTAGGTGATACCCGTCAAATTCCATTTCGGGTAACAACAAAAATAGCCCACAAGGGAAGTTGGCCTATCCTACTCAAGGTAACATCCTCCACCTTGGCCCCCAATCAAATCCAGCGGTCCATTATGTTACTCGCCCCGCAAACACCCACCGCAAAATTAATTTCACCGGCCACCATTGATCCCGCGGTTTCTCCCTATATCGAAGCCACCGTCGTCGTATTCAACCCTTATGATCTTCCACTTGAAACCATCGCCGTTAGCATAAAGAGCCCCGCCCAACCCTGGTTTGAAATTCCAGCTAAATCAATCCCAGTTCTCCCCCCAGGAAAAACGGTAACGTTGAATTGGCTCATTGGACCGATCTCTGCCGACAGCCCCACCCTCAACCTTGACGTGTTCGTTAGTAGTTTCCAAATGGACCCTGAAAAATTGAACCAAAAAGTCAACGTCATGCCCCCCCATCAAAAATTAACAGGCCAACTCAGTCGCCCCTCTTTTCGGGTCGGAGACTACGGATATTTAACGTTGCATGCCCCCCCCGGCGGCACCGTTTCAGGGCATGTCACGGTGGAGGGAATGGCCATCCATCCATCCAGAATCACACCCGACGACTGGGCAAAGTCGATCGTATTTTTGCCAACCGAAACGGGATTGACACTCACCGACATTCATATCCCAAAAGATCGCAGCGGATCCATTGTCAGGTGGCATTTCAAGGCCATGGCACCGGGTACTGTCACGTTCAATATCACGTCAGACGCCGGGTCCGAGATCATCCCTCTGACCATCGTTGAATAACAAGGAGAGTTCCCATGAAATATAGTTTCCCCTGCATTTTCGCCGTTCTACTTATTGCGTCCACCTTATCCGCCCAACAAATTAAGGACGTTCCACTCACTGATGCGGGATATATTGCCGTTAGTAGCGCGGTCAAAATGGGTTACCTCCCCCTCAGTTCGGACAATACATTCCAGTCAGACCAAGCCGTCAGTCGTAAAGAGATGGCTATTATTTTGGACAAATTGTTATCCGGCGAATCAAAGGCCGACCTTACAAAGGTTCAAATTCAAGAACTATTGGGACTGTCAAAATCATTCAAAGCCAAAGTGGTTCAATTTGAAAAACTTCAAAACGATCTCACTGCTGCGCAATCCCGATTGAATGATGACCAAAAAGCCATCCATGGGGATATCAGCCGATTGACAGAGCAACTCAGTTCCGCCAATGCGACCATTGAGGATCTCAAAACCAACACAGCTAAACAAGCCAGTGGAAATATTGAGATTGAAAAACAAAAAAAAGAAAGCTCGGACCAGCATTTGGCAATGTGGGTCGCCATTGGTTTTTCCCTCATTCTCGGCATCATCAAATGAACCCCGTTCTGTCTCAGGCAACCATTGATCGACTCCGGCAAATTGCCTCAGGCAGCGCAGTGAGCCACTGTTATCTGCTCACAGGACCCGCCGGGTCGTTTCGAAATGACGCCATCCAAGCGTTCGAACAGCTGCTCCATTGCAGTCACAAATCAGGATGCGGCACTTGCATCCCCTGCAAACTCCTTCAGACCGACAACGACCCCGACACCATCACACTCATTGCCGACGGCGCCTCGATTAAAATTGACGCAATTCGAGACATGCTTGATCGAATCAAATATGGACCCACGTCCAATTCATTTTTCACCGTCAAAATACCCGACGCACAGACGCTCACCACCCAAGCCGCCAACGCGCTGTTAAAAACCTTAGAGTCCCCACCGGAAAGGGTCATCTTTCTACTTGGAGCCCCCAGCCGCGCCGCGGTTTTAACAACGATTACCTCGCGATCTCAAGTCATCCCCTGCGCTATATCCTCCCCCGAACAAATTACCGCGTATCTTGCATCCATTGGATTCGCCCACAATGACACATGGCAAGCCGCTCCCAACGCCGCATTAATGGCATCAAAATCAGGTGCAAAACTACCGGATTGGGTCCCCACTCTCGATGACGTACTCAACGCCCCCCCAGCCCAACGCATTATTCTCACTCATCCCCTGGGGAAATCAAAAGATCTTGTTCTAATTTGCATGGTTAAGTGGATCGAAGAACTTTGGCAAACCGTTCAAAAAAAGCCAGCCGACCCGGCAGTTTCACAGACAATTCGGCGACTGGATTTGCTAGTCGAAAATATTCTTCAGTTGCGATATAATCTCAACCCTCGGTTGCACTTAGATCAGATATTACTGTCCCTCTAGGTCTCACAACCCATCCACGTCCCGATCCTTTACCCCATTCCATCGACAGGATTTCTAAGCATGACCGACTGTATTATTTGCAAGATCGCGCAGGGAACTATTCCTGCCGAAAAGATTCTTGAAACTGATACCGTCGTGGCATTCATGGACATCGCGCCACAAGCACCTGTTCATGGGTTGGTAGCACCGAAGGCTCATATTCGGAACGTGGTTGAACTGGCAGCTCAAAGTCCCGATTTATCCCAAGAATTGGTCGTTGCAATTGCAGAATTTGCCCGGCAGTGTGGGATATCGGATGACGGGTTTCGAGTAGTGGCGAATACGGGTGATGACGGTGGCCAATCCGTTGATCATCTTCATTTTCACGTTCTGGGTGGCAGGTCAATGACATGGCCCCCGGGATAATTTTTAGGAGTTTGAACCCATGGTAATGCAGGAAAAAAAGCCCGGAGAGTCCATTGACTCCGTTCTTCGGAAGTTCAAGCGCAAAATGAAATCTGAAGGAATTTTTCAGGAACTCAAGAAGCGCGAATTTTTCGAAAAACCGTCTGAAGAAAAAAAGCGGCTCGCTAAAGCCGCAAAACGCCGAACCGTACAACAACAGCGCGCAGACGAATTATAAACCCAAGCGGGCCACCAATACATATTCATCGGTGGCCCCTTAAAAAGGGAGTCGCGTGCCTTCGCTGTTTCGACGTATACATATTCTAGATCGTTACTTTTTTGGGCAATATTTCTGGCCATTTTTTCTTGCTATCGGTGCGTTTGGGATTATTGGAATTGTAGACATTGTCTTCTACCTTATCGAGTTGTCGGTTCTATCCGGAATCTCCGCTAAAATTGTCTTCCAATTAATTTTATTTAAGCTTCCCGCCATTCTTGTTCTTTTTGCGCCCATCGCTGTGTTGTTTTCCATTATGTTGCTACTCGTCCGCATGATTAAAGACCACGAACTCTTAGTGCTCTTCTCTTACGGGGTATCATCCATTCGGATTATTGCGCCGTTACTTATATTTGGTGCGCTGACCAGTTTTTCAGCGTTCGTCGTTAATGAATCGTTGGTGCCTTGGACCAACCGTCATGCCAACGATATTATCGCCCGTGAAATTGAACGAAAGCCTCCCCCGGAAATTGCGGAAGACGTCGTTTTTAAAGGGACGGACGATCGTTTTTTTTACGTCCAGCAAGTCGACCGAAAAACGGGTGAAATGCGCTCGGTGCTTATCTTTGAAGATACCGGCCAATATCCCCGCATTTTAGTCGCCGAACGCGCGCAATGGGGCATCAACGAATGGCACCTCTGGAACGGGAAGACGATCGAGCTAAATTCGGATGCCGATATTGAATACGTCAACACATTTTCCCACATGAAAATCAACGTCAACCAAAACCTCAATTTTATTGATGGAAATTCAAAATCACCCACCGAAATGGATTCGCAAGAATTGCGAACACGAATCGCTACCCTAGAAAAAAGCGGGATTTCAACCCAAGGGCTGAAGGTAGAATATGGACTCAAACAAGCTATTCCGGTGGCGTGTTTGGTATTTGGAAGCATTGGAATTGCGTATTGCTTCACCTTTATTAAAACGGGAAAAGACTGGTGGGGAATCGTCATCTCAATTGGCGTAGCGGCGGTCACCGTAATGGCCTACTTTTTTGTATTAGCGGTCTGCCGCGCCCTCGGAAAAGGTGGGAATCTATCCCCATTTTTTGCGGTATGGACCGCGAATATTATCTTTGGATTGTGGGGCGGAGGGCTACTGGCCTACCACACGCGTCAACGATGAGACTCCATTCGATATCAACCTTAACACTATCTAAAAATGCCGATTTCATCATCGGCCTCGAAGCCGCCGCTCGTGGGGACATATCAACTGCTGCCGCCAAATTCAGATTTCTGGTCCATATGGCCCCCCATGTCCTTCCGGCGATTATCACCCCGCTGTTACGACTGACGACCCAGTCAGATAGCGCCAAAAGCATTCAATTGTTGGCCGCTGATCTATTTGCCATTTGTGGCTGGTATACCGAAGCCATCCAGGAACTTGAAGAAGTATTGGAAATTGATCCCGAAGAAACCGGTGCCTACCAGCTATTGGGTAAAATATGGTCCCGAGCACCCCGGCATACCGAAATTGAAGCCATCTTCGAAATGGCCATCGAAAACAATGTGTTCGACTCCGCAATCTTGGATATTTTGCCTAAAATGTATATTGGCCAATTTGAATTCGAAAAATCAGTGGCACTCTATCAAAAACTCGTAGACAGAGAACCGGACGCCCTCCATTTCCAATTTGGATTGGCCAATTTTTTAGGCAAATGTCATCGATTTGATTGTGCGATTCAAACCTATGAAAAAATCGTCGAGAAGTCGCCGCTTCATGCCGCCGACGTCGCTTCACGACTCGACAAACTCGTCAGCGTTGCGCCCGACAATATCCGGCTTCGAGACACTCTCTTTTGGACCAACTGCAAAATCTGCAAGCCCGATGTTGCCGTTGCTCATCTTTCTGCGTTGCTCGATTGGCACCCTACCCAAGCCACCCACGTCACCGACTTACTCATGCAAGCAAAAGAACTTTTCCCAAATTCAGCAATCATACATCTCGCCTTGGCACGGTCCCTGGCCCTATCCCAACAATATTCTGAAGCCATCAGCCATTTACAGCGATTATTTAACCATCCCGAAAAAGAATATTTGGCCGAAATCACCGAAATTGCGACCCATATTCTCAACCTATATCCCGCACAAGTGTTTGCGATGCAACTGCTGTCAGATATTTCTGTGTTTCAAGGCAATCACGGCAGAGCGTTAGATTACCTCGAACACATGATCCAATATGACCTTGAAGAGGCGGATCCGGTCGAAAAACGGTTGTCGCAGATCGGCAAATCAAGTCCTGAACATCTGAATCGATGCCATCACATCCGGTCCAAACTGCTTCTTCAACAACGTCACTTGGATCAAGCGATTGTTGAATGCCAAATGCTCAGTGGCACCGAGCTATCACTGTCCGCCCAACAAATTACGGCCACGGCATACGAGCTCAAACACGATTTTGAAAAAAGCGAATCGACCTTACACAACGCATTAAAGCAAGCACCCAACCATCCCGACATCCATGGGCAACTGCGGGGACTCAAACAACGGTACACCGAACGATTGATTACAGACCGTAGCGACAATTCAGAGCCATCACTCAGCCTAGGCATCGCCTACCTGATACAAGGGGATTATTACCTCGCACTTGAACAGCTCCAAAAAATCAACGCACCCCATCCGGACTACGGCACCGCACAACTATTGGTCAGCCGCTGTTTTTTAGATCTGGGACGATACGATCAATCCCTTAATCACCTCAATCGACTCACCTCCGGAGATAGCAACACGGATGCCGCAACCGCCAATCAAGCACGATACCTCGCCAGTACGAATTACTTGAGTCTTGGCGATATCAACCGCTGTATTGAAACCCTAGAATCAATTCTTGAATTCGATATTACATTTGGCGATATTCAACAGGTTCTCAAATTACTCAAGCAAGAAAGTGTCATTGCGTATCGCGTCAAAGCGGTGTCTGGATTCTACAACTCCAGCCAACAACTCATTTTAACCTCGGTTCGTAATACAGAGATCGCCGCCAATCAGACCATGAGTTTTGCCCATCCGCACAATAATGCAGGGGTCGATTACTTATTTAAACATCAGCTCAAAGCGGCTGAAGATGAGTTCAGATTAGCACTCCAAATGGACCCCAACTTAACCGTGGTCTATTGCAACTTTGCCATCCTAAAGCTTCTCCAGCGGCAAGTAGATGAAGCCGTTTCTATCATTAAAACCGCAGAGGGCATCAATCCCCATTTTGACCTCAACCACCTACTACGAGGTCTCATTGCAACCTCACAAAACCGATTGGGCGAAGCCGAGCAACAATTCCAGTCCGCCTATGCGCTTCGGGCCGATCACTACCTCACATTGCTTAACCTTGGGGATATCTATTATCAGCAAAATGATCTTGAACCCGCCTTCGAATTCTGGAAAAATGCAGCCCAACTTGCGCCAATCCCCCACATCATCCAACGACGACTGGGCTATCTTATTCCGGTGTCTCACTATTGGACCCGATGGAGCAATGGGATTGAAATCCCCATTTTGTTCCCTCATCAAACCCAATGAAACCCGCATTCTCATGGATCGCCGTGGGAATAATGATCGCAATATCAATTACCCCCCTCTGCGCAGACGACGACCGATCCGTACAGGTATCCGCCGAGTCCCTCCACTACCAAGAGGAAACCCATACCATTTTCCTTGAAGACGCCGTATCGATCAAACTGGACAATATCCAAGTCCAGGCAGACCGACTGACTATCGATACAGATACCAATATCGCAACCGGCACCGGCAATATCATTATTAGACGGGGATCCGACCAATTTAATACGGACAAAGTAACTATCAATCTTGATAACGAAACCGCCGACCTCTCAAATATCGATATCACAGTCCAACCTCCAGACATACCCCTGCCCATTTACCTCAAAGCCGGAAGAATCATCGATCGGCCAACAATAAAATCCGGTGAAAACGCGACACTCAGTAGTTGCAACCTTCCCAATCCGCACTATTTTGCATGGAGCCAATATTTTGACTATCAACCCGGGCATCATATTTTGACATTTAACACCTTTGTCTACATGCCAATACTAGGAATTCCATTCGGGTTTTGGACCCCCTTTTATTATTATGAAATTGGGGAACGCCAGATTATCTGGAACATTCCGACCGTCGGACGCCGAGACACGCCGGGGTGGGGATGGTTTGTCCAAAACACAATCGATTACGACCTTGTGGGCGATAAAAGTTCCAGCATTTTTGTGGATTGGTATGAAAACAAAGGAATTGGATGGGGAGGTCGTCATAATTACAAATTCAATTCGCTGGAAGGTAGCCTGAACTATTATCGTCTAGACGAATCCAATACGGGCAAAAAAACTGAGAAAAAGGCCATCGATGCCACCTATTCGGAGGGCCCATTTTCGGTATCCGCTGCATTAGATTCAATGGATGGCGAACGGATCAATTCGTCGGGACGTGACCGCCATGATTTTCGGCAATTCGAAGTTCAATATCAGGATATGGGCGAAATTCTCAATCTAAAATATAGCAACCGAGACGACTACATTTCAGAAACCGGCGCCAAAACATTTTCGGCAACCTACGGCTTTAACGGCCGACAACAACTTCGATTTTCCCAAAGCGAGTACAATTTTCGATCACTCCAAACCTATCAATCAAAAACCAATGGCGGAACAACGATTGAATTCCCAGACCGCTATGTCCTCAATATGGATCTTGGATTTGATCGCGATTTTCAATCCCGTACCGCCGACGACCAACTCCAGTTCACATCGACACTGAAAAAAAATATTAGCCCAGGCCTTGATGCCACGTTGACCACTAGCTATCGGTGGGATTTGGACGGAGAAACTGTCACCCGAGATACCGTATCTGGACGAAATAACCAACTAATCGCCCTCCCCAAACTGACGATTAACTATACCGATTCCACCTCATTTCTACTTCCCGTCACCCAAGAACTGACGATTGCTCGATTCCAAGAAATCAACTATCTAGTCAATCAAAAAGCCTTACGAATTTACCCAGAAGGAAATCAATTCACCTTGGAACCCAACACTATTTTGTATAAATTAGACACAAACGCAACCACCGAGCTTCCGGTTTTCGGAATAATGAGTTCCCGACTAAGCTACACCCAACAATTATTCAAAAATCCCGGCCGAAGTTGGACCGACAGTGACGCGGGATATGCACTCGAGTTTTCAGAAAGTATCGCCAATACCCATTTTGGATTCATTCGAACCCAGGCCACCTACACCAATAGATACATTCCCAAGGCCAATAACTCCCCATTTATTACCATTAATCTTGCTAATTCTCAGCAGCATGATATCGCGGGGTCCATCCGCCTATTTGCGTTCAATGATCAGCAATTTTATTGGCACAATGAAAGCCGATTTAACTGGGTCTACCAACGATGGGATCTCTATACCACCGAAATCGGAATCAAGCCCGGAGCCCTATTCAACGGCACCTTTAGAACGGGGAAATTATTAAACCCTCAACCGTTTGAAGTTGCCTCCCAATACAAGCCACTCGACGTCGCCATCACCAGCAGTCCCTTTAAAGGCTGCGAGCTCGGTTACAGCATGTCATTGGACCTCAACAATTACATCAATGCCCTGCAATTCAATATGCTGCAATCCCAAATCAACACTAAGTTCATACTTGATTCCAACCCAGACTATCAATGGGAGATTCGAAGCACCCTACGGTACAATACATTTAATCAGCAAGGCGTGTTCGATCTTGCACGATATAAATTCGAAACCCTCAATCTGGTCAAACAGGACCATTGTCGAACCTTTCAATTTGGCTACAATAAACAATCCGATGAATTCATATTTCAAGTCACCATCAAAGCGTTCCCCGAAGAACCCATTACTGTTCGCAAAACGAGGGATAATTGGAAAGTACAAGGGGGTGCCCTCAACGTTGCAACTCAAGAACGCCTGTAAGCTCGCCATCTATGCCCTTGCAATTGCCATCTTCAACACCGGTTGCGCCCGCACGTTCACCTCCCGAACGGCAGTGCTAACGATGAAAGTCACGCTCACATTTGAAGGCCCTGTAGACATCAATCAATTCAACTATCTTTTAATTTTCTCCCAAAAATTAGGTATTACACTGCCCCCAAATACAGCGCCATTCCCATATTTCCCGACGCCCGGACGAAGTTTCAGCACCGATTACCTCAGTATCAATTACCCGGGACTTTCCCAGTATTACATCAATTACTATTCGACCTGGTCTGACTATATGATTTTTGCCCCTAATACCCGTGCGGTTTATAAATCGGGAGGCACCGCATTTATCGCCCCCACCGAAAACATAAACGGTACTGAGGTTGTGGCAACCCAAAACTTCTCCTTTTCACCCACGTCAGGATTTTCCCCCGCTATGGAAATAAACGGCAACACCTTAACTATTACTTTTCAGATCCAACAGCTTAAACCCGATATTGCGTTCATCTACATGCAAGTTGCTACAGTTGAACGCGATGTCAATATCAATATGATCAACTTTGACGCCGGGGAATTTAGAGATCGATTGCCGGCACCGATCGGAATTTCCATCGAACAAAATAACGATCAAACGATTCCCGACAGTGTCAACACTGCTCTCTCAAATAAAAAAGGATCTGATATTCGCTCATGCCGTATACAAATATTATAATCGTCCTCTTAGCACTTGCGGCATCGGCCGCTTTCCCGCCATTTAACCTCCACGCCCTGATCTTAGTGATTATTGCTCCATTACTCGTTTGGATTAGACGTAGCGCATCCGTAAAACAGGCGCTGGGCTACGGGCTTCTATTTGGAGTCGTATATATTGCCACGCTTCATTTCTGGATGATGTCATTACAAACATTCGTCCCACTCTGGACGATTACCCTGACCTGGCTCGCCTACTCGGTGTATCTTGGACTCTTTTTTGGGGGAACCTTCGCCGTTATTCGGTGGCTTCCAGATAAAGTACCTCTTTGGTTATCCGCGCCAGCCGCATGGACATTATTTGAATATATACGCACCTTGGGGCCGATAGGAAACCCAGCTGGAGATGTTGGATACGCCGTACTGAATCTTCAACCCCTCCCGTTAGTAGGTGCATTGGGCGGAATCTTCCTCGTGTCGTATCTTGTAATTACCATTAATGCACTCGTCGCAGATATTGTACTAAAAAATTGGACCGGCAAATTAATCAACTGTTTTCTGACATTTATTATTGCAGGATTCTGGCTTTCAACAGGCCAATTAATTCGATATCACACCCTACGAAATGCCCCCGACGATCCAATCCAAATGGTGTTAATTCAGGGAAACCATCCCCAAATGGATAAATTCAATCCGATCCTTTGGGCAAAAATAAAACAGGACTATCTCACACTGACCACAAACGCGCCGTCTGCAGATGTCGTCGTCTGGCCAGAAACCATCACACCTACATTAAACGACGAGGACGCCACTTTTGGTGAACGCATTCGCCACCTCGCAATCCAGCGCAAATCGGCCATTGTTTGGGGCACCCCCTTTCGTAAAAAAAGCTTATTTTACAACGCGATTGTAGGAGTCAATTGTGACGGCAACACGCTAGAACCCTACCTAAAAAATCAACTCATGCCGTTCGGAGAATATTGGCCAGGCCGATCCGTTCTTACCCAAATTGGCCTTAAAAAAATCCTAGGAACAGACTATTCCCATGGCCAGGAAACCCGTCCGTTCGCAGCCTCTGATTCTATCAAAATTGGATCCGTCATTTGCCTTGAATCGATGTACCCCTCCCCCCTCCGAAAAGCAACCCAAGAAGGGGCCACCGTTCTTGTCGTTGTCGCAAACAACGCGTGGTTCACACACTCCAGCGCCGCAGAAAACCATCTCGAAATGTCACAAATGCGGGCCATCGAAAACGGGCGTTGGCTTGGCCTTGCTGCCAATACAGGCCGTACCGCGTTCATCGATCCATTAGGAAACATAACGCAAACATTGCCTCCCGATGAACAGGGCACCCTCGTTGGACGAGTTACTCTCAATCGAACCAAAACTGCCTATACCACCCATGGAAACTGGATAATCACATTATCTGTCGTGATTCTATGCGTAGGCACCACGATCAAACTGTACCAACGTTACAAACCAACCAGAGTAAATTAAAACCCGAAGAGTCCACCCGATCCAGAATCGGATTTGGCGGTTGCGAAGCCGCCGTCTTCGGATGACGTTTCCTCCTCCGGAGGTGCAAGAACAATGGTGTCGTATATTTTAGAAAATACAGAATCAGACAAGGGCACCCGATCCACCTTCAAGCGAAGAATCTGGTCACGAAATTCATAGGAAAGGTGGTCCATCACCGAATCTCGAAGGCCCTCCTCAAAACGACTCATCACGAAAGCCGCGACCTGTGGTTTTTCTTTCATTAACATTTCCGCGATTCCATCTGGAGTCCGCAGCCTTGGACCTTGAGGAAGATTTTCATCAACGGGTGACCCATCATCATCCGCTGTGTCATCTCCACCCAATCCAAATGAACCGGACGACTCCCCGCCAAACGACGAAAATCCAGAGTCTGCATCGTCCGCACCCAGGCCCAGTCCATCTAACGAGGCCCCTAAATCATCCGATGAAGGTGAAGAAAAAACCGATGACTCGTGACGAATCGATTTCACCTTTTCCATAACCTCGGATATCAGGCCCCCCATCACCGATTGCGACGCCTTTGGGCTATCCCCAATGGTCGAGGTCAACATAGTGGCATTTTCCGGCGAAAGTAAACTTAAAACAGCCGTCGCCCGATCCCCTAACATCGATAACAATAACTTAGCTTTATCTTGCCCATTCAACATGATGACTACCTTCCCTGATCCGCCGTAAGCCAGTCTTCCATGATACGCGCAAGGATCTCAGGATCTGCCATGGCAACATCCCTCACCTGGTCAAACCGCCGCTCGCTGTCTATTTCATTCTGAAGGCTCGAAAAATCCGGCTCTCGTGATGAATCCCCTGAATTCAAACTAATTGGAGAGGCGTTGGCAGACTCTCGTCGCCGGCGTATGAATCGAGAAATCCCTGTCGTCAAAAGACCGATAGCCGCCAATGCTGACGCCCCAAGCAACCAGTATTTAATATTTTTCTTTGCCGACATAATTGCTTCCAATTTACGCCGTTCCTCGGGGGTCATAATACTAAAATCGGCACGATTCAAAATAATAACATCCCGACCTCTGACATAGCCTATGGACGCAGCGACAGTATTAAAAATCTGGTGTTTTAACTCATCATTAAGATCGATATCCTCCCGATTATTGTCCACCACAATACTCGTCGTAATACGTTTTATATCAACAATTTCGCCATTTTCAAGAGACCCCAACTCTGCAGTGAGCGCTAACTTAAAACTCCCCAACGGCAAAATACCAACGAGCTGCTTTGTCGCCCTTTCAATCAGGGTGTTTTCGTATTTTTCTTTGACTTGATACCACTGATCCACCTCTTGGTAATCAGGCACAATCGGCCGTGCATTTTCAGGAGATGCCACATCCTCAATTGAGTTTCGAGTAGGGCCCGTCGCACCAGCGTCACCCGATTCTCCCGGACCACCCGCCTCGCGTGCCGCCATTCTCTCAAATATACCGTCAGATAAGTTTCTTCCACGGGAATCCACCACGGTCACATTTTCAGGCTGCAAATTTTCAACCGAGTTAGACACATACTGAATAATTGAAAAAACAATATCATCAGTAATTTTAGCCCCAGGCACGGGGACCAATAAAATAGCCGCCGTCACAGGCGGTTGGGTCACCGCAAAAAGACGTTGCTCCGGCAAAACAATTTTCACCTTGCAGTTTTCGATTGGTTCCATTTCCTTAATCGATTTCTCAAGTTCACCCTCAATGGCACGGACATACCGAACCCGCTTATCAAACTCCGTTACGCCTAAAGTTTGACCGCTATCTAGCAATTCATATCCCACCGGAGTACCCGAAGGAACACCTTTAGATGCCAACAGCATCTTTGCTTCTTCGATTCGTTCTTCCGGTACCGAAATTTGATAATTTTTCCCAGTTTGAAGCGAGCGAAATGAAATATTTGCACGACTGAGTTCCCTAAGAACATCCGTCGTTTTATCCGCAGTCAGTTGAGCAAAAAGAACGTCATACTTTGCATTTTTGGCTTTTTCACGGTCGTCTTGTTTCTTTTTTTCCGCCAACACTGCGGGATCAACAATTTTAGGACTCGATGGCGTCCACATCATGTAAACCGCACCTGAACCCAATGCAACCGCTGTAGCACCCGCAATCCCCACTAAACGGCTACGGGAAAAAATGCCTGACCGACGGGTAAGAGACGGAACTGAATCACCGTCTACTCCGTCTTCGTATTCTTCTACTTCCGCCATGAGGCTTTCCTAATCATTGAATTATGATCCTGTCACTAAACCTGCATGCCTTGAATTTCTTTAAACGACTGGGTTACTTGATTAACCAATGTCACCGAAAAAGATAGTGCCACACTTACCTTGGCCTTTTCAACCATAACTTCTTCTAATGACGCCTTACCATTGGTGTAATCCACCATAATCATATCCGACTTACGCTCCAAATCAGATACCTTCAGGAAAAAATCAACCGCTTTATCTAGGAAAAACTGAAACGGAGTTACCTCCACCCGGGGCGGACGCGCGCCTGGGACAGCAGAGTCTAATGTGCCCACACCTAATGGACGGTTAAGGGGGGCCATGACCGCCTGCTGATTAGGATCTTGCCCAACGGCCTTCGTAGCGCCTCCCGCAGGAGACTGGGCCAACGTCCAGTCCGAAACGTTTCCATTCGATTCTGGACGGGTCCCGCCAAGTGGCACCCCCTGTTTATCAAGGCGTTCAATTTTAGGGTTAAATTCATCTTCCGGAATAATTTGAGCGAAAAACTGACCCGCCATTTCGGGCGTTAATTCTTCGACAATGCCCTGGGCACGCGAATTATCAATCGCCATTTTTTCTTGTAGCGCGTCACCCAACATTTGTTTGAACCGAGACGGGTCGCTCAATACGGACCCACTACCAGATACCGACGCAGTTGCTGCCTTTGCAATCCCACTCAACGTTTTAACGGATTCGATCATCATGATACTCCTTTTTCACTTCAATGCGTCTATTGCCGCTTGATACAACGCTTTACCCGTCTTAAATGCAGAAACGTTAGCTTCGTACATTGCCTCCGTATATGTCAAATTAGTCATTTCGTCTGGCAAATTAACATTAGGATAATAAAAGTAGCCGTTTTCATCCGATTGAGGCACCGCGGGATCAAAATAGCGATTAAAGGGTTCATTACTTTTTTTAACCGATTTAATACGAACTCCATCCGCAGTAGCTTCAACTATCGCAAATTGTTTCTGATACGGCAACCCCGTGGCTTCGTCTTTAAATGTTGAAATATTCGCGATATTTTGAGCAGTAATCGACAACCTCATTCTCTGAACCATGAGCCCGGACGCACTATACCGCAATGCTGAATCCAACCCCTGCGCCATTAACGCACTCGATACGGACGCCACCACAATCAAAAAAGACACGTAATATTTCATCGTTATTTCCCGAGCGTAACGATACGCTGAAGACTATCCTTTTTATTTTTCCAAATCGTCATTAGGGCCGTATCTTTTCTATTATTATCAGACATCCGAGTCATCAAGAATTCGACCAAGACCTCACGGATAAATTTTTTGTCGGGAACAATCGCGTTTAGATCCGCTTGATCATCTGCCGGTAGATATTTCATGGGGTCAAACCCTGGCGTTGTCATGTTCGAGATAATATACGCATAAATAGCATGACGTTGAGATCGCTCAAAAATAGCCGCTTCGACACTATAGTAAGGCTCACTGTAAAACATCCGATCAATGGACTTAGGAACATCGGCAACCGCTTGGCTCGATAAAAGAATAAGGGCAACTAGCACCAGACCACCACTAATCCGTTTCAAACGATACTCCTTACGAACTCTGCAATTTTTGCAGAGACAGGCGACGACGCAATTTATCAAGAACTTTCATATGAATTCGACACACACGACTCCGGGACTGATTCATCTTTTCTGAAATTTCTTTTTGTTTAAGCCCATGCACATAAAACATTTCTATCACTTGGCGTTCTTCCGTATCGAGTTTGGCGATTTCATCCCAGAGCTCCGAATGATTGGTTTCTGCGGCATCAAACTGCTCATCGGAAACCCCCTCTACGTCTTCAATCCCCTCTAACGAGACCAAACACACCACCGCTGAGTCATATATCAAGTGAGTCATTCGTTCTTCGATCTCAGATCCAGACACATCACTATTGTTGGCTAATGCTTCCTCAACAACATCAGCGATACGTTCCTGAATCTTTCGCCGTTGCTCTGCATAATCAGCTGGATTTCGATACTGCCATTCCGACCGAATTCGATCGTACATTTCACCACGAATCCGATAGTACGCATAGGTTTTAAATACAGTCCCCTTGTCAGGCCGATAGCTCCGATACGCCTTAATAAGGCCTTCCCCACCCCAACTTACTAAATCATCAAAATCGACTCCGGTCGGCAACGATCCTCGACCCACAATTCCAGACGCTATCGCCTCAATCATCGACTGATGTTCTCTTACAAAATTATCATCCAAAGGTGGCAACGGCCGATTTTGCATGAGCGATTGGTGCTGCAAACGATTTACATCCACCTTATTTACTTCCTTCGCCAACGACTCAACTCCCTACCTAATCCGACAACGATCCTACCAAATACGGAGCAGCACTAATCGACTCAGGAACATCAATCTTCGGAGCCGTGTACGGGACATCAGGCCGAATATAGTGTTTTTTGAGCCCCAACAAATCCCGTTTTGCTAATTGCTTCGCAAAGGCACGATTCATCATCGATTGCTGCATCGACTTATCGGCGAAGGACCCCATTTCTCCCTCTTCTTCATCCGTTAAAACGGACTGATTACTATCCGAAAAAGGTTGCAAAAACAAAGTTTCGAGTAGGTACGATTGAATTTCCTCCATCGACTTCGACGGATCCTTACCTGCACCACGGGCGCTGGACATTCGATCAGCACTCAGCATCACGTCCATTTCAGATCCCATAATGACCCCCGAAAATAGTGCCACAGCGCCAAGAAAAAAGGCCCAGAATCCATTTCTCATAGGATCTGAACATCCGCAACCAATGAGCCTGATTCTTTTAGCGCTTGAATGATCGACGCCATATCTCGTGGCGATGCACCTATTTCGTTTAAAGAATTGACCAGACTAGACAACGTCGACGTTGGATTGATGTAAATAAATTTATTTTCCGACTCATCAACACGAATTGATTCATTCGCCGGGGCAGCCCCTTGACCACCGCCACCCAATGCCGGAGCCGCCCCACCACCTGCAGCATCCGTTACCCGAATCGAAATACTACCGTGAGTCAACGCAACTGGCGCCAAGCGCACCATTTCGCCGATAACAATTGTTCCGGATCGTGAATCAATGACTACTTTTACAGATGAATCAGGCACAAAAGAGATATTCTCGATCTGCGCAATCGCCGACACCAAATCGGTGGAATCAAGATCGGACAATGGGATTTTTATCATGGTTGCATCAATCGCCTTTGCTCCCTTGAAGCCCGCAGCTTGCACCGCCTGCACTGCACGCGCAGTAGTAATAAAATTGGCTTCATTCAATACGAAAGTCAAATTATGTAAATCAGTCATCGTCACCGCCACTTCTTCCTCAACAATCGCTCCTTGCGGAATTGTTCCAGAATTGGTTTGGTTCCTTGAATATCTCCCCTGAGCCGAGGTTTCGCTAATACCCCCGACAAGAACATTCCCTTGTGCAACGGCATAAATATTCATATCTGCACCCATAAGAGGCGTAATGATCAATGTCCCGCCAGACAAATTGGTCGAATCCCCAAGGGCGGACACGGTGACGGAAATCTTTTGTCCTTTACGAACAAACGGCGGCAACGACGCAGTCACCATAACGGACGCCACATTCCGTGAGCCAAAAGACTGCCCGGTCGACGCAATTCCCATTTTCCTCAATAGATTGCTTAACGACGCTTCAGTAAACCCACTTAAACGGGTATCACCCGTTCCTCGCAGCCCTACCACCAAGCCATACCCTATCAACTGATTATCTCGGGCCTCAAACATCTTTCCAACATCCTTAAGGCGTACAGGCAGGGCGTCTGCAACCACCATGATAGGGGTTAGAATTACAATGAGCAGTATCCAAATATGCGTCATGATCGTTTTCATATTAAAAAAACCAGCTGAACATTTTGGTAAGCACTCCAGGAGACTGTTTTGATCCAACCACACCCGACCCATTAACCGACACTTCAGCCTTGGCTATTTTATAAGAATCAATCGTATTGGTGGCACTAATATCTCCAGGCCGAATAATTCCAGAAACACGAATGGTCTCCATTTCTTGATTTACTTTTACCTTATGTTCTCCAACGACGTAAACATTGCCATTTTCCAAAATTTCAGTAATTACGGCCGTAACCATAGCCCGCACCGTACTCTTTCTTGCAGTCTGGCCGCTCCCGAGATAGTCATCGCCACCTTTTATTTTTCCTGAATAGGTTTTTCGAATAGTTTCGCTACCCAATAAGTTAGCAACCTGATCCCACCCTGATTCAAAGTTAATACCGATGCCCGATTGTTTAGATGTCCGGGTCGTTGCCTCTTGTTGTGCACTCGATGCCTCAGAAACAACAATAGTGACTACGTCCCCAACCTTAGGGCGACGACGTTCCACACTATAAAGATTCCCTTTACCAGAATCCCAAAGTGAATCGGCATACAACGGAACAGCCATTACAACTAATACACTAGTAACTAGAGCTAACGCGAACTGTCGTTGAATCAACAATTTTACCCTCCATTATCTTATGGGAATCCAATTTCAACCGAATACGAATTCGATCACCAATTCGTCCATCTGCCATGGCCTCCCCGGGTACCCGCAGCTGGACCCCACCGTTTCGGTAATCCACTAAAACAGAATCGCCCCGCCTAACATCGGGGATATCGCGAACCACTATTTGAGTCAACGGAACGCCATCGGAAACGGCAGCCAACAATTCCTTACCTAGAACCATATCCACCGAACCAAAGGACTGTCGGGACAAGTCATTAACTGTGCCACGCCGAAGCATCACATCTTCAGAGGCAATTCTCTGACCCTTCGCAAGAACATGGGTCGCCACCACATACCCGCCAATGACGGAGACATCCACAACCGCCTTCACGGTCGAAAAAACACGATGACGGGAATCGAGAAGCCCAATAGGGATAGACGATCTGCCCACATAGTTCCCATAGTCAGACAATTGAAAATCAACACTAGCCGCCCCTTCCAAGAGGGACATCGACTGATGGGGAAGGTGCACTTGGACATTTAATTCTAAATCAGAAAAACGACTTAGCTGCCGACTGACTCTTTCAGAAATTGCGGTTTTCATTTGGTTTTGCGCTTCGGCAACCGTCATCCCAAAGCTGGCCCTCGCTGAAATAAATACACTTAAAAATACAAAAAGAAATATTTTAGCCAAACTAAATTTATTTTCCGAGATCGCTTCCAGATTTCAACATCGCGTCACCAGAGTTAATGGCCTTAATCGTAACGTCAAAGGCACGCTGACACAAAACCATGGACATCATTTCTTCAATAACGTTAACGTTGGAAAACTCTAGGGCACGCTGCTTAATCGCTCCCGCAAGCGCCCGCCCCGGCACTTCGAAACTCGGATCCCCGGATGCTGCCGTTTGGGAATATAAATTTTGCCCAACGTCCTTCAATCCCCCTGAGTTTGGAAAAACAGCCAATAGGATCTGCCCGACTTCTCGTGGAGTAGGATCTCCATTGGTCTGTATAAACACTTTGCCCTCATCGTTAATGATGACTTCAGAAAATTCACGAGGAAGGCGAATCGCGGGTTCAAGTGGATGTCCATTAGGATCCACCACGTTACCTTCAGCATCTACGTGCAAATTGCCGGCACGGCCAAAAGCAACCTGCCCGTCACTCATCCTAAACTGAAAAAAACCAGCCCCATCAATGGCCATATCCAGGGGTTGATTAGTCACCTCGATACTTCCGGGAGTCATATCTTTACGAATATCTGCAATCCGGACACCTTGTCCGTATTCAACATACCGTTTACGGCTAGTGGAATTGCCGGCAACGCTATCATCGCCTTCATTGATTACGGATTCCAAAACCAATGGAAACAAGCTTTCCATCTCAACGCTGCGTCGTTTGTAACCAACGGTCTGAGCGTTTGAAATATTATTAACGATAACCTGCAATTTTCGCTGAAACGCGAACAACGCAGATTTGGCCATATGCATCTGTGAAATCATGATTATTACCTCCTAGGATTATCGAACTATCGACATAAAAAACCAAATCCAAACATCCGCCCCCGACACCAGTCTCTCAACGCGTTTCTTTTACGGACTGCCCAACTGAATTGCAGAGCTCATTTCCTTGGTAATAGACTTCCCTGCTTTGGAGGTTGCTTCATAGGCACGCGCCGCCATAGCCCCATCGCCCACCAGCGCTTTCAAAACGTTATTTTGCTCCAAAAACCCCTGCCTAACCCCGTACTCACCCTCAAGCTCAATGTCGGGATCCCCTGAACAATAAAAAATACTGCCGTTTAACGAATCTAATTGCTTGAGGCCCTTATCTTTAAAGAGAATCACTTTCATACGGTCGACAGGCGATCCATCCACAAAAATCTGGCCCGTCTTAGACACTGCGATTTCGTTTCCAGGGGGTAGATAAATCTCTCCCCGCTCACCCAATACCGGAAATCCGCCAGCAACCATGACTAACTTGCGATTTAACGTCAATGCAAATCGACCATCTCGGGTGTAGCCCAAACCCGTGGGAACCAACACCTGAAAAAATCCCCGACTACTTGCGTCAAGATAAAAATCCAACGGCTGGCTGGTCTCTATAACCGGACCTGATCGAAACCGATAAAATGGCATCATTTCAATATTTCCATCTTTATCCTTGTAGTTATATCCCCCGGGCTCAATATACCCTGGGGTGTCCACGTTCGTGGTTTGCACCAAAATGGCATACCATTGGGTTTGATGGGCTCGCATCGACTGAACCACCATCCGAATGGAGGGATCTTCAATCTCCTGGATCTCAGGCATAAATCTCGCCTCGATCGTCCGAACAAAACAAAACAAAATCGACAAAACGCCCAGACAAAGGGAGAACCCGTGAGTCAGAAAAATATTAGGCCTACGATTGAGTCTCATTGGTTTGGTAAATCCGACGCTATACTATGAGAATGAGCCTCAAATTGCAATCTAGCAAGGGGGTCTTATCAACGAATCTAAAAGTGCCCCACCCGTCTATCGCTGTCATGTATCATCGGGGGCACTGCGCCCAGCTTCGTTGCAAAAAAACGCTCAAAAAAGATACAATTCAGGCGATACCATTATGAAACTAGGCTTTCTTGGAACGGACTATAAGCGATCTCCATTGAGAGATATCGAACTGATTTATATTAAACAGGATTCATGGCCAGCGTTTTGCCAAATGGTGCTCAATGAGTCCCCGATCACCGAATTGGTTGTACTCGCCACTTGCAACCGCTTCGAACTGTATTTTGCGGCGGACGATGTCGATGCAGCGGGGCTTTGGCTTACGGCGTTCATCGCAGATTCCGCAAATATACCCAGAAATGCGATCAGTACCATCGTTTATTCGCTAACAGACAGCGCTGTAATTGAGCATCTATTTAATGTTGCAGCCGGTGTCGAATCGATGGTCTTTGGGGAAGATGAAATTCTTTCTCAAGTTAAAAAAGCCTATTCCAATTTCCAGGCGCTTAAAACCACTGGCCCAACGACCAATAAACTCTTTCAAAGTGCGATTGCTGTAGGTAAACGGGTAAGGCACGAGACTGAAATTTCCCGTGGAGCCTATTCGATTAGTTCCATTGCAATCGACGCCATCCGAGAATTAAAACTAGACTATTTTGAGCGGTCCATCTTAATTGTTGGGACTGGAACGATTGGACAACGCGCCATCAAAAAATTGGTATCCATTGGGCACCCCTCCATCACGATATGTAACAGAACCTTTGAAAAAGCCTCAAAAATTGCGGAAGAATCCGGCGTATCGATACTCAAATTCGAAACGTTATCAGAGTGCGTTTGCCAATTTAATATTGTGATAGTGGCGACCGCCGCGTCAGACTATATAATCCGCCCAAGCCATCTCCCAAACGCTTCCGAAACATCACTCATCGTTGACCTTACTGTTCCCCGAAACGTTGACCCAAAAATTGATACCACTAACTGCCAAGTCATTTCAGTCGACGGACTCCAAAAAATCGCCGACAAAAACGTGTTGAAACGTCGAAAAGAGGGGGTAAAAATTCAGGCTATACTAGACGACGAGCAACTCAAATATGAACTATGGCTTCAACGCAGAATTCTACATCGGGCATGACCGACTCTCTTATTCGAATCGGTACCCGGAAATCACCATTGGCGCTTGCCCAAGCCGCAATCGTGGCTCGAAGAATCGAGAACCTCAAACAAGGGTTCCGGGTTCAAATCATAGGAATATCAACACAGGGCGATCAAAATCAGGTATCTCCGCTATCTCTTATCGGAGGAAAAGGCATCTTTATTCGAGAACTTGAAGATGCACTTCTCCGCAATGAAATCGACATTGCTGTCCACTCGCTAAAGGATGTCACTAGTAACACCTATCCAGGACTTGCGTTGTTTGGATTTCTCAAGGCAGAATCGGTGAATGATATCCTTGTTAGCCTTGCGGGACACACGCTTGAATCACTACCCCGACATGCCATAATCGGAACCGGAAGCATGCGACGAAAAGCCATTCTTAAATATCTAAGACCTGACGTTCGAACCCAAGATATACGCGGCAATATTGGTACCCGCGTCGCTAAACTCCACGACGGATTGGACGCCATTCTACTATCCGATGTGAGCCTCATCCGACTCGGATTAACTCGCCACCCCCATCAGGTCCTACCCGCCAATCAATTTATTCCGGCTCCCGGCCAAGGGGTAATTACACTTGAAGCGCGCAATGGCGATCACCCGCATATTCGAATATGCCGCCAAATCAGCCATCCGGTTCAATTCGTCTTATCTAATGCCCAATTGGCATTTCTGAAAGCCGTCGGATTTGATTGCCAAACTCCTTTGGGAATGCATAGTCACATTTCCAATGGACTTTTTTCAAGCACCCTATTCAGAGCCTCCAGAGACCTATCAAAAACTGAAATCGAGTCATTCTCTTGTGATATTAGTATATGCCTATCCGAATGCACAAAAAAAGGCCACGAATGGAAAGATTCCCCGCTCTAGCTAATACCAAAATATTGGTATTACGACACCCATCAGAATCCACAATAATTTACGATTCTTGTACCCAGTTGGGCGCAATCGTCCATTGCGTTCCGGCGATTAAAATCTCGCCCATTTCGACCGGATTGTCTCAAATCACCCCTGATCTACTTCATCGAATAGACGTTATTATTTTTACGAGCAAGCACTCAATCCAGCTGATTTTCGACCAACCGGATCTATTCAAATACCTTTCCGACAAAACACACGTTGCCGTTGGCCCAAGCACCGCCGAAACCCTCATTAAAAATGGTATCCGAAAGGAACGTATTCTTGTCCCGACAGAATATAACGCCGAAGGATTAATTCGACAATTTCGTCCTAAATTGAGTAAACAGAGATTGCTATATCCTAAATCCGAAGCAGCGGGTCCCTATCTAACTTCGATGTTAAAAGAACTTTCTCTTATTGAAATAGCGATTTATCGTCCGGATACAATTCCAATTGCGATAGAGTCACGAACTCAGTATGATTACGTCGTTATTACGAGCAGCTCTATCTCCACCAGCTTTTTCTCTCAGTACCCCACCCACACAGAGGCCACCATCTACGTTGCGATGGGGGAACAAACCGCCGAATCCGTCCGGCAATTTTCTTCACAAGTCATTGTAGCTTCACCGTCAACACAAGCCGGAGTCGTCTCGTCAATACTGAGTACCCATTCACAAAAGAGGCCTCCATTATGACCGCCCCATTCAAGCGATATCATTCGTTACGCCGCACATCCGGAATTCGAGAAATGTTATCCGAAACTCGACTTTCTCCCCGAGATTTAATGCTGCCCATTTTTATCCGGGAAGACATTACGGCCCCTGTCGCGATCAAGTCGATGCCAGGCGTCTTTCAACACTCCGTCGAATCTGCAGTCTCTGAAATCGAAGACGCGTATTCATTGGGAATTCGATCCATCCTTCTATTTGGAATTCCGCGACACAAAGACCCTCACGGCACCGCTGCCTGGAACCCCCAAGGGGGCGTCCAGACCGTCATCAAAACAATCAAGTCAAAACGCCCAGAAATGGTAGTATTCGCCGACTGTTGTCTGTGTGAATACACAACTCACGGCCATTGTGGCATCATGACAACCCGGGGACTCGACAATGATGCAACCCTCGATTGTTTGAAAAAAATCGCGTTTTCTTACGCGAATGCCGGCGCTGATTTTATTGCGCCATCGGGAATGATGGATGGCGCGGTCCAAGCAATTCGAAACAGCCTCGACGACTCCCGTCATCCCGGGGTTGGGATCATGGCATACTCCGCCAAATATGCATCCGCTTTATACGGACCATTTCGAGAGGCAGCCGGATCATCTCAGCAATTCAAAGGAGACCGAAAAGGGCACCAACTCAATCCTACCCAATCAAGGGAAGCGATACTCGAAACACTGACAGACATTGCCGAAGGTGCAGATATTGTCATGGTAAAACCCGGTATGTTGTACCTTGATATCATCACCCGCCTTCGTGACATCGTTCAGCAACCGATCGCCGTCTACCAAGTATCCGGCGAATACAGCATGATCAAATTGGCCGGAGAGAAACGAATCGCAAACGACGCTGATTTGATGCTCGAATCACTCATCGCCATGAAACGTGCCGGTGCGGATATCATCATCACCTATGCGGCTAAGGAAGTGTTGAGCTTCTTGAATTGATCCTGTATATTCAAATTTCCTACACCGTACATTTTTGTACAAACCCAGATAATCCCATAAACCCCATACCTCAGCCTGATTATTTGTCGGAACAACCCATTCTAGAATGAATGTAGGGTTCCGCCTCAAAGGAGCCTTATATTCCCATGGATCAACGAAAAAAAAAGACTGACGTCGAAAAGCATGCTATTTTTGAAAATGATGACAATTTAGACATCGTTGAGCTACAAAAAAGCACCCTTAAGGACCTTCATAATCTCGCAACCCAATTAAAGATTCCCGAGTACAAGCAACTCAAAAAAAACGATCTTATATTTAAAATTCTACAAACAAAAACAGAGTCCAACGGACTAATATTTGCACGCGGAGTACTAGAAATTCTCCCCGATGGCTATGGGTTTCTTAGAACCAACAACTATCTCCCAAGTTCTGAAGATATCTATGTCTCCCAAACACAAATCCGCAGATTCAGCCTAACGTCTGGAGATACCATTTCTGGCCAAGTCCGACCCCCAAAAGAAGGTGAGCGATATTTTTCGCTATTACGAGTAGAAGCAATCAATTGGGAAGATCCTGAACGAATAAAAGAACGCACACTATTTTCAAACTTAGTACCGGTTTATCCCTATGAGCAACTCAAACTAGAAACCGATGCTTCCGGCATATCCGGTCGAATTATGGACATGCTGGTCCCAATTGGAAAAGGCCAACGGGGACTGATCGTATCTCCACCCAAAGCGGGAAAAACCAGTATCTTAAAAGAAATTGCCAATAGCATTGCGATCAATCATCCAGAAATCATTATTAAAGTACTTCTTATTGATGAGCGGCCCGAAGAAGTCACCGACATGGAGCGGTCCGTAAAGGGAGAGGTCATCTATTCAACATTCGATGAACCGCCCGACCAACACGTCCGAATATCGGAACTCGTGTTAGATAGCGCAAAACGTCTGGTCGAATGTGGAAAAGATGTCGTAATTCTCCTGGACAGCATCACCCGACTTGCCCGCGCATACAATTTAGTAGTCCCCCCCTCTGGACGCACATTGTCTGGCGGACTCGATCCCAGCTCATTGCACAAACCCAAGCGTTTCTTTGGCGGGGCCCGCAAGATCGAGCAAGAAGGTAGTCTTACCATTATTGCTACCGCTTTGGTCGATACGGGATCCAGGATGGATGACATCATCTACGAAGAATTTAAGGGAACAGGTAATATGGAATTGCATTTGGACAGAAAACTCGCCAATCGCAGAATTTTCCCTGCAATTGATATCGTCAATTCAGGTACAAGAAAAGAAGAATTATTACTCCCTGAAAATATACTTAAAAAAGCCTATCTTCTCAGAAAAAATATTGACTCTGACAGCGCGACTGAAGAACTCATTAAAATTCTACGACAAACAAAATCAAACGAAGAGTTCTTAAACTCAGGTATCTTTTCTTAAGCTAGAAAAAGTCTATTTTTACTCAGATGGTGGAGGCGCCGCCACCGATAACGCAACTTGATTCGGGGACGCCGTACCAGTCTCATAATCACGAAGAATATTAATTTCAATCCGCCGATTCTTGGCCTTATTCGCGTCTGATGTATTGGGAACTAAGGGACGATATTCACCATATCCAGTTCCCGATAGTTGATTGGGTGTAAATTTAAACTGCCCCACAAAAAACTTCATTACTGACAATGTCCGTTGAAACGACAACTCCCAATTAGTCCCGTAAATCGAATTATGAATAGGAACATTATCTGTATGCCCCTCGATGACCACAGGATTTGTAACTTCCTTAAACACAGGCCCCAATTTCATCAGGATGCGTCTCCCTTCAGGAGACAAATCCGCACTACCGGACTCAAACAATACCGGTGATTCCAACACAACCTTCACGCCTCGGGGATCAACGTAAACGGACGCTTGCCCCTCCAGTTTTTCTTTATTAATATAATACGCCAGCTTCTCGGCCAACATGCCCTGTGCGCTACGATCCTCAGGCGCAGTGGGGGTCTGGGACACGTCCGTGGCCTTCGGCTGCCTCCCAGTTACAGGCTCGCCGCCTGGGGCTTTTTGCGCACTATCTTCAGAAAATACCTTGCCAATAAGTTTATCTATTGTCTGACCAATCGTCTGGGGTTTACCCGCAGTGGCCGGCTCCCCAGCACCATCCTTCTCCTTATTTTCGGCGATGAGTTTGGAACTATGCTCTCCACTGGTATCGCCGGCTGTCTGTTTTTTTTCAGCCTGCACAGGGGCACCAGCGGCATCTTTTTCTTTATTTTCTTTGGGCGCAATCTTGGCAACTAGCGCATCAACCGTCTGACCAATTGTCTTTTTAACATCCG
The DNA here is from genome assembly GCA_947465765.1 of bacterium. Taxonomy (GTDB): domain Bacteria; phylum Margulisbacteria; class Marinamargulisbacteria; order SXXA01; family SXXA01; genus CAIPHK01. The sequence goes on along the minus strand of CANIAP010000001.1, from coordinate 60,095 downwards.
CTTGCGTAGGTTGTTCAGGAAGAGGCTCCGCTTTAGACGGATCCGATGTATAAGGAGATGACTTCCCAAATGCAGCAGACGTGGCTGGTTTTTTTTCCGAAAATTCCTCTGTAATCGACTCTGATGACTCTGTAAACTTAACAGGATCAATCGTTGACATTGAAAAAAGATATACAAAAAAGATTAATAGGAGAGCCAGCAAATCCGAAAATGAAACATAAAAGTTTTCAACTTCGTTTTGGAACTTTTTTCCCATTATTACGCCTCAAGCCGCTTAGCCACGAGTGCCCGATCTTTCGAAGTTAACAACATATACAACTTTTCTTGAACAACAATCGGCAATTCATCAGAGGCCATCGCAACCACCGCTTCAACCAACTGTTCTTTATGAACGGACTCTTCATGACTGGATACTTTTAATCGACCCGACATCGGCAAAAAAACAAGATTCGACATTGCCACCCCATAAAAAGTACAGACCAAGGCCAACGCCATGTTCGGACCGATGCTCTTCGGATCAGATACGTTGGCCAACAATTTAACCAACCCCGACAACGTCCCGATCAACGCCAATCCCGGTGCATATTTGGCCATCTGTTCAAAAAAATGAATGCCCTGTTCATGTCGCCCTTGGCTTTGTTCGATCATTTCTTTTAAAAGCATCTTAATTTCACGTGGGTCTACCCGATTCATGACCAAGGTCATCGATGCTTTCAAAAAACCATCTTGTATTTGTTCGATCTCTGGCTCAAGCGCTGGCCGACCTTCCCGACTCAACTTTCTTGATAGCCGAAGAAGCAACACAATCTCTTCGAGAAGATCTTTTTTAGGGGACCTAAAAATGACCTTAGTCCACATCCCAATTTTAGCAATCTGGCTCTTTGGGAAATTAATTAGTGCGGCACTAATTAATCCACCAAAAACCGCTATCGAGGCTTCTTTACTCAAAAAAAGCTTAGCATTCGCATCGGCACCAATTAACTCAACCAGCACAACCAACACGACCGCGAACCCAATGTACAATCCAATTCCCATAAGGTATCTCCTAAATTACGGTGCTTATTTCTTTAATTTCCCAGAAATATTAATTCGTCCATCCCGCTCCAACCGCATCGCAACTTCCAATATCGTCTGTTGCGCTCGCTCCACTTCTTCCGCTGCAATCGTGGACCCTTTAATTTCAAGAAACTGAGAAATGACCTCTCTAGAATTTCGAGTCATATTGTGATCAAATCGATCATACAAGCTTGGATCTGCCGAGGCCAGCGCAACCGCAAACAATTCAGCACGAACTTCTGATAGAAGATTTTTAATTTCATCATCTTCCAATACTGCAAGATCATCGAACAGTATAAGGTTGTTTCTAACCCGACGATATCCCTCGGGGGATGACTTTTCAAGCAAGGCCAAAAGTTGTCGTTTATTACTCCCTGAAACAAAAGAGAAAATCGACTTAAAGGCGGTCTCTCCACCGGTTAGGCATTCGATGGCCCCTTTAATTTGGGTCTCCAACTTATCCAACATCGCCCGATTCACCATTTTCTGATCAATAATAGCCATTGAGACCGCAGCCTGTGTTTTGACGTCAAAAGTACCAAGGAGTTTTGCTGCTAAATCAGGACGTAAAAAGCTAACTACCAAGCTCAGATTATCTGGCCCTACGTTTTCTTTTTTCAACAAATAGATCAATTTCTCAACCGTGTCATCGGAGACAAAATCGAAATACCGTTTTACAGGAGGCGCATTTGAAATCTTGATATCGCCCCCACCGGAACCCCCTTTTGGCAATTCAAATGAAGGGTTAACACTAACCGAAGGTCCGGCCCCCCCACTACCGCCCGAGCCCCCCGCTGCAGATGCCGCCACCGCAGACAACCCTTTTAGGCTCTTGGCAGTTCGACTAGCGAAGAACATATAAATTAACAAAAACAACACTGCAATCGCCGCAAATGTCATATAAAACATATTCTGTAGGGAAAACATTTTTTCGGATTGATTTTCAATTTCAATCTTTTGAATTGGAGCCACTTGCTCGATAAACGGTTTATATACGACTTCAATTTTGTCCCGACCATCCTTGAAATCCAAAAGTTCTTTAATCACCGACTGGGCCCGTCCAACTTGCCCTTTCGGGAAGGACTTGTTGACCAGCAAATGAATAACCGTCGACTGAATTTCAGGACGGGAATACGCAGTCACAGAATCAAACGGCAGCTGCTTCATATTTTCAGGCCCCAGATTCCGAATCACCGGATATCCAGGCATAATATTTACTTTAGATTGATTTTTGGGATCGGATGCCACCGCCGCTTTAGACTGGGCGGTATACCTCACCTGATAACTCGGGGCCGACAACGCTACAGTCACGCGAACAACAAAATTGTTCGGGCCATAGATCGCATCCAACGATCGTTGCAGCCGCGTTGCTATCTGTTCTTCAATCGCAACTTCATCTGGACTTGCAAACGCAGGCATTCCAAGTATCAGAACCACCAACAAAATCCCCCAAAGCTTAACCGCTAAATTGCGCATCATAACCCACTCAACCCTTTCCTATTTGGACCCTTTTTTTGGAACACGTACCGCCCACTTGCCATCATCTTCCTCGGTAACTACCGCATCCACGCCTTGCTTACGTAACGTATTCGCGTATTCGTACGCCTGATCCTGTTTTGGAAATTTACCCATCAGCTGCGTTTCCGCCAGGTTAACATTCTGAGCATTTTTAGGCTTGGCCTTTTCTTTTTTTGCGTCTTCTTTATCTTCTGCGATCAATTCTTGGGTCTTTTTAATAACCTCTTCAACATCTTTATCGGTAGGATCCAAAAATAGCACCGTATTCCATGAACTAATTGCTTTTTCTTTCTCTCCCATCATGTAATAAGAAGAGCCCATGCGCTCATAAACAGTAGGATTATCTTTGTCAAAAAAGGACAAAGCCTGAAGAACATCCACTGCGGCTTGGTAATTTCCACCATAGAAATTAATGGAGGATTTATTCCAATATTTCGCTTCCATATTTTCAATCTTATAAGACCCCGACTTTAAATCCAGCGCTTCTTCCAATAGAATTTTTGCCCTCAGATTCTGCCGATGCAAAAACAGAATATGAATCAGAATATCTCGACCAAGTTCATTTTGATTAGATATTAGGGCATTTTGGCCCTCTTTATATAACTTTTGAACGGTCTTTCGAGTCGCATCATCCAATTCATCATCCTTTGCGAACATCGATGAGGAACTCGCGATCCGCTGCTCAACGATCTCAAAGGTTGTTAGCATTTGGCGCTCTGCACGACGCGGACGAGACATTGATGATTCAGGTAGCTTCCTCAACAACTGAAGCGCATCGTCAAACTTTTTTGCGGCCATCGCATCTTTATACTTCTGTTCTACCTGGAAAATTTCGTCATCAGTAAGGGGCGCTGCCACATTAATTGTCGCCTGAGTACCTTGTTGTCGAAGCGGTGATGGCACAGCTACCTTAGACGGTACGACCGGAGCGGCTGGCGCGGCCATCGCTACAGAAGTCATTGCCCCCAACATAAAAAAAACAGTAGATACCGCACGTCGGTAGCGACAATCAGACATACTTAAAACTCCCTTCAGGATCGATGCATTATAAATGAGCTTGGGCCAATTTAAAACCAGTCCTCAACGGCTGGTTGATTTACAAAATTATAGTTTGGAAATACAAAACAGAACTTCCCAACTTTTTACAACTCTAAACCTTTATCAAATGCATTTAATATGAGCTCAAGTTCACGGTCCCCGTGGCACGAGGAAACAAAATTTGACTCAAACTGAGACGGCGCCAAATAGATATATTGGTCCAACATCCCATGGTAATACCGGGCAAATCGCTCCCGGTCGCAGGCCATCGCATTACTCAGATTATGTACAGGGTCCGGATTAAAAAACAGAGTCCACATCGTCCCACATTGGGCCACCGTCGCGGGAATGCCCTTCCGTTGGATCCGCTCTCGGAGCCCCGATACCAACGCATCTGTATGGGAAACCGCTGCATTAAATAGCGTAGCATCTTTTAGCTTTGACAACGTCGCGATCCCGGACGCCATCGCCACAGGATTTCCCGACAACGTTCCGGCCTGATATACCGGTCCACACGGCGATAATTGCATCATGACATCCGCCCGGCCGCCATAAGCAGCGCAGGGCATCCCCCCACCCACCACCTTCCCCAGACAGGTCAAATCAGGCGTGATTCCAAAAATACCCTGAGCACCGCCGAGACTCACTCGAAATCCGGTCATCACCTCATCAAAAATAAGTAAAGCTCCGAATTCGGTGCACACCTCTCTCAGGGTCACCAGGAAAGTGCTATCTGGAACAATCACCCCCATATTTCCGGCCACTGGCTCGACAATAACTGCCGCAATTTCAGATCCAATCTCCGAAAAACACTGCCTCAGTGCCACACTATCGTTATACGGAAGCACGGTAGTATAGTGGGCCAACTCAGGGAGAACGCCCGCACTATCCGGTATCCCCAATGTCAACCCTCCCGATCCGGCCGCAACCAAAAGGGAATCGGCGTGTCCGTGATAACACCCATCAAATTTAACGATTCGCTTCCGTCCAGTAAATCCGCGTGCCAAACGAATCGCACTCATACACGCCTCAGTACCCGAATTGACAAACCGAACTCGCTCCATCGAAGGGAAATAAGAGTGAACCAACCGGGCTAATACCGTCTCCAATTCGGTGGGTGCGCCAAATGATACGCCACGACGAAAGGTTGTGATTACAGAATCAAGTACATCAGGATCCGCGTGACCCAAGATCATTGGCCCCCAAGATAAGACATAGTCCAAATAGGACTCCCCATCTGCTGAACTCAAATACGCACCAGAACCGTGACTAAAAAAAAGGGGTGTTCCTCCAACACTTTTAAATGCCCGAACCGGGCTATTAACCCCTCCGACTAAAATGGTCTGGGCATCTTCAAATAATCGACGTGATTTTTCCATCATTAGATTTTCTCCTCATCAAAATCCCCCCACTACCGTGTAAATTTAAACCTGTGTATCCTATTTCAAAGGTTACATTGATGAATCTCTACCCACTTGTATACTACCAAGAGAAAATAAGACCCGCACAGTCGGTACCGTTTCCGTATGACGATTACGGGTTTTTGTACGGCTATGGATTGTTCGAAACCGTGCGTATTTTCCATAAAAAACCCATTCTATTTGAAAAACATTGGGAACGATTGGAATCGTCAGCCATTATCTTGGGCATTGAATTGGCCGTAACCCAAGACCGCGTCAAAGAAATCGTCGCGGACCTTGTTGAGCAAAACAAGATCGACGACGGTGCCACATTAAATATCTACGTCAGCCCAGGTGATCGTCCAGTGGGCACTCATCGAGTTGTCATGGGACGCCCCATGGTACTCATTATCCTTCGACCCATGACCCAAACCCGGGCCAATATCGGCATTCACTTGGGAATTCGCCAAGAATCATTTCAGAGAATTCAAATTGACCAGTTCAAAATGCTGTCATACGTCAAAAACATCCTTGAAAAAGCCCTGTGCGACCCCTACGACGATGTCATTTTATATTCCGACAAAAAAGCGATATTAGAAACCCCGACCGCCAATGTTTTCTTTGCACGAGGAAACGTACTCTTCACGCCCAAATCCCAATACATTTTACCGGGCGTAACCCGTCGCTACCTTCTCGAAAAGGCAGAAGAATTTGACGTCGACATCTGTGAACAAGAGATTTTACTGAGCGATTTAGATGAATTTCAGGAAGTGTTTTTAACCAGCTCACTCAAAGGAATTGTCCTTGTTGATACACTTGAAAAATATCCCCACATCAAGTCAAGAGAGTTGACGCGTGCCCTACAACAAGCCTACAACAGTAGCTTAGGGCTCCCCACTCTCCCTGAGACGAAAAAAACGGTGTAATTTGGATACAAGTATTTTCTAAGTTTCTTCGATTGTGGTTAGGTAGACCCACTTAAGGGAATTAAAGCACCGAGGTGAATTGAGTATATGGGTTTCGGAATTAACGCAAGCGGACCACGCCATTCTGGCATTTTCGATCCTTCAGTCAAATCATCCCCAAAGGTTGATGAATCCGGCAACATTAAAAAAGCGTTCGCGATCGAAGAAAGTCAAAGCGTCAACAAAAACGTAAATGCCCCGCCTGCCGTCGATAGCGCCGGAAAAGTATCCGCGCTGAAACCAGTAACTAAGGCCGACGGGACACCCTCACCCTCCCCCAGAGAAAACATTGCCCGACCGATTTCTAGAGCGGACATCGTCGATGAACTCGTCCACATTCAAAAAGCGCCCACAACAGACAATATTCAAATTATGTCGACCATTCTTCAATTTGGCTTGGAGGCATCTGCCTCAAACTTTGAAACAGTTCAAACCTTGGTCAAGGGGAGAAAATCAACCAATTCACTCGAATCCTCCGTAGCCAGCCTGTCAAAAGGGTTAGCTGAAACACCCCGAAGTGTCGATATCATCGGCCATTTCCTCAACAATCAACTCCAAATCAACCAGCAATTGCAGCAACTCCAATCAGCGATGTCCCAGTTTCAGCTCAGTATGAACTTTGCCAGCACGTTCCTAGATTCGGGCCTTTTAGCGGGCCTAGGTGCCGCAGTCTCCGAACTGGATGACGCATTAAAAAAACTCTCCAAAGATCCTAACGAACGAATGGATTGGTCAGAACTGAGTCGCGGGGGTCTCATCAAGGACTTTAAAGCCTTGTATGAATTTATTGGAGGACTCCGTCAAAAAATGTCCCAAGAAGGGATGACCTCCGCATTGGAGCGATTCCTAAAGTCCTCCACCGCCCTCCAGGGTGGCATCTCCGGCTTCTTGGAATCTCTAACCAGCCAAGCCATTATGTCAGAACAAGTGGCCCAACAGGTGGGGAACGATCGATTTGGATACTGGCAGTTTCCCAATCCATGGATGCAAGGTCAGGCCGTGATGGAACTTCTCGTAAGAAAAGACCCTCTGAAAAAGAAAACTGAATACAATACCCAAAAAACCCGCATCATCGTCAAATTTGAGACAAAGGATTTGGGCGAGATGGCCGTGATTCTTGATGTGCTCGACAAAAAACTTTGGATGACTGTCAGCAGCGATCGATCCGACAGTCGTCAGCTAGTAACCCAATGGATTGGTGAGTTTAAAGACCAGATCAGTACCCACGGTTACGAATTAGTTGGCCTCAAAACCACTGAAAACAAAATCGATATTAAGCAGTTACTTTTACCCAAACTTAACCTTGATACATTATCTAGAATCAACACCGAAGTATGAAAAAAATACCTCAGGCCTTACTTAATAAAAAAGCCAGAAAGCTCAAGCGTCATCTTGATGAGCTCCAGTTGCCAGAGCGAAAAGACCTCCGGGCAATCGCCGTTAAATATCAGGTAGGGAAAGACAAAGCCCCTAAAATTGTGGCAACAGGAAGGGCCTCAGTTGCTGAGAAAATATTAGAGTTAGCCGAAGAAAATCGAATCCCGTTCTATGAGGATGAAACGCTAACCGAATTGCTCAGCAAATTGGATTTAAATACTGAAATTCCTGGCGAGTTATATACATTGGTCGCCGAAGTCCTTGCGTTTGTCTATCAGTTAGACAAAATGAAGAAGACAAAGAAACCCTAACCTAGGTCCCGGTTTCAAGAAGGCGTTGGGCCGCCCGCACCTGGGGGTCCATCGCGACATTCCCGGTGGGTTCTTCCGACTTGGGCAACGCCACATCCACTGCAATCCCTTTTTTTGAAATATCGTGACCCAACGGGGTGAGATACCTCCCCGTCGTGTACAACACCGCCGAACCGTCCTGAAGTGGCAGTACTTTTTGCATCGTCGCTTTTCCGTAGGTCGAATGCCCAATTATTTTTCCACGACGATTATCTTGAATCGCCCCCGCAAAAATCTCGGATGACGACGCAGACCTCTCATTAACCAAAACAACCAATGGAATCGCCCCAAATTCCGGATTTCCTGGCGCACGCTCGGTACGCGACTGACCCATTCGATCCACCGTGTGAACCACGGGCACATTGGACAAAAAAAGAGTAGCCACTTTGACGCCGCTCGAATAAAGCCCGCCCCCGTTCCCTCTTAGATCAATAATCAACCCCGTGACCCCCTGTTGAATTAACGACCGAACGACCGTTCGAACTTCAGTGGCCAAAGTCAAACTCTCAAAACTCGTAATTCGGAGATACCCCACCCGACCGATAATGGTCACATGATCCACTGTATCGAACTTTGTGGAAACCTCGGATTCTCCTTTGAGATGATGCCTCATTTTCTGCAAGGTTTCTGGATCTATCCACCGGGTATGGGGGTCATTCAAACACCCCAAATAGCCACGAATTGCACCAATCTCTAAGGCCCTCATATCCAGATCCGGCTCAATATAGGCTGACTGAATTGTCGCGCTGACCCGTGACAACATCGGCAACGGTGTCACGCGAGAAAACCCTACGAAAACACACGCCCCCACTCCGAACACAAAGCCGAGAAGACCACTACGAAATGGCGTCATTAAAACGGCAAAGGCACCTGTGCTCGAATTTTTACATTCATGTTCTTTAACGATTCTTGAGCAATCCCCAACATGGCATCAAGCTCGGACCGACTATACGACGACTTTTCCGCCGTCCCTTGGACCTCCACAAACGTCTCTGCGTTGGCCATGACAATATTCATATCCACATCGGCTCGGGAATCTTCTTCATAGGTTAAATCGCTTACGGGAACACCATCGACAATTCCCACACTAACGGCAGTAACCAGTGCAATAATCGGACTCACCACTAATGACCGACGCGCGACCAAAACGGCGCAGGCATCCGCCAATGCAATCATGGCACCCGTCACTGACGCTGTCCGGGTCCCCCCGTCCGCCTGAAGCACATCGCAATCGATATGGATGGTCCGTTCTCCAAGACGTTTCAAATCAATCGCTGCGCGCAAAGACCGACCGATTAGCCGCTGAATCTCGTTCGTTCGCCCCGAGGGACGTCCTTTATTCAATTCACGCTGAACACGCGTCGATGTAGATGACGGAAGCAACGAATACTCAGCGGTCAACCATCCTTGGCCCGAGTCTTTCAAAAAATGAGGAACCCGGTCTTCGACCGATGCTGTACACAATACTTTCGTATCACCGGTCGCAATCAATACAGATCCCAAGGAATATTTTGTAAAATTCCGAACAATCGTCAATTCCCGAGACACATTTGCGTCACGGCCATCCAAGCGTGCCATGGGGTTATCCTTTCGATTCATTCCGACGGGTTTCCAAATGGTCCCGACCGGATTCAATACTTTGTTCTAACTTAATCATATTTTTTTGGGCGCGGGTCACTACCATTTGGAGGTGAGCCAAAACATTATCCGCATACTCGTCTGCATTTCGACGAACCCGAAGGCTTTCATCTTCGGCCTGACGCAACACGTCTGGATGAATTCCGGTTGGGGTTTCAATCACCACCGTGGCCCGCGATGACCGATCATCATCAGACGACGACATTTCGATTGAACGCCGAATGAGTGTCGAATCATTTTTAACCACCAACCGTAATTTATCGAGTAGCCCCAAAAGGCGACGTTCATCCAATACCACCTTCTCTGAAAAGGGCACTTTTTTTCCTTCTAAAATCGTCGCTTCAATCGAATCTATTAGTCCCAATACTTCGTTCATAATCCCAGCTTTTCCTTTAATTTAAGTTCAATTTCCATCGGGACAAAAGACGACACATCGCCCCCAAATCGTGCCACCTGCTTCACCAAACTCGAGCTCAGATACGAATAAGCTACATCCGTCATCAAAAATACCGTATCCAACTTAGGACAGAGATGGCGATTGGTAATTGCCATCTGAAATTCGTAGTCATAATCCGATACCGCTCGCAATCCGCGAATAATGGTATAAACATCCTTGAGTCTTGCAAAATCAATCAACAACCCACTAAATGCGGCAACCTCAACCCTCGGTTCGTCTCGAAATAAGGTACGGATCAAATCCATCCGTTCTTCTAACGAAAATAACGGGGCTTTTGCCGGGTTGTAAATGACGCCCACAACCACATGGTCCACCAATGACAAGGCGCGCCGAACCACATCCAAATGACCATTGGTAATCGGATCAAAACTACCCGGGTAAATCGCCGCTTGCATGAGTCACCTCTCGTCGAAAAATCATAGAAACCATCGTGTCGCTGTAGGCGTACTGATGCCCAATGGCCAAGCCAGAAGGAAGCGCAAATTCTAGGCGCTTGGGGTACTCACAACACAGCACACCATCCAATCGAAGTATATCAGAGCCCGCGATAAGCCGGAATGTATCCTTATAAAGGCCCTCCTGATCCCAGGGTGGATCCATAAATATCACATCAAACGACTGTTTTACTTGCCGCAAATAATCCGGAACGGTTGCGCTGACCACCGTTATCCGGCGTCGTGTTTCGTCTTGAGTCTCTGGCAATAGTCTCGCCACCGACGCGTCCCGATTTTTCTCTGCAAATCGACTATTTGTATCCACCAGTGTCACCGTCGATGCCCCCCGAGAAATGGCCTCAAAACCCATCGCCCCCGTCCCACAATACAAATCCAAAAAATCAGCTCCCCTGATTTGGGATTGAAGAATGTTAAATACCGCCGCCCTCACTTTTTCTTGGGTGGGCCGAAAGGTTCTATCTTTAGGGAAATCGAGGGGAAACCCTTTCCACTCTCCCGAGGTGACCCGCATTAGTTCAACCGGGTTTCTACGGTAAACGGGGTTGCGGACCGGTACCATCGGGCCAAACTGGCATTTTCTACCCGGGTCAGTTCTGAATCACGTTCAAATAGGGTCAGCGCTGTTCGATGCGCCAAATTCAACAAGGATTGATCTTGGACCAAATCAGCCATTTTAAAATGAGGCAAACCCGATTGACGGGTACCCAACAGCTCACCAGGCCCTCTTAACTTCAAATCCAACTCCGCCAATTGAAACCCATCTGATATTTGGACCATTGCATCCATCCTCCGTTGCGCGACTTCCGTTTTAGCTTTTCCCAGCAAGACACAATAACTCCGGTCCGCCCCGCGTCCAACCCGCCCTCGCAGCTGATGCAACTGAGATAGGCCAAATCGCTCGGCATTGACGATCACCATGACCGTGGCATTGGGCACATCGATCCCCACCTCAATGACGGTTGTTGCCACTAACATCTGAATTTCCCCGGCCTTAAACCGGGACATTATGTCGGTCTTTTCTGCACTTGCAAGCCGCCCATGGACCAAACCAACTGAGATTCCAGGAAATTCCTGACATACCATCACATGCCCCTCGATGGCCGACGCCAAATCAACCTTTTCGGACTCCTCCACCAATGGATAGACAATATACGCCTGATGACCCGCCGCAAGCTGGTTACGGCACAATTCCCAGACTTTTCCGATGGCACCCAACGGAAAAAATACGGTTTGTGGCGGACGCCGTCCTGGGGGAAGTTCTCGGATAATTGTTTTGTCCAAATCGCCAAATACCGTCAACATAAATGACCGAGGAATCGGAGTGGCTGTCGTAAAAAGACAATGCGGTGTCATCGATTTTTGATTCAATTTCATTCGTTGCATCACGCCAAACCGATGCTGCTCATCCACAACGACTAACCCAAGCCGAGGTAACGACACCGGATCTTCGATCAACGCGTGGGTCCCAATAGCCACAAGTGCATCACCCGATGCCATCCGGGCCATTGCCGCTTTTCGTTCACGACTTCGCTGGCCCCCTTTGACCAAAATGACCTCAATCCCCAACTGTGAAAACTGTTCAGAAAATCGGCGAAAATGCTGGTCCGCCAACACCTCGGTCGGAACCATCAACGCGGCTTGGAATCCCGATCCAATGGCGAGCAATATTCCGGCTGCAATCACATCGGTTTTACCACTCCCGACATCGCCTTGAATCAATCGATTCATTGCCCGCCCAGATGTCACATCACCGGCAACATCCGAAATTGCAGACGACTGATCTCTGGTTAACCGATACGTCAGTAACCCCAAATACCGGTCAACCAAAGGATGCATCGCCACAAACCGAATATCAGTAGTTTCTCGGTGCCGAACCTGTCGTTTTTCAACTAATGTCATCTGAAATCTCAAAAATTCGTCAAATATGATCCGTTGCCGCGCCGCCGTACAAAGAGCCGGAGAAGTGGGCAAGTGGAGCTCTTTGAGCGCTGCGTTAAGGGGCATCAAGTTCAACTTATCTCGAATCCAAAGCGGCAGGTGGTCATCCACTTGCCCCACATACTTTTCAATAACCGCCAAAATAATGGCGCGAATCCGAGACTGATATAACCCTTGAGACAACGGATAAATCGGGACAATCACACCCAATGCCATCCGCCGATCCACTTCGGTGCGAATAATATCTAATACAGAGACCATCAACTGGCGACTCCCCGTGTATGAATTGATCTCTACCTTCCCAGCCACCACCAATTGAAGGCCTTCTTTCAACACCGGCTTTAGAAATGATTGATTAAAAAAAACCAATTCGATCGAGCCGCTCACATCCCCGATCCGGCACTTCAAAACTGACACCCGGTTTTTGGCGATTTCTTCAGTCACCGACGCCACAATCCCTGTCGCAAGCTGCAGTCCGCCAGCTACGACCTGGGAAATACGGGGGATATTGCGACGATCTTGGTACCCCCGAGGAAAGTACCCCAAGACATCCCCCACCGTCTGAATACCCAACCGACCCAATTGACGCAGCGAATAGTCGTTCAATACCGAACCCAATCCAATAGAAAAATCCAACATTTTTTCATAGTATCTCTGGCGCCCCAGGTCGCCAAGGAGGTTACACAACAATAGTCTGTAAAAGTGTTTCGAAAGGGTCAAAAAGTTAGCCCAACTTCGTCAAAAAACAGTGATTTTTAGACCCTAAGCTAAACTAGACACCGACAAATGAGAGCCCCACCTTAAATGTCCGTAATCGACAGACCCGTAATGTCAGCAATATCACGAAGTGGGAACCCTTTGGCTTTCATGGCTGCAGCGATAAGCTGCTTGCCTTCTTCAATGCCTTTTTCAATGCCTTTTTCAATGCCTTTTTTATGTCCCGATTCATAGTGTGTTTCGATGAGGCTTCTTTCGTCACGGAGGTTGTCAATATAGCGTTCGTAGCGGCGACGTTCCGCTTCATTGAGACGTAAAATATCGAGAACTTTTCCGGCTTCTGAGATTCCTTTCGCTTTGAAATCGTGTTGAATCGCAGAATGTTGGAAGAGGTACATCCATTCATCCAATTTGTCTTTGACCCGATCTTTGAATTGATTGACTTTGAGCAAATAATAATCAGGGTAAATATCTGCAACACTTTGGATGCTCTCTGGATACATTTGTTTTTCTTTTTCTCCTAGAAGCAGCAGATCTTTGCGGTGAATCCCTTTGAACTCGGTGCGTCCACGGTAGATATAATCGTCGCCTTTTCCGAGATCAAAATAGATGACGCTAATGCTGATAATACGGGGTATTTTTCCGTAAGGAGCGCCTTGATTGAGATGCTCTACGACAACCTTGGAGACGCCGTACAGGATACGGCTAAGGAAGTCCCACTGGCGGATACACTGAACTTCGATGATGACTTTTTCGCCGCCAGAGAGTTCGGCGAAGACATCGATACGGTTGGTTTTGTCGTCGAGATCGTCTTTGTTGGATTCACTTTCGAGGAGAGCTGTGATGGTGACGTCTGTTTTGAGGAGCTCGCTGAGAAATCCTTCGAGGATGCCAAAGTTGGCCTTGTTGCGTAAGAGATACTTGATGGCCCAATCGAATCGTACAAGTTTTTTGTCCATAACCGGATCAGTATATCGGCCTTTTAAGGTTTAGACCAAGTTTTAAAATGTATACCCGTTCCAAAATTAAACCCGGATTTCAAATCGCGGCGGGAGCATAGTCTAATATACCCACCTTCAATCATCGTCCAAGAAAAATATCTTAACTTTTTATCGCCCACTGAGGCCTATGCTGTTACACTTAATCCTTGAAACTGGTCTTTAAGGTTTTAAAAAAGGGAAAAGGTGGGGCATCATGGGCCGACCATTGATTGCATTATTGAATACAGACCCTAAGGAACGTGCGATTATCGCCGGTATTTTGGGAACGACTTATGACATCATCGAGTTTGAGAGCCCGTCGGACTTGATGCCCGAATTTCGATCATTAAGCTATCGCATCCGAGTGGTTATTTATTGTCTAAATCAAAAAGCAAAATACACACATGAACAGCTCCATTCATTTATTGAGATCAGCACATTGCCCGATTTCATTGTAGTGTCTGAGCAAAATACCCCGAACGAGAGACAATTATGTATTGACGCTGGTGCCAGCGAATATGTACAGGACATCACCACACTCGACGCCATTATTGAGCAGTCGCTTGCACTCTCTCGCTTCAGGAAAAAAATGGAGCATCTACTGATCCACCCATTGGAAACGGGCCATCTCGTCCCCGTTGTTCAAGAAGTGGCCCACGCTGACCTACGCGACTCAGCCCTTACCGCCATAAGCAATGGGTACTCGGTATTTATGAAAGATATCTATCGGCACTTCCCGCAAATTAAAACCCTTCAAATTCCGTCTGAAACGGCCATTCCGTCGTCGCTCATTAATTCGTCAGAAAAACTACAGCTATTTGTTAATCAGTGTCTGTGTAGCGTCAACGCCACATCGGCATAGCCAAACCAGCTCTGCCGACCTAATAAATCCCGATCATTGTGACTAATTGTTCATATACCTTAAAAAACGGCTGATTATCCTTGGATAAGATCCGTTCTAAAGTGTAATTTGTTTTGCCCAATGCAATCATTTGCTGTGTTTCGGGCATATTGTAATACTCAAGTACTCCATAGACCTGATTGAGCGTCCTCTTTGAGGTTAATCGAGCTAAATTAGCTGGATCCTCCTCAAAATTCATAAATCGATACATTTTCATTTCTAGAGAATCCTTCGGCAGCTGTTTAAACTTATCCGCGTACCTATCGTTGATCATTTGAGCAGGATCTTTATCCTTGGTAGGAATCGCCATTGCTTTCAAACTCGGGGGGAGATCCTGAAGTACTAGCAATTGGTCCAAATCCAACATGGCCATCGACATCATTCCGATCACATCCGTCGGCGGACAAATAACATAATTTTTCCAAGCCGTCCCAATTAACAATTTATTCGCCCATGCAACCCGATTAAACGCCCTTGAAAAATACAAACTTTCATAAAGCGATCTCCCGACCAACCCCTGCCGCCGAAGATCGCCCATAATAGTGAGAACCTGATCAATCACGGTTTGGGTATCCTGAAAGGAATCCAATTGGTAAACCAATGGATGTACGTTGTAGTAGTTATCGCGGGCCGTCACGATTCCCATCCGATACACGGCACTCAATACCACCGGCAATTGAGTCAGTAGCGCCTCTTTTGAACGACCCGTCTCCGACATCCGAATAAATTGGCGACCGATATCGACATAGATTCCTTTTGCCTGAGGGAAGAGCCGCAACTGTTCCATCTGCATGCCATCTCTATATTTAGATTCAAAATCCTCACGAGCCACCGTCCGATGTGAAGAATCCACTGTCTCACACCATATACGGCCCGTCCCGAACCCTAAAACGCCAAGAATCACCCCTATAATAAGTGCACGCTTCATTGAATCTCTGGCCTCCACTGGGATTTAACATCCGTTAACGGTATTGAAAACCGAACGGGCCCACAGCCTACCGTCGCCGACAATGCCGCAACTGTCTGTCCGATGTCTTCTATTAATTGCCCTTGAGCCGCCATGAGTGACTCAAACGCCAGTAGATTGTCGGGACGAACCGCGATGACATAGCCCCCATTTTCCGAATATAACGCCGTCAGAGGATCCCCTGAAATCGTCAATTCGATACCGACCCGCGAGTCGCCCAATTGCCCCAAGCACATTTCAAGAACCGCCCCGAGCGCGCCGCCGCCCGAAATGTCATGAGCCGCAGACACAAGCCCGTCATTGATCGCTGCCAACACCGCACGATTGGCTCGTGATTCATCCTCAAATCGCACCTGAGGAGCAACTGCATTAAGATCAGACACCATCTCTTGAACTTGAGTCCCTCCAAATTCGGAATAGGCAGAGCCTACCCGAATCAATCGCAATCCGGGTTCGGACAATTGCAAGGTGACTGCGCGGTGATAATTATCCACTCGGCCGATCACCACAATGACTGGAGACGAAATCACCGCACTGCCCGTTTTAGATTCGTTATATAAACTCACGTTACCCGAAATCACAGGTAACGCTTCGCCATCAATAAACCCAAAGGCACGGGAGGCATCCCCAATCCCTTTCACGCCTTCAACAAAGTCAAAAAACGCACTGGGATTTTCGGGATTTCCATAGTTCAAGCAATCGGTCACACATAATGGCCTTGCCCCCACCGCGATCACATTGCGGACCGCCTCTGCCACGGCATAGGCGCCGCTCACATACGGGTCACACTTCCCATACAGATTAGAATCCATACTGACTGCGACTGCCGCATCGCAGCCTTCAATCGGAGTCACAAGGACGGAATCCGCCTCACCAGGATAAACGATCGTATCCCCCCGAACCGCATTATCAAAAAACCGATAGACATACCGCTTTGATCGCATATTCGGCAGCCCCATTAACTTAAGCGCAATCGCCCGATGGCCATCCGAGCTCAACGTTACAGAGTGCTGGGCGTTCCGTGCAATCGGCCTTGATTGAGCGTGACGTTCAGCTTTCACTTCGGTCGTTATCGCCGCCACCGGCAAATCTGCAACGAGCTGGCCTTTATGTCGAACAATAAATCGCCCTTCCGGGATGACATGTCCAATAACCACGGCGCCTGACGCAGGATAAATCTCAGGCAAAGCAAACTGTTTATTAAATATATCGAGCACTTCTTGGGAAAAAGTTCGTGGGACCACCAGGCAAAAGCGTTCCTGCGTCTCTGAACAGGCAATCACTTCCGGTTTAAGATCTGGAATCGCAACATTCACGAGATCCAGGTCAATTTCAACCCCCATTCCCCCAGCCACGGCAATTTCTGAGGTCGCACAACAGATACCGCCCGCCCCTAAGTCTTTAAAGCCAATCGGAATTTTTTTAGCCTTTACCACCTGCAACAACTGTTTAATTGCCTCAACAAGTACCCGTTTTAAAAACGGATCATGAACCTGAACCGCTCCAACGTTTTTAATGTCATTTTCTTTATCAAGAGTCGATGACGAAAAACTGGCACCGCCAAACCCTGTCGCATCCGTACTTTTACCAAACAGAATGACATCGTAGGGCTCCGTTTTGGCTTCAACTGGAACATAGCTGTGAATAATATCGGCCTCATCAATCAGGCCAATCGCCGCAACGTTCACTAAACAATTATCGTTATACGATGGGTGATACACCGTCTCTCCACCCAGCACCGGGACCCCTAACGGATTCGCATAGTCGGACACCCCGATGATGACGTTTTTAGCGATGGTGTGCACCACCGATTGAGGATCGTCACTCAATCCAAAATGCAATGAGTTCAGGACGCCAATGACATCCGCCCCCATACAATACACATCCCGTACCACCCCGCCGACGCCTGTCGCCGCGCCTTCAATCGGCAGAATTTGGGACGGATGATTATGAGATTCATGGGACACCGCCAAACAATATTGGCGTCCGTCATGAACAACAAACCGAATAATTCCAGAATCCTCTCCAATGCCCAAGGCCACTTCTGATCCCTGAATAGGAAGATGCGCCTTAAGGACAGATTTACTACTTTTATAAGAACAATGTTCTGACCACATGGCATCAAAAATATGGGTCTCTACGGGTGTAGGTTCGCGATTTAGGAGCGTAAAAATAGAAGAAAAATCAGCTTGAGATAATGTCATTTCCCCATGATACCGAAGGGTGTGACCCCGTCGCAACAACAATGTTATAGTGCGCCCCCTATGACACCGCCAATTCAAATCAGTGTTGTAATCGGCACGTTTAACCAAGCCCCCGTTTTAGAACGAGTCCTTGACGGGTACAACCAACAAACCTGCCCACTTGAACTATTCGAAGTCATTGTCGTTGATTCGGGGTCCACCGATGGAACCGCAACACTCTTTTCTCAATTCGACGCTCTATTCCAATTCCATGGAATTATTCAGGAAAACCAAGGGAAATCAGGGGCAAGAAACCGTGGCGTCGCCGAATCAAATTCCGACATCATCATTATCACCGACGCCGACATGATCCCAGGGCCCGACTTCATCGCGACCCATATTAAGGCACATCAATCGGCGTCCACCCCCACCTGTTTTGAAGGGGCGACCTTAAATATGACCGAATTACATTGGCCCCCCCAGCCCGCCAAGGTATTCCCCTACATCACCCGGTCATTGGCCGATGGCGCTTCACTCGGTTGGTATTATTTTCTCACCGGCAATCTCTCGTTTCCTAAATCACTGTTTACCGAGGAAAACGGGTTTGACATAGAATTTTTGGGATATGGGTGGGAAGACCTTGAATTAGGGTATCGACTCCAACAAAAAAAGGTTCCTCTCCGATACCTTAAATCCGCTATCAATTACCATTATCACGTTGTCTCCGAAAACGATGAGATCAAACGAAATATCAAAAAGGGAGAATCGGCTCAAATAATGCTTCGAAAACACCCTGAACTGAAATGGTTTTTAGGATTAAATCCCCTGTCAGTCTGGGTCTATCGGACCACATCGCCAACCGGTTGGATTATTCGAGCAATGACACGATGGCACGAAGGCACCCCCGGATGGACGCGTCGGTTTGGGACCTGGTTTCTGAAAGAATATTATTACCTGTCAGGACTTTTAGGCGCCTAAGGATATACCCCTGCGGTAATCTGCAAAACGATCTCGTCCATCGACCCCGACGGGGTTGAAATTCCCAATGCTACCGGCGGACAGTATTGTCGCAAGGCGCAAATTTGACGGACCCAAAACCAGTACCATCCGACCACCGGCCCCACCACAAAAACCACCGTAATATCGTGGGTCATCAACGCCCACACCATCCCCACCCAATCAAACGGAGGCATAACGGCAATCCCATCGGATTCGATTCCTAATGCCGCCGCTAACGATCGCCTAAAGCGCCAAGATCTTGTCCCTAGGTGCACCACAAACCCGTTGCGCTTAAGCGCATTATATTGATCCACCACGACTTGGAGTTGGGACTCTCGTCCCGCCCAATACACCATGGTATGCATACCGGTCTGTATCCACCGATGCTTGGTCGGAATTGAATTAACGCCCCCCGGCGCTTCAAGGGCAACACTGAGGACCGCGTCACTCACCCGATAGCTATCAATGGCATCTAAACAAATATTTTTCTTACACTTATACGGACGACACACTAATGCGCAGGCTTGAGACTCGCTCACCACTCGGTTGGGCGTTCGCCATGGACCCCACCGCAACGCCTTCACAAATTTTGTGGGCGACACGCTGACAACCGGAACCCCCAACGCAGCCGCAATGTGAGTCGGACCGGTATCTGTCCCAATGACAACCGTCGCCTGAGAAATTAATCCCATCAACACCCTTAGCGGCGTTTTTCCTGAAATATCGACAAAAGAATGACGTGTAAAATTCCGAATATCCGAAATCACTTGAATTTCTTTTGGCCCCGATCCCGTCAATACAATCTGATACTCCGACCGGTCCATTAAATGATCAATCAGTGCCGCGTATTTAGCCGGAAGCCACGGACGGTTCCCCCCCCCCGATCGCGGATGAATGACGATATACGGCAATGCAGGGTCTCCGCCAGCCTCCGTCAACGCGACCATGGCCAATTCCCGGTCCGTATCCGACACACTCAAATTCATCGTCAAATCCAACATCGCCTCCGGCTTAACTCCCCAAACCAAATGGGCCGACTGTTGAGATTCATGCAAAACCAAATTCCGAAAATTCAAAGGAACCGAATGGGTCAGAAAGGGTCTTAGAAAAATCTTATTTCGATCCCCGACTCTCGTCGAGATCCCTGCGGCAATCGCCAAAAACACATAGTACGGCTCCAGGTACGGAAAAAACGCCATATCAAATCCAAACGATCGTAAATACCGAGAATAGGCCAAAAACCCCTTGATACCCCGCGACCGTCGAATTTTTCTCCAATCCGGAATAATAGCCGTTACCGACGGATGATCTTGAAGTAACGGGATCGTATACGGTTGCTGGAGTGTATAAATCTCGGCATCTGGATACGCCTGTCGAATGGTATTGAGAAGGGGAACCATTAATACGACGTCCCCTATTGCATCCGGCCGAACTAATAATATTCTCATACCGCTACTCCGCTACCGGCCATTAGCCAGTCTTCAACCCACCCCAAAAACACCGTTTCGTCTTCATTCACCGATAATGCAATGCGCGCTACAACAGGAGGCAGATATTGATATCCGATCCCAATGACAAGGCGGACGGCCCCTATCTTCCACCTCGGCATATCGGCACACACGACCACTAATGTGTTATATCGCAAACAGAGTTGAACCGTGTCGAACACGGACACATGCGGCTGAAGGACAGGGATAATGACAAGGCCAGTGGATCGCCACCGCTTAGCCAAACGCATCATGGCATGACGATGGACTGGCGATTTTACAATCACCAAAATACGAATCGATTCCTTTAAAAACAACGTCTTTAACATGCGATACCCCATGGGATCATGCCCATCCAATAACCGTTCGACCGCCCCAACAATATCGCTCGCCCGAGGGAGTGCTTCGCAGTCTGGGTCCAAACAGACATGCGGCGGCACCGTCCGGCACAAATAGTCCCGACGAAGGATCTCGACATGGGGAGTCCACGGACCAAATCGAGTCGGCAAGTTAGATTTTCGAACCGGACAAAAGACAATCGATCGTCCTAACGCCGCCGCAATATGGATGGGCCCGGTATCTGCGCCAATCACCACATCAGACACTGAAATCCACGCCACTAGTTCAGAAACTGTCGTTTGATTCAGCCGATTAATCCCCCCGGTAATCGTCAACGACCGCAGGGGAGAACCCGCCTCCACCTGTCCCAAAAGAACCACGCACGCATCCTCCGACAATTGTTCCACTGCCGCAATAATCACCGAATCCGGAATGGGTACATTCGAGCCCCCCGTCCCACAAAAGAAAGTGACCACCGACATCGCTGATTCATTCGCATCGGTCACCAATTCCTCAACAATACGCAACGCTGTCGAATCCACGTCCATATGCCAGGACCATCCCGCCTTAGCGCGCCACCCCAACGGCATCAGTAATTGCATATTAAATTCAATTTGATGGGTCGCTACGCATTCCCACCGTTGCCGAACGGTATGGGTATACACCCATCCGATGCTTTGATTGGTTGAATCACCGATTCGAACCGGAATATTTGCCAACCACCCCAACGAAGCCATCTTCGGGTCGTTCCATAATGATATATATAAGTCGAATGACTGCCGTCGCAACGACCGTGCAAGCGTTAAAACATCCATCCACCCCATATCAGAATTCACACTATGAACCTGATCGACTAGCGACTGTGTCGCTAAAAATTCCGCCGGATTTGGGGAAGCCAAATAATGAATTTCAGCACCAGGGTATTGGATCCGGATCCATTTGAGGACAGGCAACGTAAAGATCACATCGCCCAAACGATCCGCCCGTTGGATTAGTATTTTTCGAAATGCTTTTCCCCGCAATTCCATGGTCGCGGCATCGTACCACAGCTCCCATTAAAGGGGGACTAAGCGTGTTGCAAAAACTCCGAAAACGTATCGACCACCACGAACCCATTCCGCTCATACACACGAATCGCCCCCACATTGCATTGAGACACCGCCAATCCCCACATTGTGAAATTAAAATCCACAAAGATGGCTTTGGTATAGGTAAGCATCCATTCGCCAAGACCACGCCCCATTGCCTCAGTCGCGGTTGCAACATCATAGATCCACGGCATTTTTGCCTGACCCCAGCAGGGAATTAAAAGATTGAGAATCACACTATGCATTTCATCACCTACCATGAGCCCCACCGATGCAGGGTGACAGAGCGGTCCATAAAATTGAGAGTGCACCAAATGCTCCATACGCAATCGCCCCTCTACCGTCTCCATGTCAGGATATCCTCGATAGTCACCGCTGACCTTATGGGCGGAAACACTGAGATTGGCAACTTGTAACGCCGTTTTATTACTCAAGGGCAACAAGGTGTACCCATCCGGAATCTGAGGATAGTCGAGAGTTTCAGGCAAATGGCACACCATCCGCTGACGCGGAATCTCCATCAACCCTCGGGCGCGAAATAGGTCACAAATAGACTCATCGACTTCAAAATGAAGTAACTCGGCCATCACACCCACCGCCAGCTTGGAATCCACCAACCAATTCACCAGATCCGCCTGATACTCTCGCCCAGCCGTATAGACCAGAATACTCCCATAGGTCGGCGTCATCCGCTCTACCCACGCCAATCCCACTGGATCCAGCCCATCCCACATGACAAACCCAACGATATCCCCCGACAAAATCAACTTCGTTTTTGAGTCAGCGACCACATCGAACGCATCGGATTCGCCCCCTCTCGATACCGAAATCTCGCGAAATTTCTCAAAAAAAAGAGGGAGCATCGATTGAGATTCTAATAAAACAACATAGCTAACGGCCACGAAAGACCTCCATAGTTTTCTATTTTTGGAATAGTTCAATTATACCCGAAGATCCCACCGCCAAAACATCCGATTAGAATTTTTTCCTAGCATTTACACCCTCCCCCGTATAAAGTGCACACGTTTAGCCCGGGTACCCCATAGGGGGGGGCCGGTACTTTTAAGACTGTTACTTCGTAAAAAAAAGAGGAGAATAGGGCATATGACTACCCAGAATACACAAAAAGAAATAACCGCTACCCAAACCATTGAATCGACGATCGAGGAACCTAAAAATGCGGCACCTCACCCGTCAACACTCCAAGCCGATCTTGCAGGCACATTCGGAATTCACGATCTCACTACATTTAACACCACCGATTTGAGAACAATGGCAGACGAAGTCAAACAAGCCTTATTTTTAAGTTTGATCCCCGCAAAAAGACATGATCGTGGCGGCAAACATGGCGCCGGAACCGCGTCATTTCGTCCCTTTTCACAAGGGGCGGTTTCAGATGAATTTAAAGAATTTTATACACCTGAAGAGTTAGCTGAATTTGATAAACTTCGAGGGACTGAGCGAGATATCGAAGACCGTATGAAAGTCAAAATCACCGACTACTACATGCGGTTAGCGATGAAGAGTCAACCCATCCGCAACTTAGTCAAAGCACGTGCCGAAGAAACCGAAGATTTAAGTGGGGAAGCAGACCCTTCCAATCAGAATAAATTTTCTCCTGTACCTGGCGCACTTCACAAATATGAAATGATGCTTTTCATGGTATCAAGCACCTGCTCGTCTCATTGTCGGTATTGTTATCGACTCGATTTATTTACTCAAAAAACCGGCAAAACAGCGATCAACCCCGATGAGTTCCACGCCCACCTCGACTACATCCGAAAACATAATCACTGGGTAGAATCCAATCGTGGCTTTGACCCCGAAACAGGGAAGCGAATTTATCCGATTCGAGAAGCACTTCTTTCCGGCGGAGATCCTCTCGCCCTTATGGACAAACGAATTGCCACGTTTATGGTAGGCCTCGCCCAGGCTGGGGTCGAACAAGTACGGATCGGCACCAAAGAATTGGCCTTTTTCCCCGAGCGCGTCGACGCAGATTTCTTTGCAATGCTCGATGGATTCCATAAACTATTCCCTCGGGTTCGCGTCGTATTCGCCGTCCACTTCACCCATCCCGATGAATTTCTTGAAAAATCTGATGACGGGCACTACGTCAAGGTAAATAGCCGATATGTATGGATGGAAACCGTCCGAAACGCCGTTGAAGGATTGACCTCCCGAGGTAATTTTATTTCTCTCGAGAATCAGACGCCGATCATTGCCGATGTGAACGACGATGCCAAAGCCCTCCACATTTTGCAACGAGAGCTTTACTCTAAAGGGATCGGGAATCATTATTTGTTTCAATGTCGAGAAATCGAAGGCCACCGGCTCTTCGCCGTGCCCGTAGAAACCGCATGGCGAATTTATACCGAATCCCAACGCGGGTTATCCGGTGTAGAGAAACAAGCCCGATACACCATGTCAACTGAATACGGAAAAATGGAAGTCATCGGTGTCACCAACGGCACCATTATTTTGAAGGTTTTACGCGCCCCATCCGGCGGGGACATTCTCGGCAATATTATTGTCGCCAGAAGCAACCCTGACGCTCTATGGATATCAGGATATATGGATCGCATTATTAGCGACGATACCGGTTTCTTATTGACGAAATAACCATGACACCGCCACTCGCCTCAACCAAGGTTTTTCATCGCCACACGCTAGGGTCGATGCCCATCGCCGTTGCAGGCGATGGATGTTACCTCATCGACCAAAATGGAAAACGCTATTTAGACGGGTCGTCCGGAGCCGCCGTCTCCTGTCTTGGGCATTCCAACCTCGAAATCATTGATACAATTGCTCACCAGGCACGCCAAATGGCATTTGCGCATACCAGTTTTTTCACAAACGAGCCCATGGAACAGTTGGCTGAGTTTTTAACTCTAAATGCCCCGCCAGGAATCGATGCCGTTTATTTTTTGTCTGGCGGATCAGAGGCCGTAGAAGCCGCACTTAAATTGGCACGGCAATATTTTGTCGAAACAGGCCGCAATCAAAAACACCGAGTTATTGCCCGGTTGCAAAGCTATCACGGCAACACAATCGGCGCATTATCAGCCGGCGGCAATCTGTGGCGTCGCGCAATGTTTGACCCGATACTGGTACCCACATCACACATCTCTGCATGTTATGAATACCGTGGACAGAAATCGGATGAAACACCTGAGGCATATGGATTACGTGTCGCGAATGAACTAGAAACCGAAATTTTGCATGTTGGGCCCGAAACGGTAGCCGCGTTCATTGCAGAACCAGTGGTCGGCGCAACCATGGGCTGTGTCACTGCAGCGCCTGGATATTTTAAGCGGATCCGTGAGATCTGCGATCAGTATGATGTTCTACTGATTCTCGACGAAGTGATGTGCGGAATGGGCCGTGTGGGAAGTCTCTTCGCCTGTGAACAAGAAGGCATTATTCCCGACATGATCACCATAGCCAAGGGCTTGGGTGCAGGATACCAACCCATCGGCGCATTACTGGTCTCCGACTCGATATTTAGTGCAATTCAGACGGGTACCGGATTTTTTCAACATGGCCATACTTACATGGGGCACGCATTGGCCTGTGCTACAGCACTTAAAGTTCAAGAAATTATTGAACGTGATCAATTGATCAGCCAAGTGCGAACGATGGGCGACATTCTCTCGAAACGACTCCACGCGGAGTTTGGAAATCACTCGAATGTGGGGGATATTCGAGGCCGAGGGCTATTCCGGGGATTAGAGTTGGTCCAGGATCGCGCCACCAAAACGCCATTCGACCCCACTCTCAAAATCAATGTAAAAATAAAAAAAGCGGCAATGGACGCCGGTCTAATGTGCTACCCGATGGGCGGAACTTTAGATGGAAAACATGGCGACCACATTATGATTTCCCCCCCCTTCATCATCACTGAAACTCAGATTGATGAACTGGTCAGTAAACTAGCCCAAGCGATCCACTCTGTGATTCAATGACCCGCGCGATTACAATCTG
The DNA here is from genome assembly GCA_947465765.1 of bacterium. GTDB lineage: Bacteria > Margulisbacteria > Marinamargulisbacteria > SXXA01 > SXXA01 > CAIPHK01. Next base: position 34,258 of record CANIAP010000001.1, on the reverse strand, counting down.
CGTGGCCCCAAACGGGGCACGAAAAACCAAGATGGACCTCCCTACGATTCCCATCTCACCGGATGAACTTGCAGCAGAAGCCGTTCGATGTGCCGATGCCGGCGTCTCATTATTTCACCTTCATGTCCGCGACGACGCCCAACGCCATTCATTAGACCCCGATCGGTATCGGACGGCATTGACCGCAATTCGAAAGGCCGTCGGTGACCGAATGGTGCTTCAAGTGACGACCGAAACCGTAGGGATATATTCAGCCCCCGACATGATCTCAACGATTCAGGCATTGGTCCCTGAGTCGGCATCCATTGGGATTCGGGAATTGGTTCCAGACCCCTCGTTTGAACCTGCCGCCCAATCGTTTTTAAACTGGGCTCATGCCCAAGATATTTTGGTTCAATACATTTGTTATTCAGATGATGACGTCCGATATTTTGCAGAGTTACGGACACGTGGAATTGTCCCCAACGAACCTCAGTATTTTTTGCTGTACGTATTGGGAAAAAAAACCGGGCAAAAAGGCCACCCATCCGAATTGGCTCCGTTTATTGAAGCCCACAACGCAACATTAAGCGACGTGTCCCTCCACTGGACAGTATGTGCATTTGGCGAAGACGAATTGGAGTGCATGTTAGAATCCGTACGCAACGGCGGTCATGTTCGGATTGGATTCGAGAATAATCATCTACTATCGTCTGGCGAAATTGCCGAAAACAATGCCGCCCTAATTGATCAATTCGTAGACGCAATTCATAACGCACCCGATATCCTTCGTCCGATTGGCTCGCCTGAATTTCTTAGGAAATCTAAGATCTAGACTCTGTACGCCCCGATCGACTCCGTTTGAGTGCCTCCGCATCGGATATTTGTTTTGCAATTTCCTGATATTCCACTAAACATCTCGGATTTTTAATCACCGACAAATTGCTTATGGGAGTCCCGTTGAGTAGATTTTTAACCAGAATTTCGCTCTTTTTTCCGTTGGCGGTAACGGGGATATCAGACACTTTAAAAAGGGCATCTGGTTTAAACCACGGAGATTGGGCCGTTAACGCCAATCGAATATCTCGCCTCAAAGTCGCATCAAGAAGTTCCCCTGAGTTCAGTACCAGAAACACGATAATGTCTTCGTCATCCCCCACCCGTCGGCCAACTACTAACGAATCATGAATCGCCGGGATACCTTCTAACACATTGTAGAGATCACCCGTCCCCACTCTAACTCCGTGATGCTTAATCGTGCTGTCGGATCGGCCCACAATTTCAAGGCTTCCATCCTCATATTGAATCGCACTATCACCATGGGTCCAAATTCCGTCAAACCGCTCAAAATACGCCGAATGATATTTTTCACCGGTCGAATCGTTCAAGAAATAAACGGGCATACACGGAAACGGCTGGGTACATACCAGTTCGCCTTGGACCCCAAACACCCGCTGGGCATCGTCATCCCACACCTCCACCGCCATGCCCAAACCGGCGCACTGAAGGCGTCCTCGACGCACAGGAACAGGCCCTCCCAGTGCAAAACAAGATACAATATCGGTTCCACCCGAAATCGACGCGACTTGAATATCGGACTTAATCTCTGAGTAAATATAATCAAAATGGTCACGCAACAGCGCGGAGCCCGTCGACATCAATAGGGAAATCGAGGCCACCTGAGCAGCCGTCGGCCCCACCTTCGTTTTTTGGCATAACGAAATCCAAGAGGCACTGGTGCCAAACGCATTGACTTCAGCAGTCCGAATAAACTCCCAAACCACCGCAGGATCTGGCTTCCCTTCGAATAAGACAACCGTGACATCGCTGGCCAACCCCGACACCAACCAATTCCACATCATCCACGATGTTGTCGTGTAATACATCAACCGATCCAGGGGTCGAAGATCACATTGAAGTCGATGTTCTTTGATATGTTGAAGAAGGCTGCCTCCCGCACTATGCACCAAACATTTTGGCTTACCCGTCGTTCCTGATGAATACAAAATGTAGAGGGGGTGAGAAAAACTAAGCCGCTCAAATCGCAGTTCAGGGACCGGATTGACCGACGTTACAATCGATTCATAAAATACCAGGTCGTCGTCAGAAACAGCTCCAGGAATTCGAGAAATAATCAACATCGACTGAAGCGTCGGCAACCCATCCCGTAATTCTTGGATCTTATCTCCAACGGTAAAAATCGTGTCGTCATATACGTAGCCATCGACAGCGACCAATAACTTAGGCAGTGTCTGGCTGAATCGATCAATAGCGAACTGTGTCCCGGAATCGGGTGAGCAGGACGTCCAAATCGCTCCGACCGCCGCCGCTGCCAAGAGCACCACCACCGCCTCCGGGCAATTGGAAACTAATCCTGCAACTACATCTCCTACCCCAATTCCTCGCTGGCGCATCCAATCCGACAGCTGTGCCACCTGTTCCGAAAGGGCCGAAAACGTGATCGTTTGAACCGGCTGATGCTCCGAATAATAAATAAGTGCCGGGTGGTCGGACTTATTCTTAAGCATGTTTTCGGCGTAGTTAATTCGAACATTGGGAAACCACTGGGGCCGGGGCCAAAGACACGCACGTTCAACCGCCGAAGCCGAATCTCCGTCATAGATTAAACCCGCCGTATCAAATAAAGTCTGCCAAAACGGTCCTATTTCGGTGACAGACCACCGATGAAGTGACGCGTAGCTATCAATCGTTAGGTCAAACTGGCGATTGACCCCATGAATAAAATCGCCCACCCGTGTTTCAAAAATCCCAGGAGGATTCCAAACAATCGGATCTCGGTCGTCATGCCCTATTGGGGCATTTATCGCTTTTTTGACGATAGAAGTCATTAAAACGAAGTGTACCATAAAGAGCGGTCGCAAAAAAAACGATGGCTGTCCGTTTGCCCCCATGACGGGTCTCCGTTACTATGGAACTTCCCCCGAAATCAACTTTAATCACTCCAATTTTTCAGCGTAAGGACAATCACCCATGCCGAAACCACAATCGACCCCTGTCTCCCAATCCGACGATAACTCTGCGATTGAACCACTTATTAATGCGCTTCCCAAAGACCCCATTCTCAGGCAATTTGCAACCTGTTATCTCCAGGCCAATTCCACACGAACGCTTAAAAATTACTCGCCCGATGACTTCGAAATATTTATAGGAGAGCGCTACCAGTTTTTCACGAATGCGTTGGCTTCTGGCGGTGATATCAGAATTTTTACTCTCGACCAAAATTCAGAATTGGTAGGCATTCGCCGAGTACTCGAATATGTCGTCCCCGATGCGATGTTTATGGTCATGACATTTTCAGAAGTATTTAAAGAATTTGGCTGCAAAATCACAAAATTGCTGCACCCGATTATGACTGTTTCGATAAACCCATCGAATCAAGTTCAACAGATCTCCACACCCACAGCAAATACGCGACTCTTCTCCGTTACCTATATCGAGTTCGAGGGTATCGAAGACGACTCCCATGTCGATGTCTTTTTATCTCAAATTCAACGGCACATGAATGCACTCCAAAATGCCCAACTCAGCCAGACCCCCCTCCGACAAAAGTTAGACCAACTTAAAGCTGAAGTCAGCCTCAGCAAAGTGATTCTGGCGGAAACCAAAGACGAGTGGATCAATCTGATTGATTGGCTTCAACAAGACAATTTTTCGTTTTTTGGGTACGCGGCATTAAACTTTGCAAACTCAAATGCGCCTATTTTCGATGGAGTGGGCATTTTGAGCCCACTCTACCAGACTGATCACCCTCAAATCGGCAGCGTATTGTCCGCTCATAGCTGGAGAATGAGGACCAATCAATCACCCTTTGTTTTTGACACGATTCCGATCAATTCTCCTATTCAGAGATTTGAGCACCTTATGCGGCTCAGCTTTCGAATGACCATCGACAAACAAACCATAGAACATAATTTTATTGGGGTCCTAAAACGCAGCTCGTTACTCGCTAAAAACCTTGAAACCCCAATTATTCATTTGAAGATGAAACACATCTTCGACGCAAAACGAATGCTTCCTGGCAGCTACGACTACAACGAAGTCATTCGTATCTTTACGTCGATTCCGAAGTTCGAACTGTTTCGAAGCGCCACTGACGATCTGCTTTTTATCGTTGAATCAGTGCTATCGATCACGAATCCTAGCGACGTCTATTGCTTCCACCGTGAAGCCACCGGCATCGGCAGAACCTTACTCATGGTAACGGTCCCAGAGCATTTATTTACACGCACCAATATCGAACTCATTCGAGACTATCTCATCCAACACGTCCCTCATTCACAATTTGAAGTGGTCGAGGTCGACGGCCCAGATCATACCCGACTCCATTTTTATTTTGAGCAAACCGACGATACCCATTGGAAACCCAGTGAAACCCATCTGCAAATCGACCTTCGCGAGCTTATTAAGCCATGGGAAGAACGCCTTAAAGACGCCATTCAAACCCAGTTCCCAGGGCAATCGGCACAACGCCTATACGCTCACTATATTAATGCATTTCCCAGTCATCACCGCGTGCGTCGAAACCCCGTCGAAACCGTCAGAGACATTCTGTTTCTCGAAAAAGTGGTCCACGAAAATACGATCCAATTTGACCTCGGCCCGGTGAATACGGAGAACTCATCACTTAAAGGCAAGGCCTCGATGCTAAGCATCTATAACCGCAACAAAATCGACCTTATCAATATCATGCCCATTCTTCAAAATCTCGGGGTGTATGTGTTCGACGAACTCACCACCCGAGTGGGCACCCCAGAGACATTGTACGGGTATATCCATTCATTCCGTTTGGGAAACTCTGACCGCAGCAAAATTGACGAGAAACGCCTCAAATCGATTTTAAACAGTCTACTTACTGAAATTTTCGAAGGCCGAACTGAAAACGACCGCCTCAATGCGCTTGCCTTAGGTGCAGAACTGGAATGGCGGGCCATTAACATCCTCCAAACCTATCGCAACCTTTACCTCCAGCTGGGAACTTCCTATAGCAAAGACAAAGTAAATACGGTCTTACTGGCCCACAAACCCAGCACAAAGGCGCTATTTCGCTACTTTGAGACCAAATTTTCGGTCGATCCCCAATTTGGCAAACAAGAATATCGAATCGAAGTATTACTCCCCCGGGCCAGCCACGAATTTCATGACACGTTGACCCAAGTACAAGAAGTCTCCGACGACACTATTTTGCGCCACTTATTTAACCTTGTTGAGGCGACTATCCGAACCAATTTTTATATCCCCAAGCACAATCGAGACACGTTTATCTCAATCAAAGTTGAATCGAAAAAGGTTAAATTCATGCCTGCCCCGACACCGTATCGCGAAATCTACGTTCACGACGTCGGCATGGAAGGGACCCACCTCCGATTTGGACCCATCGCTCGGGGCGGAATACGATGGTCAGACCGCCATGATGACTTTAGAAAAGAAGTATTGGGCCTCGTCAAAACTCAACAGACTAAAAACGTGGTGATCGTCCCAGTCGGTTCAAAAGGCGGATTTGTTCTCAAGCGTCCATTAGCGTCAAAAGAAGACGCCGCCAATGAGTCTATCGTTCAATATCGGAAATTCATTTCGGCATTATTGGATATCACCGACAATATCGACACGAACGGGTCCATCAAACATCCGCATCACGTGATCGCGTACGATCAAACCGACCCCTATCTGGTCGTCGCCGCAGACAAAGGCACAGCGTCATTTTCAGATATCGCCAACGAAATATCGGAAAAATATGAATTTTGGCTGGGCGATGCGTTCGCTTCCGGCGGAAGCATTGGATACAACCACAAAAAAGAAGCCATCACCGCTCGGGGGGGTTGGGAATGCGTCAAACTTCATTTTATGGAAATGGGCAAAAATATCGACAAAGAATCCTTTTCTGCAGTTGGAATTGGAGATATGTCCGGAGATGTATTTGGAAACGGCCTATTATTGAGTAAAACCATCAAACTTCATGCCGCATTTAATCATGCTCACATTTTCGTTGATCCCTCCCCCAATGCCCTCATTAGTTGGGACGAGCGCAAGCGTCTATTTGATCTCCCCCGAAGTGCATGGACTGATTATTCCCCCTCCGCGATCAGTCAAGGGGGCGGCGTCTTTGAACGGAAAGCCAAAGAAATCATTGTCACACCCGAAATCCGTGAATTACTTGGCATTAAAGAAGCGGTCATCAATGGCGAAGAATTGATCCGATTTATTCTTAAAGCCAAAGTTGATTTGATGTGGCTCGGCGGAATCGGAACCTATTTTAAAGGCAGTGCTCAAGCCCAATCTTCCGTGGGCGATCCCACCAATGATTCGGTACGGATTGATATCACCGACTGCCGGGCAGCGGTCATTGGCGAAGGGGCCAATCTCGGCGTCACACAACCCGCCCGAATTGAATTTGCATTGGCAGGTGGACGAATCAACACGGACGCAATCGACAACTCCGCCGGCGTCAACATGTCTGACTACGAGGTCAACATCAAAATTCTTCTCAAACAAATGCTCGAGGAAAACTTACTTAATTCAATGGACGACCGCAACGAGCTACTCGAGGCCGCCACAAATGAGGTGTCAGAGTTGGTACTTGCCAACAACCAAGGCCAACATCGACTATTGTCCATGGACAGTATCCGGTCAAAGAAACAATTGGGGATCTTTATCAAATTGATTCAGAACTACGTTGCGAACGGCTTTTTGGATGCCAAAACTGAGCAAATTCCTGAGATATCGGATCTTGAACAAATGGCGGCATCAGGAACATCGTTGCCTCGTCCCGTTTTAGCGGTTATTCAAGCCTACACAAAAATGAACATTTACGATCGTCTGATGAATTCTAACATCCTCGACGACCCCTATTTTATCGAATTTTATGAGCATTATTTTCCGGTCACTATTCGAAACAAAATTGGCAAAAAAATACCCAAGCATCGTCTTCAACGAAACATATTGGGAACGATTCTCACCAACAAAATTATCAATCAAGCCGGAATTCTATTTTTCTTCCAGATGGAGCAAATGACCGGAAAACCAGTGGACCAAATTGCCAAAGCCTATTACCTTTTGGACTCATCATTCGGAACACACGAACTCCGCCAGTTGATAATCCAGGAACCCATTCCGGAACAGGATAAATACACGGCACTCATCGAGATCGAGCATTACCTTACGGAATGGACACAGTCTCTTCTATTGCTCCCCAATTTTGACACCTCATTCGAGTGGGCACCATTAATTGGTCAGTTAGTCGCCGAAATCCTCCCCAAAATCACAAGCAATAAAGCCGCAGTGGCCCGATGGAAACACCGGGGACTCCCCGAAACAGCGGCCAAACAATTGGTGAGCCTCGATGGGTTAAATTGTATTACTGACATATTATTTCTTCAGCTAAAATTCGGAATCAAGGGAATCGCCCAAATCGTGGACCTCATCGACACCATCGAATCCAAATTTGAATTAAAATGGGTCGAAAATGCCATCCAAAATCTCGACCCACGAACCCAGTGGGAATTGTCGCATAAGGGCATTTTGCTCCAAACCGTGAAAATGCAAAAATTTACCATCATTCGCCAGGTGACAGGGAAAGATACTACGAAAAAACCACAAATTGATGACGCCATCAACGCACTCCAACAGCTTCATCAATTGGACTTCAAGATATATTTCGAAACCCTATCGGAACTCAAAGGCTCACGAAATACCAACCTAACCACGCTCACCGTCGCTGTAAATCGGCTCAACTTTTTGAACGGGTAACCCCCTCGCCCCCTCGCCGATCCCCACTTTCAAAAATGGGGATCGGGGGAAATCTGTCTGATCCTAATTAAAACTGACGAACTCAAAGAGTCCTTGTAGCGTCTGGTTAACAAATTCTGTTTTGGATTTAATTAAATAAGGACGCAGAAAAAATTTTCCATCTAATACAATGACCCCATCAAACTTTTGCAATTCTTGTCCCATGCCTACACCTCTTCACCGATTAAAACGCCACTATCATAAAGTGATAGATTTCCCCGATGATCCCCATTTAAAACCTATCTGTCCCCGCCCAATGCAAAGTAAGCCAAAATATTATATTATTGCCCCACTTTATTGTAGAAAAGGGCAGTTATGACCAAGCAAACCATTATCCAACGTTACCGATTAATTATTGTGACCGCTCCAATTTTATTTTTAGGGGTCCTCGGAATTTCGTTTCTCGTGATCCATTCACCCGTATCCCTCGCACTCCGTCACCAGAAAACACCGGCACAAAATGTGACCGCCAATGCCACATCGGTCACCGAGCCTCAACAACCGCTCCACATCACGCCCCCTGCTGCGGTGAAGGCGATTTATATGACCAGCTGGGTCGCATCGGTTAAACCGTGGCGTCAACGGCTACTTGAGTTTATCGATCAATCCGAGGTCAACGCACTCGTCATTGATATCAAAGACTACTCGGGCTCGATTTCATTTGAGACGGGCGACCCCAAATTACGCGAAATGGGCGTCGAAGAAGTTCGAAACAAAGACCTTAGAGAATTCATCCAAGTGGCCCACCAAAAGGGTATTTACGTTATCGCCAGAATTACCGTATTTCAGGATCCCGTTTATGCCAAACTGTTCCCCGCCCAAGCCGTTCAAACACGGGCCGGTTTAACATGGAAGGACCGCAATGGATTGAGCTATGTAGATCCTGGATCCCATGCGTTCTGGGATTATATTGTTAGAGTGGGCACCGCAGCGGCTTACGCAGGATTTGACGAACTCAACTTTGATTACATTCGGTTTCCCACCGACGGAAACATGAAAGACACCGTATTCCCTATCTCGGGTCCCCGACTGGCCCAAGGAACACTGGCCACCTCAATCACCCCATCTGCAAATTCAGCCATTCCAACCTCATCCCGAACTCTCGTCCATATAAAAACGGCCAAAGAAGCGATAATCACCGAGTTTTTTGCCTATTTACATAGCCACCTCAAACCACTGGGAATCCCCCTGTCAGCGGATCTATTTGGCATGACCATGACCGCGCAGGATGACCTCAATATTGGACAATACCTCGAAAGCGCGGCCCCCTATTTTGATTACATCTGCCCGATGGTATACCCGTCTCATTACCCCCCTCAGTTTAATGGCTACGCCAACCCAGCGTTGCATCCGTATGAAATCGTTCATTACGCGATGACACACGGAGCAGCAAGACTCACGGCAATGGGCCAGGACCCAAAAAAATTAAGACCTTGGCTTCAAGATTTCAACCTCGGCGCACCCTACGATGCCGCAAAAGTTCGCGCTCAGATCAAAGCCACTTACGATTCGAAATTGGTCGGTTGGCAAATCTGGGACCCACGAAATCAATATACTCGTGCCGCTTATTTGAGTGACCCACCATCGACTAATGCCACGGGAACCGCCAATGCCCAATAGCCGGACCATTCCGTTTATTGCACGATACTCCGTCCCCATTGTTATGTGGGGAATTATCATCGGGTCCATGGTCGCCATCGACAACGCGCTCTACCCCCTCCTCACTGGGTTTGGATTGGCCTACCTCCTGAGCCCGATAACCCGCCTCTTACTCCGTTGCAAACTACCGAGATGGCTGGCCGTGTGGATCGTTTACGTCAGTACAATTTCGATTCTGATCCTCGTCTCAGTATCGCTACTTCCCAACATTGCAATGGAACTATTCCACTTCGCTGAACATGGCCCTCGATATCTCATTCGATTTTATTATCAACTCATGAACTTCCTCACCAAAAACGGGATGGGTAGCATTGTATGGAAGTACAATCTATTACCGGTCCTTCAACATATGGGGAAAGACTACATGGACGGATTGGTTGGATCACTCACTTCGTCCGTCGGGGTATTTGCAAGCCGAATCACATCCACCGTACTGTCTCTGGCGAACATTTCACTTTTCCCTATCTTTTTCTACTACGGGTTAGCAAAAATCCACTTACTCCCCAAGAAACTCAGTCGGATTATTCCGCCGCAATACCAAAATTCGTTCGCATATTTTCTATCCGTATCGGACCGAGTCATGGGCGGCTATATCCGTGGCCAGCTTATGGTTTGTGTTTCTCTGGGAACACTGTATTCCGCAGGCCTATGGTCAGTAGGAATTCCCTATCCGATACTCATCGGATATGCCGCAGGATTTTTTAATCTGGTCCCCTATTTGGGATTTGCGGCAGGGGTGACCATGGGCGTATTTACGGTCATTACCTCAGGTGGAACTGCCGTCAACATCTTAAGCGTCATCGCCGTATTTGTCGTGGCGCAAATGATCGAAAGCCTTATTTTGACCCCCAAGATCGTAGGACACACCGTGGGCCTTGACCCACTCCTCACACTGATTGCATTGATCATTGGGGGTAATATGCTAGGCCTCGTTGGACTACTCATAGCGGTTCCAGTTGCCGGAATAGTGAATCGCATCTATCAAGATTATCTGTCCGAAAGACTGACATTCAAACCAATGGAAAATGGATAATGAGCGATGACAAGCAACGCGCCATCGAGCTCATTCATGAGGGCCAGGCATTAGTTGTAGACGGAAAAACATCCGAAGCCCTCGACAAGTTCAAAGCATCGGTCGACCTATTTCCTACCCCTGAAGGATATACCTACTGGGCATGGATGCTCAGCTACAAAAATGAATTAGAAGAATGCATCTCTCTTTGTAAGCGTGCCGTTGAATTAGATAGTGAATTTGGAAACGCCTACAACGATATCGGGTCATATCTCATCGAATTGGGCCGATTAGAAGACGCCATTCCCTGGCTAATCAAAGCCAAAGAGGCGAAAAATTACGACGTGCGCCATTTCCCATATCTCAACCTCGCACGGGTTTACCTCAAGTTAGGCCGAGACGACGAGGCAATGGAGGAATACACCTCGCTCCTTGAAATGGACCCCAATAATATCGAAGGGCAATTTTTATCTGAATTTCTAGCTGACCCACAAGAGAAAGGCCGATTTTCCAAGCTATTCTCTATTAATTAGCTTCGGTACAATCAATTAACAATGACAATATCACCACTACGAGTCGGCGTAATCGGACTTGGAAACATGGGAAAATACCATGTCAAACACTGGCAGGAAATTGATGGGGCGCAATTGACGGCGGTCGTTGACATTCATGCCGATCGCCTTGCCCAATATACCTCATCGACCCTACGGGGATTTGAAACTATTGCAGCCATGCTCGATGCCGATATCGTTGACGCTGTCTCTATTACATCACCGACCCACCTTCATTTTGATCACGCAAAACACTGCCTAAATCGAGGTCTTCACGTACTCATCGAAAAACCAATCGCGACATCGATCGAGGAAGGGAATCAGTTAATCGACATCGCTGTCCGCAATAACTGCATACTACAAGTGGGTCATATTGAACGATTCAACCCTGCCGTCACGACAGTGATGCAATGGAAAAATGACGGGCTTTTAGGGGCCCCCATTTCACTTTCGACTGAACGAGTAAGCCCCATGCCGACCCAAATTCTGGACGCTGACGTCATGATCGACTTAGCGGTTCATGACCTTGATATTTTGACGGGAATTATTGGAACTCCACCCCAAAAAATAACGGGGACATTTACATCCGCCCGCCTTTTAGATCGGGCAGATTCCGCCATTCTGGCATTGCAATATGAGAATGCCATTGCAGCAGTTTCGGTGGGATGGAATTCCCCAATCAAACGTCGACGTCTTACCGCCTATTTTTACAACGGCCTTGTAGAACTCGATTTCATCAAACAATCCGCCGATTTTTTTCCAACTGACCCATCTCAACCCGAGCTACATAGCCAACCCATCACGCCAATACTGCCGTTGACGTTAGAACTCGCCTCATTTGTATCCGCAATTCAGTTCGGATCACCTATCGCAGTATCTGGATCAGACGGCGTACTCGCGTTAAAGCTGACCCTTCAAGCCAAAGGATCAGGGTAAACCCATTCAGGATTGAGCATTTGCACGTAATGAAGTCAATTAGTACGCTATAGTCGTTCGACCCATTAATATCACTAAACCCATTCAATCAAGGAGATCCTGATGACCTATTTTTTTAGTTCCGAATCCGTATCCGAAGGACATCCAGACAAAATCTGTGACCAAATTTCTGACGCGATTCTCGATGCCGCATTAACGATTGACCCCAACAGCCGAGTGGCCGCAGAGGTTTTTACAACGACCGGACTTATCTTAATCGGCGGAGAAATTACGAGCAAAGCGACTCTTGATTTTCAAAAAATCGCCCGAGACACCGCAAGAGACATCGGTTACACCCATCCAGAATATGGACTCGACGCCGATAGCTGCGCAGTCCTCACCACCGTCCATGGTCAATCCCCCGACATTGCACAAGGCGTCAACGAAGGTGAAGGCCTTCACAAAGAACTCGGCGCGGGAGACCAAGGGATGATGTTTGGATACGCGTGTAAACAAACAACCGACTACATGCCCCTGCCGATTTATCTGTCACACAAATTAGTTCACCGGTTGGCAATCCTCAGAAAAACCTCTGGACTCACCTACCTTCGACCCGACGCGAAAGCCCAGGTCACCGTGGAATTCGAAGGGCGCGTCCCAAAACGGGTGGATGCAGTGGTTATTTCTACTCAACATGACCCCGATGTTTCCCTAGAGCAAATCACACGAGATGTTCATGAACATGTCATTCGTGCTGAGATTCCAAGCCATCTATTGGACAGCAATACCCGATACTTCATTAACCCCACTGGCCGATTTGTAATCGGAGGTCCCCACGGTGATACCGGGCTCACAGGACGCAAAATTATCGTGGATACCTACGGCGGCTGGGCCTCACATGGCGGCGGCGCATTCTCCGGAAAAGACTATACCAAGGTAGACCGATCCGGCGCGTATATGGCCAGATATATCGCAAAAAATATCGTCGCGTCAGGAATCGCCGAGGATGTCGAAATTCAGTTAGCATATGCAATCGGAGTCGCCACTCCCATTTCGGTATTGGCAAAAACCCGAGGGACATCTCAGATCCCCGAAGAACAAATTGTTAGGCTGATCCGCGATCACTTTGATCTTACCCCTTCTGGTATCGTCAAAAAACTGGACCTCCAACGTCCGATTTACAAAAATACCGCAGCATACGGCCACTTCGGACGAAATGACTTGGATTTACCATGGGAAAAAATCAACATGGCAGAAACCTTAGCGAGAGCGAGCAAAGAAATCACTGGTACAGCATCAGCAAAATAGTGTAGATTAGGGCTGTGTCCGCTTTACAATTCCAACAGGCGCTAGACGACGCAAGTCTTGACCTGGACCGGCGAGTAATTTCGGACGTGGCCCGTCTCCTTCGCCAAACCCAATTGACGGTATCCGTTGCGGAATCGTTAACGGGGGGATTAATTGGTTCCCGATTGAGCCAATTACCTGGAAGTTCAAGCTATTTTATTGGGGGAGTAATCTGTTATTCCCCACTGTTGAAAGTTAAGTTATGTTCTGTAAAACCTGCGACAATTCGGGAACACGGCATCGTTAGCGAAGCCGTCGCAAGAGAGATGGCAGAGGGCGTCTCTCAGCTCACCGGAAGTCGTATTGCTCTATCTACCACAGGTATCGCCGGTCCCAATGGAGACGATATTTCGAAGGTGGATGTCGGTACCGTATTTATTGGTTTTCTATTCTGTGGAGATATAAAGGTTAAACGATTTCAATTTTCTGGAAATCGAACCCAAATCCGAACCCAAACTGTGTATGCAGCACTAGGTTACCTCAGAAATTGGTTAACGCAACAACCCGCTGCAGCCCTACTCCCGTCGTAGATAGAGAATTAAACACTATCCCCCGCACTACGACTGGACCATCTTCTGTTCTTGGAGGTTATTAATATGGACGAAAATAAAACAAAAGCCCTTAGTTTTGCCATTGCTCAAATTGAAAAAGCACACGGCAAAGGTGCCATTATGAAATTAGGGGACTCCCCTAAATTGGCCCTGTCCACCATTTCATCCGGCGCATTGTCGCTGGACTTAGCCCTGGGATGCGGCGGCTACCCACGCGGTCGGATTATCGAGGTATTTGGCCCCGAGTCCGCCGGAAAAACCACGCTCACCCTTCATGCCGTAGCCGAAGCCCAAAAACTAGGGGGAGTCTGCGCATTTATTGATACAGAGCACGCACTAAATCCAACATACGCGGAACAACTGGGCGTCAATTTAGACAGCCTATTCATCTCTCAACCAGATTACGGTGAACAAGCCTTAGAAATTGCAGAAACATTAGTCCGCTCGGGGGCTATTGACCTTATCGTTATTGACTCTGTCGCAGCACTTGTACCGAAATCAGAAATCGAAGGGGATATGGGCGACCCACAGATGGGAATGCAAGCCCGACTGATGTCCCAAGCGCTTCGAAAGCTCACTGGGATCGTTAGCAAATCAAATACGATTGTTATATTCGTCAACCAAATTCGCGACAAAATAGGCGTAATGTTTGGAAATCCTGAAGTTACTCCCGGTGGCCGCGCCCTCAAATTTTACGCAAGTGTTCGAATTGATATCCGGAAAGTGGATTCCATCAAATCAGGAGTCGATATCACAGGGAATAAGGTCAAAGTCAAAATTGTTAAAAACAAAGTGGCTCCACCCTTTAAATATACTGAGTTGGAAATTGAATTTGGCAAAGGCTTCTCACGGGAAGCCGACCTATTGGACCTTGCAGTCAATATGAACTTTATCGAAAAAAGTGGTACATGGTTCTCCGTCAACGGCGAACGTATGGGGCAAGGTCGTGAATCCGCTAAACAATTCTTAAAACAACACCCCGAAACTGTCAAAAAATTAGACGAACAAATTCGTGCTCAGGTTGCGGTAGCACCGCTGCCTAACGCCGACCGAGAGGAGTAAACCAAAATGCCCCAATTCATCTTGATTGCCGTCATCCTACTATTGGGCGGCAGCGGACTTGCTGTTCTATACAAAACACGAAAGGCATCTGCGGATCAGATCGTTCAGACCGCTGAAGCAAAGGCCAAACAAAGCATCGACCAAGCAGCCAAAGACACTCAACGAATCTTATCCAGAGCCAATTCAGATGCTCAAGAAATAGTAGCCAAATCTCGAGGCAGTCTTGACGAAGAGGTCAAAACCCGACGCCAAGCCGTTTCCCAAATTGAAAATCGGGTCATGCAAAAAGAGAAACATCTCGATCAGCGCGACCAACGGATTACGGAGAAAGAAGACCAACTCAACTCTGAAATCGAAAAAGCCAAGCAACTCAAAAAAAAACATGAGACCTTGATTCAAAGCCTCTCAGAAAAACTTGAACAAGCCGCCGGATTTTCATCTGAAGAAGCCAAGCAAATCCTGTTATCCAACGTAGAACGAGAAGTCCGTCAACGGGCCGGCCGAATGATTAAGGACATTGAGGATCAAGCCCGAAAAATAGCCAATCGGAGAGCCAAAGAAATCGTGACGGATGCCATTCAGCGCACCGCAATTGATCACGTCACTTCGGCAACCACTTCCGTAGTCCAACTCCCCGACGACGAACTCAAGGGTCGGATTATCGGCCGTGAAGGACGTAATATACGTGCATTCGAAGCCATGACCGGTGTCGATGTGATTATCGACGACACTCCAGGTGCCGTTATCTTGTCCTCTTTTGACCCAATACGCCGGGAAATCGCCCGCCTTGCCCTTCAAAAGCTCACGTCCGACGGAAGAATTCAGCCGGCAAAAATTGAAGAAGCCGTTGAAAAATCAAAAAAAGAAATTCAGGAAATTATCCGGGAAAAAGGGGAACGTGCCGCCGACGAAATCGGACTCCAATTCCATCCTAAAATCATTGAATTATTAGGAAAGTTGCACTACCGCACTTCCTATGGTCAAAACATCTTGGCACATACGCTCGAAGCCGCCCATATCGCGGGAATCATGGCGGAAGAATTAAAAGTAAATGTCTCCCTTGCAAAACGGGGTGCGATGCTCCATGACATCGGAAAAGCCATCGACTTTGAAACGGGCGGATCTCATGATGACCTTGGAAAAGAAATTTGCGAAAAATATGGCGAATCAGAAGAAGTTATCAATTGTATTATGGCCCACCATGAAGACGAAGATCCGGACACCATTGAAGCCATTCTAGTCAAAATGGCAGATGCCATCTCTGCCGTTCGACCCGGTGCCCGGAGAGAGTCCATGGAAACCTATGTCAAGCGACTTGAGAAACTGGAAAGCATCGCTTATACCTTTGAGGGCGTCGACAAAGCCTACGCAATTCAGGCAGGAAGAGAGATCCGCGTCGTCGTAAAACCCGACGAAGTGGATGACCCCGCAATTCAAAAACTCGCATTCGACATGGCCAAAAAAATCGAAGCGGACCTCGATTATCCGGGCGAAGTACGGGTGTCCATTATTCGCGAAACACGGGCATCTAGCGTCGCTCGGTAATGAGCCCAATACTCAACGTATTATGCATCGGCGATATCGTCGGAAGTCCCGGACGTCATATGATCCGGGACCATGTCGCCCATTTAAAGGCCCTCCACTCGATTGACCTCACCATTGCCAACTCCGAAAATGCGGCGGGGGGCTTCGGCGTCACCCCAACCATTTACGATGAACTCATGCGCGCTGGCGTGGATATCTGCACCTCTGGAAATCACATCTATAGTAAACGCGATATTCTCGAACAGTTTGATCGCATGCCCCGACTACTACGTCCTATTAATTTCCCTGGAAATCACCCCGGCCGCGGCGTAATCTACTTCCAAGTCGGCCCAACGTTAGTGGCGGTTATTAATGCCATTGGTCGCGTATTCATGGGCCTCGCCGATTGCCCATTCCAGGTATTAGAAGCCACAATCGCGGAAGTCCGAAAAAAGACGCCCGTCATCATCATCGATTTTCATGCCGAAGCCACCTCAGAGAAACAAGCCATTGGCTGGAATTTTGCGGGACAAGTGAGCGCGGTCGTCGGAACCCACACCCATGTCGCCACCGCGGATGCCACTATTCTAGAAGGTGCGACGGCCTACGTCAGCGACTTGGGGATGACTGGCGCAAAACGGAGTATTTTAGGAATGGAAATTGAAATGAGTATCAAGAAGTTGAGAACCCAACTCCCGGGTCAATTCACCCCGTCAAAAAGTGTTGAAAAAATGCTAAATGCCGTTAAAATAAGGATTGATCGTGAAACCGGAACCGCTATTGATATCGTCCGCGTTGACCTAACCACCCCATAACCCATGAAATCCATACTTATTATTGACCCATCAGAAAGTGCACGGGGCCTCGTCAAATGGACGGGCACTCAGGCGGGCTACACCGTCACCGACACGACGACAATCAAAGAAGCCCTATTATATCTCACCACCCAGCCCTACGACGTTGTGATGATCGACGGACTCCTGGCCCAAGATTTTTTACTCCAAATCCAATCCGTACCACGCCCCCTACCGATAACGATTATGTTGGAACATGACCAGCCGATTCCGGCCCTCAGCCCGTCCCATGACGCGTTGGTCGACTATTTATTCAAGCCCTTCGATGAAACCGCGTTGTTATTTCGCCTTGAAAAATATCGAAAACCCATAATCGGGAAAATACTAATACTCGATACGTCCAATGCCATTACCCCACCGATCCAACAGATGATCGAATCAATGGGGTATTCATTGACGCTACTAGACACTGACAAGCAATTAGACGCAATCGTCTCTGAATTAAAACCAGATCTCGCTATTATTGACACCTCGTTACCCCCGCTAAACCGTGAAACTGTCATGGACGCGTTGGAACGAAATAAGGGCCTCAAAACATTAGCTATCGTTGATTCACGATTAAGCCCCCTCGCCATTGGACCCTATATACGACAATGTACGGATTTCATAACCCACCCTTTAAGCGCTCCAGAACTTCGATTTAGAATTCAACGACTGATGCCAACGAAGCCTATAACGCGACCCCCACAGCCCCTTGGCCTAACGTCACCCTCCCAAAATGCCCCCGCTGAGGCGCCCGATTCACGGAATGAAAAATCCCTTTTAAGCAAGATCTATGTCACCCTCCATCATGAGATGAGAAGCCCCCTAACCGGAATATTGATTGGTGCCCAGGCATTATCCAAACGGGTCACCCACGAGGAACGTCCAGTCGTAAGCGAAATTATCGAATCAGCAAAACGTATTAGGGACACCCTCGACACCCTGTCCGTATCCAATTCGATTCGGTCTGAAGAATACGTCAATGGAACTCAAATGGCGAAATTTGAAACCCCGGAAACCCCCTCCTTTCACTGGATATGATTCGCACAGAAGCCCTCGTTAAAAGTTACCATAACCGAAAAGTCGTCAATCAAATCTCCATCGAAATGAAAAAGGGAGAGATTGTGGGTCTACTTGGGCCCAACGGCGCAGGAAAAACCACCACATTTTATATGATTATCGGTCTCGTAAAACCTGACCAGGGCAAGGTCTTTTTAGGGGACGAGGACATTACTAAAATGCCAATGTACCAGCGTGCGCGACGGGGACTCGGGTATCTTCCCCAAGAATCATCCATCTTCAAAAAATTAACGGTCGAAGAAAATATCATTATGTTATGGGAATTGGTGGAAACAATCCCTAAATCTCAGTATGCCAGCCGCCTTGATGAATTGCTCGACGAAATGGGACTCCAGCATATTCGAAAGTCACGAGGCATAGAGCTGTCCGGTGGCGAACGACGCCGGGTTGAAATCATGAGAGCATTGGCCACAAATCCATCCTTTATTCTTCTGGATGAACCCTTCGCTGGGATTGATCCAATCGCAGTCCATGAAATTCAAGGAATTATCCAAAAACTAAAGGCCAAAAACCTTGGGATCATTATTACGGATCATAACGTGAGAGAAACGCTGACCATCACGGATCGGGCGTATATTATCCATCAAGGGGAACTTCTGCTATCAGGAACGTCTGCCGAAGTCGCTCATAATCCTCTGGCAAAAAAAATGTACCTTGGAGAAAATTTTAGCCTGTGATTAAGCTGGTTGACCGCTATCTGATCAAAGAACTCATCGGCCCGTTTTTTTTCGGAATTGCGGCGTTCACATCGATCTTGGCGGGAAGCACCGTACTCTTTGCACTGATCGGCGATGTCATTCGATACCAGATCCCCATTCTGGAATTTATCCAATTATTTTTCTACAAGTTACCCTATGTCGTAGTGCTGTCCTTTCCGATGTCCACGTTGCTCGCCACTATTTTAACCTTTGGACGACTCAGCTCGGACGGCGAGCTCTTAGCTTTTCGGGCGAGCGGTGTCGGATTCCAACGACTAGTGATACCCATACTTGCCGCAGGGCTCGTGATTAGCCTCGTCACTATCGCATTTAATGAACTGATCGTTCCCAGAGCCACCGCCTCAGGAGAAATGCTTCTCCGCAGTTTCTCCGAGCGGAACCAGCCCACGATCAAAGAAAACATCAACTTCACAGAATATTCCGACGGCGTCCCCAGCCGAATTATCAATGTCCAATCCCTCGATAAAGGGACGCTGAAAAATGTTACCGTTGCCGAATTTGATAGTGGCCACCTCAGTCGAATTATTCGTGCGCAATCGGGAACTTGGTTACGAGATGGCGGATGGAAATTCAAAGATGGCATTATGCACAGCTTCCCTAAAGACGAAATCCGCAGATTAACCGTCGTCCAATTTGAAGAAGAAACCATCGACATCGCACTTAATCCCATCGACCTCAGTAGCCGGAAGAAAAAAATTGAAGAAATGAATAGTTTAGAACTCAAGAAGGCCATCGAACTCCAAAAAAAATTAGGTCAAGACCCCATTATCGACCAAATGAACTTTCACCTCAAATTTGCAGTTCCATTTGCCTGCCTCATTTTTTCGGTTTTGGGCGCATCCGTGGGGCTTCGCCCACACCGAAGCACGTCAACGATTGGATTAGGCATCAGTATTGTCGTAATTTTGGTGTATTACATTCTTTTAAGCTTTGGAATGGGCCTTGGTTTATCACATACCCTACCCCCCGTTTTAGCGGCATGGACTCCCAATATCGTCGTGGGTGGTTTTGGAATTTATTTATTAAATCGGCTGTCCGGCCAATAGCCCAAGCCGCAACTCCAAATCACCGTCGTTCTGTGATAAGCTACCGCTATGTTTCGCGCACAGCTCTGTTCCGTTGGATACACGACCTTTCGCAATTGGATAATTCAACGAACATATAAAAATCAGGCCCGACATCGGAACCCTATCGACTTAGAAGAAGTGGTCGAAAAGGGCGATCGGCTCATCAAGTCGGTGCAGCTATTCTTGTCCCCGATTCTTTTTTCATTCCGAGTTCCTGAAAGCATTGGCGTTCAGCTTCATGACCTTTATTTCCCGTCACCCTTAACGATCGCCGCTTTTAAAGATGATCTTCATATATTGTCCTTTTGGATGAACTTCGGAATGGGCGGATGCACCCTCAAAACGTTAATGCCTTACGAACGCGAAGGAAACCCTCGACCGCGACTCCAAGAAGTCACATTACCGGGAATGGAGGGCCTTTTAAACGCCATGGGGCTCCCCGGAAAAGGCGCAGAAAAAATAATTGCGCAACTCCCCAAATCGTCCGTACTCAAGTTCAGACGCCCTACAGGAATTAGTTTAGGCGGCAATTCGGTCGAAGAGTATATCGATACATTTAGAAGTTTCCGAGATTTTTTCAACGCCCGGGAGACTCCTCATTATTACGAAATCAATATCTCTTGCCCCAACACCCATGAAGGCCAAGATATGCTGAAAAATCCGCAACTATTAGACGGTTTACTTAAAACAATTCGGGCAGAAACCCATGCTGTGGTCGGGGTAAAACTATCTCCAGATCAGGACAACGCCCAACTTCTATTATTTGCAGAGCTAATCCGATCCCACGACCGCACGTTTATCAACGTAGGAAATACGAGATACCGCACTTGCGAACAAGTGGGACTGGCCACAAATGCGATATCAATAGGCGGCGGTGGATATAGTGGGACCGGATTGTTTCCACGGACGCTTGAAATGGTTAAGTTACTATCGAATAGTGGGGTTCCACTGATCGCGACGGGTGGAATTTCAACCGCCAGCCAGGTGGAAGCGATTATGGATCATGGCGCAACGATAGTGGGAATGGCGACCGCCTTGGTCAAAAATCCCTACTGCGTTCCGATCATTAATCAGCGATTGGCGTCTCAGGCTCGGCGGATGGTGAAGTAGGGAGATTTCCTTTCGGCGTCGAGCTCGCTATAATCACTAAACCCCCTTAACCAACCCGAATACTCAAAGGATGGTGTCGCATGCCTAAAGTTGACGTTCGCCTTGTAAAAAAGGCTCCCGTACTTGTTGAACGTGCCGTCGAGCCCAGAAATTCATTGATAAATCAAGGGATTTCGTTACCTGCTCTGAAAACAAACGAACCCAAAACAGATCCGTTTTTAAAATTTTCCAAGCTTCAAAACATGAGAGAATCGTTAGTGGTTCAAACGGTAACCTCCGTATCCCGGATTGAACCCCTATCCACTATCGCCGATATTTTAATTGAGGGTACCGATCGATTTATACCAGACGAACCCGATTTGGACAGGTTCATAACGGCACTGAATACGCTACAGAATAGGTTCAGCTCCAAAGCGTCTTCGATATCTACAGAAAACATCTCAGAGGTATTCGGAACATTAGACGACGCCCGGCGACAATTTCCAAAAGAAGTCTGGAAAAACACCATCAAAGGACTCATTTTACAGCACCCGATTTGTCGTATTCTTCATGAAGATCCCTGTACACTACATAGCTTTTCAAAACCGAGAGGCTATCCTGGGGACGCAGAGCTTATCGATTTCTTATATCGGCTAAACGAAAACTACGGCTCATTCACAAGAATGCAGCGAACTGTGTTAGACATAATTACCTCACGGCCCTCAGCTGTCGCTGTCAGAGAACGGTTGCGACTTGCAGCTACAAAAATTTCCGAGATTATAGCCCAAAAACCAGAGGCCAAAATTGTAGCCCTCGCCTGTGGCCACCTGAGAGAAATCCAACATATTACAAAGTTTACGGCAAACCAAACTGCCCGCATCATTGCGATTGACCAAGATCCATTAAGTTTAAATTTTCTTCAAATTAATTACCCCGAGCTAAACGTTACTTGTATTAATAGCAATGTCGCCGCTTTACTCAAGGGGAAACATTACGCAGAAACCGCCAACGCTGATTTCTTTTACGCGCTTGGATTATTTGACTACCTGTCAGAAAATCTTGCGCAAACAACCCTCCAATTGATGTTTAGCCGTCTCAATCATGGCGGCAAATTACTCGTCACCAACTTTACTTCTCGTAACCCTGATATCGGATATATGGAAACCGTCATGGACTGGGAATTAATCGTAAGAGACAGCCCCGACATGTATTCCCTTTGTAAATTACTTCCTGAAAATCAGGTCGGTGAAATCCGACTATACCGAGGCTGTAATGAATGCATTTGGTATTTGGAGGTCACAAAAAACAACACTTAATGAGTAGTTATTACCCCATTTCCGCAATCATCAACCTATTCACTTCCTTAGGGTTGGGAATTTTGTTCATTTCAAAAAAATCCCGATTCCGGCAATTTTCGTACTACAATTTAGCAATTGCGCTTTGGAGTTGTTTTTACGTCGGATGGCAGTACGCCGGGTCACGTGAAAGTGCAATTTGGTTAATTGAGCTCTTGATGGTTGGGGCAACGTTAATTCCTCGATTTTATTTTTTATCGGTAGCGGAAATAGTCGATGCCGACGCAAGCCAGTTTAAATGGATCAAACGGATCAACACATTCTGCGTTCTCATTTTTATCCCACTCATGTTTACACGATGGATGATCCATTCTGTGAGCGTAAAACTGGATTTTCCATATTGGCCAAACGCAGGCAAACTGTTTCCCCTTTTTTTATTATATTTTTTTATTAATGTTCTACTTGGATATTACCTCTTATACAAAAAATATCGGGCGACCAAAAGCAATCGGTACTTATTTATGTTTGTTACCACATTAATTGCATTTACTGGGGGTTCCACAAACTATTTTCTCTGGCTGGACATTCCAATTCCGCCCGCCGGAAACATACTAGTCGGAATCTACGCAGTATTAGTCGCTGTCGCAATTACAAAACTAAATCTATTAGATATATCTTTAATAATAACCAGAAATGTTGCGTGGGTTATCGGTACGGCCGCAATTTCAGGCGGGTATCTACTATTTATTGCAATGGATTCATTCGCAACAGGAACCGATTTTCCATCACGGGTAATCGCACCCACTCTGGGCTATTTAATTTTAAGCGCTTGGCTGTTGCCGAAAATCAGACTCTGGATACAAACCGAAGCCAAAAAAAAATTCCTTAAAGGCACCTATGACTATCGCGAGGTTCTCACTAAATTTACGAACCGATTTTCAAGATGCGCCAGTATCTCCGAGGTCGTCACCGCGCTGGAAATTCATCTGACTCAAGACATAGAAATCCGATGGTCATCCTTCTTGATTCCCGAAGGGTTTGACGAAAAAAAAGAACTCAGTGGCCCCTATATTCCGGCGGATACACACTCCGACATTAGGCTCACAGAAACCGATGCACTGATCCAAATCATTGGGGCTAAATCGGAAATCATTTATGCCTCCCATTCACCTGAAATTACAAAAATACTCGAAACGATTGGGTGCGCGGCAGTAGTCCCCTGCATGCATAACGATCAATTGATGGCCATTTTGCTACTTGGAGAAAAAATGGTACACAACCGGTTCACTCCGGACGACAAAAGCCTGCTCCCCTTACTCGGAACTCAAATCGGCATCGTACTCAATCGGCTCCGCAAAACTCGGTTCGAAGCGGAGATCAATATCGCCCAACGCATTCAATCGGAAGTACTCCCCCGCAACCCCAGTATCCCCAATTTAGAGCTCGCCTGCCTCATGGTTCCCGCCACGGAAATGGGCGGCGATTACTACGATATTATCCATACTCCAACCGGGACCTGGATACTACTCGGAGATGTCACTGGCCATGGGGTGGGATCCGCTATGGTCATGTTTATGGTTCAGAGCATTATTACGACTCTGGTAAAGAGCAACTCGGCATCAACACCATCCGAATTGTTATACAACGCCAACCGGATCCTCTGCCAAAATATGCAACGCTTGAATGAAGGTCGGCCACTGACCATTGTCGCGTTATATACCGTCGACGGACACCAGTTTTCCTATTGCGGGTCGCACGAATCGCTCATGATTTTGAGGCATGACCAGCCCAATGTAGAAATGGTCGAAATTGATCAATTTCCGTTTGGAATTGGAATGATCGAAGAGATGTCCCTGGCCGAATTTGGAGAAGGAACCTTATCTCTGGCCCCTGGAGACATCCTCTTTATCGGTACCGACGGAATCACTGAAGCGGCTAAAAATGGCAAATATTCCAATGGGACATTTGGTGAAGCGGGCCTGGCCGACTGTTTGATCTCTCACAGAACCCAACCTCTTACTGAATTTAGTGATGCATTAATCACTCAGTTAAAACAGTATACTAATAATACGTTCCACGACGATATTACGTTTATTGCCGCACGATCGGTATAAATGTCCCCCAAATGTACCCTACTCCGAAATTAAATCTACCAATGGGCGGATGCGATTGGCCCGACATCGAAAATAGCGGACCGTGCCAATCATAACGACGGCGGTGACCATTAAAAATACAATGGCCGCGATCCCCTCAAAAAATCCGAGCCCAATCGCAATCAGTCCCAACAAAAAAGTCGCGGTATAAATCAGTATCACCGCTTGCTTGGGGCTTAATCCTGCTGCTAATAACTGATGATGAAAATGTTCTTTATCTGGACTAAAAATCGGCTGTCCTTTCCGTAATCGACGAACAATCGCAAATGCCGTATCAAAAATGGGAATTGCCAACGCAATAATCGGTACGGCAATCGAAATCGTGAAGACACTTTTCAAAACCCCGATAATCGTAGTGGCCGCCAACACGTAGCCTAAAAACATAGACCCCGCATCCCCCATAAAGATAGTCGCAGGCGCAAAGTTATACCGTAAAAACGCCAATGAACTGCCGACCAACGCCACGCTCAACACTGCCGCTGGCCACTGCCCCGTTTGCAACGCAATCACCGTAATCACCATCGCAGAAATGGCACTCACTCCGGCAGCCAACCCGTCTAACCCGTCAATCAAATTCACCGTATTCATCATACTAACGATCCAGAGCACGGTAATCGGGCATTCGAGCCAACCCAAAACCACCACCCCACCGAAAGGATGCGTCAAATAGCCAATGGAAACACCGGCCATATAGGTCCCGATCGCAATCGCGATTTGCCCTGCCAATTTCACCGTCGCCGGTAGCGTAAAAATATCATCGAGCACCCCCAGGACGACCACCGCAAACGCCCCGACAAGAATCGCCATGACTTGTGGATCTGAACTAAACATCAAGGCCGACGCAAAAAAACCCAAAAATATCGCAACCCCACCCAAATAGGGCACCGGCTTACGATGCACTTTACGAAATCCAGGACTATCCATAATTTTAAACCGAAGGGCAATCCACCGCACGACAGGGGTCACCAAGACCACCACAAAAAAAGCAACTAAAAAAGAATAAATGATTGCCACAATTGTCCTTCCGTGGGCGTTATTTTTGGGCCATACGTACAGATAGTTATCGGATCTGTCAGATAAAAATTGCAACCCATTTTGTTACGCGCGTCCCGTCACCCAATAAATGAACTGCCCCACATATTCGTGGATGGCGATTTCGGCCAGGATATTCCCCTGACTGACATTAAATTTAAACCAGGGAATCGTCGCGCAGGTCTGATAGTCCACGGAGTGAGGAATGACTGTGACCCCTGTTTTTTCAAACGCGGCTTTAGCCCGTCGCATATGACTCGCCGAAGTAATCAATATCCATGTCCGCCCCCCCATCAATGGTTGAGAAAACCGGGCATTTTCAACAGTGTTTCTGGATCTACTTTCATACACGACTCGATCAGAGGCGATTCCTTCCGAATCAAAAAAGCGTTGTGCAGCCGCCGATTCTGGCATGCCTTGTGGAAAAAGACTCCCGGAAAATCCGGAAAATATAATTTTAAGGCGAGGGTATTTTCTGGCCAATTGCGCCGTCGTGGTCATCCGTTCTGCCGCCGAATTCAACGACACCTCGTCCCGCTCTAGGAGAATCATCCCGCCATCGATTCCCCCACCCAAAACAACGATACCTGCAACCTGGGAATAATCGATCTTGGAATTGGGGACCGCATTTTCTAGTCGTTGCACCAATCCATATGAAATAGGAACAACTCCCAAGCATCCCATAATGCCCACGACGACAACCAGCAGCCATTTTGCCCGCTCAAATCGCCCCTTCATCAAGAACCCCATGGCAAAACAAATTAAGATAAAAACAAAATTAAATGGGGACAAACCCCATCCAATTATTTTTGATATGACAAAAAAAAGAGTCGCCACCGCTACCCCCTTAACCGAAAATCAAGGCGGCCACGCCCGACACAATCACCATGATGGCACTCAACGTCGGCGCATTTTTTGAAATCCAATGAAGTCGTCCAGACGACGAAGAAAATCGACTCACCCCGGATACGACCAATATCCCGACGCCAACTAATGTGATTGCAAGCCCCAGGCTAAATCCAGACACCGCCACCACACCCGACACCATACGCCCGGTGGACACCGCAAGTAGCATGACTGTCACCGAAGCAGGACAGGGCAACATTCCGCCCGCCGCCCCAAATAGGGCAATTTGAATAAAAGTCGGTCGTTCCCCACGTTCCGCGTATTCAGGAATAGAATGATGATGCGAATGTCCATCGGAATGAGAGTGGGCATGTTCGTTCCCGTGACCCCCATGATATTTTCGTTGATGAAGCCATCGACTCGCCAGCATCCACACACCTAAGGTGATTACCGCAACCGCGCTCCCCAGATGAAGCCAGCGAGTTGCGGCCTCCGAAAATGTCTCAGCACCAATAAAAATAGCGATTACCGCCAACCCTACAACAACGATGCTATGCGTTAATGCGACGGAAAGACCCAATAAAAGAGCATCCCTCTTGGTCCCTTTGATACCGATTAAATAAGCTGCTGTCAGGGTTTTGGCATGCCCCGGTTCCAATGCGTGTAATCCACCGAGAACCACCGCTGCGGGAAAATAGCCCCAAGATAAAAGCATTTCGGGAAGAATCATTTTATACCTCCAAGATGAACAGAATGCGGCAACGGTTTTATCCCTGTACAATACCATCCGAAAACGGATGACACGAATTTATCAAGCCACTATTTCCCTCCCGATTACCGAAGCAAGTATCAGTGCCGACCGTTTCCTGGAAGAAGGGGCGATCAGTGTCACCGTAGCGCCCGACCCCACCCATTCCAAACAAAGTGTACTCACGATCATGGCACTCCAACGCGGATGGTTTAAACGGGCTGGAATCACGACTATTCCAACCCTGGTGCGCAATACGGAATGGAAATACACGACCCATGAGGACCGAGCCCCTATCGAGCTCCTCCCAGGCGTCTGGATTACCTCCTCCTTACACCCACCCGATCGCCAATTGTCCGGACTTACTATTTGCCTTGATCCCCGAGATGCCTTTGGGGATGGCTACCATCCGACCACCCAACTCTGCGGACAATTTCTTGCTCAGCTCTCAGGAACATCCGATTTTACTTCCGCATTAGATGCTGGAACGGGTACCGGCGTTTTAGCCATACTGGCCTCAAAACTGGGAATTCGGTCCGTCGACGCGATGGATATCGATCCTGCATCCGTCCGAAAAACCCGGAGAAACGCCAAACAAAATCAGTGCAAGATCACGGTCTCCCAAGGGGATGTCCTCTCCTGGCAACCCGCAACCCATTACGACATCGTCGTCGCGAACCTCCTGACGAACATCATCGAACGATCTTTATCCCGACTCCTCGACTGGGTACGTCCCGGGGGTTACCTCATCCTCAGTGGCATCTCAATCCAATGGAAAAATGATGTCACCGACTTAATTCAATCACTGCGCCACACTGCCGTTGTGACGGAACACGATGGCTGGTGCGGATTTTTAATTCAAAAGCCCCAAATTCAGTCCGTGATTGATACCCTATCAACGGCAATTACAAACCATGACATTGATCACGCCATTCGCGTATGCGACACCTATCTGACACATCCCTCCCCCGGAAAAAACACACCGGAAATCGACGATATTTTGGACCAGTTGCATAGGAGTCGCCACATATTCCATGAAGACCATCCTTACACATTGTTTTGGAATCAACTGATTCAAAATCTCGCAGGATACCTGGGGTGGATCATCACCGCAGATACGTCGTTCCCCGAACAATGCTCTACAGCGAGTCGCCTACTGCACGCTCTTTGCAATAAACCCGACCCATATACTCCCGAAAATCCATTCGTCCCGCAATCTGCGTTGCTTTTCAAAGCCTATAACGAAGCTAAACCCGAGAGCGTCAAACAATGGGTCAAACTCAGTAATCTATTTTTTGTCGACCCCGATTCCAATCACTGGGTCATTGGATATCTCCCTGCCGACGCGGGCGGCCCCGACGACCCCCATCGACACCAAAGACAGCGCTGTTTTTCTATTTTATTCGATGCAATGAGACAAGCCGCTCCCGTTGAACTAGACGCATCATTCAACTCGTATATCCGCCCGATTGGCGCCCTCCTCGGGCTATTCCCGATTGATCGGCTTTATTCTGAGGTCCCCTATCCTCTTGCAGAAATCACCGATCGTCCGAAAACCCCTTTTCAATTTCAACAACAAATACAAGATCGGTTTCTGGAGAAATACTGATCACCGTATACCCCTGCTCCGAGACCGCCTTGGGCACATTATCTAAGGGTTCCCCCGCATTAAGTCGTACACGCAACCGGGCGCCACAGGGAAGGCTCTCCAACTTCAATTTCGTTTTGACGAAGGTCATTGGGCAGTGGTCCCGCGTAATATCCAATTCATAAATAGTGCTCATATAAATAACACCTGCCCACCTTCAGCTCGTTCTAAAAACTTTGCGACGCCAAGCCGTTCTTTAATATGAATATAATCGGTGTCTACCGTTCCCAAAATAACAGCCGACATTTCGCATGCATAAAAATTCACTCTAAGGGCCACTGCAGCATCCAATAATTCCCGAAGTGTCGCCACATTTTTGGACCGCATCATCCAAGTCATCAACTTTGGACTAATCCCAAAAAAATTCAGCCGTGACAACGGTAACTGTTCAAAGCCCCCCATCAAAAAATTAAAAAATCGACCTAAAATTCCATCTCCTTGGAATCGCCGACCCGACTTCTTTTTGATAGCGTTATACCCCCAAAACGTAAAGAAGATATTAACCTCATACCCTACGGCCGCGGCACCTGATGCCAGGGTAAACGTCGCCACCGCCTTATCAAAGTCCCCACTAAAACTAATAATACTGAGCTTTTTACCCGGAATTGTCATTCTCATTCTCCTTAAATAGTCTGTTTGAAAAAATTATGCCAAATTATTGACCATCCACCCATCTTCTTACAGGGACAGAGAACCCATAGTCGGTGGTAAACCCAAATTTTTGATAAAAAGGGAGGAGTTCTTTGCTACAGATGAGTTCGACACTTTTGATATTTTTGATCATCGGATGCGCTAGCGTGGTTTCGATCAGCAGCTTCCCTAGACCCGATCGACGATATCCTCTCAATACGATCACGTCATAAATATAGGCAGACATAAACGTGTCGGTAAGGACCCGCGAAAATGCGACCAATCGCCCATCATCAGGATCGAGCATCCCCACAATAAAGGACGATCCCCTGAGAATGATTTCGAGATCTTCTTCCGTCCGAGTGTCGGTCCACCATTCATTTTGAAAGAAGTATAAAAGGTCAATTTTTTGAGCCGCGTCAAGGCTGTGGACCACATCAAAACGTTTCACCGCGATCCTCCATAATATAGATTTAAGATTTCACCTCGCATACTGCGTCAAAAGACTGAATTTAGGAAGCCGTAACCTGGTACAAGCTTGCCAAGTCACGGTTCAACATGAACTTAACTCCGCGTATCGTGTGGATTTGGAGTTCATTCAGGCCAAGATCAGTCATTGGGACTCTCAATTATGGTCGTCACTATTTCTTATCTGGTTCAATCACAAAATTAACCGTGTAGGGCCCTGTGAGCTTGCCCCCAAAAAGTGGACCAGTAGAATAGATAGACTACGGAGGACACGAAAAAAATGGGCAAGAAGCAGAAATCATATAGTACAGAAGTGAACTTAGAACCGCCACCAGAAGCCCCCTTCCGCCAGAGATTGAATCTTGGCGTCTTTATATACTAGATCTCAAAAACGGACGGGCGGACTTTAGAGACTATTGGCCCCCAACCACCGATGCGACATTCCCGACTCAAACGTTGCAAGAATTAGACTATCAGATTCAGGTCACCTTGCTCTCACTTAATCAACTATTGTCGCAAGAGGGCCTCGACCAATTGGACAGCCAGAAAAAGACCATGGACCAGGTTATTCAACACCAAGAAAACAAAAATCAACTCCTTCAAACCCTTCTCGATGAACTCAACGAAGGCGTCAAAAAAAAATATTCCAGGTCATTGATTCCTCCGACAGCAATGGACCCACTCATTAAAGACAATCCCAACGCCTATTACTATTCCGCCACATGCAGCGTATCTATTCTCGCCTCCCCTACCACCAACACCGATTCCATTCCTATTATCGTTCGATTGCCGGAACCGGTAACTCAACAAATTACCTTAGATTACGGGCAATCCAGCACCTCATTAACCCCCATTAAATTTCCAAATTAGACACTTCCGGCGCTCAGGTTTTGCAAATCCCCCAAAGCGAGGGAGGTCTCTCATCCCCAACGGATATATGGCTCAGCCCCGACGGACGGATTTGGATCTTGGACCAGCATGGCATCAAAGAATATGACGAATTGGGCAAATATAGACGGATGATTCTGGCCATTTCCGGGGCATCCGCATTTGCGGTTGATCGCCAAAAACGACTATACATCGCGTTACCCGAGTCCCATTCGATTGCGGTGGTTTCACAAAATGGCACCCTGATTCAACTGATTAGCGAGGGATTAAAACGACCGGAAGGCGTCTGTGTGTTGGAGTCGCGGCTGTTTGTGTCGGATGCGGCCCGCCATCGGGTGATGGTGTTTGGGATTGGGGAGGGAGGGCAATGAAGGGAGAGTCTACCATTCGCTCCATCGCCACTCTCCTCATTGTCGTTTTCCTCTCGGAACTCATACTCCCCATCACCGCCTATGGCGCCGTCTCTGGGGGTGCCACACCCGCCAAACCCGAAGTTAACGCCCAAGGGATGAACATGAATGCCTTTGGCTCTGTGAATGGCGGCGCGGTCGATTTGGCGAGTGGTGCAATGAGTTATTCGCAAACCGATGTCTCCATCCCCGGAAGAAATGGGATGAATTTGACCGTTGAGCGGAGTTATAACTCGAAAGAATTTCTGGCCTCCCCCAAATGGAGTAAGGCCCAAAGTGATGCTTTTTATAATTACGCCGGGCAGGATCTTAAAACCCTCAAATGGCAAGTCGCCACTCCCGAACAATGGTCCGGGTGGATTGGCAATGGCTGGAAAACCAATATTTCGGGGCGTTTATCCTACATAAAATATAACTATTATTATTACAAAGCCGACTGGTGGGGCGCCCGAACATTAACAAAAGATTGGCTACGTACCGAAATTATCATCGTCCAAACCAGTGATGGGCACTACAGTTTTCAGCGAGACTACAAAGAAAACAAAGACGGCAAAGAATACGAAGATTCCGACTACATCAATTGCGTAAGGGGCGACCAAGCAAAGATGGTGCGTAACGTGGCCGGATTTATCTTGACCCTCCCCGATGGCCGACAATTTTTATTTAAAGAAAATTATTTTACCACTCGTTTTAGAATCAATCACATGTCTGAAACCGACCTAAAATCGGTCCATACCACGTACCAAACCGACAACACGACCACAGGAGAATATCTCAGTCTCATCGAGGATTCCAAAGGCAACCAAATCCATTTTGAATATGAAAAAAAAGCGCCGTATGTGGTGCCAGAGCATATAGAGGAACTCTCACCCGCCATCGCCGGCCAGTCTTTTGGTAGCCCCCGTCAAACCTACGGGGCGGTGCTTTATATAAGCTCTCTGGCATCCCGTCTTGAGCAATTTCAATTTCTATCCGGCGTTGATGTCGTCGGAATAGAAATCCATAAAATAGTGTCATCCATTATGGATAAGGTCAAAAATACCCCCGCAGGCACTCCACCCTCCTCAGCGACTCCACCCTCCTCAGCGACTCCACCCTCCTCAGCCAATCCACCCGAACAAAAAAAAGGAGAGGACAAACCGACACTCAATTTGGATGTTACCAAACAGTATATCGAGGCCTACATCATAGCTGTCTTTTACCACATGATTTTTAACGAAAAGGGTGAGATTGAACTGAGTATGTCAAATTTAAAAAAAATTGATTTTGGACAACTCGCTGCGATTACAGCCAAATCGGTGGCTTACAATACCGTGATTAACGGCATCACCTTTGTATTAACCTATTTTTACCCGCCTGCCAGTTTGGTTGTTTATATACTTCTCTCCGCTTTCCTCAGCGATTCCAACTCCGGCAACTGGATCGCCAGTTCTCAATATCAATTTATGCGCCCCATTAGACTGTACGACAATGCGGGGAATGAAATTCGCATCCGTTATGTCGAACCCCTTCAACCCACCATCAAAGAAACCTACGAACCCGAAGAATATACAGCGGACGTTGAAGACCCCCGCACCCACCAAACCACCAAGGTTACTAAAATCCGCCAAAAACGTATTGAGTATGCATTTGAGGCAGAATCCGACAACTATAGTCGTATTTCAGCTTTGGAATATATCGGTCCCAACGGCCCCCAACGGGTGACCTATGAATATGATCGCTATGGCCGTTTAATCGGGGTTTTAAAGCCGGGCGGCGACCATGAAACCTACACATACACTTACTATTTCCCAACACCAAAGTCGGGAACCAAAACGGGGCCCGACGGGTACTTATCGTCATCGTTTTCTTTTGATTATGATCAGGACTCGCCTTCGTCTTACGACAACGAAGGGTTTTTGTTGTCTGACATTACCCAATCCACCGGCCTCACCCTCCATCTCGACTATCAATTTGCTCGTGCCAAGCAACTTCGTAGTGACCTGACGGATGCCGAGGACAGCAAATTTAGTTCATTCGTCGTCACTCAACGCTCATTAAGTGGACCCAGTTCAGGCCCATCGATCACCCAAAAATGGCGCTATGGGGGGTACGATCGCGCAGCTGTATACGCGCCATTTATTCCATTACACGGGCCATCCAGTTCCACCCAACGGGTCTTTTATTTCCCCAAAATCACCATCACCGACCCCAATGGCAACGACAGTACCTCCCTATTCGACGACGGCCTCCCCGTCACGGAACTCAACCCCATTGGGTTTGCCACCACCACCATTTGGGACAAAACCCTCCGTCGCCCCACCCGTAAAATCGTGAACCAAAAAGGGTTCCAACGGTCCACTACTTATCAGGATTATGACGAGTACGGATTCCCCCAAACCGTGATTGAAACGGCACCCAACACCCCCGCCAAAACCACCAAGGTGGAATATGAACGCAGCCCCATATTTATGACCACCAACGTCCTCAACAAACCCAAACACACCTGGATCGAGGCTGACGGCCAACGATTCAACGACACCCAATATACCTACGATACCGAAGGCAAAGGCAATATCCTCGTCGCGACACTCGCCACACCGGCCGGCCCCGCCACCACGGAATACCAATACGATCCCTACGGCAACGTCACCCAAGTCAAAACCCCATTGGGACATATCACCAAAACCACGTACAGCAACGGCATCGCCCCCGTTCAAACGACGATCCAAGACCTCAAATGGACCACCGCCAAAACCTATTTCCCCAACTCTGCATGGGTCGCCACTGAGACCGACATCAACGGCAACAAAACCAGCAACACCTACGATGACCGAGGTCGCCTCACCCAAAAAACCACGCAAACCGGGCGTTCCTCTGCCGAAACCCAATTCCAATACACCGACGATCCTGGTAACCTCACCCTCACCATGACCACCCGCACTACCGACGGCCATCAAGACAAAT